>JAFTVW010000012.1 GCA_017465605.1 Alistipes sp.
ACTTTTTAGCCGTAAAAAGTGGAGCAAAAAGCGGCGCAATGATAAATTTTAGGGGTCAGCCAATAAAATTTCCTAAAACAGATGCTTCGCACTTTTGAAGCAATCAAAAGGTCTCTGTTTTTTAACGGAAATTTCACCGCCAGACCTGTTTCCTAAAATTCATCGGTGCGTTTTTATTTCTACACACGTCATTACACAATAAATATCACGTCATTCCTCATTTTTACATCAACTCACTTGTGTTGATAGTATTAGGGGATATGTAAAAATGTTGGAATCGACCGCTTAATTATGACCTTGCAGTGTGCGACAACAAAAAACTCTCCCTCTAAGTTAGAGGGAGTCCCCGAAGGGGGAGGGAGTGTGTCTTTTGTAGCAAAGTCTCTTTTTGCAAGGTGGTTTATTATAATGTAGATTCCATCATTTTTGTATGGTAGCTAATCTTTTATAATCACTCACTCTATTACAAAAATGTGGAATGACGTGTGTATATATTAAATATCCTGCCTAACTCGATGTTAGACAGGATATTTTGTCGATTTTGAATCTTGAATTCTGAATTTTGAATTACACCGTCTCGCCGCCTGTTTGCATAAGGTACTCCTTGATGAAAGCATCTAAATCACCGTCCATAACGGCCTCTACGGCCGAAGTTTGATGGCCTGTGCGGTGGTCTTTGACTCTACGATCGTCGAACACATATGAGCGAATCTGCGAGCCCCACTCGATACGTTTCTTCGTAGCCTCCAACGCCTGCTGTGTGGCCATACGTTTCTCCATCTCACGCTGGTAGAGTTTCGAGCGTAGGATTCGCATTGCATTCTCGCGATTCATAAGTTGTGAGCGTGTTTCGCTATTCTCGATAAGGAACTCAACCGCCTCACCCGTATCGGCATCTTTACCGTGATATCGCAGGCGAACAGCGGTCTCTACCTTGTTGACATTCTGACCTCCCGCACCACTTGAACGATAGGTATCCCACTCGTAATCCGAAGGGTTGATCGTAATCTCGATGCTATCGTCAACTGCGGGCGCAACAAAGACCGACGCAAATGTTGTTTGACGCTTGTTGTTGGCATTGAACGGTGAAAGGCGCACCATACGATGCACGCCGTTCTCGCTTTTTAGATAACCATAGGCATAGTCGCCCTCAATCTCCAACGTACAGGACTTCACACCCACTTCATCACCCGCCTGATAATCCATCATACGGTACTTATAGCCGTGAGCATCGCACCAGCGGGTGTACATACGCAACAACATCGAGACCCAATCCAAAGCCTCCGTACCGCCAGCACCTGCATTGATATCCATAATAGCCCCCATCTTATCCTCCTCACCTCGCAACATATTGCGAAGTTCGAGAGCTTCGATAAGTTCGATGGTCTTGGCGTAGTGCTCCTCCATTTCGGCCTCCGTAGCGAGCTCTGCCGCCACAAATTCGGGCATCAGACCCAAATCCTCGACAGCCTTAGCCACCGTATCGTAATCGTCAATCCACGACTTTATGGCCGCCACCTTGCGGAGTTGCTTCTGCGCGGCATCGGCATCGTCCCAAAATGCAGGGTCCTGAGTCTTCTCCTGCTCGTTTTGCAAGTCTATTCGCTTCTGAGCGATGTCAAAGACACCTCCCCAACGAATCCTGTCGTCTTATAGCCTCTTTAATTTGGTCTTCTGAAATCATAATGTTATCTGTTATAACGGGTAACCTATCACCTTTGGGATTGCTTGTGGCTTGCGGCCGTTAGCCGCATTTACAAATCTGACCCACCCCCTAATCCCCCGCCTCAGGCAGGGGACTTTGGTCGCTTTGCAAGCAAAGCTCCAAGTGCTAAATCAGTATGTAAGAGTAATTTTTTACTCCTTATTTTTTGTTTTCCTCTTTCTTGGTATTGGCAGAATAGGCTGCACCGAGGGCAACACCTATGCAAAGGCCTATTGGAATATTATCCATAGCAAGACCTAACATTAGACCAATTGCCAAGCCAATAGACAAATATTGACCTTTCTTAATAGGCTTCTTCCCCTCCATAATTTCTCACAATATAACTATTGCTACCCTAAAACCTCTTATGATTAGGCTATTTTGAGGCTGGTCGCAGTGGGCGAAAGCGGAGCATACTTTGCGTATGTGAGCATTTCGCACGCAAGCCAGACGCCAAAAGAGCCAATCAGAAGGAGTTTTACTCTATCTCCCAATCAACTCCGTCCTTACGGTCTTTAACGCGGATACCAATGGCGGTGAGTTCGTTGCGAATCTTATCCGATGTGGCCCAATCCTTTGCAGCCTTAGCATCTTGACGTACTGCAAGAATCATATCTACCACCTTCGATAGCATATCTCCGCCTGCCGCAGCACCCTCCTGCTTCTCGTTGCGCAGACCCAAAATATCGAATATATAGAGGTTGAACACTCGCTTCATCTCTGCCAAATCGGCCTCCGAGATGGTTGCCTTACCTTCGGCTACCTGATTGATGATGCGAACATAGTCGAACAGAGCCGAGATAACCATTGGAGAGTTCAAATCGTCGTCCATAGCCTCGCGGCAACGGCCTTCGAGTTCGGCAACAGATATACCCTCCGACGAAGTGGCCGACGGCTTCAACTTACCCAACGTCTCCACGCCCTTCATCAAGCGGTCAAACCCCTTCTCGGCGGCCTGCAAAGCGGCATTTGAGAAATCCAACGTCGAACGATAGTGAGCCTGCAAGATGAAGAAACGGATAGTCATAGGCGAGTATGCCTGCTCCAACTTGGGGTGCTCACCATTAAAGAGCTGCTCCATTGTGATAAAATTACCATACGACTTACCCATCTTCTGGCCGTCGATAGTAATCATATTATTGTGTATCCAATAGCGGGCCGAGTCCTTACCCAAAGCGGCTGTGGCTTGTGCAATCTCGCACTCGTGGTGAGGGAACATCAAATCCATACCGCCACCGTGAATGTCAAACTGCTCACCCAAATACTTGCAACTCATAGCCGAGCACTCCATATGCCAGCCAGGGAAACCATCGCTCCACGGCGAGGGCCAACGCATAATATGTTCGGGCGAAGCCTTCTTCCACAAAGCAAAGTCAAACGAATTGCGCTTGTCGCTCTGACCGTCCAAATCGCGGGTGTTGGCTACGATATCTTCGAGGTTGCGACCCGAGAGCTTACCATAATGATAATCTTTGTTATACTTCTCCACATCGAAATAGACCGAGCCATTTGATTCGTAGGCATAGCCAGCGTCGAAGATACGCTTCACGAAATCAATCTGCTCGATGATGTGACCCGAAGCGTGGGGCTCGATTGATGGGGTGAGTACGCCCAACTGCTCCATAGCCTTATGGTAACGCTCGGTGTAGTAGTGGGCAACCTCCATAGGCTCCAACTGCTCCAAACGAGCCTTCTTTGCAATCTTATCCTCGCCCTCGTCGGCATCGTGCTCCAAGTGGCCTACGTCGGTGATATTGCGCACATAACGCACCTTATAACCCAAAGCCTTCAAGTATCGGAACAACAAATCGAAGGTGATAGATGGACGTGCGTGACCCAAATGTGGGTCACCATATACTGTTGGGCCGCAGACATACATTCCCACGCGGCCCTCGTTAATTGGCTCAAACTCCTCCTTACGACGAGTGAGCGTATTGTATAAATTGAGTTTTGATTCCATAACTTCAATATTTTTCACAAAGATACAATATTTAATTCAAAATTAAGAATTCAAAATTCAAAATCAAGTCGTAACGACCCAATTTTGAATTTTGAATTTATTTGTATCTTTGCACTAAGAGTAGCGTAATACAACGCAACAACCCTACGCAAAACAAAATTAACAACGATATGAAACTTTCAAAGACCTTTTTACTTCTCGCAGTAGTGGCTATCGTAGGAGCATTTTTCACGTCTCAATCGGCCTATGCGCAGGCTCCTACTCTCAAATTCAATGCCGAGGGCAAATTCAAAATCGTGCAACTGACCGATATTCATTGGAAATACGGCAATCCCAAGTCTGACATCGCTGCCGAGCGTATGGCCGAGGTACTCGATGCCGAAAAACCCGACCTTGTGGTGGTGACAGGTGACATTGTCTTTGCAAAACCCGCAGCCGATGGTATGAAGGCAGCACTCGCCCCTATTATCGAGCGAGGAATACCGTTTGCCGTAACCTTCGGTAACCACGACGACGAGCACGACCTCTCGCGCGCCCAGCTACTCGAATTGGTGCAGGGTATGAAGGGTAATCTTAGCTCCACAACAGAGGGCATTACAGGAGTGACGAACTACACCCTCACAATTAAATCATCTTCGTCAGATGCCACAGCCGCAGTGCTTTACGTCTTTGATAGCAACTCCTACTCTGCCAACAAACGAGCAAAGGGTTACGATTGGATTGCACACGACCAGATAGGTTGGTACATGAAACAGAGCGCAGCCTTCACAGCCGCCAACTCGGGCACTCCTCTGCCAGCTTTGGCATTCTTCCACATTCCACTCCCCGAATACAACGAGGCAGTACGCAACGAAGGCTCATTTATGATTGGCACTCGCAAAGAGGCAGCCTGCTCGCCAAAAGTCAATTCGGGCTTGGCTACGGCAATGCTCGATGCAGGCGATGTGATGGGAGTATTTGTGGGTCACGACCACGTCAACGACTACGCCGTAGATTGGCGCGGCATACTCTTGGCATACGGCAGATATTCGGGTGGCGACACGGTCTATAACGATATCCCCAACGGCAACGGTGCGCGTATAATTGAGCTTAGCGAAGGCTCACGCGAGTTCAAGAGTTGGATTCGCATCGGCGAAGGTCGCACAATCAACCACCTAAACTACCCCGCCGATACGAAGTAAATTCAAAATTGGCAAAATGTCCTGTCTAACACTGAGTTAGGCAGGATATTCAATATATACACACGTCATTCCGCATTTCTTCATTTGTGAGGGTTGGAGAAGATAATTAGTAACTATGAAGAAATGTAGGAATCTACCTTATAATAAACCACCTTGCAAAAAGTGACTTTGCAGCAAAGACACACTCCCTCCCCCCTTCGGGTGCTCCCTCTAACTTAGAGGGAGAGTTTTTTGTTGTCGCACACTGCAAGGTCATAATTAAGCGGTAGATTTCAACATTTTCGCATAGATGCTGATAATATCACCGCTGGCTGTTAATGCGAAAATATGAAATGACGTGATATTTATTGTGTAATAACGTGTGTATAATAAAAAACGCACCGATGAATTTTAGGAAACAGGGCAGACGGTGAAATTTCCGTAAAAAAACAGAGACCTTTTGATTGCTTCAAAAGTGCGAAGCATCTGTTTTAGGAAATTTTATTGGCTGACCCCTAAAATTTATCATTGCGCCGCTTTTTACTCCACTTTTTACGGCTAAAAAGTGGAATAAAACAAAAAACCGTCATTCTTACATTTTTGTATAGAAGATAGTTACATCACCCACCCTCACCAATACAAAAATGTCAGAATGACGCAGTCTTGCGACTGTTTTATGATTCCCTTGACACCCAACAATAAGGAAATACTCTTTCCAACTCGATGTTGGATAGAGTATTAACTAATTTTGAATCTTGAATTCTGAATTTTGAATTATTTTGACAGGCCTGCCAAAATCGCCTCCGCAGACGATTCCTGAATCGCCCAAAAGGCCTATAAACACAAAAATTTAGCTATTGGGTGATAATATTACATATTATATTGCGTTAATTTTGTATATTTGTCCGAATATTTAACACTTAATTAGACGCTATGAATTTCAAACGTTGGGACAGAATCACAGGTTGGGCGGTTTTTGCCGTCGCAGCCATCACATATCTGCTTACAATGGAGCCCTCGTCGAGTCTATGGGACTGCGCCGAGTTTATCGCAACATCGTATAAATTGGAAGTGGGTCACCCACCCGGAGCTCCGCTCTTTATGTTGATGGCCCGTTTGGCTACCCTCTTTGCCCCCTCGACCTACTATGTGCCGCATATGGTCAATGCCCTAAACTGCTTAGCCAGCGCATTTTGTATATTGTTCCTCTTCTGGACAATCACCCACTTGGCACGCCGAGTGCTTACTCGCTCTGCCAAAGAGTTCACAACAGCCGCCAAACTCACCGCTCTGGGAGCTGGTACGGTGGGAGCTTTGGCCTACACCTTCACCGATACGTTTTGGTTCTCGGCAGTAGAGGGTGAGGTGTATTCTCTTTCATCGATGTTTACGGCTTTGGTCGTATGGCTTATGCTCAAATGGGAGGAGCAGGCCGACGAGCCCCACTCGGCACGTTGGATTGTGCTTATCGCCTACCTGATGGGACTCTCGATTGGTGTGCATATCCTCAACTTGCTGACCATACCTGCGCTGGTATTTATCTATTACTTCCGTAAGTATCAGAACATCACACTGAAAGGCATCTGCTACGCCACGCTCATAGCTTTGGCTATTTTGGGCTTTATCAACGGCATCATCATACCCTACACCGTATATTTGGGTGCAATGGTCGATGTAGCGTTTGTGAATTGGTTGTCGCTGCCTGTCAATACAGGTATTACGGTATTTGCATTGGCGGTGTTTGGTGCACTGTTCTACGGCATTGTACGCACCCACAAGGCGGGCCACAAAGTATGGAATCTGATTTTGGTATCAACCACGATGATTCTCATAGGCTTCTCGTCTTATGCCACCGTTACCATTCGCGCATCGGTCAATCCTCCGATGAATAGCAACAACCCCGACAATCCACACGCCCTTTTGGCCGTGTTGAATCGTGACCAATATGGCAACCGACCATTGCTTTATGGACAATACTACTCATCGCCTATCGAGGATTATGTGCAGGGCACATCATACCACTACAACCCCGATAGCAAGCAGTATGATAAGGTGACACGCCTTACGGGCTACAAATACACCGATGAGTTCCAGCACTTCTTCCCCCGCTTGTGGAACTCATATAAGGGCGAATCGGAGTATAAACCGTGGGCTGCATATCGCACTAAGGTCGATATTATGCGTGACGAGAACGGCGAGCCAATGCTCGACGAGCAGGGCAAACCCATAACAGGCGAGGTGTTGGACTTCGGTCGTGTGGTATTCGACAAGAACACGGGCGAGAGTTTCGTAGAGCCCACATTTGCCGAAAACCTCTACTTCTTCTTCACCTACCAGCTGAACTATATGTATTGGCGATACTTCCTATGGAATTTTGTAGGTCGCCAAGACGACATACAAGCACAAGACGAGACCATCACTCACGGTAATTGGCTCTCGGGAATCGATGCTATCGACGAGGTCTATCTCGGCCCGCAGAGCAACCTTCCGAGCGAGATGCGCGACAACCCAGCTCGCAACCGTTACTTCTTCCTACCCTTTATTTTGGGTCTGCTGGGACTTATCTACCAACTCAACCGCGACCAACGCAACTTTGTGGTGGTGATGTGGTTGTTCGTAATGATGGGAGTGGCCCTTGTGGTATATTTCAACACCTCGCCCGGAGAGCCCCGCGAGAGAGATTATGTATATGCAGGTTCGTTCTATGCCTTCTGTATTTGGATAGGATTGGGAGTGCTGGCACTCTACGAACTGCTCTCAAAGGCTATGCCTAAGAGTGGTAAAGCGATGGCCTTTGCAGCTACCGTAGTGGGCCTTGTAGTGCCTGCCATCTTGGCTGCCGAGAACTGGGACGACCACGACCGCTCAGGCCGTACTATGGCACGCGATATTGGTTGGAACTATCTGCAATCGCTACCCGAGAACGCCATTATTATCAACTATGGCGACAACGACACATTCCCGCTGTGGTATAATCAGGAGGTGGACGGAGTGCGTACCGACGTGAGAATTATGAATTCAAGCTACTTGGGTGGCGAGTGGTACATCGACCAGATGAAGACCCGAGCCAACGAGGCTGCCGCAGTACCATTCTCACTGCCTTCGAGCAAATACACATTCGTAAACGACCAATTGCCCGTACGAGCAAAGGTGGACCGCGTGGTTGATATCAAGGAGCTGATGGCATTTATCGAGCGCGAGGACGAAGCCACAAAGCTCCCACTCATTGATGGCACACTCATCGACTACGTTCCTGCCCGCAAGATAGCTATCCCCGTAAACAAGGATAACGCCATAGCATCGGGCATTGTGAAGGAGGAGGACCGCGACAAGATGGTCGATACGGTATATATCAACATTGCCGAGCGCAAGCGTTACATCGACAAGAGCGAGATGATGTTATTAGACCTACTTGCAAACTTCGATTGGAATCGCCCGATATGCTTTACTCAGGTCTATATCTTGCAGGATTTTGGTCTGCTCGACTACTTGCAGTTTGATGGCTATGCTTACCGTTTAGTACCAATCCTTACGCCATATCGTTCATCGTGGGATATTGGCCGCATCGACACCGACCGCACCTACGACCTATTGATGAATACGTTCCGATATGGAAATATGGCCGACGAAGATGTGCTGGCCGACCACTTCACACAATACAACCTGAGTGCATCACACGCTCGCGAGGCATTTGCTCGCACAGCGAAGGAACTCGCACGCAAAGGTGAGAAGCAGAAAGCACTCGACCTGCTCGATAGAGGTTTGGAGGTGTTGCCATCGCCAAAGCTACGTTACAG
Organism: Alistipes sp.; assembly: GCA_017465605.1. GTDB lineage: Bacteria > Bacteroidota > Bacteroidia > Bacteroidales > Rikenellaceae > Alistipes. The sequence continues at coordinate 8,623 of JAFTVW010000012.1, forward strand.
CGAGGCCAACACTGTGCCATTCATCGAGGCATACTACATCTTGGAGGAGTGGGAGAAGGGTGACGCCTTGATGCTTGACTACGCCAACACACTGAAAGAGTACATCGAATACTACTTGCAGTTCGATGGTGCGCAGGCACAGATGGTATCAAACGTCATCACCGAGAAGATGGATAGCCTCACCGAGCTATACTACATAGCAGGCTACGCCAAGCGTTCAGAGTTGATTAAATACTTTAACGACTATCTGCGCACGTTTGGTTACACCGACGAAGAGCTTATCCAGCCCGATGTGAAAGATGGCGAGATGATGGACGCACCCCTGCCCTAAAACGTGTTTAATACAAGAAACAAGCAAACTCAGACAGTAAACAAACACTGGTAGCAAGCAAAAAAAGAGATAACTAACAACAATATAAAATTGAAGAAGCTATGAAAGCAATCGTAAAGAACGAATTTAACTTCAAAGGCCAAACAAGCCACTATGTGGGCAAAGTACGCGATGTATATAGCATCGGCGAGGATTATTTGGTGATGGTCGTATCGGACCGCATCTCGGCATTCGATGTGGTACTGCCCGAGGGTATCCCCTACAAGGGTCAGGTACTAAATCAGATTGCCGCAAAATTCCTCGACGCAACAACAGATATTCTCCCCAACTGGAAGATAGCTGTCCCCGACCCAATGGTAACAGTCGGTCACAAGTGCGAGCCCTACAAGGTTGAGATGGTTATTCGTGGATACCTTTCGGGCCACGCGTGGAGAGAGTATAAGGCTGGCAAGCGCACATTGTGTGGTGTGGAGATGCCAGAGGGAATGGTCGAGAACCAGCGTTTCCCAGAGCCTATCATCACCCCTACAACCAAAGCCGATGAGGGTCACGACGAGGATATCTCAAAAGAGGAGATTATCGCTCAGGGTATCGTAAGCCGCGAGGAGTACGAGCAGTTGGAGGCATATACTCGCGCCATTTTCCAGCGTGGTACAGAGATAGCTGCAAAGATGGGACTTATCTTGGTTGACACGAAGTATGAGTTTGGTAAGAAGAATGGCCAAATCTATTTGATGGACGAGATTCACACTCCCGACTCATCACGTTACTTCTATGCCGATGGCTACGAGGAGCGTTTGGCCGCAGGAGAGAAGCAGAAGCAACTCTCAAAGGAGTTTGTTCGTGAGTGGTTGATGGCTAACGGTTTCCAGGGTCAGGAAGGTCAGCAAGTACCTGAGATGACAAAGGATATTGTCGATAGCATCACCGAGCGTTACATCGAGCTCTACGAGAATATTGTGGGCGAGAAGTTCGTGAAGGCCGAGTCAGACGACGTGGAGGCCCGCATCGAGAAGAACGTAAGCGATTTCTTGGCTACGCTATAAACTTTCCCCGCCTTCTAATCAGACGAAAGGGATAGAGAAATATACATAATTTATAAGAAGGAGTTTGCCTGTTACATTAGGCAACTCCTTTTTGTATTTTCACACAAAATTCATAACTTTGTTACAATCCAACCGATAGTGAAACCAATTAAAAGATTGTCTATGAAAATTCGACTTACACTTCTGACGTTGCTCGTTGCCATATTTCAAAGCCTAACGGCCATTGGTGCAGTACAAGAGATTTTTGTTGCACCCACAGGTAACGACTCCAATGATGGCTCATCAAAACACCCACTTGCATCGTTGCAGGGGGCAATCGAGCGAGTTAAAGCACTCCAAGACAACGCTTCGATAGAGGGTTTTGTCGTACACCTCGCAGCTGGCACTTTTACCCAATACGAAGCACTCGCAATCGACCATTCACTTCGCAAACCCATCGAGTTCAGAGGTTCAGAGTCAAACTCTCGCACCATCATATCGGGAGCTATGCAGGCTGGTCAATTTACCGCTGTAAACGATAATCTTTGGCGTGTTCGCATACCCGAAGTTGCACGCTATGGATTCCGTTTCGAGCAGATTTACATCAATGGCGAGCGCCGATTCCGCGCCCAAAGCCCCAATCGTGGCGAGTTTGCAGCAGTCAAGTATGCGAAACATATTCCCATAGACTCTACTAACTTGGGGCGTGACATATATGGTTGGACGATTGTCAACATCACCCCTAAAAATCCACTCCCATTTGGTGATGCCTGCCGCACATACTATGCTGGAGAGAATCTCAACGATAAAAAAATGGAGATCATTGGCGAAGTAATGGGTCGCCCACTCATCACATTCTTCCATAAATGGGACACTTCGCGTCGCCCGCTGTTGCATGTCGATTCAAATGGTACGATGAGCGTTGCAGGTCGCGGATTCTATCCTTGGAACACTATTGATAGCCGCACTCGCTTTATTGCCGAGAACGATACCGCATTCCTCGACGCAGAGGGAGAGTGGATTCTTGCGCGAGATGGCTGGTTATACTATATCCCATGCAAGGGAGAGAGCATCGAGAACACCATTTGCCAAATACCTATTGCCGAGCAGTTTATAACAATCAATGGCAATGGAATGGAGCAGCAGGTAGATGGCGTAAAATTCAGCAATATAGATTTCAAATACGCCTCATATATCACTCCCGAAGATGGCAACAATCAAATGCAGGCCGCAGCAGCTATTGCAACGGTTGTGGAGGTCAACTTTGCCCGCAATATCCACCTTGAAGAGTGCACTATCGCACACACAGGATTGGGAGGAGTATGGTTTATGCGAGGTTGCTCGGATTGCACGGTTGAGCGATGCCACATCTACGACTTGGGAGCAAGCGGAGTGAAGATTGGCGAGACCTCGATTCGTGAGAACCGCGACGAGATTACCCATCATATCAAGGTCGATAACAATATTATCCAACACGGCGGCTTTGTATTCCCTTGCGCAGTTGGAGTGACTATATTCAATGCCTCAGACAACCAAATAACACACAACGATATTGCAGATTTCCGCTATACAGGAGTATCGGTTGGTTGGGTATGGGGTTACTCATACAGTCCTTCAAAACGTAACATTATTGAGTACAATCATATCCACCACTTAGGTTGGGCGCAGCTCTCGGATATGGGAGGTGTTTATACGTTAGGTCTATCGGAAGGCACATCAGTAAGCAACAACCTCCTACACGATATCTACTCGCTATACTACGGAGGCTGGGGACTATATACCGACGAGGGCTCTTCGGGTATTCGTATTGAGAATAACCTTGTATATAACTGCAAGAGCGGAGGTTTCCACCAACACTATGGCAAGGAGAACGTAGTGCGTAACAACATATTTGGCGGTCAAATTCGCACTCAGTTGGAGGCGTCACGCATCGAGCCACACCTATCGTTTGAGTTCTCACACAATATAATATATTATAGTAGTGGTGTTATGTGCGGAATCAATTGGGCCAATGTGGGTCATAAATCCGATTACAACTGCTACTTCTGTACCGATACAGATAAAAAGATAGAGTTTCAAGGCGTGAAATTCGAGGATTGGCAGGCAAAGGGGCAAGACACACACTCGGTTGTTGCCGACCCGCAGTTTGCAGATGCTAAGGCTGGCAACTTCACCCCTCAGAATAAGGCTATGCTCAAACAAATTGGCTTCAAGATGTTCGACTACACAAAAGCGGGTGTATATGGCTCGAAGGAGTGGCGCAAGAAGGCCGAACTAAGCAACGAGTTGAAAGCCGCATTCGACAAATTGGTAAGCGACTACGAACAGCAGAAAATTACTGATTGGTAGTAGAAGCAAATAGGAGAAACCCCAAAAAGTTTCTCCTATTTATATTTATTAATAGTAGTCTCCCTATACCACCTTGAAAATCGTATAAGATGAGCTATTTTGAAGCTGCTCGCAGATGGGGAAACCGCCGTCTTACGACGGTTTTACGATTGTACTTCTCTGAAAATCGTATAATGTAGGCTACTCGACAGCTCACTTCCACCATCTAAATTGTATAAGAAGAGGATTTTCAAGGCTTGCGACGCTCGAAAAACCGCCGTCTTACGACGGTTCTACGATTGTATTTCTCTGAAAATCGTATAATGTAGGCTATTTTGAGACTGCTCGCAGATGGGAAAACCGCAGCATACTCAGCGTATGTGAGGATTTTCACATCAAGGCAGACGCCAAAAGAGCCACATTAGACGGTTTTCACCTTAGAATAGGAAGCCAGTATTGATATAAAACGCCCCATTACCATCTTGCTTCTTGATGTATGGATCGCTACTAAACTTACTGATAGGCAAACCATACTCAAAGGCAACGATAAAGTTCTGATTCATAATAAAGCGCAAACCTCCACCGACGGTGATGTGCGGACGGTCGGCAGTACGGTTACCCGTCTGCGCCATATACTCGTCGTACTCCTTGCGATACTTCTCTTCACCCTTAAACGACATATCGAAGTTGCGTGTCACCATTGTACCATCGCTAAACACATTAAAGCCAAAGGCAATATTCTGTTTCCAGAGAGTGAAGTTAACAAAACGCCAACGCAGCTCGGCATTATATGATGCCATATCAAGACCCTGCACACGGTTACGCATCAAACCTCTGATGGTACGGTATCCACCCATACCATCGCGGTCATACGATGCACCCATAACTGTAATATAGGGAAGAACATAATATGGAGCGTCCTTGCCGAGCGTGCCCTCATAATTCAAACGATAGGCAAATGTCAAGACATCGTTATCAACAATGGGCAAATATTGGCGGAAGGTTGCCGAATACTTATAATATGAAATCTTTGTTCCCAGCCACTCTGGTGCCATAGTCAAATGAGCCTCGGCCCAAATACCGCGCGAGGGAGCTCCCTCCTTGTCGCGAGTATCATACAAAAGACCCGCACGAATAGTGCTGTTTAGGCCACCATCGGCCTCCTCGTCAGAGATAATACCCCAAGTGCGATACTGCTCGAAAAGAGTAGGCTCATCGTCGGGAAACATTTTATAGTCGTCTTTATTCTTGTTAATCTTCTCGCGGTTGATAGCTCCCTGCTTAAAGTAGCTCAGATGGTAACCCGCCTCCCAGAAGAGTTTGTTATCCCAAAGATTACCCGTAAGGTCGGTCTTGAAAAGCATCGCAACACGGTTAATTCGGTACTTCGGAGTATAGATATAGTTCTCGTGATTGTCCTTATCCTTGCCCAATTCCACCATCTCGTGGTTGAAATACGACATATAACCATTGAAACCATAGAAGTCCATCGCTTTGTCGTTTGTAAGGGTGAATGTTGATGACCAGCGCACTCCGGGAATCAAGAAACGATTGTCGTACGACACTGTATAGAGTTGCGAACCCTTCGTAAAGAACGAAGCCTCGAAGTACCACTGCTGGCGTGAGTTGGGATAGGTAGAGCCATCTCCAAAGTCATAGATATTGAGCAATGCGCCAACCTGAAAACCCTTATCGGCATCAAAGGCTACTGCGGGCAATGGTCCAAAGTTATAGCCTGTTTTAATAATCTCCTCCTTCGACCCCTTCTGCTGGGTGTTTTGAGCCGTAGCACTTGTAATGAATAGGAGGGCGACGAGTGAAGTGAAAATATATCGCATCATAGTAATTAATCTTTTTGGTTGAACACTATATTTTTTATTTCGGCATAATGCGCACGAAGTTGTTTGCAGCACATTAGGCGGATATCCGAGATGGCCAATCTAAGCAATCGCCACGTCTCGTGAGCCACAATCGGAGCTGGCAACAACAGAATAATCAGCAACACAGCCCATAGCGCAGGCAACACAGAGAAGGCTATTACAGAGTATATTACCATCAAAATAGGCCACAAAATAAGATTTATCAGATAGCGCACCGAATTGTGGAACGCCTTATCCTTCATCTTACCACAAACGAAAGAACATACGGCCTTGATTGGAGCTGTCAGAATCGAAACAGGCAGACAATATGGCAAGGCAACAATTACGAATAGGAGCTTCAATATGCGCGAAAGTATGGGATACTTTATCGAAATCGAATCGAGACTTATATGACGCTGACGCCGCATCTGCGAAGCCTCTGCACCAAGACGCAACAATCGGGCTGCCAATTCGGGTTTTTCTACCTTCATTCGCTCAATCTGCTCGACGGTAATTCTGTTGGCCATAAAGTGAGCATCGAGTTCGTGCTTAGGCTTACGGCCATCACGCGCCATCTGTCGTACCTGCGACTTAACCACCGTTGCGCATATCTCGTATGCGGCATCGTAGTTCTCGTCGTTAGGGATATAGAGTATCGACGAGCGCATACGCTCCGAGAGCATATCGCGCAAAATGTTCATTTGCTCCTGCGGCGAACTTTCGGCGTGTGCGGCTATGAACTCACCCACATTGATAGGCTCCACAACCTGCACTCTCACCGTTGAGCGGAAACGGAAGAAATTACCATAACGCAATCCAACGGGGACTATATAGAGTGGCACATCGGGCATAAGCTCCTGCGCCTGAAAAGCAATTCGGAAGATACCCTTCGAGAGTGGCAACGACGAATATTTGGCCTGATGCTGACCCTCGGGGAAGATACAGAAAGGCACTTTGTCACGCAACACATCAACAGCCTTTTCGATTGTTTCGTTGTTACGTTTCACCTCGTCCAAACCATCACGCATACGCATAATAGGCATAATCTTCAAGAAGCGGAAAATCTTGGCCAGCACAGGATTCTTAAAGATGTCGGCACGAGCAACAAAGACTTTGGCCTTCTTATCCATCGCCAATATCACAAGTGCGTCCATTAGGGCGTTGGTGTGATTTGGGGCATAGATTACAGCTCCATCTTGTGGAACTTTCTCTCGCCCCACATATCTTATGTTACGATACGACAGTTTGAGCGCGAAATCGACATAATAGCGCAACAAGGCGTATCCCAAATTAAAGTCTTGAATCTTTTTCTGCGCCATAATCTACTCGTTAAGCGGAGTTCTACGGAAGAAATATGCTACGGTAAGACCCGATACGATGTGCCAAATTCCCCACCAAGCTGTGATGAAGAGCATACCGCCATAATGACCGTGCCAAATCTCGGGTGGGAAGATAGCAGGATTAAAGAGCAGAATCAGGCCGAGTCCAGAATTCTGGATTCCCGTTTCGATGGTAAGCGAGCGGCGGTCGGCTACTGATGTGTGGCCCAAGCGACCAACCATATATCCCGAGCCAAGCGCAACGCCATTGTGAAGCATCACGATAAAAAAGACATAGAAGATATTATCCAAAAAGATTTGGAAGTTCTGCGAGAACGAAACCACAACCATACCGATAAAGAGCAGTATAGAGAGAACCTGAGCAGGCTTGGTAATCTTCTTTGTGGCATTAGGGAAATAACGTGCAAAGATAAGTCCCAAAACGATAGGCAACCCCAAAAGTAGCAGAATCTGCTCCAACATCGGGAAGAAAGGAATTACCAATCGGGGAATGTCGCTATGCATACTTATCATTTGGCTATACAACGAACCCCACAGGAAGAAATTAATTGGCGTGATGACGGGAGCAAAAGCTGTGGTGATGGCGGTCATAGAAACAGATAACTCGATATTACCACGCGAAAGGGAACTGATAAAATTTGAGATGTTACCACCTGGACACGAAGCCACCAAAATCATACCCAGTGCAATCATCGGTGTAATAAGTGGATTAAGAGCCAACACGATAACAAATGTTGCGGCAGGCAAAACCACCCACTGCGACACGATACCCAAGATTACCGATTTAGGATTTGTGAATACATCTTTGAATGTTTGAGGCTTGATTCCGAGTGCCACACCAAACATCACAAACGCAAGAATGATGTTTACGATAAACATTCCGCCAGAACCAAAATTTATGGTCACGGCATTTAGAGCTTCCAGTTGTTCTTTCATTTGAATAAAATTCCAGTGGTTACAAACCTCTGCAACCACATTGTGTTAGTCTAAATAGTGAGCGTCAATAGATTCATTTACGCGACATAATGACTATCTGTACTGCTCTTTTGTTCTATCATTAAGACAGAATAGGATACAAATGTACCAATAATTTCTCAGAATATGCACTTTTTAGCAAATATATTACACTCAACACCCTCAATTTACATCTTTTACGCTATTTTTTATCGGTTTCGCCTAATTAATGACACTAAACGCAGCCGACATAATTAATAAAGTATTAACTTTGCCACACTCAACATTTTGTAAACGAAACATATTAAGATATGAAGAGATTGATATTGATTATTGTTGCAATGGCCACAATGTCGCTTGCAACAACCCAACTCTCCGCTCAGGATTTGGCTCACTACAAAAAGATTGTCAAGGAGCTTAGCTCGGCTAAGTATCAAGGTCGAGGATACGCATTCGGCGGAGTAAACAAAGCGGGAAAATATTTGGAAAAGGAGTTCACAAAGGCAGGTGTTGACGAGGTTGTATGCCAACCATTCAAGATGGATATCAACACATTCCCCGGAGCAATGAAGATGGCGGTTGACGGTAAGAAGTTGCAGGCAGGAGTTGATTACACGCTGCGCGAGTTCTCTCCGGGTGTGAAGGGTAGCTTCAAGCTATACCACATCGACACTGCCAATTACAATTCAGACAAGATTTTTGCCGACCTCGCAAGCCCCGAATACAAAGACGCATTTGTGGTGTGTGATTTCTGGTTCACCTACAAGCACTCGGCCGATTTCAGGCGTTTGCAAAGCCGCAAGGAGACTCCTTCGGTGGCTGGTCTGATATACACTTGGAACGAGCCCTTGAAGTTCTACAAGGCTTACGGCGAGAGAGTTATCGAAAAGCCTATGCTTTGGGCTACAACATCGGCTCTGTCGGCTACGGCCAAGAGCATTGAGCTTGATATCGAGAATAAGTTTTTGAAGGATTACGAGTGCTTCAACGTCATTGCAAAGGTTGAAGGTAAGCGACACGACGCTTGCTATGTGTTTACTGCCCATTACGACCACTTGGGTTTATTGGGTAAAAAGGTATTCTATGCTGGCGCACACGACAACGCATCGGGAACTGCCGCCATAGTAACACTTGCAGCTCACTACGCAAAGAATCGCCCTGAGTACGACATCTACTTCATCGCATTCTCAGGCGAAGATGCCTACTTGCGAGGCTCGGAGTGGTATGCAAAGAATCCTTTGGTGCCTTTGACACAGATTAGATACCTATTCAACCTTGATATGATTGGCGACAACAACCCCGTGCAATATTGCGAGGTGAGCGACGAGGGTGAGCGTGGATATGAGTTGTTTGTGAAAATCAACAACGACAAAAAATATTTCAAATCGCTCGATCGTGGTAAGTTGGCAGGAAATAGCGACCACTACCCCTTCGCTCAACGTCACGTTCCTTGCATCTTCCTTGAAAACAAGGAGGGTGATGCCTTCAAGTTCTATCACACAACGTTTGACACTTGGGAGCGTGCCATATTCGATAGTTACGAGCCTACATTCAAACTCGTAACCGATTTTATCGAGCAATATTAACCAAGGAGCTTGATTAGGAATAAAAAACTGAGGGGTTGTCCAACGCATTTGTTGAACAGCCCCTACTCTTTGTAAATTATATAACTAGGGTATTACTCTTAGGATATTATTCTGGCTTCGCCTCCAAAATAGGCAAACCCGCCTCAGTTGGAATATAGATAATCTTATTTGCCGAAGTATTCTGCTGACGCACCCACAAATACTGAATATAGGTAGAAGTAAGCGACCCATTCTCAATACTGATAGCCTCAGCCGCACCTTGCGCACGCACCACCTCGGCCTGAGCATTAAGTTTCTCAGCTTCGAGGTTAGCCTTCGCCTCCTCAATTTTGATTTGGCGATTCTGCTCAGCCTGTGCCAACTCGGCACGACCCTTCATCTCCTGCTGCCACACCCTATAACGAGGTACTCCAAACAAAAAAAATGCAATGACTGCGATACATACAAACGCAAACGACAATACAGCACCAGCCGTAATTGTCACACCACTATTTCCTCCTTGCATAACTTAATAATTTTAGATGGTTAAATATTCTATGTCTATCTCTATATCGCAATGACATCGGGTAACACCACCCTGCGCCATTACAATCTATCTAAACATTTGCGAATTATTCGCACGCTATCACGAATCTCGTCGTCGGAAATCACAAGCGGTGGCGATATGCGGAATGCTGTATCACAATAGAGGAACCAATCGCTCATAATACCCTCCTCGGCAAACATCTCCATCATACGGAACATTCGCTCCGAGCTACCCAGCTCGACAGCCAAAAGCAAACCACTGCGGCGAATCTGCTTAACGGCCGAGTGGTCGGCCAACAACTGCTCGTACAACTCACCTTTGCGTTCTACATCTTCAACCACGCGATTATCCTGCAAGAACTTCATTGCCGCCAAACCTGCCGCACAACATACGGGGTGACCGCCAAAGGTAGTGATATGACCCAAAACAGGATTATGCGTAAGGCCCTGCATTATCTCGCGGCTCGACACAAAAGCTCCGAGCGGCATACCGCCACCCAACGCCTTCGCCAAACATACTATATCGGGAGTTACGCCATATTTGGTCATTGCAAACATCTCGCCCGTACGGCCCATACCTGTCTGAATCTCGTCGAAGATAAGCAATGCCCCAACCTCCGTACATCGCTCTCGCAACCGACGAAGATAGTCTGCTTGTGGGGGTTGCACTCCCGCCTCACCCTGCACAGGCTCGCACAACACACAAGCCGTACGCTCGGTTATCTGCATCAAATCCTCCTCGCAGTTGAAACGAATAGCCTTCGTGTCGGGAAGCAATGGTCGAAAAGCATTTTTCCACTCCTCCCCCTCAGGCGCACCCATCATACTCATTGCTCCGTGAGTAGAGCCGTGATAGGCACAGCGCATAGAAATCATCTCGGTTCTGTGGGTATATCGTTTGGCCAACTTCAACGCACCCTCAACGGCCTCCGCTCCTGAATTGAGGAAATAGACACTCTCCAACGGTGCTGGCAACGCCTCGGCCAAACAGCGGGCAAACTCCACCTGAGGACGCTCAACCATCTCGCCATACACCATAACGTGCATATAATCGGCTGCCTGACGTTGCACCGCCTCAACGACCACCGGATTGGCGTGACCAACATTGTTTACCGACACACCCGACACCAAATCGTAATAAGGTTTACCCTCGGGAGTATAGAAGAACACGCCCTCGGCACGCTCCACCTCAATCATCATTGGTGCGGGCGAGGTCTGCCCAACGTGCTGCAAGAATTGTTTGCGTAGTATCTCGCTCATAAATTATCTCCTTATGCTACTTATTATATTCTATTTGCGCTATTTGGGAACTCACGTTCCAAAATTCGCTCGGAATCCCTAATCGACGACATCACCCAACGGAAAAGCATCTCATCGCTCTCCTCCTTGCTCAATCGCCAATCAATCGTTTCTGTAAGGCGCATACGCTGCGAGAGCATATAAATCAATATCGCAGCCGAAGCCGACACATTCAAGCTCTCGACCATACCGCACATCGGAATACAGAGATATTCATCGGCAGCGTCGATAATTTCATCGGTAACGCCTGCGTGTTCTGTGCCAAACACCAAACAAAATGGGCTCTTGGCCACATCGAAACTCTCAGGCGTACAACTCTGACGATGGGGCGTTGTGGCAACAATACGATAACCTGCACCCTTCAACGCTGCAATGGCATCGGCCGTAGAGTCGTGACGAGTGATATCGACCCACTTATCTGTTCCACGAACAATATTTACATTGGGATTAAACTTGCAACGGGTCTCCACCGTATGTAAATCCTGCACTCCAAAAGCCTCACAATGGCGCACCAAAGCCGAAGCATTCTGCGGGTGGAAGGTATTTTCGGTAAGAATCGTCATATAACGGGTGCGCTGAGAAAGTGTGCGCTGCAACACTGCAATACGCTCCTCGGTAAGAAATTGAGCCATATAGGCCATACGTTCAGAGTACCACTCCGAATTGTGGCCGTCGTACAAAAGTTTGAATCTATTTGCGATATTTGTCATCTTCGTCCATTATTTTCAAGTAACTTTCATAGCGAGAATAGGCTATCTCGCCATTTTTCACCGCCTCAACTACGGCACAATGAGGCTCGTGAGTATGGGAGCAGTTATAGAATCTACACTCAGGCAGGTAACGCATCATCTCGGGGAAGTAGTGTGCCAATTCGGCCTCTTCGATATCAATCAGTCCAAAGCCTTTAATTCCCGGGGTGTCAATTATATACCCACCATCGGCCAACGGATACATTGTGGAGAATGTGGTAGTATGCTTACCCTTGTGATGGCTCTGCGAAATCTCACCAGTGCGGATATCCAATCCGGGTTCAACGGCCGCCACCAAAGTCGATTTTCCAACTCCCGAATTTCCCGACAAAAGGGTTGTGCGACCGCGCAATAGTTCCCTGACTGTATCCACACCATCGCCCTCGGTTGCCGAAACATCAATCACGCGATAGCCCGCGCTTTCATATATAGCGTGAAACTCCTCCACTGCTTCTGCCTGCTGACGTGCAAGGTCAATCTTCGCCAACAAAATGGTAACAGGGACTTTATAAGCCTCGCAGGTAACCAAAAAACGATCGATAAATTCGGTGGCTGTCTCGGGCGAAAAGAGAGTTACGACCAACAAAGCCTGATCGATATTTGCCGCAATGATATGCGACTCCTTCGATAGATTCGACGCTCGGCGAATGATATAGTTGCGGCGTGGCTCGATGGCTGAAATCACATATTCACCCTGCTCATCGGCCTCGCACCTGACCACATCACCCACCACAACGGGATTTGTCGAGCGTACCCCTTTAAGACGCAAACGACCTCGAATACGACACTGAATTCGCTGCCCGTCGCTTATCACCTCATACCAACTGCCCGTTGAACGGACTACTGTTCCCAAGAAACTCTCTGCTGCCATAGTTCAACTTGCTGTTAGTCAAAAATATTATCTGTGAATTGCTCGAAATATGGAGTCACCTTATCTACAACACTTGCTATGGGTTTATACCATCGTGACTCCTCGACACACTCCTTCGATGCCCATTGGTAATCTTTATTCACGCTATCGAACCAAGCAAACAATACGGCCAATATCAATCCCACCTTGACAATCGACAACAAGATTCCCAATATCACATCGGCCACACCCAGCCCTGCAAATCGGAATACGGCACGCATCAGGTGAGCCAATATTGTAATGCCTATCAATGCCGCCAAAAAGATTATGATAAAACCTGCTATTGAAGCTGTTGGGCTCTCCAAACCAAGCATTGTTCCCACTTGCGCGCCATACTCGGCAGCCATATATATTGCCGCAACGATTGCCACCAACGACAACATCTGCAACAGGAATCCCTTGCGCCAACCATTAAATATGGCCCACGCCAACGCTATATATACAATAATATCGAATACGTTCATTGCTCAAAAAGTCCTAAAAACTCGCTTATTAGTCGAATATAAAATGAAATATCGCACGAAGTTAGCATATTTTTTTTGATTATTAGTATCTTTGCAGAAAGTTAATTTCCTCGGCTGGCAATCTGAGCGGAACGTTTTAGGATAAAATCCGAACAAAATCACCGCTCGGCAAAGATGTCGGCCTTAAAATATTTTGATTATGAGACGTTATATATTATTGATTACAATGATTCTGTGGGCTGTCACATCGCAGGCCCGAGAGACATACACGCTAAACGACAATTGGCGATTCTTCTACAAATTGGAGACAAGCAGCGACTACGCCCGCAACATCTCGCTCCCCCACACTTGGAATCTTGACGCATTGGGAGGACAAGGCAAATATCTGCAAACAATTGCCAACTACCAGCGTAATATGCTCATTCCTACGGAGTGGGAGGGCAAACGCCTATTCGTCAAGTTTCACGGTGTGCAGAGCGTTGCCGACGTATTTATCAACGGCCACCACGTTGGCGAACATCGCGGAGGCTGGACTGCATTTACATTCGAGATTACAAAATATGTGAAGTTCGGAGAGAACAACTCACTGCTTGTTGTGGTGAACAACGCCTACCAAAACGATATTCTCCCCACCTCTTCCGAGATTAACCTCTATGGTGGTATCTATCGTGACGTGGAGCTTATCGTAACCGAGCAGACCACCATCTCGCCCACATATTACGGCAGCGATGGAGTATTGATACGTCAAGACAATATCACCGACACTTCGGTATCGGCCACAGCTCTTGTTTGGGTCACTGCCACAATGGACAAAGCGTGTGATTTGGAGATTGTTGTTCGTGCTCCTGAGGGTAACGCCGTACACACTCGCTACATCAAATCAAAAATCGAAGGTAACAAACCCATCGAGATTCCATTCACCATCGATGAGCCTTTGCTATGGAGCTGCGACGAACCTAATCTCTATACGGTTAGCATAGGCATAGGCCCTCGCCAAGAAGATGTGGTAACCGTCACAACGGGATTCCGCAAGATTGAATACACACCCAATAGCTTAAAGATTAACGGCAAGAAAGTTCCCGTTCACGGAGTTACGTTGCACCACGACCGTGCTGCAATCGGTAGCGCAATAAGCACACGCCACTACGACGAGGATATGGAGCATATCAACGACATCGGAGCAAATGCCATTCGCTCGGCCACAGCCCCACACGCCCAATATCTCTATGATTGTTGCGACCAGACGGGTAAGTTGGTGTGGATTGACACCCCGTTCACTCGTGCACCATACCTTAGCGACGTGTTCTATTACGCCACCGACAAATTCAAGCAGAACGGTTTGCAACAGCTACGCGAGGTGATAATTCAGAACTACAACCACCCCTCGGTTGTGATGTGGGGAATATACTCTCTGATTTGGCTTCGTGGGGATAATGTATTGGATTATGTTCGCGAACTCAACAACACAGCAAAGCAACTCGACAGTTCACGTCCAACGGTTGCGTGTAGCAATCAAGATGGCGAAATCAACTTCGTACCCGACTTGATTGTATGGCAACAAAATTTGGGTTGGGAGCGTGGCTCTATCGAGGATATAAAGCATTGGAGAGATAATCTGCAAAAGGAGTGGAGCAATCTGCGCTCTGCCGTAGCATATGGCGAGGGTGGTTCTATTGACCAACAGACCGATGAGGCTCTGAAACCTTCGGCTATCGACCCACGATGGTTGCCAGAGCGTTGGCAGACCGAGTTCCACGAGGGTTATGCAAAACAGGTAGCTCAGGATTCACTCTTCTGGGGTATTTGGATTAACAACATGTTTGAGTTTGGCTCTGTACGCCACACCGACGGTATATCTCACACAGGATTGGTTACATTTGACCGTAAAGACGAGAAAGATTCATATTACCTCTACCGAGCATTGTGGAACAAGAAAAAGCCAACACTCTACATTACCGAGAAACGACGCAACATACGTCAAGACTCGGTTCAGCAGGTGAAGTTCTACGCTTCGACAAAAGAGAAGCCCGTACTTATTGTAAACAAGGATACAATCAAATACAAAAAGACAGCACCTTGCCAATACATCTCCAACCCTGTGGTAATGCACGGTCGTAGTTCGATTGTAGTTCGTGCTGGAAAGTTAGAAGACCGTCACAACGTTACAATTGGCAACGCATTAAAATAGAGTCAACAGCCGAAGGGCCTTCGCACATCAGAAGGTCGAGAATCGACAGATTGGCAGCAAATGGCAAACGGTCTGAAAAGACTTGAAAATATGGCTCGGCCACGAAGGTCGAGTCATTTTTTTGTTTGGGGCGTAGGTCGCAATCACCCTCTTCGGCCACAACATAACGCTCTGACAATGGGAGCGAGCTATCCACACCCAGCAGGCTCAATAGCTTTGCGGTATATTCACAGTTGTAATCCACCAAATATCGCCACTCCTTACGATAGAAAGGCTCTATTTCGGCGGCATAATGATCGAAATAAGGAGACGATTTATATGCCGAAAGTATCGACACCCAATGCTGATGCTGCCAACGTTTCGAATAATCAATCTTTACATCTCGCATAGGCTGGCGCATACGATTGGCATTGGCGACATTTACCGTAAGCTCCATAACACCGTTAGCCGATAGAATAGAGGCTCTATTACGCTGGGAACGTTTCACATAGTTTTCGCCCAAATCAATCAAACACTCCTCGCGTAAAAGACGTGCAACATATTCAACTGATGGCATATATGCCGAAGGAAGTATTGTCATAATTGCTCCGTATTTGCTAATTAACTTGTCCTACAAATTATCTCTTGCGGCACATCACCACTGCCCAACCATCTCTGCTTAGGCATTCCACGCACTCGAAACCCTGCTCTGCGGCCGCAGCCTCGATAACCGCAACATCTTCCACTAAAAATCCGCTCATAAGCAGGCGGCCTCCCTCTCCGAGCAACTCGGCAAACGAAGGCATCATATCAGTCAAAATATTGCGATTGATATTGGCCAGCACAAAATCATAATGCTCGCCACGAACTACATCAATCGAGCCGCAACGAATATCAATCTGCTCCGCCACACCACTCAATGCTATGCTATCGCGGCAACTATCGCAGGCCCAATCGTCAATATCGACTGCCATCATACGCTCCGCACCGCAACCTACGGCAACGATTGCCAACACACCCGTACCGCAACCCATATCGAGTCCCGTTTGACCCTCCACGCCCATCGAAGCTATGGTTTGTGCCATAAGTGCTGTGGTTATGTGGTGTCCCGTACCAAACGACATTCGGGGAGCAATAACCACATCGAGTACACCCTCCCGAGCTGGGGTGTGATGCGCTGCACGAATTCTCAATGGTCGCTCGCCCGCAACATCGACAGGCTCCCACTCGCTCTCCCACTCGGCATTCCAGTTTTGCTGTTCAACACATTGAGCGTGGAACTCAACCTGCCACTCACGCAGCAACTGTTCAACCTCTGCACGACACTCCTCATAATCCGAGCGTTGCACATAGGCACGCAATTGGCCATCGGCGCAATCAAACGCCTCGAATGGATAGTCTGCAAGCATTGCAGTCAAGATTTCGCCCTGCTCTTCGCTTGTGATATTTACGGTTAACTCGATATATTCCATATTATGTAAAATTTTGCTACCTTTGCTATCGGAAAACATAGCTTACAAAGATACAAATTTATGGCTGAACAGACTAAAAAATGGAGCGAAATTTCGCGCCGATACCGAACATATATGAAATTGGAGAAACACCTATCGGCCAACACCATAGAGTCGTATATGCGCGATTTAGCCCAATTTGCACACTTCATTTTGCATCGCTACGATGTTGAGCCCAAGCGTGTTGAACGCGAAATGATTGAGCGATATATGGAGTGGATTTACAGTCGAGGCCGCGAAAAAAGCTCTCAGGCTCGCAACCTGAGCGGTATAAAGAGTTTTTACAATTTCCTACTGCTCAGCGACATTATCGAATCGTCGCCCGCCGAACATATTCTACCTCCTAAGGCCGCACGACACCTTCCCGACACTCTCTCTGTCGAAGAGATTGACCGCATTATAAGCACAATCGACCACTCTACAACAAAAGGTTTGCGCGATAGAGCCATACTTGAAGTTCTCTACTCGTGCGGATTGCGAGTATCGGAACTTTGCGAGTTGAAACTCAGTGATTTATTCTTCGGAGAGGGATACATTAGAGTAACCGGTAAGGGTGACAAACAACGATTAGTCCCCATCAGCGGCATTGCACGCGACCGCATACAACTCTATTTGGAGCAACGCCACACCGACCACCGCAGCGAAGAGAGCGTATTTTTGAATAACCGAGGAACGAAGCTCACCCGTGTTATGATTTTCACCATCATAAAGCAAGCTACCAAATTGGCAGGCATTGACAAGAAGATAAGTCCACACACCCTTCGTCACTCTTTTGCCACACACCTTTTGGAGGGAGGTGCCGACATACGTCAAGTGCAGGAGCTATTAGGCCACGAAAATATTCTCACAACCGAGATATACACCCATCTCGACACCACTCATCTGCGCGAAACCGTACAGAAACATATTCAGATTCCGTAAAATCGGCTAATGGTCAGGGCAAAATGGCGCGTAGGACATTAACGCGGAGGCTGCAACGGGAACGACAGCACCGTAGCATCTTGGCCAGCAGATGGATATGGAGAGTAGGGAGGAATCTGTCCTGTGGAGAAAGTTATGCCCCACAGAGTCACCGAGCGACGATATACGCTCCAATATGGGACACTATAATTTAGTCTGATATGCTCGGGCAATTTATAACGATAAAGGCTATCGGGGTGCATAACCGACAAATCCAATTCAGGATAGACCATAAGAAGCGAATCTATTAACAACTCCTCTGCCGACGGCAACCTGGGAATAGAGTCAATCTCAAACCACAACGTATCACCCGCCACCCAACGACGTGGCTTCTGCGCCATAGCACTCTGAGTGGATACTGTCGCAGCAGGTGCGCACAACTGCATCAAACACCTAAACAACGACACCACGCCCAGCGATAGGACAATAACGAGTATTACAAATCTGACTTTCAAACAATTCCCGATTAAAAAACCTCCTGCAAAATCTTTATCGACTGTACGGAGTTAATCGTATCGAGATGATAGGCATAATAGGCCAACAACGCATCTAAGAATTCTACTCTCTGCGCACGATTCAAGCCCACCTCGCCCAAATATCGTACATCACACTCCAACATATCGCGGAGAATTTGAGCGTTTTGTGGTGACATTGCCAGACGTTTTGGTGGCTCTACGCCCACATACAAACCTTCGGCCATATCAAACCAGCCATCGGCCATATATTCGTTACCCGGCGAGAATCCCAAGAAACGGCACAGATTCGAGAGAAACCACAAATGAAAATTGGCAACACCCTCATCGGCAACATCTAACGCCTCAATCGAGCCCCAAACGAAATCAAACAACATCTCGTTGGCCTCGCTCTCCTTCACAAGACGATGCAAAACTTCTGCCATAAAGAGTGCTATCGTAGATTTTTTTACATCGAAAGGTATCGAGCGCAAGACAATGCCTGCGTGAACTTCGGCAAAACGGTGCATCTGCATCTTCGACGACTCCAACCCCTCGAATTCCAGTGCAAACAAAGGTTGAAACAGAGCCGCACGCGTACCACTTCGGCCACCGCGTGACCCAAGTCCCTGCACCATAAAACTCTGACGGCCGTGCGAGGACGTAAGCATCTGAACGACAAGACCCTTGTCGCCATACTTGATGGTATTGAGCACCACCCCTCGCGCCGTATATCGTTTGATTGAGCCTGCGGCCATTACTCCTCAGGCTCCTGCCAGTCACCACCAGCCTTGATAAGTTCAATCAATCGATCAATAGCCTGCTCCTGCGGAATATTCTTCTCGACTATGGTGCGACCCTTATAGAGCGTGATTCGGCCTGCGGCTGCTCCCACATATCCATAATCGGCATCGGCCATTTCACCCGGGCCATTCACAATACAGCCCATAATTCCGATTTTCAGATTCTTCAAATGAGAAGTTCGGCTCTTGATATCGGCCAAGGTCTTCTCTATATCGTAAAGCGTGCGACCACAGCTCGGACAAGCGATATATTCGGTATGCGAAAAACGCACACGCGCCGCCTGCAAAATCATAAGTTCTATATCGCGAATATCTTTTGCCGACACATTAGGAGCATCAATCCAAACGGCATCTGCCAAACCGTCCAAGAACAGTACTCCCAAATCAGCCGCAGCCTTAACTGCAACCTGCTCAACATCAGCATCATCGTAGCGACGTTTAACTGCTACTGGAGCATTGGTATTCATATTCAAAATCGCAGCACGAAGCTCTGCCGAAGGATTACCACTTACCGACTCCACAACCACAAAATCATCGGTCAACTCTTCGTGAATCAGCGGCATAGTAATATTCGAGCGACGCACATATTCGGTTGGGTGATACAACTCTGGGTGCGCAACCTCGAACTCTCCCTCGCGAGCGGAGAAATAATCGACCAACATCTGCGCCACAGGCACCTCATTCTCAGGTGCCTCGGTGAGCGACACTCGGATAGTATCGCCAATACCATCAGAGAGCAAAGCACCAATGCCCACAGCACTCTTCACTCTGCCTTCGATACCATTACCCGCTTCGGTAACGCCCAAATGCACAGGGTAGGTCATACCCTCCTTCTCCATAGCCTCAATCAACAAGCGATAAGCCTGCACCATTACACGCGTATTGCTTGATTTCATCGACACGACCACCTGGTCGAAATTTTCACGTCGGCATACTCTCAAAAACTCCATTGCCGAGACAACCATACCCTGTGGAGTATCACCCCACTCATCGAAGATTCTCTTGGCAAGTGAGCCGTGATTTACACCTATACGCAGAGCCACTCCTCGCTCACGACACTGCTCGATAAGAGCCTCCAATTCGCCATTCGAGGTGCGATAATTTCCGGGATTGATACGAACTTTATCGACATATCGTGCCGCTATCGATGCCACCTCAGGCACAAAATGGATATCGGCCACAACAGCCGTTGAATAACCATCTTCGCGCAAGCAGTTCACAATATTCTCCAAATTTTCGCCCTCCTTACGACCTTGTGCGGTAAGACGGACAATACCTGCACCAGCATCAGCAATACGCTCCACCTGAGCTACGCTAAGCTCTGTATCAGCAGTTGGAGTATTGGTCATCGACTGCACGGCAATCGGGTGAGCTGAGCCAATCACCACATTACCAATCTTTACGTCGTGCGCTTGGCGACGCGAATATTTCGACAAATTCATATCACAAAAGTTTTAGAGTGCCGCATCTGCGACAAATATTTCTACAAATATACGAATTCGTGCCGAATTTTCTACACTTCCAGTGTTTTTAAGCCACATTTGAGGTCATAAATTCCCAAAGCGACCCTTATTTACGCTCAAAAAAGAGCAAAAATATTCGATAAATATCTCATTTTTTGAGAAGTGGAGTTTTATCGCTATATTTGTGGCATTAGTTTACATAAATGTATGAGAGTTACTATTCTACAACGCGATATAGTATGGGGTAACCACGAGCTTAATCTAAGCCGTGCCGACAAGGCCATTGACGAGAATGCCAATGCCGACCTATACATTCTGCCAGAGATGTTCTCGACTGGATTCTGCACCTCGCCCGAAGGCATAGCCGAGATAGATGGAGCAATAAGCTTACAGTGGCTCAAAACAAAGGCTGCCCAAACCAATGCCGCCATTGCTGGCAGTGTGGCAGTCGAGGAGCAGGGACGTTTCTACAACCGTTTCTACTTTGTTAAGCCCGATGGGAGTGTTGCAACATACAACAAGCACCATCTATTCTCATATGGTGGAGAACACTTGAAATTTACGGCAGGAGAGGAACGTGTCGTTGTAGAGTGGCGAGGAGTACGCATTCTGCTTGAAATATGTTATGATTTAAGGTTTCCCGTTTGGTCACGCAATAGAGGCGACTACGATATGATAATCTACGTTGCCAGTTGGCCCACTCCTCGTGTGGAGGCTTGGAAGGCTCTGCTTGTAGCCCGTGCAATCGAGAATCAATGTTATGTTGCAGGAGTAAACCGTGTGGGTGAAGATCCCAACTGCCAATATTGCGGTGGAAGTAGCATTATTGACCCCTATGGTCGCACGATAGCAGCCTGCGCCGATGGCGTGGAGTGCGAAGCTACGGGCGAAGTGGATATGAAATCATTGGAGGCATTCCGTAAAAAATTCCCCGTACTTAGCGACGCCGACCCGATTGAATAGCTAAGCAAGCAAAATTGTTTAAGAAAAATTGTTAAGTTAGGATATATGATTGAGAAAAAATTACTTCTCGGTGACGAGGCCATAGCCTTAGGAGCTATTCACGCTGGTATTAGTGGTGTGTATGCTTATCCGGGCACGCCATCAACCGAGATTACCGAATTCATACAACTTCACGCCCCTGAGGTGCGTAGCCGCTGGTCTTCAAACGAAAAGACTGCAATGGAGGCGGCACTCGGAATGTCGTATGCTGGCAAACGAGCTTTGGTTTGTATGAAACACGTTGGAATGAACGTTGCTGCCGACGCATTCGTAAACTCAGCCATCACAGGCATCAACGGAGGTTTGGTGGTCTTGGCTGCCGACGACCCCTCTATGCACTCATCTCAGAATGAGCAGGATTCTCGTTTCTATGGCAAATTTGCGATGATACCCATTTTGGAGCCATCTTCACAACAGGAGGCTTACGATATGATGCCATTCGCATACGCTCTTTCTGAGGAGCATAAGTTACCCGTGCTGATGCGCGTTGTGACACGTTTGGCACACTCGCGTGCTGATGTCGAGGTAAAAGCACCTTTGCAGCAAAAGGTTCTTAGCCCCGATAGCGAGCGCACACATTGGGTACTTCTTCCGGGTAATGCCCGACGCCAATATGCCTCGCTTGTGGAGAAGCAACCAGCATTGCAGGCATCTGCCGAGACCTCGCCCTACAACATTGGAGCAACAAAGAGTTGTTCAAAAGCCAAATTAGGAGTTGTGGCTTGCGGTATAGCCTACAACTATGTGATGGAGAACGACCCTGCATCTTTGGGAATACCTGTGGTTAAAGTATCACACTACCCGTTGCCCGTATCGGCCATCAAGGCATTTGCCGAGCAGTGCGACAAGATACTCGTAGCCGAAGACGGGCAACCCGTTGTGGAGGAGCAAATAGGAGCATTGCTGGGCGGAGATTATAAATTATGTGGCCGACTAACGGGCGATTTACCCCGCACAGGAGAGCTAACCCCCGACTCTGTCGGTCGTGCATTAGGAGTAGTTAGCACTCCAACATTTGTGGCAGCACAGAACGTAATGCCACGTCCACCCGCTCTTTGTCAGGGTTGCGGCCATCGCGACGTATATAACGCATTGAACAAGGTGGCATCGGAGTATGCCGATGCACGTATTTTTGGAGATATTGGTTGTTATACACTTGGTGCATTGCCTCCATTCCGCGCAATTGACAGTTGCGTTGATATGGGAGCCTCAATCACAATGGCCAAAGGTGCTGCCGATGCTGGTCTGCACCCCGCTATTGCAGTTATTGGCGATTCGACATTCACTCACTCGGGAATGACAGGATTGCTCGATGCTGTAAACGATGGCTCGGCTATCACGGTCATCATATCAGATAACCTCACAACTGCAATGACAGGAGGTCAGGATTCAGCAGGAACTAACAAGTTTGAAGCCATCTGCTTGGGATTGGGTGTTAAGCCCGAACACGTCAGAGTGGTTGTACCCCTACCCAAAAATATGGAGGAAATTACGCAAATCATACGCGAAGAGATTGAATATCGTGGCGTATCGGTGATTATCCCTCGTCGTGAATGCATACAGACCCTCAACCGCAAATTGCGTCAACAAAAAGCCAAGCAAGAGTAATGAAAAAAGATATCATATTAGCAGGCGTGGGAGGACAAGGCATTCTCACCATTGCCACTATCATAGGCGATGCTGCTGCTCACGCAGGCGTCAATTTGAAACAAGCCGAAGTTCACGGAATGAGTCAACGCGGCGGCGATGTACAATCGAATCTGCGTCTTTCGACACAAAGTATCTACTCCGACTTAGTCAGGGAGGGTGCTGCCGACCTGATTATCTCGATGGAGCCGATGGAAGCACTCCGCTACCTGCACTACCTTAATAGTGATGGCTGGGTTGTAAGTTCTTCACGCCCATTCAAAAACATTCCCAACTATCCCGATGAACAAGCCTTGATGAAGGAGCTACAATCTTTGCCCCGTGTGGCAGTACTCGACATTGAGGAGCTGGCAAAGCAGAACAATATGCCCAAAAGTGCCAACATTGTTTTGCTGGGTATGGCTGCTCCATACATCGAAATACTCTCACCCGCTCAGCTACGCGAGAGTATTGCAAGAGTCTTTTCGTCGAAGGGAGAGCAGGTGGTTAAGGTTAACCAGCAGGCCTTCGATTTGGGCCTCAATGCAGTTAAATAATCGCAGACAGGAGTTAGGAAATAGTCAGAGTTAGAGAGAGGATATTAGAAATGAAGATATTTAGCGAAGAGTTGGTGGCCAAAGCAGTCGAGGAGCTTCACATCGCTTGCCTTTCACAAGCCACAATCGGAGAGGTGTTATTGATAGCCCAATATTTGGAAAAGGCCACAGGCATACCATTTGTCCGTATGGATCAAGGCTCTCCCGGCCTACCCGTCAATCGCTTGGGTGTCGAGGCCGAAAAGGCGGCATTGGATAGAGGTGTGGGTTCACAATACCCCGCAGCCGCAGGCGTTCCAGAATTAAAAGAGGCAGCATCGGGTTTTGTAAAAGCATTTCTTGATGTTGACATATCGGCTCGCTCGTGTGTGCCTACGGTGGGTAGTGTGGCGGGGTCGTACGGTTCGTTTATCGCCTGCACACAGCGTGACCCCAATAAGAACAAAGTGTTATTCATTGACCCCGGATTCCCTATTCAGAAATCGCAACTCAGGGTAATCGGAGCCGAGTGGAGAGAGTTTGACATCTACAACCATCGTGGCGAGGCTCTGCGTGAAAAGTTGGAGCAGATGCTATCGGCTGGTGATATTGCCGCCATAGTCTATTCCAATCCCAACAATCCTGCGTGGATATGTTTGGAGGAGCAGGAGCTAAAAATCATAGGCGAACTCGCCACCAAATACGATGTTATCGTGATGGAGGATTTGGCATACTTCTGTATGGATTTCCGTAGCGATATGGGACACCCATTCGAGCCACCCTACGCTCCAACCGTTGCACACTACACCGACAACTATATTTTGATGCTCTCATCATCGAAGATATTTAGCTATGCGGGACAACGTATGGCGATGATATGTATTAGCGATAGTCTATTCGAGCGTCAGTTCCCCGCTTTGGCTGAGCGTTATCAAGATTCGGGCGTGTTTGGGCAAACACTCATTGCCTCGATTCTATATATGATTACATCGGGTTGTACAGCCTCAACTCAATACGCTTACGCCGAGATGTTGCGTCTTTCGACAGAGGGTAAGATTAATTTTGTGGAGGATACCCGCGAATATGCCCTGCGTGCCGAGAAGATGAAACGCATCTTTACCGAAAATGGTTTTCACATCGTTTATGACTACGATGTAACCCAAAGCGTGGGAGATGGATTCTTCTTCACGATAGGTTATGGCGAAATGAGTGGTGGAGAATTGCTCAGAGAGTTACTCTACTACGGAGTGAGCAGCATTTCGCTCTCGACAACAGGTAGCCAGCAGCAAGGCGTGAGAGCCTGCACTTCACGTATGCGAGATGATTTATATGAAGTTTTGGAGGAGCGTATGAAGGCTTTCCATGCCGACCACCCAATCAACTCCGAGTCAAAGGCATAGCCCCACCCCAACAAGCAGAGAAAGGTTAGTTTAAAAATGAGAAATAGATAAAACTATGATTTGGAATCCAAACAAAGAGTGCATGAGCCGCGACCAGATGCACGCGTTGCAGAGTAAGCGGTTGCAGAAATTAGTACAATATGTGTATCACAACGTACCATTCTATCGAAACAAGATGCAAGCTATGGATATTGCTCCTGAGGATATTCAGAGTATTGATGATATTGTAAAACTACCATTCACCACCAAACAGGATTTGCGCGACAACTACCCATACGGATTGCAGGCAGCTCCTGCATCTGAGATTGTTCGAGTACACGCATCGTCGGGTACTACGGGCAACCCTACAATCGTAGGTTACACACGCAAAGATTTGGCCGTATGGTCGGAGGTTATGGCTCGATGCCTTACAGCTTATGGTGTAACACGCGAAGATACATTCTCGGTTAGCTACGGATACGGACTTTTCACTGGCGGCTTGGGCGCACACTATGGAGTAGAGAATTTGGGAGCGACTGTAATTCCCACATCGACGGGCAACACAGAAAAGCATATTCGCTTGATTCGCGATTTGAAGATTACGGGTATCGCCTGCACACCTTCGTATGCCCTATATTTGGCCGAAACGCTGGAAAAGATGGGCCTTTCAAAGAAGGACATCAGCCTGCGAGTAGGAGCATTTGGAGCAGAGCCCTGGACCGAAAATATGCGTCACGAGATTGAGGAGCGTTTGGGTCTGAAAGGTTACAACCTCTACGGTCTGAGCGAAATTATGGGCCCGGGCGTATCGTACGAGTGCCAAGAACAAAACGGCTCTCACATTTGCGAAGACCACTTCTATCCCGAAATTATCAATCCCGACACACTCGAACAATTACCTTACGGCGAGCAGGGCGAATTGGTATTCACCACACTCACCAAAGAGGGAATGCCGCTTTTGCGTTACCGTACCAAAGACCTCTGCACACTACAAGATGGTGAGTGCGCGTGTGGCCGTACAGAGGTACGAATGGGCCGCATTATGGGTCGTAGCGACGATATGCTCATCATTCGCGGAATCAACGTATTCCCCTCACAGGTTGAGAGTGTCATACTCGAAAATCCTGAGTTCGAGCCACAATATATGTTGGTGGTTGACAGAGTCAACAACCTCGATACATTGCAGGTACAGGTCGAGGTACGCAAAGACTTTTTCAGTGACGACATTGGTCGTATGTTGTCTATCAAGAAACAACTGGCCGACCGCTTGAAGAGTGTACTTTCGATTGCAGCCGATGTAAGGCTTATGGAGCCTGGAAGCATCGAGCGCAGTCAAGGAAAGGGCAAGCACGTCATCGACAACCGCATTTTGAAATAAAAACCAACCATCTGCAAATCATTTAATAGCTTAAAGATATGACTATAAAACAATTATCAGTCTTTTTGGAGAACAAAACAGGCCGCATCAACGAGGTGGCCAAGATTTTGGGCAAGCACTCAATCAATATGCACGCATTCAGTATGGCCGAGACCACCGATTTCGGAATTCTTCGCCTTATAGTATCGGAGATAGAGAAGGCCGTTGAGATTTTGCGTGCCGAGAATTTCGCAGTTATGCTCACCGATGTTGTCTGCATCAGCTGCCCAAATGCGGCTGGTTCGCTCTCGACTATTCTCGAAGAGTTGTCGGCAAACAACATCTTCATTGAGTATATGTACGCTTTTGCCGAAGGCGACAAAGCCAATGTGGTTATACGTCCTACCGATATCGAGCGCTGCGTGGAAGTACTCCAAAGTAGCGATTGTGGCATTGTTGACACATTTTAGCGAGCTACAACGTGAAAACGAAAATTAACTCAAACTAATAAAACATAAAAAACTATGAAATTTGCAAAACAGATGATAGCGGCAGCAATGGCAATCGCTATGTGCGGTTGCGGCGGAACAAAATCCGACAATCCGCTTTTCAACGAGTTTACAGCACCCTTCGGTATAGCCCCTTTCTCAGAGATTACAATTGAGAACTACCGCGAAGGAATGCTTAAAGGTATGGAGGAGCAGAAGGCCGAAATCGAGGCTATCGCCAATAGCAAAGATGCTCCCACATTCGAGAACACAATCGTTGCATTAGACCAAAGCGGAGAGCTCTTGCGCAAGGTGCGTGGCACGTTTGGCCCACTGTCAAGCAGCAACTCTACCGATCAGATGCGTGACTTGGAGAAGGAACTTTCACCACTTTTCTCGGCTCACAGCGACGATATGTATATGAACGAGAAGCTCTTTGCTCGCGTGAAGAGCATCTACGACGCACAGCAGAGCCTTAATCTCAACCCCGAGCAGAAGAAGGTATTGGAGAACATCTACAAGCGTTTCGTAAAGAGCGGTGCCGAACTCAACGATGAGCAAAAGGCTAAACTCCGCGAGCTTAACAAAGAGATTTCAATGTTGCAGCTCACCTTCTCACAGAATCTTCTCCACGAGACCAACAACACATTCGTAACGGTTGACAAGGTTGAAGAGCTTGCAGGTTTGCCACAAGCTAACATCGATGCAGCGGCAAAGATGGCCGAGAAGAATGGCAAGAGCGGTAAATATATGTTCAATATGCAGCGTCCAAGTTGCAATCCCGTATTGCAATATTGCGAGAATCGTGAGTTGCGCCGCAAGGTTTATGAGGCATATTACAATCGTGGTAATCAGGATAACGAATACGACAACAAGGCTATCTCGGCCAAGCTCGTTACACTCCGTTTGGAGAAGGCTAAGTTGATGGGGCACGAGAACTACGCACAGTTGGCTCTTGATGACCGTATGGCAAAGACTCCCGAGGCTGTTTACAACCTTCTCGACCAAGTATGGGGCCCTGCCGTAGAGAAGGCAAAGGAGGAACTCAATGACATTCGCAAGGAGATTCGCAAGGAGGGTAAAAACTTCGAGCCAGAGGGCTGGGACTATATGTACTACCTCGACAAAGCAAAGAAGGCTAAGTATGCCGTTGACGAGCAGGAGATTCGCTCATATATGGAGATTGGCAATGTAATGCAGGGTATATTCCACGTTGCAGGCAAGCTCTACGGCCTTACATTCAAGGAGATTACTGCCAATGTTCCTTCTTACGAGCCAACGGCTAAGGCTTATGAGGTAATCGACAAAGATGGTAAGACGTTGGCAATATTTTATAGCGATAACTTCCCTCGCGAGAGCAAGCGCGCAGGAGCGTGGTGCACATCGTTCCGTGGTCAGAGCTACGAGGGCGACGAGCGAATCATTCCTATCGTTGTCAACTGTTGCAATATGACAGCTGCCGCAGGTGATGGCCCAGCTTTGCAGAGCATCGACAACGTTGAGACCCTCTTCCACGAGTTTGGACACGCATTGCATAGCTTTATGCGCGATGTGCGCTACAACGGTGCTGGTGGTGTAGAGCGTGACTTTGTGGAGCTTCCTTCGCAGATTAACGAGCACTGGGCATTCGAGCCTGAGGTGCTGGCCGTATATGCAAAGCACTACAAGACAGGCGAGGTTATCCCAATGGAGCTTGTTGAGAAGATTACCAAGAGTGCACAGTATGGTCAGGGTTTTGCTACTGTTGAGTATTTGGCCGCATCGCTCAGCGATATGGATTTGCACGTTCTTACAGAGATTCCTTCAAACCTCAACGTGATGGAGTTTGAGCAGCAGAAACTCGCCGAGCGTGGTATTCCAAAGCAGATTCTTCCACGTTATCGTATAACCAATTTCAGCCACACAATGGGTGGCGGTTACACCGCAGGATATTACAGCTATATGTGGGCTGAGGTGCTCGATGCCGACGCATTTGAGGCATTTGCCGAGACTGGCGACATTTTCAATCAGGAGGTTGCTGCCAAGTTCCGCAAGTATGTACTTACCCCCGGTGGTATTGACGACGGTATGACTATGTACACCGCATTCCGAGGTCGTGAACCTAAAATTGATGCGCTATTGCGCAATCGTGGTTTCAAGGAGTAAGCAACTCTTTTTCACAAGAAAAAGCAAAATGGGGGCTGTCTAACAAGTTGTGTTAGCAGCCTCATCATTTTAGAAGTTGTATAACAAGAGCTATTTTTAGGCCCTCGAAACCCGAAAAACCGCAGTTTACTTGGCGTAAATGAGGATTTTGAGGGTAAGAGAAACGTCAAAA
>JAFTVW010000001.1 GCA_017465605.1 Alistipes sp.
GAATTTTGAATTTTGAATTGGGGGGGGGCTGCCCCTGCCGTTACTTTTTCTTAAAGCAGTCGGCGGCGCGCATTGTCTCTTTGGGTGAGGGAGAGTAGATGCCGAAAATCATCTTGTACTCTGGCTCCATCGTGTTGATGTTCACCGAAGAGCCAATCACTCCCAAACGGCCGTTCTTGGCCACCTTGCTGTTCTTCTCAACACTCACTGCGTCGAGGTTGGCATACGATGTAATGTACTCACCGTGAGCTACAAACACATCGTATTTGCCCGAAATTCGGTTGCGGCGTACATCAACCACCTTACCATCATAAATCGAGCGTACCGCAGCCCCTCGCTCTCCCACAATCTCGGCCATATTACCCTTGTACTTGCGTACCGAGCCACCCACAACGGGCAGATTCAAGTTCGACGTTTTGCGCGAGAACGAAGCTCCCTCGGTGTTACCCTTCGTGAGCTTGCGCAGTTCGCTGATGGCTACGTCTAACTGCTCCTCACGCTCCATTTTGGCGCGCAAGGCGGCCTGCTCGCGTGATGAGAGTAGTTTCATAGTCTGCTTTGCCGAGGCCACATCGCCACGCAGTTTGTCACGCTGCACTTCGGCTTTGCGTTGCACCTCACCCAGCTCCTTGCGTCGCTCGGCAAGAGTCGTCTGCTGGCGTGTTAGTGCCGAATTGAGCGAGTCGATGCGTTGCAGTCGTGTGGCACGAAGCGATGCTACGGCTCGTATGTTGGCTATGCGACGTGCAGCATCGGAGAAGCTTTCCGAGGCCAAAATGTAGGTCACATAGTTGTTTTGCTGGTGGTTACGGTAAGCCTCGCGCACCATCTCGGCATATCGCTCACGCTCGTAATCAATTTGGCGTTTGGTAGATGTGATAAGCGAGTCGTTACGCGTAATGTCGCTCTCGATATGGCCAATCTCGCGCTCGGTGCGGTTGAGCAGCTGGTTGCGCGAGTTGATTTGGCGAGTGATTGATGTCACACGTTGCTGGGCAGTAGATTTGTCCTTCTTGATTGAGGAGATTCGCTTCTCGTCCTGCTCGATTTTCTGCTCCAACTCCTTGATTATGCGACGTTGCTCCTCGATGCGGGCCTTCTCCTCGGGCGTTTCGGCCTGCGAAGACTTTTTGTTTTGGGCATACACTCCCTCCGACAGCAGGCTCATTGCCACCGTCATAACCATAGTCAATGCCACCGCGAATACGGATTTTATGGGGTTTCTGCTCATCAAAACTTATCTCTTTTTAGCTTGCTTTGCCTCTTTTGCCACCTTGCCTTCTGGATTTGCCTCTTTGTCCTTTTTGTCCTGCGACTTTGCAACTGAGGCCTTTTCTGCGCCGTCGTCTGCGACCTGTTGCTGCTCCTTTTTCTGCTGCTCGGCTATGCGGGCGCGCTCGATACGCTCTTCGATGGCGGCTTTGTCGGCTCCCAATTCGAGTGCTTTGCTCCAATAGGTGCGGGCCATAAAGTACTCACCCAACTCAAAGAGTATATCGCCATAGTGTTCGGGCAGGGCCGAACTTTTGCTCTTGTCGTAGGAGAGGGCTTGACGCATATATTTGCGAGCCTCCTCGTAAAGCCCCTGCTTGTAGAGAATCCAAGCGTAGGTGTCGAGGTATGTGGAGTTGTTGCGCTCCAACTCGATGGCTCGGGCCGACATCTTCAACGCGTAGCTCAGGTTGCGTCCCTCCTCGCTCAGATAGTAGGCGTAGTTGTTAAGCACCGAGGCGTTGTCGAAATGTAGTTCGAGAGCCTTGTCGTAGGCTTCGTAGCATAGTTTGGCAGCCGTCGTTTGCTTCATCTTTACTGGGTAGGCCAAAGTGTCGGCCTTCAAGCGTTTCTGCTTGATGAGCTGGGCACGCTCGGCTATGAGGTGATAGGTGTCACCAATGTAACCCCACAACTGACTGCGCAGAGTGTCGTTGTCGGCATATTGCATCGCCTGATTGAAGGTTTCGATAGCCCCCATCAGGTTATCTTTCACATATTGGCGGTTGGCCTTGCGAATGTAGAGCAGGGCATTGTCGGGGAATCGCTCCACAGCGCGGGCAACATATTTATCGACCGAGTCGGGGCGTTGCTTGTAATCCTCAATATCAATGACGGCCATATAGTAATCCATCTCGGCAGGCTCATCATCGAGGCGGGCCTTGAAATGCTCCAATGCTCCATCTAAGTTACCTCCTGCTATGAGATGCTCGCCATAAACGTCAACCACAGCCTTGTTCTTGGGGTAATGAATTGCCAAAATTGCGGCCAGCTGACCGATGAGATGATAGTTGTCGCCATAGAAGCGGCGGTCGTCCATAAAACGTTTCAGCACGTCGATTTTTCTTTCGAGCGGGAAGCCGTTTTGGGCGTATAGTTGTCGCATAGTGGAGAGATACTCCTTGACGTTGTTCTTGCGCATCGAGTAGTCGATATACGAACTCAGAGCCTCGATGTTGGTGGAGTCCATCTCAACCGCCTTTTTCAGCGTCACCTTAGCCATCGAATCGCGCCCTGCGGCGGCGTAAGCCTCGCCCAACTGCACCATAAGGTTTTGGTCGTAGGGGGCTTCGTCAACCTCTTGTTGAGCCTCGTTGATGGCACGGTCGAATTGCCCCGTAATCACATACAGGCGGCGTTTGAGTGCGCCGAGCTGTGGAATCTTGCCCATTCGCATCTCGGCAGAGTCGAGTATGGCTATGGCCGAAAGCGGCATCTGTTGCTGCTGGTAGAGCATCGCCATAATGCGATAGTGGTCGGGATTGTTGTTATCGACGCGAATCAGTCGGCGGAAGATGGGGGTGGCCTCTGCGTAACGGTCGTTGATGATGAGAGCCTTGCCGTAGAGGTTCATATACCAACGGTTTGTGGAGTCGGCATAATAGGCCTTCTGGGCATATTGCAGAGCCTTTGGGGCATCGGCATCGAGCAGTAGCGACGCCTTCTCGTAGTGAGCAGGCGCGAGTGTGCTATCGATGGCAAGAGCCTCATCGTAGAGTTTCAGAGCCGAGGTGGTATCGTTGTATATGGTGTATTTTTTCAACCCCTCGGTGTAGCGATATAGTGCTTTGAGCGAGTCGGGAATGATAAGTTCGGGGCGAGGTTTTTTCTCTTGCAGGCTATCCTGCTTGGTGCCGAGTGATAAGGCTTGACCCTCGACCGATGAGGGTGTAGCAGCCCACGCCCAACCACTTGCAGTGGCGAGCGTAAGGCATAAAGCTATGGCCAACATTAAAAGCCTAAACCCCACTTTCATCTTACTTTGAAACAAAATCTTTCCCTTTTTCAAATTTTGTAATGTGGATAACAAGAGGTATTTTTAGGCTTGCGCAGACCATCAAAACCGCAGTTTACTTGTCGTAAATGAGGATTTTGTGGGCAAGCATAACGCCAAAAGACCCTTGTTAGGCACAATTACAATGCGCTGTCAAACTGATGCAGGAATCGAACATCATTCTCGAAGTAGAGGCGCAAATCCTTCACGCCATACTTCAACATTGCGATACGCTCAACACCCATACCAAACGCGAAGCCCGAATACTTCTTCGAGTCTATGCCGCTTGACTCCAATACGTTAGGGTCAACCATTCCGCAACCCATAATCTCCAACCAGCCTGTGCCCTTGCAAACATTGCAGCCCTTGCCGCCGCACAAGTTGCACGATACGTCCATCTCGGCCGAAGGCTCGGTGAAGGGGAAGTATGATGGGCGCAGACGAATCTGTGCGCTGTCGCCAAACATCTCCTTAGCGAAGTAGAGCAGAGTCTGCTTCAAGTCGGCAAACGATACATTCTCGTCGATGTAGAGTCCCTCAACCTGATGGAAGATGCAGTGTGCGCGATACGAGATAGCCTCGTTACGGAACACACGACCCGGACAAACAATGCGGATAGGGGGCTTCTGATGGTCCATAGCACGCACCTGAATCGACGAGGTGTGGGTACGCAACATCACATCTTTGGTGTCGGGCTCCGACGAAGCCTTCTCCACGAAGAATGTATCCTGCATATCGCGTGCGGGGTGCTCCAAGGGGAAGTTCAAAGCCGAGAATACGTGCCAGTCGTCCTCGATTTCGGGACCCTCGGCTACGGTGTAACCCATACGCGAGAAGATCTCTACAATCTGATTCTTCACAATCGAGATGGGGTGACGTGTGCCGTCTGTCTCGGCAGAACCCGGGCGAGTCATATCGCCCACTGCGGCCAACTTTGTGGCAGCCGAGTCGGCAAGCGATGCCTTCAATGTGTTCACACGCTCGGTGGCAGCCTGCTTCAAGGCGTTGATTTTTTGACCCAGCTCACGCTTCTGCTCTGCTGGTACACTCTTAAACTCCTCCATCAGGGCTGTAAGTTCACCCTTCTTGCCGAGTACTTTGATACGGAACTCCTCAACCTCAGCCGCTGTGGCGGGTGAGAAGGCCTCTACACGTTTGAGTAAGTCGTTAATTTTTTCAATCATCTTCGTATGTTTTTAATTATCTTATTTTTCTGTTTTGTGAGGAGCGGGTGGTGTTTGCATCTTTTGATTACCAACGCTCTCGCCCTCTCCAAGAGCAATATTCTATCCTCAATGCCGACTAATTTGGTTTATTATTGCATCTCTGGCATTCGCGGCTTTGTTTTTTGCTCAAAAATCAATATTTTTGTGTTACGGTAGATTTCTACGGTATATATAACGTGCAAAGTTACCAAAAAATATGAAAAACACCCGCTTTTTTCTGCTAATTGTGTTGTTGGTTGCAATGTTGGCCAATTATCCAGCAATATCAACCTATGCACAGCGCACCCCCGCTCAGCCCAAAGCGGAGGGTGAGAGAGTTGTTGCAGAGACTCTGCCCGATAGTGTGAAGAGTAGCCGCCGAGGTCGCGGTGCGCGTCGTCGTATGCGTCAGAATACTGAGCAATCGCAAACAGTATCAGCCAAAAAATGGAGCGACTCGCTCCCCACTTTCGATGGTCGCATAGGATTGGTGCTGGCTGGTGGAGGAGCAAAGGGACTCTATCATATCGGCGTTATTAAAGCGTTGGAGGAGAACGATATACCTATCGACTATGTGTCGGGAACATCTATGGGAGCTATCATCGGAGCATTGTACGCAGCGGGATATTCTACCGAGCAGATGGAGGCTATCGTGGCTTCGGGTAATGTCGAGCAGTGGGTGTCGGGAGTGATTGACCCTAAATATAAATTCTACTACAACGAGCGACCCGATTCGCCCTCGATGCTCTCGATTTATGCCGATATCAAGCGCGACTCGACGAGCGAAAAGACCTCGATGAATCTTGCACTGCCCCACGCCTTCGTAAATACGGCACAAATTGATATGGCCCTTATCGAACTCTTCTCGTCGGCTTCGGCTGCTGCGGGCGGTGATTTCGATAAGTTGATGGTGCCCTATCGCTGCGTTGCAACCGATATGAATCGCCACTCGGCGGTGGAGTTCTCGGAGGGTGATTTGCCCTTTGCGGTGCGTGCGTCGATGTCGTATCCTATGTTGTTCCGCCCTGTAACCGACGACAAGGGTCGTGTGCTGGTCGATGGAGGTTGCTACGATAACTTCCCGTGGCAGGTGCTGGAAAAGGATTTTAAGCCCGATTTTCTGATTGGTTCGCAGTGTCTGGAAGAGGAGAGGTCGGCCAATGCCGAGTCGCCTGTTCAGCAGCAGGTGATGGCTTTGGTAACGATGCCCACCGACTACTCTCTGCCCGAAGGTCGCAGTATGCTCATAAAGCGTGACGTGACAGCGGGATTACTCGATTTTGCCTCGGCCGAGCAGACAATCAAGGAGGGTTACGATGATACGATGAGCCGTATCGAGGAGTTGAAAGCGCGTATCGTGCGCCGCCGCACAAAGGAGCAGACCGATAGCTTGCGCAATGCGTTCCGAGAGCGTTGCCCAGAATTGATATTTAGCGGAGGAGAGTTGAAGAGTCTGCGCCCACGCCAAAAGCAGTATGCGCGTACATTTATGGACTTCGAGCAACCAACGGGAGATTCTACCCGCCGCCAGCATCGTCCTTTCGAGGAGGTTCGTGACCGTTTCTTCTCGCTTATTGCCTCTGACGACTTCAATGTGAACGCATTTCCGAAGGTACGTTACGACTCGTTGTATGACGATTTTAGCATCGAATTCGACCTCTCGACGAAGCCTAAGATGCGCTACTCGTTGGGAGCAAATGTCTCTTCGACCACCAATAACCAAATCTTTCTCGGCTTCAACTACTTCACCATCGGCCGCACGGCACAAACCGTCTATGGTGATTTCTTCTTGGGCCCGGCATCGGTAATCCTGCGTGGTGGAGGCCGTACAGTCATATTGGGTCGTACGCCGATGTATGTTGATTATTCGGCATCGATGGTGCGCCAATCTACCCTGCGTGGTTCGTATGGTGCCGTTACGCCTATGCGAAATACTATTGAGGCTCGCACGTTTGATGTCTTTGCCAATGCGGCGTTTGGTGTTACCGTCACTCGCAAGAGTATTTTGGAGGTGGCTGCCAATGCGGGATATAACTATTATATCTACGAAACTATGTTCGACGACGACACCCCTCACACGCACGACAGATTCCGCTATGTGGCTGGCCGATTGTTGTTTGAACGCAGCACGCTCGATAAAATCATCTACCCGACCAACGGTACAAAGCTCTCGCTTTCGACCATAGCTGTCGTGGGTCGCGACTCCTATGATGTGCCTAAGGGTGTGATGCACGAGTTCGACAGATTCTATGAGAGACGCCGCTGGTTGGGGGCCAAAGCAACGTGGGAACACTACCCGGGCGATTGGAGACGCACTTGGTTCTCGATGGGATATAATGTCGAGGCGGTATATACCAACCACCCCGACTTTGGAAATACCTACTCTACGATACTCTCTTCGCCACGCTATGCGCCTACGGCCCACTCGAAGATGATATATATGCCCGAATTTTACGCCAACCGCTATGCGGCAGTGGGATTAATGCCTACCTTCTCGCTTGTAAAGAATTTCTACCTGCGAGCAGGATTCTATGCTATGTTGCGTGACCCGATGGGTGTAGATGATTATATGCACTATATGACCGACCTCTCGTTTGTCTATCATACCCGTATCGGCCCTGTCAGCATCGCCGTCTCGAAGTATGATATCGACACCACCGATAACTTCTACGTCACCTTCAACTTCGGCTACCCAATCTTCGGCAAACGCGGCCTCTTCTATTAGGGTTGGTTTGCTATGAGTAGTTTCGTTAGTTTGTGGTATATTCACTTTTGAATGGAAGGCTCTGAAAATTAGGAGGAGTGAGTATTTTATGTAAAGCCAAATTGTATGTTTGGTTAAAACAATATATGAAGGTGTTGTGTCGATAGATTACAAATTGTAATCAAAATTGTGATTTTCCGCGAAAAAATATTGTGTAGATTGATTTAATTTCGTAATTTTGTTGAAAATTGTAACTTCGTGGGCCATTTTCGCACTTTTTTGTTCGTTAAGCGGGTTGAATGTTAAAGTGAAGGTGGCCATAAGCGCGGGTTACTCGCTGCAAAACAGGAATTATCATAAAGTCAAACTTAAAATATTAAAACTATGTACGGAAAAATCAAAGAGCATCTCCAGCAGGAGTTGGCCGACATCAAAGCTGCCGGTCTTTACAAGACAGAGCGTATTATCGAGTCTCCACAGCGTGCCGAGATTCAGGTTGCAGGTAAGCCTGTGCTTAATTTCTGCGCAAATAACTATCTCGGTCTATCAGACAACCAGCGATTAATCGACGCTGCGAAGAAGGCTATGGACGAGCGCGGTTTCGGTATGTCGTCGGTTCGTTTCATCTGCGGTTGTCAGGATATGCACAAGCAGTTGGAGAAGGCTATTGCCGACTATTTCGGCACTGAGGATACCATTCTCTATGCGGCTTGTTTCGATGCAAATGGTGGTGTGTTCGAGCCACTTTTGACCGAGCAGGACGCTATCATCTCTGATGCATTGAATCACGCATCAATCATCGACGGTGTACGTCTTTGCAAGGCTGTGCGTTATCGCTTCGCCAATGCCGATATGGAGGAGTTGGAGGATTGCTTGAAGCGTGCTCAGGCTCAGCGTTTCCGTATCATCGTTACCGATGGTGTGTTCTCAATGGACGGCAACGCAGCTCCATTGGATAAGATTTGCGCATTGGCCGAGAAGTACGACGCATTGGTAATGGTTGACGAGTGCCACTCAGCTGGTGTATTGGGTGCTACGGGTCGTGGTATCACCGAGCTCTACAACTTGCGTGGTCAGGTGGATATCCTCACAGGTACATTGGGTAAGGCCTTTGGTGGTGCAGTGGGTGGTTTCACAACAGGTCGCAAGGAGATTATCGATATGTTGCGTCAGCGTTCACGTCCATACCTCTTCTCTAACTCATTGCCACCCGCAGTCGTAGGTGCAAGTATCGAGATGTTCAAGATGTTGGAGGAGAGCAACGAGTTGCACGACAAGTTGGTTGCCAACGTAGAGCATTTCCGCTCAAAGATGATTGCCGCAGGTTTCGATATCAAGCCTACTCAGTCGGCTATCTGCGCCGTGATGTTGTACGACGCAAAACTTTCGCAGGACTTTGCTGCCAAGTTGCAGGAGGAGGGCGTATTCGTAACAGGTTTCTACTACCCCGTTGTGCCTAAGGGTCAGGCTCGTATCCGTGTACAGGTATCAGCAGGCCACACAACCGAGCAGTTGGATCGTTGCGTTGAGGCCTTCACCAAGATTGGTAAGGAGTTGGGCGTATTGAAATAATCGAAATAGATTATGGCAAAAAGTTCATTAGACGCAATTGATAAGAAGATTCTGCGATTTCTTATCAAGAACGCTCGTACACCGTTTCTGGAAATTGCCCGCGAGTGCGGCATTTCGGGAGCTGCTATCCACCAGCGTATAAAGAAGTTGGAGGATATGGGTGTGATTCAGGGTAGCCGTTTGGTTGTGGCTCCTAAATCGCTGGGATTCGACGTGTGCGCCTTCATCAGTATCCGTGTGAGCGATATCACTCGCCAGCAGGATACCGTTGAGCAGCTCAGCAAGATTCCAGAGATTGTCGAGTGCCACTACATCACAGGCTCATACAATCTGATGGTGAAGCTCTATTGCATCGATAACGAGCACCTGATGCGTACCATTTTCGATAAGATTCTGCACGTTCAGGGTGTGTCGAGCACGCAGACCTATATGTCGCTCAACGAGTCGTTCCAGCGTGAGATTCACGTTGATTGCCTTCGCGACTAAGACTAAGGTCGAGCTAACTCAAAGTTGCCGACAGGGCTTATAATTCTGCAAGCAACTTCCACTATATAACAAGAAGCTGTCTAACAAGGCTCTTTTGTTGTTTCTCTTGCCCTCAAAATCCTCACATACCCAGAGTATGCTGCGGTTTGTCGGGCTTCGAGGGCCTAAAAATAGCTCTTGTTATACAACTTCTGAGATAGATGTGGTTGTC
>JAFTVW010000003.1 GCA_017465605.1 Alistipes sp.
ACGAATCCCCTCCTGTCCGAGAAAACAAAACAGCGAAGGCCCCTGCAAAAGACGATATATAAATTAGAACGGTCGCCGCAGGTTTGCGCTGACCGCAGCGGAGGCTGTCGCAATCGAAGATTGCTGGATTTGGCTGATGATATCTGAAAATTTATTTTCAAGGATAGCCATCAGACAGATACAGAAGTTTGCGAGAGCAAACGACAGCCGTAGCGAAGATGAGTCAGCCACACCGCCACCGACTGACGAATCCCCTCCTTTCCGAGAAAACAAAACAGCGATGAGAATCTCGTCGCTGTTTGTTGGAGCGGAAAGGAGGGGATTCGAACCCCTGAAACGCTTTTGACGTTTACTCGCTTTCCAGGCGGGCCAGTTCAACCACTCCTGCACCTTTCCTTATGTTTCGACACCCACAACCTTGCGGTTCTCGGGGCATATCTGAGGGCAAAGGTATGATAAATTCCGGATAAATACAACTTTGCACCCCAAAAATCGACAAATAAAGTTTTAACCTACGGGGAATCCTCTGCAACCACTTGCCATTATAGCAGGTGGCGGAGTGCCTCGATGGGGTGATATAGCAACATCCGAGGGCCCGAGAATCGCATCACATCCCGAATCTTTGCACGCATATCCCTCTTGTAACAGTGCTTTGGACACCTCTTGCACGAGGTCTTCTCCTCTCCATACGAGCACCTCTCCAACCTTGCGTGAGCATACCTCTCCAACTCCGCACAGCTATCGCAGAGCCTACTATTCCCCTCCTTCCGCCGACAATAAATCCGAATCATCAGCGACACAATCTGCTTCTCCCTCTCAATTTTGCTCATATTGTGTTGGCTCACTATCAAAATATAGTACTAATTCTTATTGACCATCAATCAGAGTGCAAAGATAGCGATTTTTATGGGAACCTTGGAGTAAAAGGCAATATCACAGTGAGGGGCACCGCCTCTCCGAAAGAAGAATATGAGCGTGTCCAACAAGTTTTCGGACACGCTCTTTCTTTTCAGAAGTTGTATAACAAGTGCTAATTTTAGGCCTACGAAGCCCGAAAAAGCGCAGTTTACTCGGCGTAAATGAGCATTTTGAGGGCGAGTATAACGACAAAGTAGCCTTGTTAGACAGCTTCATTGAGAATTGTAATAGTTCTAACCTACTCCCTTGGAACCACATTGCCTTGGCTATCGAGCAGATACCGGTCGTAGCTGCCGTATTCCTGCACCTCAAACAACTCTTCCGAGAGCATATTGATATCCGAATAGATAGCCGGAGTAATAGGCTCTCCCGTAATGCGGTTCATAATACCGTAGCTATTCATCACCTCGTATTTCACGAAGTCCGCAAAGGCGTACTGAACCTCACCACACTCATTGCAGCCAATCGGATAGTTGAGATAATATGTGCTTTCATACAAAAATGGTTGTACGACCTCTCCACAAAAATTCTCTTTCCACATCCTACCATCACGAATAAGCGTAAAAGTCTCTTCCGCAGAGTTAATACTTATAAAGTCATATTCTTCGGCATATACACATTCAAGAGGGGTGCCTAGTACACCATATTTCTCATTGTCGATATATATGCGATAGCCGCAGGCAGATTGTGGCCACACCTGCTCATAAATAGGAGGCACAATCCAATGTCCGCCCAAACCAATAACACCCATCTTACCCTCTGCATTGGTCATCACACAATAGCCATCATGAAAAACATAACCTAATCCCGCACTCTCTATCATTTTCGAATAGTCAAACCGGAACGGTATCACGACTTCGTTATTGGCATTGATAAAACCAATCTTGCCATCCCTCATAACGGCAGCCAATCCATCAGAGAATACCCACGCTTTGCGGTAGTCGTTAGCCTCGGCATCAATAGCAATCTCTCCCGTGTATATATTGAGAAATCCACGCCTATCGTCTTGTGCATACACGGCTAACGAGTCGCCACGCTCCGTACTAACGACCCAATCCAGTTTGTCGGTTATGTACTTTTGGCTTCGCTTGTCATAGACTCTCCACTTGTTATCGGAGAATGAATGAAGAGTGATATTGTCGGAGAGCCTACGGTCATAGTAGTCTCTGCCGTACTTATCTTCATATAGAACATAAGCCACCAAAGCGACAAAGCCCACGGGAACAAGAATGAAGATTGCTACAATCGAGCGGCGAAGCCACTTCGAGCGAGTCTTCCACCAGTTACGGATAGTACGCCAAGCAAGGCGACCTGCGGCTATTAGAGCCGTAAGTATCAAGGCTACCACACCGAGCAGGGCCTGAAAAATTTGAGTCAGTCGTTTCATGGTTATTCTGTTTTTGCAAGTTCTTTGTTATTGTTCATATTGGCCGTAAGATACATTACCACGCAGAGGAGTAGGAAGAGTACAACTGAGCCTGCAAGCAGTGCATAAGTCTCCATCTGAAGCAACATATAGTTCAGTGCATAGACTACAGCTACAAATCCTCCAAGTACATAAGCGCTACGGCTCTTTAAGATAGCCCTGAAATAGAACATCAGTGCTCCAGTTGTCATCAAAGCGGCAATTATATACGCCACACCAAAGGTCATAAACTCGGAGAAGGCTACTAACAACGAGTAGAACAATACGAGCGACAGACCGATAACGGCATATTGGATAGGATTAATCTCCTTACGAGTCAAAAACTCAACGAACAAACCTGCAACGAAGACAAGGACGATAATGAGCATTCCATACTTTGCCGAGCGCATTGACTGCTGATAAGGATTTGCTGGATCTACGAACTTAACGCCCATATCGTCATAACTTGAACTATTGAAGCTTGACACACTCCAAGTGGCATTGAAACCATCTTCCTTAACCTCTCTACTGTTTGGCAGCATCGCTCCCTGAAAACTTGGGTGCGGATAAGAAGAACTTATAGCCACCGTGGTATTTCCGTCTCCTGAAGGATTGAAGAAGAGTGATTCTGTACCTTTCAAGTCAAAGGTAATTGCAAAATCAATGATGTCGCCTGCTTTTGCACCCTTTGGGAACACGACCTCTGCTACAAACTCTTCCGACTTACGGCTAAGTTCAAAGGATTGACCTCCGAAAGTCAGCTGTGATGGGTTACTGAACCCCTTAGTGTCTGTCACCTTAAAACGGAACTCATTATCCCTCGCAATAACCGATTTTTCGGTAATAGGCAGCTTGCCGGAAATCTTAACCTTGGAGTTATATACAATCACATCATAAATAGAACGATGCAACACATCGGTTTCAACAACTGCCGTGTAATCTACTTGTGAACAAGATGAATCATAATCCTCCACATAGGTCTGCTTGCCACTCGGCTCAATCTTCTTGTCTACCATTTTCGTCTCGACGACATACGACACCAAATAAGGAGCAGATACGGTTTGAGGCTTGGCGTAAGAGTTTGCCACCTCTTCGGTAACGGCATCTTTGGTTTCTTCACGGTCTTCAATCACCCCCTTAATCATCGTCAAAGGGATAAGCAATAGGAGTGAAATAGCTGCAACGAGACTGACTTTTATCGCAGTGCGTTTTGCGTTTGAGTTTACTTTTGTTTCCATAGCAATATCGTAGTATTTATTTGTTATTGTTACAATTATTATCCCTCTACGAGTTCATACTCGACACCGAACCACTCGTTGAGTGTGCCCTCGACCTTTGCATTGATTTCAGGGGTAATCTTATCCTTTATTTTATT
The DNA here is from genome assembly GCA_017465605.1 of Alistipes sp. Taxonomy (GTDB): domain Bacteria; phylum Bacteroidota; class Bacteroidia; order Bacteroidales; family Rikenellaceae; genus Alistipes. Next base: position 3,699 of record JAFTVW010000003.1, read on the forward strand.
ATATACATAGAGCATTGCCACGCCATCATCCAAGATGCCCAAGAATTTGTATATTACACTCGGAAGCAAGTCCATCGGCAGAATGGTGTAGAAAATGGCAGCATAAATAAGTACACGGTCGAGGGTTGATGTGTTGTCATCATCCATCACATAATAGAACTGCAACAGAGGACGAGTAGCCACACGGCCCGCCTTCAATGCCCACGGATGCAACTTCTCCATCACAGCATCTATTTTACCACGCCAATCGATATTCTTTACACGCTCCAAGAGCGGCTTAATATCCTTACCCATAACCATATAAGCAAGAATCAAAAGTGAAATTGTAATCAACATAATATTTGTGTTTAAAATTGTCTGTTTATAGTATAGAGTAACAATGCCGTAAAATCTATCACTCGGTTAATCTTCTTTGATCTGTATTCGAAGTTTCTCCACAAACTTACAATTCGTATCAATTTTCCCTTTAAGCCAAATTTCCTTTTCATCCGTGGTTTTACCGCCATACCACTTGTCGAGATAGTGATATCTGCCATCAGGACTAATTTGCCAAATTATCTCTGTAACCCCATTCTCATGTTTGCCTGTTGTTCCGAAAATATATTTACACTCCCTGCGACGAACTCTCTTCTGCACCTCTTTGGGCAAATTCTGAAAGCCAACCCAGTTTATATCTTTATTCTTAATCCACCAGACTCTCTTTTTGTTGTCAAGAACCATATAAGCGCATTTTGTTGAGTGATTTATCAGGTATCGGGCATTCCAAGAACCCGTAATAGCAGCATCATAGAACTTCGCCCACTCCATCTGTTCGGAGAGCGATATCGTATGGCAATCTATACCCCTCAATTCCTTATAGAGTTGGTTAGGTGACATCATTCTTAACCTCATGAACCTCAACTCTCCAAAAAACTTTGATACTACATCCAAGCACGCATCACACTTAACTGCAAGTTTCTGTTTTATTTCTGCTATGCGCCCTTTATCAAGTTCTATCCAAAAATCTCTTGGAAGACTAACATTGGGAAGTTTTGATGCCTTACGGAACATTGGAGCGATCTCCCACACTTTACAACATCCACCTCCACATCCAACGGGAGTCACGAGGAAGTGTAGCTCTGGGTGTTCGATTGCATAGTTGGTAAAAGTGTCAACCGATTTGCGGATTTCATTTAATCCGATAGTGCCACCGATAGTAGGGATAGCATAAGATTGTCCCTGACGACCTTCACGCTGTCCCATAATAGCTCCAAAGTGCTCCAAGGCGAAGTTCGAAGCACCGTCAAAATGTCGTCCCGAATTACGACATCCGAAGACAAAGATTTCGTTCTCTTTGAGCGTTGCTACCCATTGCGGGGTAATACGATTGTATTGCTTCATAGGTTATATCTATTTTGTTGCCAACAACATATATTGTCCGTCACCACTGTAATAGAGCATAGGCAGCATCTCCTCGGGGATATTTTCGTGCACCATACAGAAGTTAGCCCTATGCGACACTCCAAAAGCATTCTTCATCTCACTTTCGGCAATAGGAGAGTTCCCGAAGATATAGTTTTGGTAGGTCCGGTCATCACCCAAATCATAACTATCAAAAACGGGATAGTTCTCATATAAATGGCCTATATGTACATCCTCGTATGGTTCAACCTCCGTTGGTGACCAGCAGTGCAGCCCATCGTACCCATCTCGACCATACAACTCAACGTGCTCACGAATATCCGCCAAACCATTGAAGGTATGTCCAAGGATAGTAACCTTATCCCTGATGTTGAAGCACTGGATATCGTAATCAGCAAGCTTCTCCTCGACAGCCCACTCACGCAAGCGATGAAGCAGCACCTTCTCTTCTTTAAGTTGTGGAGCCTCCTCAATTAACCGTACAATCAAGTCCTCCACACCGTGACGACGCAGGTGGTTGCGGTAGCAAGTGTTGTACTGCACAATCTCGCACAAAGTGTATCGTGAGATTGAGTATGTTTCACGATTTAGAAACTTCAAAGCATCTGCAAGCGATGCAAAATCGCCTCTCTTGTAATGAGGAAAACAAATCTTTGCCATAATATTACTGTTTAGTGTTTACAATATAGAGTGCGGAATGGCTATATATCTATCAATAAAAAGGAGAGGATGCGTCCATCCCCTCCGTCCTCCATCTTCTAACCACTGCGAGGGGGTCTTGTCATTTCTCGACAAGGCAGCCAACTTACGACTTTTTTTACTTTGGCAAAGAGCAGGGAATATCACCGTTCACGACCAGTGAATATTATACTCTTTCCGGCTACGATTCCATTCTACGCCTCGTGACAGCGCGGGACCAAGTTTTACAATCCTTTTCTTCTTTCTGCCCTTGTGCGGGTCATATACTATTGAGCTTATAAACTACAAAGTTCTATCACTTTATCAATAAAAGTTTCTACACCTGTTGTTGCATTCTCTTTGATATGCTCATAGCCCTTTGGGAAATGGTCGTATTTATATTCTATTTCCATTGCTGATATGTATTTGCAAACTCTTTAATAAAATTTATCTGTGCCTCGGTTCATCCATGATTACACGATTGTCAGTGTCACATTGACCGACTTCTCCTCGAATGTTATATTGGACAATGCCACATACTCCAAAGCCTTCTCAATCTGTTTGGAACGATGTGGATAGATATTCACACACTTGTCTGTTGTATTCACCTCGATTCCACTTGGAATCGTCTCTTCAAGGTAGGCAACAACGCCGGCAATCATCAGTGATGCAGGTGTGCCACAATCGTAGGATAAGCATACAATATCCTTGCACATCGCCTCAATATGGAACTTGACGCTGATGGCAGGCATAAATACACCGGGCTTATAGCTCACCACCACACTACGACTGTCAACCGCAGAGAATGTCGGACATATCCCGTATCGGTCTTTAATAAAGTCCGAAATCTCATCAAAGGTTATTACTACATTCATATATCGTTTATTATATAGGGGCGGGGTAATAAAAAACACTCAAACGCTACTCCGTTTATACAAACGGAGCGACCGTTTGAGTGAAATCTATCTTAAAAAATATCAACCCCTATTCAAAAGGGTGTCCTCCATGAATATGGCAGTAGTCAGAGTCCTTTGATAGGATATTGCCACAGTGGATACAAGGTACCCCTTCGTATTTATTTAAAATTCTGTCATACTCGCCGGATGCAATCCACTTTAACAACTCACCTGCACGATATACAGTCCACGGGTGAGTACTTGCCATGATAGAAATAGTGCGTATAGCCGAATCGGCAATACCACTATTCAACTTCTCAAACTCCTCCGCCTGCTTGATAAAGGATTTTTCATCCAACCTATCAAAATATTTCATCGGTACACCAGCCATTTTTATAATGCTCTTAATAGCCTCATCCTTATCCTGACAAGCCAGTAACCCCGCACGGTCTGCGGTAAACTCCGACATCCTATTCCAATATAACAGAGCATATTGAATAGGGGTGAGAAGAGTCTCTCCAAGTGGCACCATACCAATCATCGTAGAGAATAGTTGTGCCATCATATGATAAAGCACATGCCCACTCTTAATGTGTCCCATCTCGTGACCTACAATATATTTCAGTTGGGTATCATTCAACAAATCAACAGCTCCGCTATTTAACACCAATAGTGTTTGCTCTTTAAAACCTGTCGTGTAAGCATTGATTGCATATCCCCACTCTGTATATATCTCCGGAAAATCATCTACATTGAGCGTATCTGCCACATCACGAACCAACTCGTATAGTTCGGGGCACGACTCTCTTGTCACGTGGAAATCACTCCCCTTCAACTCCACAAGATGCCATTTGACATACGCCCAGTTAAGCATAAAGTTTGTAAGAGTATCCAAGCCCGGCATTGCTCGCAGTTTATCCAATGCTGCACGGTCAAAAGGGTGTTCGTACTCCTCCGGAGGGAGGTTGATTAATCTCTTTGTTCTCATAATTTTATCGTTTTTTAGTTGTTATCAAAATAATAGGCCTAACAAGAAACCGGCAATAGCAACTCCCAATATTATCCACTGCACATACTCCACCGGCACTAACAATGTGAATATTGGGATGCGTTCACGTTGTGGTTCCTTGCCAAATATTCTCTTAAAAAAATCTATAATATGCATCTGTCCACAACAATCAGTATCCTCCTCCGCAGGTTTGGCGACAGCAACATTCTCTCTCTTCGATGCATCACTATCATCGCCATCATCTTGTAGGGTCAGCAAAGTGCTATTACTATCTTCCGCCTCCTCGTCATCATCATCGCATGGTGTAGACATACCACCACTCTCTTTCTCGGAAGAAGAGGCCAATGAGGTTACCGATTTTGTAACCCCTTGCGCAAATTTAAGTGCTCCTCGAAGTACTTTCCCGTTATTTTGCAGTATGGCATCAATAGGGACCCCTGTAAGGTTCTGCTCTTTTATAGCTATATCAATCATCTGCTCACTCGACACCATAATATAGTTCACCTCTCCGGCGCTGTGTTGCAGAGGAGTAACATCCGGGCAAGAGCTGACCCACCCATATATTACCTGCAAGTCTGCTCGCAATCCATTAACGTATGGGTCATACACTATTGCCGGACTCAAAACATCTTCAATCTCTTGCAAGTGTTCTCTACAATACATAGCGACCTTGTCCAATACATAATTATTCTCTGCACTATCAGCAACAAACAGCAGATTGAATGGAATAGAACGTCCCTCCTCATCCTTCATTGACCCTGTCAAATTGCGAATCGCCAAGCAAGACTCTCCGCTACGTAGCGTCTTGTATATGATGGCATATCCTCCGTGAGAAAATAGCGGATTACACTCGTTAGGAAACCCCCAGCTATTCCCCTTCTTTATTATCTCGATTCTCGGCAACTGCTCCAACTCTGCTATGCGGGATTGCTCTGTCGGATCATTACGCCTTTTCATAATAGAGAGTAGTGGGAGATAATATGCGGGGACCGACTCCGAGGACAATGTTCCAAGATACATATCCTTATAGCCCCCCACTGAATAAAATGCGTACAGCCTTACCATAGTTCTATCATCTTGTTAAAAATTCAACATCCTTATATACTTCAATTCCTTCGTCAGTATATTTTATAATATTCTGCTCCTTCATTGAGTTAATAATACTCTCCATCACACTCATAGGTATATCTCCAAAATAGTCTTTAATATTAGACCATAAAGAGAATGTAACCACATTAAGTGCAAAATTTGCTAATGCCCTGGCACCCCTGGATAGAAAGCCTCTGTTATTCTCTTCTCTAATCTTGGCGTCTATCATTTTTTGAAGCATAAATTCCAGTATATGAAGGGCTAATTGTTCGCAGTTATGTGGCCTATACTCTTGATTGCAGACATAATACCACGAGTTTGGTCTTACGATATCCGTACCCAAGATAAGCACTGCGGAAGGGTCATCATCTACATAACCCTCGGACAGAAGTTTTATATCTCCGTCAGCCAATCTTATCTTATCACCAGCAATGATACTCCCCTTATCTTTGACGGTCTGTTTAAAGAACAATAGTCGCTTCTTCTTGTAAGTAAATAGTGATGCAGGAAGATGCGCATGGAAAACCATCGAACCAATTGTTTGGATTGGCAAGAACTCTATTCGAATGTTGCGATGAGCTTGTATTCCTGCAATAGCGGTTTCATACACCTGTTTAGTGCGGGCAACAACCAAATCCAACTTGTTCTCCTTCGCCCATTTCTCACACTTAATAGGAGTAAAAATTACTAATTTGGCTGAAACATTATCTTTTTCATTTATGGAGGTTAAGAAGGTATGAATATCCTCTACAAAATTGAACTTTTCATTTATAATTTCATTCACATAAGGATTTGATGTATTGACAGCCTCCATCAGCATAGGAGTATCAATGGCAACAATAAATACATCGTATCTTGATATCATATCACATACTTGATCCTGATAGGTATTCCCACCCTGATAGAACTCTCCATTCATATCAGTAAATAGAATCTCCATCTTATTATTATTGCCGGAAACAGACAGTTGCAATGTATAGTGATTAAATATTTCCGTTTTGCCAGAATCTACCAAAATAACCTTCTGGTAGTTCTTCTCCAAACTAGATCGAATATCTATCAACTTCGATGCTATTGGCTCTGATGCATTTTGGGTAACATCTTTCGCTGTCAGTAGTGTATTGATTGGAGCGTTCGTGAACGCATCAATAATTGCAGCGAGAGCGGAACTCTTGCCCACACGTTGACCACCCATCATCAACACTTTAAGTCCTTCTGCCATATCTACCTACAAATAGAGAACAACAATACAATTATTCCAACGATGACGGCACAAGCTGCGATCATATATAGCATCTTTTGTCTGCCGAACTTCGCCTCTCTCTGCGCCTTTGCCCTCATTTGGGCCGCCTTTTGGGGGTTATCCAAAGGAAGAACGTGTTCCAATGGGATGTGTTTTATACGCCTATCATACAACCCCAACTCCTCCACAATCTGTTTCCTATACAGATTCGAAGACATCAACAATGCTCCGACCATATCAGGTTCTGCTACCACAACAACCCTATCTGACACCGTCTCGATATAATTCTGTCTATTGGCACAATATTCCACAAATACATTAAACTGCCGCAAGCAGAACTTTACGCCATTCACATCGGCATCATAGAGTAGCATCGTGGCAATTTTATCTGAAACTGAATCAATATTGTTACTCCAAAACGCAGCAATAGTAGCCAACTTACGAGCATCCTGCACATTGTCCGCAACAAGCATTATCAGAAATGGGACAGAACGTCCCGACTCATCCTTATTCTCGCCGAGGATATCTCGTAGTATCAAAACATAACTATCTTCTTCAAGGTGAGTATATACCAACTTATACCCTCCGTGCGACACAAGCCTAGCACCCGACTTCGGGAAACCATACGGAGAGGCTTGATTTACGAGTAAAATCTTTGGCAGAGCGTCAAGGTGCTTAACTCGCTCTAATAGTCTCTCATCACTATCTGTTTCAGCTCTTTTCTTTTGAATAGCCAGCAGCGGGAGCAAGTATGTAAATTCGTCATCCATCTCCGAATTGCCGAGATACAGGTCTTTGTATCCGCCGACAGAATAGTATGTATAAAATCTCAACATATTCAATCCGATTTTGGAAGCATAGTTAGCGATAGACCTTTATCCGTTCAATACCATCTCCGGTATCCTTAATTAAACCGCTATTGGTCAGCTCGACAATCGTATTATTCAGATCATTAAGAGTAATGCGACCAAAAATTCTATTGAAGAACTGACTAAACCATGAAGTACTCTGATTGTTTCTCGCCTTATTGAACATAAAACGCAAAATATGAAGTGCTACCTGCTCACAATGCTTGGGAGCGTATTTAGGTGTTGGATTTGTGTGATGAAACCAAGCCGAAGGGCGTACAATATCGAGGGATTCATCATCAAACTCAAACACTGCTTCCGCATCAGGATTTAATATATCCCCTTCTCGAAGAGAATACATATCGCCATTGCTCTTAATTACAATTTTATCCGTAACCTTTGAGCATTTTACAACACTTCCTGTTGCCGTTGTAACAGTATATGCCGTGCGCATCTCCGAGAAAGCTATGTTTCCTGCTGTTTGCACCGGAATTATCGACACCTCTGTATTGTCCCTTTTTTGAAGATGAGATATCGTTGAGGCATATCGTTCGAATATTCGATTTTTCACATCTTCTATTTTGCCTTCTTGAATCCATCTTTCACATTTCATTGGCACAAAAAGAACTAATTTTGCTCCTTGCTTATCCTCTGAATACTCATCAATTGATGTTATAAATGAATGTATTGAATCCGCAACATTTGCCGCATCTGCGATTGCATCGTTCTGCATAAGATATGGAGAATCAACAACTATTACAAAAACATCACAATCTTTCAAATAGTCCAATGTCTCTTGGGTATGATGTCCTCCATGGTCAAAAAATTCTCCTGCGGAGTCTCTAAACTCAATGTTCATCGTCTTATTGGTTCCAGCTAAGGAAATTTGCATATTGTATGACCAAAAATGTATAGTAGGTCCTTTATCAATAAGAAAATCAGAAGCCTTATAAGTGGATAGAAATGACTGAAGTTCCAACCTTTTATTGCTTAGACTCTCTTGCTTCTCTTTGGCGCCATAAATCTCCTTGGTTTCAAGAATCGTTTTGTCCGAAACCGTCAAAATATTATTAAGCTGTTGAGTGTGTATCATTTGGTCAAAAAGGCTTGACAGCACTGAGGTTTTGCCACATCGACGACCACCCATCATAAGTACTTTTAAGCTCGCCATATCTTCTCCTATTTAATGTTAAATATTGTATTTGTTACGACCAATTCATAACCGCTCCTATCTTGGATTATATTCTTCCCCATTTTCTTAATCTCGTGGAAGAATTCGTCATCATCTTTCAAGTATGAGACGAATGTATTTATAATACACTCAAAGATGTCCGCTGGTTGATTTGTCATCCATTCATACTGGTTTGCCACGTATGTCAGCAGATAGTATAGTGGTTGCACACAGAACATAGGCGCAAATTTGGGGTCCTTCCCATAAAAACGATACTTCGATATCTTTGCTATGCCACCAAGCGCCATATCATTATCCACAAACTTATCGAACTCGACATGCCCTAACGTCTGAATCGGGGTAATTGCACAGGCAATATTGAATTCCCGACAAAGAGAGATAAGGCCAGCATAGGCACTCTTTACCCTACGATTCAGTTCCTCCAATCTATTATCGTGGAAATATCGTTCACTTTTAAGAGGAACAAGAAGAATCATTTTGTCCTTGATCCCATTCTTATTTCTCATCAGAAAGTTAGTAACCAACGACACCTCATTCTTCATCTCATTATACACTCCATCTTCCTCCATAAGATATGGAGTATCAATCGCCACCATTATCACATTGGACTCTGCGACAAACTCCTCAACCCTCTCCGGCTGCGAAGTAAGGTACTCTCCGGGGAAGTCTTTTATGTTTATATTTACAGTGTGAGCACGTCCCACCTTACCCATCTCGAAAGAGAATGTGCTCTCCTCCGATGTTGCCTCAATAGCTCCGGTCTGTGGGGAGTCTTGAATACTGGTCCTAGAAGAGATGATGCTTTGTAGTTGCAACTTCTTCTTTGTCAATACGGCACTTGTTGTAGGTGTAGGTCTAAAATAAATACCTGCCCCAGCGACAGAATCACGGGTTTCGCTGAATATCGACGCCATCAGCGATGTTTTACCCACAGCACGAGGGCCCATCATTGTAACATTCAGGGTCGGAATCTCAGAAACAACCCCTCCTAACTTATCCTTTATAGCACTAAATATTCCCATAATTATAGTTTTAATTGTTTATCGTTTCGACCGAACTTCTTAAAGAGTTAATACACTCTGCCCACTCGGCAAATGCCGCATTCTCTTTGGCCCTACTCTCAATCTCGCCATGCCAGATAAGACCCATATTATCGTTGTAGAACTCCTTCAAATCCCTAACACCATTTACGTTAGTTCCTATCTTAACATGAAACTTGTGGACCCTGGAATAGGACAACAGACTCGGCTGTAACGAGAACTTACCCATCCAATCACGCAGTCGCTTTTGTAGAGGCATCAGCCTGTTAGCCAACTCCTGCCATACACAAGCTGCCTTATCGCTAAATTCATGAGGATTACCTCCTGCATACGGGATAAAGTCTTTATGGTCTTTCTCTATAATGTAGAGACTCTCTATCACATAATACTCGGCCGTTCCCTCTATATTTATCTCATAATCCAGCACATAGCGCAAAGCCTCATACAAAGCCGGATACTTCTCTTGTGGAATATAATTGCTAATAATCGCCTCCAACCACTCAACAGACGGCCCAACTTTTGTGCACTCCCTCGGCAGTGGCAATAGCGACATCTTGCCCTGATTATAAAGGATATTGATAATGTCAAGTTTAACTCTCTGTTGCAGAGGGTATATCACCGACGTATTGACATCCTCAAACACCTCAAATATGCCGTTGCGCATCTGCTCTATCGCCTCCTCAAATAGTCCCTGAGGTGTTACGAAATTACCACTCTTAAAGCGGTACAACAACTCCTCTTCTGTCGGCAAATCCTTATCTATATTACTGAGCAGTCGCTCGTATGCTTTGGTCAACTCCTCGCACTCGGCATCCTTTACCTTGGCATATCCGTCATGATCCAAATCATTCATTGCAACATTGAGTGCTTGCAACGTGGGCTCGTACCCATCTCGCTCAAACTTCCAATCCGTAATAGCTGACATAGGAATTACCTTACCTGCCGTCTTTACCAAGCGCTGGCAGCAGTTCACTGCATCGGCAACCTCTCGGTCAACACACTCTCGAAGGTTGCTGTCAAGATATTCGAGATTATTTGCAATCATTTGGAGGTGAGGAACCAGAAGGTTACTATTTACATCGTTGCGGTCTGCGGCATTCACTGCAACATAAAAACCGAATGGCAACTGCTTTAACGCCAAATCATCCTTTATGTCTTGCAAATTCTGTATGTTACACTTCGGTCCATAAGGTATGGCGTTAATTGCATAGGATATCCACTTTTGAGGGTTACGTGCCGAGAGATTCTCGATTAACTTATTGTATATCTTCTCCTCTCGCTCCGGCACGGAGCCTCCCGTATTGGCAGGGCAAAAGACATCTATTGCACCATCGCAATCTTCGCATAATACTCTGAACATCTCACTCTCAACGGCATCAGCATTCACCGAAGGGCCGAGACCAACCGTATCCACAAACTCAATACGCCCGCAATCCTGATTTGGGAACTCACAAAAGATATTGACAGACTTCACCGCCAAATACCAATAATACATATGTCGCCACACTATCTGCTTCGGCGAGCCATCCGGATTCTGCTCCTTTACTCGTTCCTTAACATCACTCGGATTGGCACTGCTTGGAATCTCCGACTTATCTGTATATTCACGATATTGGGCAACAAACTTCATCACCTCGTCTTTGTCGGTGTACTCAACAACACCTCGTCCTAAGAACGTCCCATAGAAGTTTCTGTGTCCGATGATATTATTCTTGATTAACTTCTCTATCTCAGTTTTATCCTTCCCCACATAACCCGATACGTCTATCGCAGAGAGGTCATCCAAGGAATTCAAGCAGAACTTCCGCTCCGGCATTAACATCTCCAGTTTTACCCTCACATTGTCCAAAAACTCCGATACTGTATAAAACTCTATCTCTGCCCTAAATGGGGTCTGAGTCTTATGATTATGAATCACGGAAACTGCCCCCGTGCAACTGGTTCCATCATACGCCGGAATTACCTCATTTGGCAAACCGGTCATAGATTGCAGAAATGTACTTTTACCCTGTCGTTCATACCCAATGAATGCAATTCTCACTGACTCTCGACTGAATCGTTTCTGCAACATAGCGAGGCTCTCGATTGCAACATCTATCTTTTGAATCGCAGATATACAATCTAATTGATTGAATGCAGTCATTGCATTAGGGTCGGCAGACAATGTTCGGCAGAACTCTCCCTCCTTATTATCTCTCTGTGCATTAACCGCCTGTACACATTGTTGGAACCTCACAACACTCTCTCGCAGCCTTACAAGTTTTTCTATCTCAGAATTAACCTCTTGTAACTTTCCGGCTCCTTCATACTCTCCTCGACCTAACCTCATATCGAGAATGCGGTCAATTTGCTGGGTTATGGTACTCATAAATTATTGTTTTAATTTGTTTTTGCGAACTCCTTAATATTGTCAAGCCTCGACCGAATAAATGGATGATGCTGATACAGTTCAATAAAACTTTGGTGTCCGACTATAGAGCTCCTCTCAAAAATCTTATCGAACAAACCTTCAATAAGGTTGACATCTTTACAACACAGATAACCCGCCCTATCGGCCGTATATTCGGCACATCTGTACCACTCATTTAGGGGCACATCTATCGAGTCACTCACAACAGACCCAAGCATCTCCGACTTGTTGTTCAGTCTATCCAATAGCCCCTTAATCGTGTGGCACATCATATTTTTTTGCAAAATATGTCCTAACTCGTGCCCAATAACAAAACTCAACTCTCCATCCGACAGACCTACTACCGTCTTTCTGCTTACGAGAACTATTGGGGCATTGTCTGTTCCTACGCTCAAAGCGTTTATTCCTCTCAAACGATTGGTTACATATACCGCAGGAACTTGCTCCACGTTCAGACTCTTGCAACAATCTTGTAGCACTCCATATAGGCGTGGGTGGTTGCTCTCGTCGACCAACCGCCCCTCCAATCTAACATTTTGAATCTGCTCCTTACAATACTTATCGGCAAATAGAAGAAGTGCCCTGCGCACCAACTTATTTGATAATATTGCATCCATATAGTTGTCGCAAGGGTATGCATACGGAAGAGGTGCTCCTCTCTTTGGAGAAAGGAACTTTAAGGTCCTCGCCGATTCTGCAATCCCTTCGGCTTTACTCTCCAATATGGCAAGCCACTTCAAACTCACTATGCGTAAATTAAGTTACTGTTATTGCCAACCATCTCCGCCACAGAACGAGCACTCGTACTGATATCCGTTATACCAGTAATATCCGCCATCACAATGCGGACAATCTTTTGGCAAAGATTTGACATTGATTCTAGGCAGCCTCTTAGGCTTTAAAACTTTGTATATATCATCACTATACTTACTAGCATTACGACATCCACATAGTAGAGTGCCGGCCATTGTGGCTACCACCAAAATTCTTAGAAAATTCTTCATGTTCTTAAAATATTAATATCCTTTATATATTCTAGCAATCTCTTTTACCTCATCCTTACTCGGAAGTTTCTTCATAATGTTTAGAAATGCTTCAATTATATTATCATCTGAATAACTTGGTTTATGCATCAGATCGATGATCGCAACGGCGAATTTGTAAGTAAAATAGATATTACAACAAGCACTTATACCCAATGCTGCAACAATCGCCACTAATGGTCCGAGTCCCGGAATACAAAAGACCGCAAATGTTGCTGCTTTGCACGCCAAATAGTAACTTGCTATCCCCGTAGCTGCGGCTACCGCAATACGCTTCGGATCATCGCCAAACTTTGAATTAGCCTCAGATCTAATTGCAAAGAACATAGTAGTCCAACACGTACCTACGGCAACTGCATCCAATGTACCAAAAAATCCCAAAGGGCTAATTCCCGCTGCTGCAAGCAAAGCGGTTCTAACGATAGACTTGTATCGTAAAGGAATCTTATTCATACTCTCAACTATTACTTAAACCGCCCTTTTATAGTCTCTATATATTCCTTGTAGTGCTGCCCAATATGGATAACAGCGTGTTTCGCAACTTCTATTAATTGCCTTTGAATTGTTGGAGGTAACATATAAAACCAAATTTTAGTTAAACAATCTTTTCTGCCTTACCCTTTATTTATTATATCCTTCTGCTAAAATCACCACTATTTTATCGTAAGTTTCTCTATTTCGTTTAATATTTGAGTCCTATTATCTCCAGAAGTATAAGTTTTGAAGACCTCCTTAACGACCTTTTTGGGCTCTATTGTTATCTCAAACAATGAAATTGGTTCTGTGTATTCTAATAGTATATCATGTATATACTGATATTTACAAGATATTAAATCGTTATAACTCGTTATAATACAGGACATTGCATCATCACAAGAAACATAAAGTCTTCCGATATATTGAGTCCCTGATTTTAACTTTATCAAATCATATGGTATACAACGGCCCTCACAAATAATCATATAATAGATAACTAGGAGTACTGATGATGAGTAAGACCATCTTACAATTTCTATAAGCCTTGCATACAGAGACTGCTGCCATTTCGTAGCTCTTTTAGAGGAAAAAAGGCCCAAGAGAATATGTCGAACATCACTCATTCTATTATTCATATTTATTACTTGAGTCAACTCAACTGCCATACAAGCAAACACTAAAAGATTGATGCTTAGCTCATCATCAAACATAGCGGGATTTTTCTTTAAACGAGCAACTTGTTCTTCTAAAAAGTGTTGGCTATCATTTTTTATCCTCTGCATATTTAACCAACCCAAAATACCTGAAAGGTCGACTATTCCTGAAATACGAGAAACAACAAAGCTTAATGCTCTATCAATTTTTTCATTGTTCGTGAGAACAGTATCGAAGATTCTGTAATCTTCGATACCTAGCGTCTGTTCATAGTGTCGCAACTTTGCTGTATCTTTCAATAAATCGTAAGGATTGTTCATAATAAAGTGTTACTCTTTATAAAAAAGTATATCTATACAAAACTCCCGTCCAAGACAGCATAACCATATTTATCGATTGTATTTAATATGCAGCTTCCCTTCGGGTGTCTTTGTTTAGTTATTTGATATAATACATCCCTACATCTATAGTTATTGTATATATTCCCTTTATAATATGGCATTATATGACTAATTTCATGCTTACACAGGCCGTCTAGTGTCAATTCGTATTTTAGAGTAGACAAAAGAACAGTAACAGCATCATCAACCCACTGCGATTCGTCTGTGCTGGGCATCATACTCCTTTTACAATGCAAGACGATTGATAATGCTGCAATAAGCAACACTTTGGCCCATTGGCGACTTTTCTCCTCCCATTCTTCCTCAAGAAGTTTCATTCCATCACGGATACTAAAAGTCCTAGCAATATTCCATATTAATCGTGGCCCATCTGTGATATAATTGATTGACGTAGTCTTCTCCCGCTCTTCTTGGATCATATTGGCAATAACAAATAAAACACCTTTTAATTCTTCTCTAATACAACTAGGGCTATGTTGCATATAATCAGCATACGCACGCATAAATTCGTTAAAGTCTTGCTGAATCCCCATTGTTACTATAGTGCCAAAAGTATTGGCAGATAAAGTAACATATGGATTACCATAAATCAATCTACCTATTGTTGAACTGCCTATATTTTCAAGACCTTGGTCAATGTTATAAGATGTTAAATATTGCTTGATGTTTGTATCAGCAAAAATATCGAACGGATATCTATTGAAGTCGATTTTCATATTGTGTGTGCACATTATCTAGATGATATTTCATCTAATTCCTTACTCATTCTGCTTAATCTGTCATACAGTCCATTTGTCTTGGATAATTTCGATTTTTGCTTTGGAATGAATGAATTATTTTGCTCCGGTGCAAATGCCGCTGCTGAATATGCTATATCTGAGAATGATGCTTCATTCATCGGAATACAATTTTCAGAAATCTCTAATTGTTCACCTAAATAATCAACTGTGTCATTATCCATTAAGCATAAGACCCGCTCATACTCTTCGGGATGCTCGCACAGATACTCCCTGACAGCGGCTTGCTCATCAGCAGTCGCACCCCCCTCAATATAGCAAGCTATCAGTTCGTCACTTATTCTCATACCACTCCTTTTTAATCTGTTCTATAATAACCTTGACCTCTTTAAGTGCCCTTGCCTTATTCATATCCACATAATGAGCATCAGGAATAACAACCCCTCCTTTATAGGTGGTCACTCTATTTTCTCTCCTCCTTCTCTCGGCAATCATCTCGGCAATCTCCTTATGATTATATCCCTCAAGTTCCTTAATAAGGATAAAGCGATAATCATCTCTCTTCAATCGGTTGACGGCCTCCATCAGCATCACCAACTTTTCATTGCCGCCCTCTTGATTCGGTTCAGGCAATGGTTTATCTCCACCACTTATTACGATAGAATTGTCCTTCACCCCAAAACCTATCAATTCTGTCCTCTTTGCCAAGAAAAGGTGCGAAGCGACAGAACAAAACCATGTTCTAAACCCACATCTCCACTTGAACGATTTCAAAGGCATCCAATCCCCATCTTTGCCCTTGAACTGTATATAGAGATAGTTTATCAAATCTTCAAGATATGCCAACGTTCCATAGTACCGCCACGCATAAAACTTCAAGTCGTTCTCGTACCTATCATACAACAGATAAAGCATCGCCTCTTCATTCCCCGCAACAACAAGATCAACAATTTCCTTGTCGGTCATAGTGCAATATGGCTTATCTACCGTCTGTAACATTCCCGTCATTCGATGGCAATCACCACCTTTTTTTACGTATATCTTGCTATTTTCTGTCGAGAGTTCCACGAAAGAACTATATGGTTAGGCCAAATTCTTACAAGTCAACTATTTACAAGCAATAATATATGTGAGTTTTGAAACAATATTATCATTCGCTGGTTTGATTAATAACAAACGTTAATATTACTTCTATTCGATATAGTGGCTGTAATTATCGTATAAATCAGCATCTTAGTTACTCTTATCAAAAGATAAGTATTTGTCCGCCAATTGGATGAGTGATTGTTCTTTCGTGGAACGACGCAGAAAAGAATTTGTTATTATTGTGTCCGTTTAGAATATTTTTATTAATTTTGCACTGCGTTTGGGTTCTTTCGTGGAACACTTACTCCAAACCACCGATTATCCCCCTATTAGCATCGTCGATTACAGAATTTTCCAACATTGTTAGATAAATATGTGTGGTTTGTTCCGAAGTATGGCCCATTCCTTGGCTGATGACAGAGATGGGCACATTGTGGTTGCGGGCGGCGGTTGCCCAACTATGGCGTGAAGTATAGGATGTCAGTTTGCAGCCACATCCCAAAATCTTTGACAATCTGCCGAGTAGGCGGTTATGAGTATTCAGCGCAACCCGATACTGCTCGTAGGCCTCTGCGGCATCAAGCGAGGATAAAATCGGAAAAACATATGGAGAATTTATGCCTGCGTAGCGGTCAATTATTTGCTGTATGCTCGGCTCAATCTTAACCGATAATAGTTGCCCGGTCTTGCGACGGGCATAGCAAATGGTTCCATTTTGTAAGTTCGACCTGCGCAGATAGGCTATATCCACAAACGCCATTCCCCGTGTGCAATAGCTAAAAATAAACATATCTCGGCAGAGCGCAAGCGGAGAACCGTCTTCCAACTCCAAACGATATAGTTGCGCTATAATTGATTCTGCAACAGCACGTTTACGTGTACGGTCAATGCCCGTGTAAACCTCTGTAAATGGGTACTGTTGCTCGATGAGTTTTTGTCTTACCGCCTTGTTGTAGATAGCACGTAACACCCGCATATAGAACGACACAGAGTTACGCACTAAACCCCGCTGAACAAGGAACGCATTATAATCTGTAATCACCTGCTCGGTCAGGGCCGACAATGGCAGGCGAACATCCCCCAGAAAGCCACAAAAACTACTCATTGTTTTTTCGTAATTATTAGCTGTACCAAGGCGATTGCCGGCCCTTAACTGCTCAATCTGAGCCCGCATATAATCCACCATAAGAATATGACTTTGAGGCGATTTGTAACGATTGATTACATCCTCCACGGAGTAGTCCACTCCGCCGCCATCGAGGTCTGCAATAATCCTCCGAAGCAACGCCACATCGCTATCTATACGATTTTGAGTCATTGTGCGATTTGGGGCCAGAACAACCACCCTTCCCTCATCGGCATCCCAATCCGACGAATGCACACGAAGTTTTGTAGTAATCTGTTGAGTTTTGCGATTGTGGGTGACTTGATAGAAGATAACACCTGCCCTATCCTTAACTGACGATGGGCGTAATTTCACTTTTATTGTTGCCATAATATTACATTAGTTAAAATCAAAAGAACGCACTATTGAGTTACGTATATTCCCAACAATACGTTTTACGACAAAAAGTAATCAGCAAAGCGACCCATAACTATTTTCGGAATTATATAGCTCAGCGCTCCCTCTCCATCGCTCCGATTTTTCTGTGCGAGGCATTTGTTTATTCCAAATAATATAATTATATTTGCATATTATGAAGGATGTGTATCCTACGTAAAACTAACTATAAACCTAAAAAACAAGTTCTATGAAAAAACTGCTACACCTTTACGCAAGGTTGCTAATCGTGGCCATTGCGTGCTGTTTCAGTTTGACCGCCGTTGCGCAAAAAGTATCTGTGCAGGGTGTTGTGACGGATGACGAAAACAACCCTCTCCCAGGCGCTTCTGTGGCCATTTTGGACAGTTCTTCGCTCACCGTGGGGGGGGGGTACTGTAACCGACACAAAAGGCGAATTTAGCCTATCTGCATTGCCGGGACAGTCACTCGAAATTTCGTTCCTCGGCTACACCACTCAAAAGGTCGCCATTCTCCCGCAGAAGACCTATTATCAAATCAAACTGGGCACTGACAGCAAGGCTGTTGAAGAGGTCGTTGTCGTAGGTTACGGCACCGAGAAGAAGGTAAACCTCACCGGCTCTGTCTCCTCCGTCTCCACCGAGGAGTTCACCTCCCGCCCTATCACCCAACTTTCGACCGCATTGCAGGGTATTGCTCCCGGCGTAACCGTCACCACGGCAGGTGGTGCTCCGGGTGCCGACACGGGTAATATCCAGATTCGTGGTATCGGCTCCTTCGGAGGCTCCGTCTGCACTCCGCTCATCCTCATTGATGGCGTAGAGGGCGATATGAACTCCGTGGATGCTTCGCAGATTGACCAGATTACCGTATTGAAGGATGCTGCTTCGGCGGCCATCTACGGTTCACGTGCCGCCAACGGCGTTATCCTCATCACCACCAAGCGTGGCAGCAAGGATAAGTTTGGCGTTACCTACCGAGGCTACGTAGGTTGGCAGCAGCCGGTTGTATATCCCGACGTAGTGAATGCGGAGGAGTATATGATTCTCTCCCGTCAGGCTTCGGAGAATGATGGCAACGCCTCCATCTACACCGACGAGTATATCGCCAACTACCGCAAGAACCACTTCCTCGACCCGGATGCATTCCCGATGATTGATTGGCAGAAGCGACTGATGACAGGCAATGGTCTTACCCACAACCATATCGTCACTATGAATGCCGGCACAGACCGCATCCGCAATATGACCTCGTTTGGTTATCTCGACCAGAACGGTATCATCAAGAATGCGGAGTACGACCGCTTCAACCTGCGCAACAACCTCGACGTTCAGTTGCACAAGAAGTTGAAGTTGAGTCTGGACATCTCCGGCACATACGGCACTCGCAAAATCAACCCTTACCAGAGCGGCATCTTCTCGTTTATGAATTCGAAAGACCCGTTGATGCTTGCGCAGTGGTCCGACGGCAGCTACGCCTCATTCACGGGTGGTACGACCAACCCGCTGCCTATGATTGAGCAGGGTGTTGGCGGAAACCGCAAATATCAGAGCCTCAACTTGAAGACCGCTGCCGTACTCGAATACAAGCCGTTGAAGTGGCTCACCATCGAGGGTAAGGTTGCGCCGCAGTTGCAGGCGACCAAGAACCACACGTTCATTGACCTCGTAGAGTACCATTCCGACCCTTACGGCTCAATCTCGGCCATCTCCAACGCCGAGTTCAACACTCTTGACGAGAGCATCACAACCAAGTTCACGGGCTACTACCACGGTATGATTACCGGAGCGCACAGCTTCGGCAAGCACCACCTCAAAGTTTTGGTCGGCGCCTCCTACGAGAATGTCGAGTATGCCACTTTGAGCGCATATCGTCAGGACTTCATCTATCCGCAGTACGATGTTATTGATGCGGGTGGCAAGAATGAGTTCAAGGACAACGGCGGTACACGCACACAGCTTGCCCTCGCCTCCTTCTTCGGCCGTGTTAATTACAACTACGACAACCGCTATCTGTTCGAGGCCAACCTCCGTTACGACGGCTCCTCACGCTTCTCGAAGCGCAACCGCTGGGGCTTGTTCCCATCCTTCTCGGCCGCTTGGCGTATGAGCGAGGAGGCGTTTATGGATAAGGCTCGCAACGTCATCACCGAGTTGAAGATTCGTGCATCCTACGGTACGCTCGGTAACCAGAACATCGGCGGCGAGTACCCTACCATTCAGGAGCTCACAATAAGTTCCATCTCGGCCGGTGGCAACATATACCCTATCATCGCACAGCAATCGCTGGCCAATGAGGATATCACTTGGGAGACTACCCGTATGGCAGATATCGGTATTGACGCTACGCTGTGGGAGAAGTTCACAATCACCGCCGACATCTACCACAAGACCACTGACGGTATCCTTATGAAGCTCGACATCCCATCGACCATCGGTCTCAACGCACCTTATCAAAACGCAGGTGTTGTTGTGAATAAGGGTTGGGAGTTGGCTCTCGGTTACAACAACCGCTGGGGCGACTGGTCGTTTGGCGTTCAGGCAAACGTCTCCGACGTCATCAACAAGATTGTAGATATGAAGGGTACCTACGGCACCAGCGGCGTTATCCGCAATCAGGAGGGCTCCTCAATCAACTCTCTCTACCTGCTCAAACATCTGGGCATCGTGCAGACGCAGGAGCAGGCCGACTGGGTGAATGCCAACTGTCCGCAGTTCGGTCGAGAGACCAAGCCGGGCGACCTCATCTATGAGGACTACAACGGCGACAAGAAGATTGACGAGATGGATAAGCAGATTGTAGGCTCGATGATTCCTCGCTACACCTATGGTCTTACGCTCAACATCGGCTGGAAGGGCATCAACCTGAGCGCACAGTTCCAAGGTGTTGGTAAGGCGAATGCCTACATCAGCGGTGCTTATACGCAGCCTGCCGTGAGCGGTGGTACCTTCCAGAAGAGCCACCTCGACAGTTGGACACCAAGCAACACCGACGCAAAGTACCCGCGCCTCTCCTATGCCAGCGACCTGAACACCAAGGTCTCTACCTTCTGGATGGCGAATGCGGCATACTGTCGTCTGAAAAACCTGCAACTCAGCTACACCTTCCCGAAGAAGGTGTTGTCGGCCCTCAAAATCAAGGGTCTGATGGTTTATGCCAACGCTACGAACCTCTTCACCATCAGTGACTACTACGATGGTTACGACCCTGAGACTGCTTACCAGAGCGGCTCACAGGGCGCTGTTACCGGCAGCATAGGTAACAACTACCCGCTTTGTAGCACATACACCTTCGGTGCTGAGATTAAATTCTAAAACAGATTGCAACTATGAAAAAGTATATAATATCAATATTTCTGTCGGCCCTCTTGTTTGGCGGCTGCACTCTTGACAGAGAGCCGCTCACAGGCCCTTCGACAGGCTCATTCCCGGCAAGTGCCGAGGAGGCGCAGGCAGGTGTGCTTGCTGCCTACAAGAGCCTTGCAAACAACCTCCACCAGTACGGCCCTGCCGACCGTTGGTACGACCAACTTACGGACATAGGTGCAATGCGAACCACGCTCAGCGGATGGCCAAACTTCGTGCTTTCGAGCATTACATCCAGCACCTCGCACGTGTGCGACACGTACGCACGTGTATATAAAGGTCTGGGGCGTATCCACCTCGTATTGGACAACCTCGACAAGCTGCGAGGCGTAATCTCCGAGGAGGAGTACCTCTGCTACAAGGCGGAGCTGCTCTGTCTGCGAGCATACCAGTACGACACCGCCTGCAAGTTCTTCGGCGATGTGCCTTGGATTGACCACTGCCTGACCCTCGACGACTACGCCTATGCCCGCACACCACGTGAGCAGATTATCGAGCGTATCCTCGACGATATGGACGACGAGCTGATAGAGGCACTCCCGGTCGCTTGGGACAAGTCCGCTTGGGGCACCTGCCGTGTTGGCCGTGTTGGCGCCTATGCGTTGAAGGCACGCATCTGCTTGGAGTGGGGCTACTTTGAGGATGCTGCGAAGTACTCGAAGAGAGCTCTCGACCTGGCAGCAGGTCTCTATGACCTCACGCCACTCGACTGCACATACTACCCTACCCACGCCGATGGCGAGCCTGACCAGACACCTCTGTTCGGCTTCGATGCGGAGGTAAACTCCCGTGAGTGGATTTGGTCTATACAGTTCGACCGTCTGGCCGCCAGCAACACCCACGCCGGCATCTATACCAACGCCTCACGTGTACACAATGGTGCAGCGGGTCGTGGCCCGTCACAGGCGATGATGGACTCGTTCCAGTGTACCGACGGATTGTCGATTGTCGAGTCGCCGCTCTACAACTGGCAAGACCCTTGGGCTAACCGTGACCCACGTCTCGACCTCTATTGCCAGCGTCCGGGCTCACGCTGTATGGGTATTCAGTTATCTACCGACCCTAACGACAAGACCGTATATGACTACATAGCAAACAAGGCCGTTCTCAATGCGGATGCAAACCCTACGGTAAACAAGTACGAGTATGGCCCTAACGGAGAGAAGGGCCCGGGCGGTTACCTGTGGCGCAAGTTTGTTGACCCACGATACTACGGCTCTGTTACAGGCAAAGATTACGAGGATGAACTCGATATGCCTATCATCCGTCTTGCGGAGCTTCTTCTGGTGGATGCCGAGGCGAATATCGAGATGGAGGGTGGCGACTTGACCCGTGCAAAGGCCAACATCGAGCGTGTTCGTGCCCGTGTCAATATGCCGGCATTGAAGGATGCAAGTCGTGATGGCCTGCGCAGCGCACTGCGCTATGAGCGCAAGATTGAGTTGTGCTGCGAGGGTTTCCGCTGGTTTGATATCCGCCGCTGGAAGGATGCTGAGGGTCGCCCTATCGCATACAAGGCGCTGCACGATGTTCAGCAGATTGCCCCTGCCTTCGGCAAGCAGCTCTGCAACGCAAAGCCTTATATCGACGAGAACTGGGTTGTCACTTACGAGAAGTTTGAATCCAAGACAGACGATAAGGGCAAGGTTACCTACACCCCTCACCAGTACACCTTCGACGGCAAGGATTGCAATGCACGTGTACACACCATAACCAAGTTTAATCTGAACAAGGATGAGCTCTGGCCATTCCCTTACGATGAGATGGTTACCAACCCATTGATTGGTCTGGGCAACAACAACCCTGGTTACTAAACCTATAAAAGACGAATATATGAAAAAGATTGTTAAATATTTGTGCTACTGCCTGCCTCTGCTGGGCTTGGCAATGGGTTGCAACAATGACGATGGTCTTTCGGAGTTTCAGCCCGATACAAATAAGAGCGGAGAGGTGACACTGCTCGCCTCTATTGAGAATGCCTCCTCCCGTGCATCAATGATTGCCACGGGTGAGGCCCGCTGGCTCCGAAATGATGCTATCGCTGTCCTGTGCAACGACAACAGCATCGAGGTCTTCACTCTCGACGGCACGGGCGAGACCCGCAAGGCTCTGTTCAAGGGTACCGTCGAGGGCAAGACGGTAGGCGAATACGCCTTCTACCCTGCCTCTGTCACCTATGCCGATGGTCTGCTCTCTTACACGCTGCCTTCGGAGGTTACTGCCACTTCGGCGGGCGAGTGCTCCCTTATGGCGGGCAAGATTAACGAGAAGAACGAGGTTGAGTTCAAGCAGTTTATGGCATACATCAACCTCAAAATCAACGGTGTAAGTTCTTCGACCAACAAGATAGTCGTTTCGGCAGACAACAACCTCTCGGGTGCCGTATCCGTGGATGTCAACAAGGGTATGGAGTCGGGTCTTCCGGCTACTGCGGGCGACGCAACCTTATCGATACTCATCCCTGACGGTGCTTCCTCGGCCATCAACGCCATTGTTGCTATCCCTGTGGGCGACTACACCTCGCTCGTGGCTACGGCGTATGACAAGAACGGCAACAAGGAGGGTGAGACAGTGCTTATCTCCGGCCTTACGGCAATTACCCGTGGTCTGCTTTTGAGCGGCGAGCTCGCAGTAGAGGGCAGAAAGCCTATCCCGGGCACCGTGGACGTTGCCGGCATCTACTGGGCAACCGGTAACCTCGAATATGAGGTAGGCGGCCAGAGCAGCGAGGGCTTTGCCGAGGGTTGGAGAATCGCTCCTCACACGGCACACCACTACCACATCGCATCGGGTGGTGGCGACCTCAAAGACCTTACCGACTACAACAAGGTGGCGCACTTCAACTTCGGAGGTATCGCCTCCCCATTCGACAACAAGTTAGAGTCTGCCGCAGCACTTGCAACCATAGACCCTGCATTCGATTTCAGCGGTAAGATGTACACCGACCGTCACTGCACCTCGGCGACTACCGACTTTGCGGCTGCGAAGTTTGGCGACCTCGCCTACTGGGCATCCAACGGTAAGTACCGCACCCCTTCGGCTGCCGACTTCGTTGCACTCTACACGTTGGCTTCTCGTGTGCAGGCTACCTACACACTCGACGGCTTCCCTGTGAAGGGTACCTACTTCACCAACCCTATTGATGGCGGAGAGCCTGTTATCGACACCGAGACCGTCAAGGAGCTTACCGACGAGGATTTGCAGGTAGGTCTCTTCCTGCCTTGGTCGGGACGTGCTTATGCTGCCAACGACTTCTGGTTGTATGGCGTAAACAGCATCGGAGTATATCGCACCTCGACCGTGAACCTCAACTCGACCGTTGATGCTACAAACGGCACAATCTACCGTGTAAGCAACCTCGTCGAGAAGGAGAGCAACAGCAAGGGCCTCAACGGAGCGTTCTACCACGCAGGCTGGGGCGCAAATGGTCGCTACGCTATCCGCCCTATCTATATCGACGGCAACTACTCGCCGGAGCCTGAGCCTGAACCGGACCCGACACCAACTCCTGACCCAGACCCGACACCGGAGCCGGAGCCTGAACCGGAG
Organism: Alistipes sp.; assembly: GCA_017465605.1. Taxonomy (GTDB): domain Bacteria; phylum Bacteroidota; class Bacteroidia; order Bacteroidales; family Rikenellaceae; genus Alistipes. Next base: position 28,339 of record JAFTVW010000003.1, read on the forward strand.
CAAAAACCGGAGTTGGGTACACTCCCTTCACCTGCACCTGTGGAGGGTGACTGGGGCGCAAATACTCCGGGAGGAAGCATCAGCGAGAACCCATACGGAGGTGGAGATTTGTAAACCTAAAACCAAAATAACTATGAGAATGAGAAACTATTTAGAGCCGACACTCTCCAACCTGAGAGTAAGAATAGAAGTTGGCTTTGCTGCCTCCGCCGAGGGCGATTGGGGCACAAACACTCCCGGTGGAGCAATCGAAGAGAAGGCTTATGAATATGAACTTTAAAACAACAATTACAACTATGAAAAAGATTATAACATCAATATTGGCAGCATCGGCACTCTTCGCTTGCCAGCAGCCAAACGAGGACATAGTTCCTAACAACCCGGACCTTGTAACCTTCAATATCGAGGCATCGGCACCGGAGGTGCGTACAGCACTCGTTGAGGAGAATGGTAAGTATGGCGCAGTATGGACCGCAGGTGACACCTACTCTATTATCGAGGTAGGCGATGGCGCCAACAAGCAGAATGGTACGACAACAGCTATTACCGAGAACTCCGCAACACTCTCTGCATCGGTAACCGTTGCAGCAAAGAGTTATAGCAAATATGAGTACTTCTTCGCAGCCCCTAAGGCTTCTATGAACGGAGCTTGTACATATATGGCAATGACTCTTCCTGAGGAGCAGGCTCCGCTTGCAATGACAACATTCGACGGCAAGGCCGACTTCCTCATTGGAAAGCCCGTTGAGATAGCGACACAGCCTGCCGAAACCGATGTTCTCTCGTTCGAGATTGCACGTTTATCGGCTATCGGCAAGGTAACCGTTAAGGGTCTTACTCTTGCCGAGGGCGAAAAGGTAACAGGCGTAAAGATTGAATTTGCTCAGGCTGTTGCCGGTAAGATTACGAATGTTCTGACCGACGATTTGCGTGCAGGAACATATCCTCCTGCATTCACATACGCTACCTATAAGAAGTTTGTATCGGTAACCCTTCCTGAGGCACAGAGCGGCGACTTTACATACTATATGTGCTGCTGGCCTACAACCCTTGCAGCCGAGTCTGCATACACCGTTACTGTAACGACTACTGCGACCACCGTTACCAAGAGTGCAACGCTTCCTGCCGAGCTCGTATTCAGCGCAGGCGATATGACCTCGCTCACTATCAATATGGCAAACGTAACCACCGAGCCGGAGCCGGAACCGGAACCTGAGACTCCTGTTGTAATGCCTACATACGTTACCGTTGCAGGTGTTAAGTGGGCACCGGGCAACCTTATGTATGACAAGGATGTTACCGTTGAGGGATTTGCTGCCGGTTGGAGCATCGCTGCAAGTCAGGCAGAGTATTTCCACAACGACACCACCGGCGATATCAAAGACTTGACAGATTACAATCAGACCAACCTATTCAATTTCGGAGGTATCACCGACCCATTCTCTTGCGCAGCAGAATCGGCAGTCAGTCTCGCAGCATCTGACCCTGCATTTGATTTCAGCGGTAAGATGTACACTGACCAGACCTGCACCACTGCTACTCCCGATTTCACCGCTGCAAATTATGGCGACGTTGCTTACTGGGCATCGAACGGTAAATGGCGCACCCCAAGCAAGGCTGATTTCGAGGAACTCTGGACAAAAGCTTCTCGTACAAAAGCTACCTATAATTTGGGTGACAAGACTATCAATGGCACATACTTCTTTGACCCTGCCGCAGGCGAGAGCCCTGTTGTTGGCGATACCGTAAAGGAACTGACCAACGAGGATATTACCACAGGCCTCTTCCTTCCTTGGACCGGTCGTGGCTACGACGGCACCGAGTATAACGTATATAAGATTGGAGCACAAGGTTGCTACCGTACAGCAACCGTAAACTCCACCTCTGCGCTTGATGCTACGAATGGTGTTATCTACCGTATCCAGTCGCTCTCAGAGGGTGCATACTACCACCAGTCGTATGGAGCCACTGCTCGCTACGCTATCCGTCCTGTTTATGTAGAGTAAAAAGGAGGAATGAAACGATTGTTTTCAATATTGTTGTTGTGTCTGGCGGTGGTAACTCTCACCGCCGGATACAATGGCAAAAAGGTGCGTAAGGGTCGCACACTGCCTGCGTGGAGCGAGGGGAGCCTCGACATCCACACCATAAGCACGGGCCGTGGCGAGTGCCTCTTCTTTGTCCTTCCCGACGGCACCACCCTCATCGTCGATGCGGGCGAGTTCAGCCGTGAGGGTACAAAGCACAAGAACGTGGCACAGCGACCAAATGCCGCCGTGCGCCCGACAAAGGCTTTTGGCGACTACATCCGCCACTTTATGCCAAAGGGCGACAAGGAGGTCGATTACTTCAACCTCTCGCACTTCCATATGGACCATATGGGCAATATGGAGCCGGAATATACAAAGTCGGCAGAGGGCGATTACACCCTGACGGGTGTTATGGCTCTCTATCATCAGGTGCCGTTCCGCAGGGTCATCGACCGTGCGTATGGTGCCTACGACTCGCTCAAAGTCAAGGCTATGAGCACCGCCGTATTGAAGGAGTATCGCAAGTTCTTGGAGCACCATACGGCAAAGGGCGACATCGAGGCCTCACGCTTTGAGCTGGGGGCAGTGAATCAGTTTACCCTGCTCAACAACCCGAGCGCATACCCCGACTTCAAGGTGGAGAACATCTGCTCCAACGGCTACGTATGGGCAGATGGCAAGGCGATGAATGTCTATGCCGGCAAGGAGAAGAATCTGCGTGAGAACGCCGCCTCGTGCGGCTTTGTCATCCGCTACGGCAAGTTCGACTTCCTCACTGCGGGAGATATAGGCGATTACAGCGACCTCGAATACTACGTGGCCAAGGCTGTGGGTAAGGTCGAGGCTGTCAAGGCCCACCACCACCTCTCGCCGCACTCTATGTGTCAGAAGTCGATGGAGGTATTGCAGCCGCAGGCGCTCGTTGCGACAAGCTTCTACGTGCGAGAGATTCAGCCCGACAAGAGCAAGTTCGGCTTCATAACGGATGGCGGTTGCAACATTTACTGCACGAGTGCCGCCCCATCGCTCATCGAGGCAGACCCTGCGACATACGGCAAGTGTGCCGCTACGGAGGGGCATATCGTGATTCGTGTAGCCCCAAAGGGGGATAGCTATATGGTCTATACCCTTGACGACACGGATAGCAAATACAAAGTAAAGAGGATTGACGGACCTTTCAAATGTGAATAGAGGATGAGAAGATTGATTTGGATATTACCGCTGCTCGTGCTGCTCTCGTGTGGCGAGAAGGATGTGAAGATGCCGTGGGAGGATGATTTGGGCAAGGGCGACACCCCGAAAGAGGAGCCTTCGACCCCCTCTACCCCCGACACGCCGACCAAGGAGGTTATCGAGATTGGCAAGCCCCTGACGGCGTGGCGCAATGGAGAGTTGGACATCCACACCATAAGCACGGGTCGTGGCGAGTGCCTCTTCTTCATTATGCCCGACGGTACGACGATGATTGTCGATGCGGGCGAGTTCAAGCGTGAGGGAAGCAGTTATAAGAACGTGCTGCAAAGGCCTAATGCACAGGTACGCCCTACGCAGACATACGCCAACTACATCCGAAACTTTATGCCGAGCGGCCATAGCGCAATCGACTACTTCCACCTCTCGCACTTCCATATGGACCATATGGGAAACTTGGAGAAGGAGTACACGAAGTATGCCGACGGCGACTATACCCTCGCAGGAGTGACGGCACTATACCACCTCATCCCATTCCGTGAGGTCATCGACCGTGCGTATGGCGATTACGAGGGGCTCGCCGTAACCTCTATGAGCGAGGCATCGCTTGCCAACTATCGTAAGTTTCTGGACTACAACACCAAGCGAGGGGCCTTCAAGGCATCCCAATTCAAACTCGGAGCCACCAACCAGTTCGCTATGAAGTACGATGCGGCATCATACCCCGACTTCAAGATTGAGAACGTATGCTCGAACACCAAGATTTGGGAGAATGGCAAGGCGGTAGATATCTACGAGGGCAAGACAAAGGCGGAGAATGCAGCCTCGTGCGGCTTCGTCATCCGCTACGGCAAGTTCGACTTCCACTCGGCGGGTGACATCGGCGACTACGAGGACTTGGAGTATCGTGTGGCAAAGGTTGTAGGGCAGGTGGAGGCCGTCAAAGCGCATCACCACCTCTCGCCGCACTCTATGTGCCAGAAGGCTATGGACGTACTGCTGCCTCAAACCCTGATTGCGACGAGCTTCTACGTGCGAGATATTCAGCCCGACAAGAGCAAGTTCGGATATATCACCAAGGGTGGCTGCGACATCTACTGCACCAGCGTAGGCGAGTCGTTGCTCACGCAGTACCCTGACGACTACGCTATGTGCAACGCCACAAGCGGCCACATCGTCATCCGTGTAGCTCCGAAGGGAGATAGTTATATGGTCTATACCCTCGACGACTCGGACGACAAGTATCGGGTGAAGTACATCGACGGGCCGTTCCTGTGTAAGTAAATTTTTATACCTTTGCGCAAAACTCAAACCTTATTATTGATATGAAAAGATACATTTTTATAGTTGCAGCCCTTATGCTCGCTGTTGCCTGCGGCGGAGATGATACGAAGATGCCGTGGGATGATGCTCTGGGTGGCGGAAATCAGGGAGAGCAACCCGCTCCCGGCGATGGCGAGAACGGCGACGGCACCGAGGGCGACGACACCGAGGGCGACATCGACGACGGAACACCGAAGGTGGGCAAGACGCTCCCTGCGTGGAGCGAGGGTTGCCTCGACATCCACTTCATCAACACGGGTCGTGGCGAGTGTGCCTTCTACATCCTGCCCGATGGAACAACCCTTCTGGTGGATGCCGGCGAGATAGTCACCGAGGAGAACAGCGTGCCGCAGAGGCCTCGTGATGGTGTGCGCCCATACATTGTCTATGCAGAGTATATCAAGCACTTCCATCCTGAGGGCAAGAGCCAGGAGAAGCCTATTATCGACTACTGCGCCCCTTCGCACTTCCATATCGACCATATCGGCGGCTCGGCCGCTGTCACGGAGACCGATTCGGAGGGTGGTTACCGCAAGGCGGGCCTTATGGCACTCTATGACAAGGTACTGTACAAGCACGTCATCGACCGCTCATACCCTGACTATAAGGAGAATGCGACAACGCCTGCCATGGAGGGACAACTCTGTGAGGATTGGGCGAAGTTTGTCAAGTGGGGAGTCGAGAACGGCAAGTTCACGGGTGCCCGCTTCACGCCGGGAGAGGAGCAGATTGTGATGCTCAACAACAAGGCAGGATATAGCAACTTCGAGTTGCTCAACATCTGCGCAAACGGCTTCGTGGTGGGCAAGGATTCGTCGGGTGCCACAACAATACTGGGGGAGAAGTCGGGCGTAGGCAACCCTGCCTCGTGCGGCTTCCACATCCGTTACGGCAACTTCGACTATATCGCTTGTGGCGACCTCACCTCTGCGCCACAGAATCTGGTGGCAGGCTACTTCCATGACTTTATCGGCGACGGAAAACTCGATGCCTTCAAGTGCCACCACCACCTGAGCGCCAACGCTTGGGGTTCGCAGATGCAGAAGAAGACGTTCAACCCGCATATTATTGTCAATATGAACTTCTACAAGTCGCAGCCTAACGCCGAACTGCTGGGCAAGATTTTTAACAACGAGTTCTCCTTCTGGTCAAGAGAGTTCTTCACGAGCAATGGCCATCCGGAGGCCGTCAGCGAGAATAGCGCCCTCTACGACAAGATGGCGGGCTACAACGGCCACATCGTCATCCGAGTAGCGGCAGGCGGCGGAGAGTTCAACGTCTATATGCTCGACGACACCAACTACGACTACAAGGTGAAGTCCATCCACGGCCCATACAACTCGAAGTAGCCGAACCTCCGAGATAGTAACGAAATAGAGGGCATCCTTTTGAAAGATGCCCTCTATTTAGGTAATGATGCAGGATCTTATCTATCCTTACGCTTCTCGATTTGTCGTTTGATAGCATCAAGAGCCAAGTCCACAGCCTCCTCAAATGTGCGAGCCTGCTGCTCGGTAACTATATCTCCGCCGGGGATATGAAGTGCCACTGAGGCCACCTTGTTTCCCTTCTCGTTGTCTTTTTCAAGTCGCAAAACGACATCTACACCTGTCGGACGGTCGGCGAAACGCTCCAATCTCGACATCTTCTTCTCTACAAATTCGAGCAATTGTTTGCTGGCATCGAACTTCAACGATTGAATCTTAACATCCATAGTAGTAATGTTTTATGGTTAAGGGGAGTCGCTTCATTACGACTTTGTCCCAAAAATGTTCTATTTATGCGGGTGCGCCTTGGCGTATGCCGCTTGCAGCTGCGAGATGCTGTTATGCGTATAGTGCTGTGTCGTGCGCAGTGATGAGTGACCCATCAACTCCTGTATCGCCCTCATATCCGCATCTCGGTTAAGCAGGTGCGTCGCAAACGTGTGGCGTAGCACGTGAGGGCTCTTCTTGCCCTGAATATTCGCCTCCAACATCTCCGAGGCCACCGCCCTCTGTATCGACGAGCGTGACCACTGCCCTCCCCTCTTCGAGAGTATCAGGGGCATATCCGCCCGCCGCTCGGCGATGATGCCGGCATACTCGGCACTGCGCAGGTATCGCTCGATACGCTGCTCCAACTCCGGCAACAGAGGCAGACAACGCTCCTTGTCGCCCTTGCCGCACACACGCAACACGCCGTCGCTGATGTCGCCCAGTCGAATCTGGCGCAACTCCGCCAGACGGATACCGCAGCCGTAAAACATTGCGATAACCAGAGCACGCCGCTGCTCCCGAAATGAGGGCTCGCTACTCTCCTGACGCACATTGTCCAGCAGCCCCTCCATACGCATCTCCGACACGAAGTTGGGCAGGTTGTGAGGCGTGCGCAACGAGGATATCTTACGGAACACATCCGTACTCATAACCTTATGCTTGCGCAGATAGCGGAAGAAACTCTTTAACGAGGATAGTTCCCGATTCATACTCGCCGGGCTGATGCGGTCGTGGTCCATACGGTGTATTATCCACTCCCTCACGTCGTTTGCCTCTATCTGCGACACCTCGAAGGCCTCAACGCCGTGACGCTCGCCACACCACGCAACGAAACTCTCTACGTCGTGACGATAATTTCGCACCGACAGAGGCGAGAATCTGCGTTCAGAGCGGATATGTGCGATAAAGCGTTCAATCATAAAGTTTCGGAATGACAAACGACTTCTGTTGCAGAAGAGAATCCCCGTCAGTTCATCTGCAAGGGTGTACTCCTCAAAGCAAAGATAGTGAAAAAATATCTCCAAAACAAGCCTTTTATGATATAATATGTAAAAATCTTGGATTTTTTGTCGGCACCTATCCGGTACCTATATATAAATAGCGGGAAGGTAGCAGGCAGGAGGGCAAGGCGCAGGCAATGACAGAGGATGGTAACAGAGGCGCACAAGGTTAAGGGCTATTAAGGGTTGTTAATGGTGCGCAAGAGGTTGGCTAACTTGTACAGCCTCACCATAAAAAACCGCCTGCGTTCCCCTTAATCACCTTTAATCACCTTTAACAACCTTTACCGTTGCGCCCCGATAAGGTCAATTAAGGTCAGCCCTGCGGGTGCTTTAAGGTCGGGTAAGAATAGCGCAGAAGGGAGCGCACGAGTTTGCGAGAGCAAACAACAGCCGTAGCGAAGACGAGTCAGCCACACCGCCACCGACTGACGAATCCCTCTCTTTCCGAGAAAACGGCTTAATGGTCAAAAAAGAGACCTGCGAAAGGGGGTAAATATCTGAGATATAGTATATTTGCAGTATTTATAATTATTATGGACAAAAAGGTGCTCTCGTTGCGGGAGTTCTGATGTGGTCCGTAAGGGCA
>JAFTVW010000013.1 GCA_017465605.1 Alistipes sp.
CATCGTGATGGCCGCCTTGTCGGGTTATGTGTGGGCAACCAACCGCCACGCACACCTCATAGCGACCATTCCGATTATCATCTTCTGCCTGTTCCGCCTCTTCCATATCTACAATGAGTTGGTCGAGCGACTGATGTTTGTATTTAATGCCGTGCAGAACGACGACTACTCGTTCCGCTTTACCGAGAACCCCAATATCACTCGCCACGCTTTGGTCAATCAATCACTCAACCGAATCAAGGAGGTGATGGACAATGCCAAGATGCAGATTCGTGAGCGGGAGAAATACTTTGAGCTGATTATGGAGTGCGCCAATATCGGTATCGTTACCGTAATGGAGAATGGCACGGTGGCGCAGACCAACTCGAAGGCTCTCCGCATCGTGGGTATGGAGCGACTGAACCATATTGACCAAATACGCATTTTGAGCGAGGAACTTTGTGAGGCTATGCACCGCATCGAGCCGGGCGCACAACTTACTGCCCGCTTCACGACCGAGATTGGTGACCAAAACTTGGTGCTGAGTTGCTCGGCGATGGAGTTTGAGGGCAAGCAATTGAGGGTTATCTCTATCGGCAATATCCACGAGGAGCTTGACCGCAAGGAGGTGGAGTCGTGGGAGAAACTCACCCGCATCCTTACGCACGAGATTATGAACTCGCTTGCGCCTGTAACCTCTATAAGCCATACGCTCCTTTCGTCGTCTGGCGATGCAGAGACTATGCGACAAGGACTCGAAACGATACACGCGACCTCGGATCGTCTGCTCCGCTTCGTTGATTCGTTCCGTGCTGTAACACGCATTCCTGCACCGCAGAAAGCACCCTTCTACCTTTCGGAGTTAGTGGCGGAGTCGCAATCGCTGATACCACACGAGGGTATCGAGGTTGAAACGAGCATCGAGCCCGAAGATACGATGCTCTATGCCGACCGTGCGCTGATGTCGCAGGTGATGGTCAATCTACTAAAAAACGCCACCGAGGCACTCTTGGCGCAGGATTGCGACCGCAAGATAACCATCCGCTCAACAATTGACGCCGAGGAGCGTATCCAAATCGAGATAACCAACAGCGGCTCTGCAATCCCTGCAGAGGTCGCTGAAAATATCTTCACGCCATTCTTCACCACCAAAACCGACGGCTCAGGCATCGGCCTTGCCGTCTCTCGCCAAATAGTACGCCTTCACGGCGGCTCCTTGCGCCTCAAACACAATGAGGAGGGCAGGGTGACTTTTGCTGTGGTGGTAGAATAACTTTTATTTGTCAGACTTACTATTGTTACTATTTCCTCTGTTGCTATAGCAACATTTTTCTCCTTTGTCCTCTATTGCCTTGTTTAAATCTAATATATCTGGTATTTTTGAGATATTGATATTATCAAAATTTATACCCGTTAAACGCGTAAATTCAGCGATTGCATATGTATCCATCATGCCTGCAATGTAGTCAATACAACATTGTGCTACATCCTCACTATGATCAGTATTAGGTCTGTAGTCAGGAGGTAGTAACATATACTTTTGATTTATATCCTTATTGGCATAAATATTAAACAATGTTTTAATCACAATCTCACCTTTTTTTTCGTATGTAGCAACTTGTGAATTTCTAGTTATACATACGAAAATGGTTTTCGCAAGAACCTTACACAAAACATTATGATAATTATCTAATGTTAATTCATTATTCGTTTCAGAATATGTTACACTCCTAATTAATCTATCGGTTAATAGAGATATTAATTTCTTTCTAAAAATATGAGAATATTGTTGTAGGTTATTAGCTTTAATGTCCTTTTTCACATCTTCTATATACTGGCTAAATAAACCTATAGCTTCATCAATCTGATTGTTGCTAAAAGAGTTCTCTGTGTTTAACTTATAATTTTTTATTTCAAATATTAACTCATCAATATTAAAAACACCTTGAGATAACCCGTCTTCAAGATCGTGCACAGCATATGCTATATCGTCTGCGAGCTCAATAATTTGAACATCTAAAGTGCGAGTATTAAGTTGATGTTTATTACGGAATCTATTCAGGAACTCAAAATCAGTTTGATACATAAATTTTTTCACTAGTTTATTTTTTTCATCAACCTCATTCTCGTATTGAAGATATTTGTTAATTGCTAACAATGTACGATATGTAAGGTTAAGTCCCATTTCCGACGATCCGTGTTGATCTAGTTCGCGTAAAACTCGAAAGTTTTGAGCATTACCTTCAAATCTCAGTTTATTCTTATTTGCGATTTCTTCGAGTACTTTTTCTCCTTTATGCCCAAAGGCAGGATGTCCAATATCATGTGCTAAAGCCGCTGCATCTAATAAATATAGTTCTTCGTCCCTATACATTTCATCTTCTTTCCCGCATTTATGCGATAATATGCGAGCCAGCGAACGAGCAATCTGGGAAACTTCAAGACTGTGGGTTAAACGATTACGATAAAATGCGGAAGAATTAATGCCTAGAATTTGCATTTTACCCTGCAATCTTCGAAATGCAGATGAATACAATATACGAGCATAATCTCTAGCATATTCCGAACGTCCCTCAGTATTTTTATTCCCATGTTCAGCATATTCTCGTTGCAATAAAGATTTATCTTGTAATTTTTCATATTGGGATACAATCTTTTCAATAATTTTTTCATCAAATTTTTCCATACAATAAACTATTTTACTAATGAATACCTCTATTTATAATAGGCTGTGTTTGCATTAACAAAGTATGTAAATGTTCATCGAAATCAAAGGCTATTCCTTCCAAAAGTGACATATAGGTAATGTCTTAAAAAATTCTTGAGTATCTTCTGTCATTTTTGCAAAGTTGCGTTTTGCTCCAAGATAGTCTTCCAACAATAACGCTGCAGCAACCTTGATATCACAAATTTTTGTATTATCGTATATATCGTAAATTTGCTCTTTCTCCTCGTTTGTCAAATTTCGAGTTCTTTTATATATCTGCATAAGATTTAGATACCGAGACTCATATGGCAGCTCTGGGAAAGAGGCGTCATTAAGAATCCACTTTGCAAGATCTTCTACCGCTTTAAGCAATCTTTCGTTAGGATGTTTATCATATGCCAAAAGCATTATTAACAAATCACGATTTACTATATCTACAATCATAGGATTGCTATCTTTTAGGCATTTATATGTTTCAGGCAATGTCTCGTAATTGATATTGTCAATTGAGTTATAATCATCTGCTTTCAGTAAAGTATACATTGAGGTTGGGAGTATTGGATCATTTTCAGTTTTCCTATACTGTAAATTATTTATCGCAGGGTGTTCGAATACATTATAAACTTTCCAAGCATTTGAAGATGCTTCACTACGTTCAACTCCTAACAAAAGTTTTATACCCTGTATTTCCATTATGCACACAGGAGGTGGATTATCATTTAAATCATATACTAATTCATTTCGAACTAATGCTTTAACTATAGTATTAAAATCTCTATGCTCTTGTGCAGACAACTTCTCCCACTCTATATCTTTCTCGACCTTCAAAATTTCGAGAGCTTTAACATAATCTACCATCGAAGCCAAGGTTGATGAACCCCACTCTCGATTATAATTACTAACTATCCCTTCAGGAATCCCATATAAGGTATTATTGATCCAGAATTCTTTGGCATCCATAACGGCATTCATAAATGCCAAATCAACAACAGCATTTCTCAACGATTGAGTTAATCGGTAATTAAATGTTATCAGTCTTGTATCTTTATTATAGACAATATCAAGACTATCACCGACTCTAATTGTCAATTTATTTGCTGTTCGTTTTGCTATGACATTAGAATAAAAAGTTTTCTCTCCAACTCTTACTGTCAGATCTCTTTTAAATTCAATCTGCAATTCTAAGTCAGTTGTGTCCAATGGGTACGATATATCGGAATCCTCTAATTGAACATATATACTTGCTGAATTATCAAGCATAAGTTGAACAATATCTGGTGCTTCTTTTGCATAACTTGTGTATGACAAATCTATCTTTGCTATACTTCGATTTTGTAGTTCCTCAAACGATATTATATGTTCTTGATGGCTCATCTGTTTCACTCCATTATCATATAGATTGACACATATATCTGTTTTGCCCACAGCATCATTGGGAAACCTTTTAAAAGGGATTTTTATAGTTTTACCTTTGGCTATTTTGATATAGTGTTTGAGTTTTACTGGGTTCAAATCATTATAATATATCTGTCTATCAACTTTATTTGAAGATATATATACCACAAAATAGATTGTGCTTCCAGTGCGTAGGAAATTCTTTAAATCGATAACACTCACTGGATATGAAATAATATTTTTGGATAAGTTAGATTGTTCTTTACCCTTAATTTGAGACTTAATTAAGCCTCGTAAATTTTCTTTCTTTCGATCAGGTGTAGTATAGATGTATATATCTCCATCCCAAGACGGAGTTTTATCGTTATCATTAAGATATGGTTCCATATAATCACATACCGCAATACTATCTCTTACAGCATTTACGGCAAGTGTCTCTATATCTTTTTTATTCATAGACAAAATTTTCCATAAAGTTAACTCTTTTTTATCAATAACAAATCAAAGCAAAACAAAATATAAACCTCCAGATTTCATTGTCGGGAGGTTGTGCTAATTTCTTTCATATCATTAAAGTTTTAGTGCCGATTTTTTAGGTTTGCTAGCTCTAATTCGTCGTTTACGTTCCTCGGTGGCGACAGCCATAGCCCCGGCGACTTGATTGAGTAGTGCTGTTACTCGTGCAAGATGCTCCTCGGGCGACTCTCCTACTCGGCGTTGAAGTTGTGATGCCGACAATTTTATTGGAGAGTCAAATGGAGGAAGGGCGATAATCCCATACGCTCCCATATCAGCTCCCTGCGTAACTGAAGGGTTGTTATTGCCGAACAAGCCCGAAAATGCAGAGCGATAACTATTGGCTGCTGCCATCATTCTCTTGCCGAGCGATGGTTGCTGTGGTACTCGTTGCTGCGCTTGGGCGAAGTGGCGATTGAGCTTAGAGTAGCTAAATGCCTTATCGACCTTAGAGCCACTGAATGTATAACCATTCTTTGAGAACTTTACGCCCTCGATAGTCGAGGTAGAGCCTTTATGTTTAAACTCGGTATTAATGCCTTGTTTGCGTAACGCAGTTGTCAAGTCATTCCAATTGTTACATCTCGGCAGAGCATTACGGATAGCATCATAAATCTCAAACTTCGTTTTATCAGGTTCGCGCAGTCTATGGCGTTTAACATTCTCCTTATTCGGAGCTATATAAAGACCATATTTATCTGATAGCTCTCTACATACTTTAGCATTCCGCACTCGCTCATTCTTGTCGGAGATGCGCTTACCATTTCCGTCAATTCGATTGAGGACAAGGTGCAGATGCGGATGTTCCCTGTCGTGGTGGCGAACTATCAGCACTTGTGTATTACCATAACCCATACGGCGAAGATATTCATCGGCAATCTGCATCATCATCCTATTCGTAAGTCGCTCCTTATCCTGTACTGAGAAATCGAGCGAAATATGGGCTACGGTCTTGGCGATAGGATTAAGTGATGCTTGCATACGAAAACTATCAACTATATGGTCAATGCTGTCGTTTCTCAGTCCTCTGCTACCAAGTGGCTCGGCATCTGGCTTCTGCAATACATAATTTACCACACCACGAAAATCTGCACCTTGTACTATCTTACCTATCATCTTTTATACGGCTTATCAGGTCGTCAATCTTGCTTGCTAAATTGCGGTACTCGGTTCTTACACTCACATAACCGGTAGCATTAGCCTTGCGAGAAATTTGATTAAGGTTATTTGCCATACCTGTCAGTTTAAGGATATGCTGGAGGTGCTGTGGACGCAATCGCTCACGCACCACCGAGGAGGCTGATACTCGGCGTAGATACTCGCTCAATGTTATGCCTGCTCGGCGAGCCTTATCCTTTAACGAAAAGTACTCTTTGGTTGCAAAGCGTACCGTAATTTTATACTTGTGCTTTTCGGTTGCTGCCATAGGTGGACGACCTTCATTATTACGATTCTTGATTGTTCTCATAGCGGTATAGTATTACTATGAAAGAAGAATATATTTCTCTTTCACTGATTATCTTTTTATGGGAATGATTTGATTAAGAGCAGCCTCTACATCGCTCTCACGGAAGAGTACACGCCCACCGATTTTGTAAGCGCAGATTTTGCCACGATTAACCCAATCGGAGAGCGTCACAAGCGATATGCGTAGTCGCCGTGCCGTCTCCTGACGAGTAAGGTACCTTGCATCTGATTTTTGGCGCAGAGGTCGCAGCTGCTGCAACTCGTCGCGCAGGGACTCTCGTATCATTTCCGAGAGCTGGTCGGCAGTCAAGCCGTTGAGATAAATTTCCTTTGCCATAGCGTTTTACATTTTGGTTACGCTGCAAAGGGACAGCATTATTTTCGGCTACTAAAACCGATAATTTCGTTACCTGGCTATGACACATTATGCCATTTCGAAGACACATTATGCCACAGATTTCGGAACGTGTTCTTGGTTGCCATTAGATGTCATCATCTGGCATCGTGTGGCATAGTTGGCATAGGTTTGTAAAGGCATAAAAATATTTTGCAAAGAAAAGAGGGCAATTGTATGTTGCCCTCTTGATTATTATTTTTTTCCTAATAGATCTATACAAACCTTTAATGCTTGGTCCTTTTGTATTTCATAATCTATAACTTGTATGTATTCATCTCCAAATTTATTTCCCTGTTTGCGATTTTGGCGAGGTTCTAAACCCTCTATTAAAATACCTTCCAAAGAATTAATCAGATCCCCTATATTAATATTAAGCATATCTTCTGTTTTAGCAATCGTCCCATCTGGGTTTATTCCATCTAGTCCAAACCACGAAAATCGATCCCATCTCCCAGACAATCTATCTCGTGTATGATCTTTTAGTCTTTTGACAATTGAAGAATCTAAAGCCTGACCCACATATATAACTTCTCGCCCATCGTACAACAAATAGATGCCTCGAATATCTTTAAAGTCAATTGGATCCGACTTAGAATTCTGTTGTCCTTCCATTTTTCCATCAGTCCAATTAACCTTATTCCTATCCCAAAACATGCCAAAAACCTTTATAATTTTTGACTTATTTTCTTTTTCAATTTCTATATTGATTTGAGGATCCAAATCTTCTTGTATCTCTTCTAATTCTTCGTCATCAACATATTGTTGCTTTTCAATCGATGGCTGGTATTTCTCTTTAACCTTATATCTCTGTCCTTCTTCAGTCAATCCATATAACCCCAGGCCTAAACTGCTAAATATATTCGGATGTGTTGTTATATTTGCATTAACCGTATTTTGAGGAGTTCTGCCAAATTTTTCCCTTAAGTTCCCATCTATAATAGCATTAGTGATATCCACGTAATGCATTGGCTCATAGAGGTCATTTTCTGTCCTACTATTTTGTAGTACAGTAATAATAGCGTCAATCCATTTCATAAGATTATTTTATTTGAGTTTTAATTATTAGATACTTTTTCAACGCCGATTTTATTGCAGTTGCGGAGTAGTATTAGATATTATCCTCTGTTCGGGAGAGGTCGCAACAATCCATCAACCACTTACTTTTCAGCCATCTATCAAGTGTTGGGCGTGTGATACCTAACGCCTTTGCTAAGTCTTGTTTGCATAGCAGTCGTTCGCCCTGCATATTGGTGATAAATAGTTCGTTGTGATGCGCCGCTAACCAATGGTCCAAATTACGCAACGCCTTATTAACGCCCTTTAACTCCTGCTCATAACTCTCGTATGCCCACACACGCAAACTAGCCATATCAAAGTTGGCAAACTCTGTTCGCTTGCTCAACTCTGCAACAAGTGTTTCATAGCACTCCAACTCCGAAGCTTTAATCTCTTTTTTTCGTCGGCGGGGCATAAATTTCAAATAAGGGTTATGTTACTTCGCATATTTTGCAAACTTTGATACATTATCACTATTTGATTAAAGGTAATATGCTAATCAAATACTTCAAACACATACTTAACTTTTGATATGGTAAAATAGTTGAGTCCATAGTACTCAGTATCACCTGTAAGTAATTTATATAAAATGTTGAAGGAGATGCTATTTGCTCAAGTATAGACTGAGAGTACTTTAACCAAATCTGAAACATATCTTCTGACACATCATTTTGCATCAGTTGTATTCCTCTGTCAATGACAGATTTTAATATTGTATATTTATAATTATTATTCATCTGACTTGCCCTCCATTTTTTTTAGATAAGCCTTTAACTGTTCAATATTCATTACTTCAG
Source organism: Alistipes sp. (assembly GCA_017465605.1). Lineage (GTDB taxonomy): Bacteria > Bacteroidota > Bacteroidia > Bacteroidales > Rikenellaceae > Alistipes. The sequence goes on from JAFTVW010000013.1 coordinate 8,315, forward strand.
ATGGACTTGATGCATCTTTTGCCTTCTGAACTACCTCTTGATTGAGTTTATCGGCTTCTTCTTGTTTCCTTCTTTTGAGGCTAATCCCAAAGCCCTCAAAGCTATCGAATAATGGAAAAACTAACAATATTAACCACAATACAAATATTAAATTATCGCCATCAAAGTCACAAAAGAAAGTGAAATCCCTAATGGTATCAAAGTTCTTGAACACATATATTGTGGATGCAACTATCACTACAATATACCATAGTCTCAAAACCCAATATGAAATACTATCAAAAAAATTCTTCATAAAACTAATCTTTGTGCATAGCTCGATACTGCTGGTTAGGGTGCTTAGGGTTATCTGGATATTTTCTCTCCAACAAACCTTGTTCCACCATTCTTGGTATAATCTTATTTTTAAGATAACTCATAGTCTTATCTATGGCTATTGCAATATCCTCCAAAGAGGTATAATCCGCACATACACTTATGATTTCTTTATAAAGTGCATTCTTACTTAAACGAGAAATTTTTGTGTCAGTTTTACTAGCAACCTTACTAGCAACCTTACTAGCAACCTTACTAGCACCCTTAGAATATTCTACATTAATCTTATATCGTGTTCCTCTGCCAATACCAAAGGATATAAGATACTTACCATCGCATAATTCCTTAAGCAACTTTGTAATATCAGCACTATGCTTATTTAGAATGAGTTGCAGACGGTAATTAGTAATTTCACCTTCGCTACAACAAGTTGCCAAAGTCATCAATTTATCATGATCAATAGAGGTTATATCCTCTCCAAACAATGACTTAAGATATATTGTAAACTCTTCTGATAATAAACTTACAAGTGGCAATACAAGCACAACCTTATCAGGCTGCGTAGTCTCCTCAATGCGCGGGTTGCGATAATTTGCCGTTTTCCAACCTTGTATAATCTTATCGGCTCCACTACCAGCCTTCTCAGCTGAACCCAATAACATAAACATTGTCTGCAAGGCCTTGTTGCGACACACACTATTACCTCCTTGATAGTATTTCGATATAGGTAACAATAGCGATCCAGGATTAGAGAAAATATAGCAATCCTTATGCAACTCAATAGTTATATTAGAATCCACAGAGTAATCACAATGTACTAAAGCATTGATGAATGCCTCACGCAACGCAATATGAATTGGAGTTTCATCCTCTCTAACACCATCTTTCAGAGCAAATGGCTTTGGTAATATGGCCGCTAACTTTGGATAAACCCTATAATAGAATTGGAATAGATTAGCTTCCCAAGTACCATCGGGGCAGATGCGATCGGTCCATCTATCATTAGGATCGGAGCTAAAATACTCTCGATAATCAGGGAAATATTGAGGGCAAGCGTAAGCGTCTGTGATGCTCTCCGCCTTACCAAACATTAATAGACCTGCAAGTGTTAAGCCTTCAATGTTTTCACGCCTATCTTCACGATAACCTTTTAACTTTATCAAAAGATTCTTATCGTCAAGCAATAACCATGGATGGTCTGGACGTTTTGTTGCCACCATACGACGATACTGCTCAAGCGTCACTTTGTCAATATCTCGTTCAATAGTAAACTCTGGCAAAATTTTATAATCACGTGGGTTATCCTCAATATCAGCATCCGCAAACATTCTTCTAACTTCGCTAGCATCACATCGATAATCTCCCTCGTGATTACGCTTATAGGTGTTATCGGGATTGTTATGTAGATATACAGGTATTCTACTGCGAGGAGCGCGAGGTACATTAAACACTAAAACATAACTTCCATTATATTCGCCGTCTTGCACATCCTCATCACTAAGAATGTTTGCACTGCAATGAGACTTATTGTTTACATTGTCCCAGAACTCCTTTTTATATTTACGCACCTGTTCCAGAGTGAGCCCATCAAGTGTAAACTTGCCATCTCGTTCTTTGACACCCAAGACGATGACACCACCTTGCGTATTGGCAAAAGCAGAGTAGGTTTCCCATAAACTTCCAGGGAAGCCACCACGTGCCGACTTAAACTCTACCTCGGCAGACTCATAACCATTCATTAGAGTCTCTATCTTTTCTATAAAGTCGTAGTTGTCGAATAGCGTCAACTCCTTCACATTATCTTGCATAATAAAACCTTATTTTTAGCAAAGTTAAGAAAAATTCTTATTTATACACATATAATAATATATATACGATGCTACTTTCCTGCGAAATAGGGATGATTCATCAACTCCATAGCAGTTTGTTCTTCGGTTATTTTGATGTATTTCATAAACTCCTTTTCTGTTTTGTGCCCCGTTATTTTCATAATCGCAATCGTAGGGATGCCTGCTAAATACATATTTGTAGCTCCGCTACGGCGTGCGATGTGAGTCTTAACAAGCTCGCATTTCTCAACCAGGTGCGACTTCTTCTCGCCACTCTCAACATACGATACCTCGACCATATCGACAATGCCAGCCTCGCGAGCAATCTCCTTGATATACTTATTCACCTTCTGCTCGTAAGCCTTTGGCAGACGATTGTCGTATTTATCAAGAATTGCTTGCAGCTCGGCACGAATGGGAATAACAACCCTATTACCTGTTTTTTGTTGTTTGAGGTCAATCACGCTCTGTCCGTTCTCCAATGTGCGGATATTACCCTCGTTGATATTCGAGTAATCGCTAAATCGTTGCGCAGTATAACAACCCACAAGGAAAATATCCCTCGCAATACACTTATGTTTATCGCCCTTCAAATCAACCTCTGCAATAGCCTTAATTTCCGACTCCGTAAGGTAGATATTCTCTACCTCGGCTGTCAGTACTCGAAACTTGCGACTCTCAATCAAACCGTTATCATGCAAACCCTCCTCGCGAGCTGCGCGCATAATGATTTTAAGCTCCTTGTTGGCGAAGACACACGACATCGCAGACACAGGAGCTTGCTGCTCTTTCAATTATTACAATTCGTATGAGGCCTCGCCTATGAAATGCTCGCTAACGATACTAATTGTATATGAGCCAGCCACAGTAGGCACAACCACAGTTGCAGGCGGGCAATCGCTATGCCGTTTTTATTATAGTCGGATTTTGTCGCGTTCAGAATTAAGTCGAAAATTCAGCAGGAAAATTTTGTGCATAAAAAAGATTTTCTTATTTTTATAGGGTGAAAATCTGCTGAATATGAAACGCCGCCTGATTGCGATATACAACTTCTATGTTGACGGCTTCAAGAATATGACTTGGGGCAGGCAATTGTGGTGGGTCATCTTGCTTAAAATCATCATTTTATTTCTTGTGCTGCGGGCATTTTTCTTCAAGCCCGTACTCGCAGGCAAGAGCCAAGAGCAGAGAATCGAACACGTCAGCAACGAATTGATGATAAATGAAAAATAACAACTTAAAACTTTTTGAACTATGGTAGAATCTGCATTAGTCGATTGGTCGAGATTGCAATTTGCTCTTACGGCAGGCTATCACTGGCTTTTCGTTCCACTCACCCTCGGACTCGCTATCATTATGGCGACAATGGAGAGTGTATATGTCGTAACGGGTGACGAATTTTGGAAAAAGACCGCAAAATTTTGGATTAAAATCTTTGGAATCAACTTCGCAGTGGGTATTGCCACTGGTATCATCTTGGAGTTTGAATTTGGCACCAATTGGAGTAACTACTCTTGGTTTGTGGGAGATATTTTCGGTGCGCCATTGGCCATCGAGGGTATCCTGGCCTTCTTTATGGAGGCGACATTCTTTGCAGTGATGTTCTTCGGCTGGGACAAGGTGAGCAAACGTTTCCACCTCGCAGCCACTTGGCTTACGGGTATCGGAGCTGCCGTGTCGGCCATATGGATACTTATCGCCAACGCTTGGATGCAACACCCTGTTGGAATGGAGTTTAACCCCGACACTGTGCGTCACGAGATGGTCGATTTTTGGGCCCTGGTACTCAATCCTGTGGCTATATCAAAATTCTTCCACTCGGTATTCAGTGGCTGGATGACGGGAGCTATTTTTGTGATTGGCATCAGCTGCTGGTATCTGCTCAAAAAGCGTGAAGTGCGCTTTGCTCTTGCCAGCATTCGTGTTGCAGCCATCGTAGGTATCATCGGTACGCTGGCTGTAATGTTGAGCGGTGACAGTTCGGGCGTTCACGTTGCCAAATATCAACCTATGAAACTCGCTGCGGCAGAGGGTTTGATGGACGGAGGCAAACGAGCCCCCTTCTCAATTGTTCCGGGCGTCGAGGTTCCGGGTGTATTGTCGATTCTCGCGACACACGACATTGATGGATATGTTCCAGGTATAAACAATTTGCTCGACGGATATACCACTCCCGATGGCAAGGCTATTCCTTCGGCCGAAGAGAAGATTGCTCGCGGAGAGGAGGCCATAAAGGCTTTTGGTCAATACCGCACATTAAAGGATAGCGACCCTGCGGCAGCAGCCGAGGCACGAGAGATTCTCGACAAGAATATCGAATATTTCGGATATGGTTACATCGACTCGCGCGACGAGCTTGTACCTCCCGTTGGACTTGTCTATTGGGCATTCCGCGTGATGGTAGGATTGGGCGGAGCGTTACTGCTACTGATGTTTGTGGTGTTGTGGGCCGAGTGGAAAAAGCGTTTGGCCGACATCAAATGGCTACAATGGGCGGCATTGTTTTCAATTCCATTGGTTTACATCGCTGGTCAGGCGGGTTGGATTGTGGCCGAGGTGGGCCGTCAGCCGTGGGTTATCGAGGGGTTACTTCCAGTGAAGGCTGCTGTATCGAGCGTAAGCGTGGGAGCTGTGCAGACCACATTCTTCCTCTTTGTTGCTATCTTCACACTCTTCCTCGTTATCGAGTTGCGCATATTGACAAAGGCCATCAAGAAGGGCCCAGAGATTGATAAACAATAAACAACGTGAGCTATGATTACCTATGAATTTTTACAACAATATTGGTGGTTTCTAATCGCCCTTTTGGGAGGTCTTTTGGTCTTCCTGCTCTTCGTGCAAGGTGGCAACGCTCTGATTTTCCTTGCAGGCAAGAACGAACAAGAACGCGAGTTGATAATCAACTCAACGGGCCGCAAATGGGAGCTGACGTTCACCACGTTGGTAACCTTTGGAGGTGCATTCTTCGCCTCGTTCCCACTATTTTATAGCACAAGTTTCGGTGGAGCATATTGGGTATGGATATTGATTCTCATAACATTCGTATTTCAAGCCGTCTCGTATGAATTCCAAAGCAAGGCAGGCAACCTGCTTGGCAAAACTCCATTCCGCATATTTCTCACGCTGAACGGTTGCTTGGCTCCGTTGTTGATTGGTACGGCTGTGGGAACATTCTACACAGGGTCGCAGTTTGTGGTGGACAAGGGTGCAGTTGGCAATATTGCAGCACCCGTAATCAGCCGCTGGGCCAATAATTGGCACGGACTTGAAGCCGTAGCAGAGCCTTTCAACGTGGCATTTGGCTTGATGGTGATGTGCTTGGCCATAACATTGGGCGCGCTCTACCTGATTAACAACATCGACAACGATAAACTCTCTGCGCAGCTACGCCGTAGCCTTATGGCGAGTTTTGGCGGATTCCTCGTAATGCTGCTATATGTGGTTTATAACCTACTGACAATGGAGGGTTTCGCAGTGGCAGCCGATGGTCAGATTGTGATGGAGAGCGGCAAATATCTGCACAACTTCTTGCAGATGCCTGTGGTACTTGCAATGTTCCTTGTGGGAGCTGTACTGCTTGTGGCAGGAGTTGCAATGACGCTTCTTAAAAAGGAGTTCAATCGTGGAATATGGTTGGCTGGACCAGGTACTGTTTTGGCTGTGATGGCACTCTTTATGATTGCGGGTTACAACAATACTGCATACTACCCATCTACTATGGATTTGCAGGACTCGCTGACACTCGCAAACAGTTGTTCGAGCCAATTCACACTCAAAACAATGGCCGTAGTATCGCTCATCATTCCATTTGTTGTGGCGTACATTGCCTACTTCTGGCGTCAGATGGATAAGAAATCGCTCACAACCGAGGAGCTTAAAAACGCCGACAAATATTAATAGCGCAGAGCCAGCAAGGCTGTCCAACAACTTTGTTGAACAGAACAACTCTTATACTTTCGGACTCAGGGTAACGAGCAGTCGGAAACGACAAATCGCAGCCCGAGTCCGATTTTTTGTCGATGAGAACCTACGCAGCATCTCCACGCAGAGAAGAGAATATGAGTGCACATCAACAAAAAATTGCCCGTATAGTTTGAATTATAAATAATTAACTCTATATTTGCAGCCAATTCAGGCACGATGGGAAGCATTAAACTCATCAAAGGGCTGAACGAAGATGGCTGCGTCAGGTGTTAAGTGTTGGTTTTAGACGGGAGTCATCGGGATTCAAAACAGCGAAGAGCAGGAATACTTTGAGTAGTGCCGCAGTAAAAAATTAAATTTAATTAAACAATGAAAACACTTGAAATTAAAGCTACTAAGCGCGATGGTTTCGGTAAGAAAGCTGCCAAAGCATATCGTCGTGAGGGTCTTATCCCTTGCGTGATTTACGGAGGCGGTGAGGAGGTTGCTTTCACTGTTGACACAAAGTCAGTGAAGCCTCTGATTTACACTCCCAACTCATTCGTTGTTGAGCTCGACATCGATGGTAAGGTTGAGAAGGCCGTAATGCGCGAAGTACAGTTCCACCCAGTTCGCGAGGAGATTCTTCACATCGATTTCTATCGCGTTCAGGAGGGTAAGCCCGTTGCTATCGCAATCCCTGTACGCCTCACCGGTACTGCCGAGGGTGTTAAGGTCGGCGGTAAGTTGGCTCTTTCGGCTCGTAAGCTCACGGTTAAGGCTATGGTCGATAAGTTGCCCGATGAGATTGTTGTTGACGTTACTCCATTGAAAGTTGGCCAGACAATCTTTGTCGGTGACCTTCAATTTGAGGACCTCTCTTTCGTTACTCCTGCTACAACAGCAGTTTGCGCAGTTCGCGTAACTCGTGCTACTCGTGCAGCTCAGCAGTAATAAACGAAAAGAATGAAGTACCTCGTTGTAGGATTGGGCAACATCGGCGCAGAATATGCCGATACCCGTCACAACATAGGATTCAGAGTGTTGGACGCCTTAGCAGAGGCGTCCAACGTCTCTTTTATGGCAGGCCGTTACGGCTCTACCTGTACTGTACGCCACAAAGGACGACAAATCCTGCTACTCAAACCTTCAACCTATATGAATCTTTCGGGCAAGGCCGTAAGATATTGGTTGGAGCAGGAGAAGATACCTATCGAAAATCTGCTTATCGTCTCGGACGACATTTCATTGCCGTTTGGTCAACTGCGTATGCGTAAAAAGGGTAGTGCAGGAGGACACAACGGTCTGAAAAACATCTCGGAGCTACTCGGCAGAGAGGATTATGCTCGTATGCGATTTGGCATAGGTGGCGATTTCGCCCGTGGACAACAGATAGATTACGTTTTAGGCGAATGGACTGCCGAGGAGCGCGAAGCTATGCCCGCACGATTGAAGGTCTTTGGCGATGCAATTCTCTCATTTGCAACGGCAGGAGCCGACCTAACGATGAATGCCTACAATAAGAAGTAGCTTTGCGGCAGATATAGAAATAAAATAAGACGGAGATAGAAACCACTCTACCTCCGTCCTGTTTTATATAAGGCTACAAGTCGTACTCCTACAACTTGCAAGTACCCTCAACCAATTTACCCATCGACCATACACCATTAATCTCCAAGCCCTTGCTGTACATTACAATATCGGCGTCCTTGCCTCTTTCGAGCGAGCCCTTGCGGTCGTAAATACCCATAATCTTAGCTGGGGTCTCCGATGACATACGGATAGCGTCCTGCAAAGGAATCTCGGCCTGGAATACCATAGTACGAATCAAGCGGTCCATAGTGGCGATACTTCCAGCCAAAGCAGAGCGGTCAGCCAACTTACAAACACCGTCCTCGATAATCACGCGTGGGTCGAATGCCACCTGCGAGTCACTTGCGGCACAAGCCAACGCATCGGTGATAAGGCAAGTGCGCTCAACACCCTTAATCTTATGAACCAATCTTAGGATTGTTGCAGGCACATGGATACCATCGGCCACAACCTCAACGGTCATATCGTCGAACAGATAGATACTCTCCACCGTACCCTCATACTTATACTCGCCGCGCTTGTGGAATCCGGGCATAGCGTTATAGAAGTGAGTAGCGTGAGAATAACCAGCATCGTGTGCTGCACGAATCTCACCATACTCGGCCTTAGTGTGACCTACCGATGCCAACACACCCTTCGATGTGATGAAGCGGCCAAACTCGATTGCACCCGGCAACTCAGGAGCTGCGTCCCAACGCTTGATGCAAGAGGTCTCCTCCAACAAGGGGATATACTCGTGAGGATCGGGATTCTTGATATTCTCAGGAATCTGGCCACCCGCCATCTCCATATTGAAGTAGTGACCCTCCAAGTGCAGACCCATTATGGGGCTACCCTCCTCGGCCATCAACTTCTCGGTTGTAGCCACAGCGGCACGAATCATCGGCATTGTCGATGATGAGAGTGTGGGGAAAATTGAGGTTGTACCATACTTCATATGAGCTGCGACAGCCTCGCGGAAGGCATCTTCTGTACCCTCCATAAAGTCACGACCACCGCCGCCGTGAACGTGAAGCTCCACGCCACCGGGGACAATATATGACTCCTCAGCATCGAAAATATTAGCCCCTACAACCTCCAATTTAGAGTCTGAAATCTCGACAATCTTGCCGTCTTTGATAAATACGGAGCAATCCTTAACCCAGCCCGAAGGGGTCAAAACATTGCCGTTGATAATTCTTGTTAACATAGTATATATCTTCTTATTATTTTCTGACCATAAAGATACACATTTTGGCAATAGGTTGTACTCCAAAAATGATAAAAATTATCTATAACTGAATAAGTTTCGGCTATTTCCATTCGCTCGCAGCCAAAATAAACAAAAAAAATCGGAATCTCGACACCCATCGAAACCCCGATTCTTTCCACTACGGATAGAGCTATGACTCAATCACATAACATTTCTACATCGAAAAACCCTTGAAAACACGCGAATTTTCGGGTGCAAGCAATTTGCCAAACATTATCACCCGCGAAGAATGCATCTTGGGTTTAATGGTTGCGTTTACCTTGTCGCCACCGCCAATCAGCAATAGCTCAACTTCGGCAGAGCCTCCCGTTGACATAACCGTATATTCGAGTGTTACGTTGCCACGCTTGTCGGTTGTTTGGGTTAAATCGACCACCCTGCCCTCCAACGTGATACCGCCCATACCATTAGGGCCACCCGAAATTCCCGGGTTGACCTGCACAACGGCCTTGTCGCCCTTCATCATAAGATAGTTGACATCGGAAAATACCGACACGCTACTACCATCGGGCATTGAGACCTTATTGGCCTCCATCACAAACTCGCGCGAAGTGAGAAGTGAGAGTGCTGTCTTATGGGCGAGCTCACCCTCCATTGCCCGCTGCTCTTTCTTGCTACTCTTGCCGCTCTTGTTGCCTTTTTGGCTATTCTTTTTCGACTTTTTACCCTCGATACGATTCTCCTGCCGCACCTCTATTTCGTGGCCACCCACGCTCTGTGCTACGGCTTCGAGGGATAGCGTAACAGAGAGGAGAGCCAGCAACGATACAAATACTCTTTTCATAATAATCGATATTTATTTACTTACTTAATAAACGGAAAGCAGCAATCAAAAATTGTGCAACCAAACAAATGATTGCACAATTATTTCAATAATATATCAGCTCCCACAATCGCTCACGGCAAGCAGGCAGCTAACAACTTGCTACTTCTTCAAGCCATCGGGCGACTTCGAGAGTTTAACCAATGCCTCCAAATCAATATCGGGAGCTTTGCCCGTTGCCTTGCGAGTAAATGGAGTACGATACTTCACATTCTCGTTGATATAACCGATGTTACGCAGATAGAAATGACCTTCTTTTGTTACACCACCCTCGTAGTCGCGACGCAAGCCCTTGTTTGCAGTAGCATCGCAAGAGAAACGACCCGACAAAACTTCGTGCCACTTACCATTCTTATCACGCATCCACTGCGAAGGGAACATCACGCTACGAGGTACCCAGCCATACTCAGGACGGAAGTTCTCGCTGAACGAATAAGCACCCTTATAGTAGGTCTCGATAGCAGGGCGACGAATCTCGGCCAAGAATACCCAACCCTTATCGCCTCGGAAATAACCCGTATAGAGGGTGTTGCCTGTCTTGCGGCCATTGATAACCTCTGGGCGCACGCGAACCAATGTTGCATAGGTCTTGCCTGCCTCCCAATCATAGTAGTAGAAATTCTGAATACCTGAGCCTTCGTGGCTATAACCATTCGACTGCACGCCCTCGCCATTGCTTACGAGCTGAGCCACCTGACCCTTGCTGGTGTTGGTATCCCATACAGAGAAGAGAACGGTACGGTTGTGGCCCTTCTTATTGGGCTGGATACCCATATAGAAGCCATTACCGCCAGTGAGCATATAGTATGCACCGGGCAAATCCTCGCCCTCGGGAACATACACCTCGTTGTAGAAGAACTCGGTATCCTTGGGCATATCCCACATAAAGTGGTTAGATGGGCCACGACGAATGAAGTGAGGCAAATCGGCCTTGCTCTCCTCCAAAGTAACGAATACCACCTCGTCCTTAATCTTAGCTGTGGCATTAGCTACGGCCTCGCCACCAACCAAGAACTCAGAGATTGAAGGATAGCTTGCAGCGGTGGTCGATACTGGCTCGATATTCACGCGAACATAACCAGCCTCCGAGATGTTGAACTCGCCGACATAATAGGTATCGCTCTTAGCACCGCTCTTGACCTTGATGGTCTTGCTCTTCTCGCCAATCGAAACCTTCAAAACCGACTCACCCTCGTCGCTCTGAACGGCACGCAACGCCAAACCCAACTTACCTGTGTGGGCGGTATAGAAATACATCGAGAGCTGATGAGGCTCCTTCTCCTTAAACTCGGCCTTCCAACTACCAGCGGTCATCTCGGCATCGTCGGCACGACGTGAACTATTGACAATAATCTCGTTGGCAAATGAAGGAGTTACCTTAGAATCGGCATCAAGTGGGGTAACATATGTGTTACACTTAAAGGGGATAGAGAGCGTAAGGTCATCGATCTTCCCCGCATCGCTACACGCAACAAAAGCAATTGTAGCAATCATCGCCACCAAAATAGACTTAATTGTTCTCATAGGCTATTGTGTTATAGGTTAATAAATTCGACATTTATTCAATATTTGGCCTCTTATGGCTAATATATAACAAATATAGGATTTTTTTCTCACTCATACAAATATAATCGACCAAAAGATAGCCCCACGCCTTCCCGAAAATTTTCCTACTTATTGTTTGCTTATTTAGTCTTAATGCTATATCTTTGTAACGAAGTACTTTGTAAATGCGATACAATAAATAAGATTACTAACAAATAAAAACAATATTCCCGATGAAAAACTTTATTTCAAAATTGGCTTTGACGCTATGCGTAGCATCGACATTGGCAATGTGTGCCAACAAACCGAGCGACAAAAAGGGTAAGCTGGAATACACTCCGCTAAACTTTCCCAAAACAGAAAATGTAAAGGTGACTTTAATTAAGGGCGACTATGCAATAGCTGGTGGCCGCAACCTACGCATTGTCGGTGATAAGATTATTATCCCCGCAGACAACGCCGACAATAAACATGTAATGCAAGTATTCGACACAAAGAGCAACAAATTTGTAGCTTCATTTGGCACATCGGGTCGCGGCGAGGGAGAGTTGGACAGTTACTCCGAATACGATGTAAATATCGAGAAGAATGAATTTTACGCTGAATCGCAAAACAAATATGTGATTTATGACTTGGCAAAGGTCATAAGTGGACAGACCGGCTATCTTAAAGAGCAGGGATTTCATAAGAATATTAATTCCACAAGTGCAATATTCTATCTCGATAATGATAGAATATTGCATTTAGAAGCGCACCCACGATTTATAATCACATCGAAGAATTTGCAGGACACATTGGGCCGATACGATGAGCGACACTATATCTCAAAGTTCTTTGCCAACCATAAAGACCCCGATTTCCAAAGACGCTATATGGGAGATAATGGAATATTCACATTAAAACCCGATGGGAGCAAATTTGTAAACTCGTTCTATTCGGGATTCTATATGCAGATATTCGACATCAAAAATAATAAAATCACCGCTGGTGAGGAGTGCCGATTTGTTGAAGCACGAATGAAAGATGAGATTGCGCCAATGTCCGACTGCATAACAGGCCCATATTGTATGGATTCGACAGATGACTACATCTATATAATGTATAGTGAGGGGCTTGGTTTCGATTTTTCTGAGCCTCGACTTGGCGTGTTCGACTGGAAAGGCAAGGAGGTGAAGAACTATATATTGGATATGATGGCATATAGCTTTGTAATGACTCCCGATGGCAAGCGTTGCTACTGTATGGTGCAAGACGACGA
>JAFTVW010000058.1 GCA_017465605.1 Alistipes sp.
CCTTGAAGCACTTGGCCGGTCGTCCTGCATACATTGCTCCTCCATTCACATAGAGGTCGCAAAACTGCAACTCCTGCTCGGTGAGTGGCTTCTCCTCAGGGTTATTCTGTATGTTATCATTTAGTTCTGACATATTCTTTCTCTTTTATTTAAGAGTAGGTGTTTTTGCTTCGGGAGGTTTAGCAAATGGGTTATTTTCTCGAATTAATTGATCCATCAGTGCCTCGTAGAATACATCGGCCAGAGCATTGGAGCACGCCTCGGCATCGGCCAGTGAGTTGATGAATCGCATATTGAACTTGATTTCGAGGTCGTAGCCCGAAATCACAGCCATCAGTTCATTGCCGTCGTACCCCAAAGCACCATACATCATTCGGTCCTCAGTGCGGAATGTGATGGTTTCGGGCACTTCCTCTGGAAGTTTGTTTTCCTGTGTCATATCTTTTGTATTTATTTAAGGATAGGGATGATTTTGACATGAGGGTTACAGATAAAGGCAATATTGTGTGGTATATAAATAATTATTGCGAAACAGTTGTTAAGGATGCAACCATTTCGCAACATAGAAATCAGTAGTTGAATTATAAAGTGGCAAGTATGGGCACAAAAAAAAACGTCAAACTTTCATCTGACGGATTCTTATTCAAAAATGTGTTATTGCTAAATTGCAGAAAGTTCAGCTCCTATCTGCCTAATTTCAGCCTTAATGCACTCCATACGTTCATCTGACGGGCGTTTTGTACCGCTGATGTATTGGGCAAGAAGACTCTGTGCCATACCCAAACGACGAGCTACTGCAGATGCATTTATCTCCGGATGTGCCATAAACAACTCATACAGCGTATTGGTACTCTTCTGAGTGAAGAACCCCTCAAAACTCAAATCCTCATCAATCTCTTCCCAGTGAATACCAAAAGCATCAGCCGAATAATTTTCACGCTGAGCCGGTGTGGCAAACTTTAATCGTGGATAGTCAGAGAACTTTTCACAAGCCTCGCGACCATCGACAGTTCTGATCCATACCGCAGTGTCGGTAATCCAAATCTTTTCAATAGTCAACATAAGGCAATTACTATTTATTGTTATTAAAAAACTTATTCCAATGCTCGGCAATAATCTCGGCATTCTCCTCTATAACGGACTCTGCCATTTTAATCTCTGATGGTTTTAAGCCGTGATTTTCAACCAATATCACAGGATTGATTGTAAACTTAGCATGTATATTCCCCTTAACTACATGAACATGAATAGGCTCATGGTCATTGGCGTAAAAGAGAAATCTAAATCCAAATAAAATAAAAATCGTAGGCATAGTATCTATCATTGTTTTTGCAAATATAGGTAATTATTTTATTACCTGCAACTATTTTGCCAAATATTATCTCATTTCTCACATAACACCCCATCTTGTGCATGGGTTTCGCTATATTTTGAAATGTTTTCTTGTTTTCTCTCGTTGTCCAGTTTTCATTGTTGCTCCATCGTTGTTTCTTAGTCGTGATGTGTAGACGCCAAGCACATCGAGGGTTGCTGTTACATCGGCCGCCGCATCGTGGGCATCGTCGAGGTCTACGCCTAATTGCGAGGCTACAATCTCCAACTTGTACGATGTTACCTCCTTGTCGGCTGCGAAAGCCAATCGACCAATAAGAATCGTGTCGATATAGTGAGGCTGAAAATGTCCGTAGTAGTCCTTTGTTCCGGCAAAAGTTTTCTCAAACTCCTCCATAAGCCCTGTGTAGTTCATCATCTGCTGCAAGAATCCGATGTCGAATTGAATATTCTGTCCAATAAGAAAGGGCTTACATTGTTTGCCAACCGACGCGGTATTACGCTTGGCAAAAGCAATAATATCATTTGCTACTTTGATAATATCTACGCCCTGCTGTTTGAGCATATCCATCGTTATAGCCGAGTAGTCCAATGCCTTCTTTTCGTAGAGCATAAGAGTATTATCCTCACGGGCAATTTCACTACGGGTGCGGAGTATCTTTTTAGTGGGCAATCCTGACGATTGTTTGTTGTGAGGAAGGATGTAAGCCTGATACTGGTCAGTCACCTGCCAGGTATCGAGCCTTACAGCCTGTACTGCTATCTGGGTGCAGGCACAAGTCTGTGGATCAAGACCTCCTGTCTCAAAGTCGAGTCCGATGCCTACATATACTTTTTGTTCTGTCTTTGGAGCCATATTACTGAATGAATAAAAGGGAGTTACGATATGATTGCAGGGCGTTAGAAGCTGTGTAGTCGCTGTAACGAATAACTGCTGTAAGGATGATTATCTTGCCCTTGATATGTTGCAGTTCCTCCTTGTGTGCACGATAGAACTCATCCCACAGAGTGCACTCTGCAGTCTGATTGTTCTGCGACAGTATAAGCTTCACAAATCGCTTGCGTTGCCCGGTCTCCCTATCTGTGAAACTATGCTCCGAATACTCTGACACAGTAGCACACACGGCAGCCTTGCGACCATCGTTCTCATCTCGCATAACATCAGTAAGAGATATGTACGATGCCTTACCCTTGACCTTCGCTCTGTCTGGTGAGTTGGAGAAGATACGACGGTAGTCAATCGAGCCTATGCCTGACACTGCAATCTGCTGTTGCGACCAGAAGTGATGCTTATCTCGCAA
Source organism: Alistipes sp. (assembly GCA_017465605.1). Taxonomy (GTDB): domain Bacteria; phylum Bacteroidota; class Bacteroidia; order Bacteroidales; family Rikenellaceae; genus Alistipes. Next base: position 2,634 of record JAFTVW010000058.1, read on the forward strand.
CTCTTCGGGAGCATCGCTCTCACGCAGATTGAAGCCTAATTTCAGTGCCGCTCGTTTGAGTATGGCATAGCGTTCCGTTACCGCTTGTACATTCTCAATCTTATCAAAGCAGCCTGCCAGGATCATATTCTTCAGGTGGCGAGTATTAACAGGCACACGACCATTCTCGGCCATCGGGTTTACCTCGTCCCAATGTTTGAGGTCTTTGCTTCGTAGTTTATGGCGGAAGACACGCTCAATAAAGTCTTCGATGCTCGTAAATCTGCCTCTTGCACGGACCGTTACGATATATGCGGCTGTCTTCGTTCCCAAGAACTTGATGCGGTTGAGCGACCAATAAATCTCATTTGTCTTGTAGTCTGTGTAGAACTCCACCGTAGAGTGGTTGATGTCGGGCGGCACAATCTTCGCTACCGAGCATCGCTGCCGACTGCTTGCCAATAAAGCCAAGAGCAACACCTACATTGGTCAGTGCACCAGCAACATTAAAGAGTTTTGTTGCGACAAAGCCCGTGAAGACAAGTGGCTCTATCCAGTGGAAGTTACGTGCCACCCACGCACCGATATTACCGATAACGGTCATAATATCCAGCAGAGCATTACCAATAGAGACAAGCCCCTTGGTAAACTCAGGCGACTTGAACTTATCGAGGAACGAGCGAAACACTTGTCGAATAGTTGGTTCCAGCACCTCATATGCCTGCATAAAACTCTCGGTAAGCTGCGATGTTACTTGTGCCCAGAGTCCTTTGGTGGTATTCTGCTTGACGAGGGCCAACTCTGCCGATATACCCTGTGAGCCTCGGTTATGGGCGGTAAGGTTACGCAACTGGTCGTAGTTGTTCACCAGCATCATCGCCGCATTACCACCAATCTTACCGAAGATAGCCTGCATATCGGCCATTGATGCTCCCTTCTTATTCAGATCCTCGAAGATATCGGCCAATGGTCGTAGTTTCTCGACCATCACACCCTCGATATTGCGCATCTCGGTAAACTTCACGCCCAAGCGGTCAAGCACCCTCTGCGACTCCTTTGTAGGCTTGGCAAAACGTGTTGCCATAGCACGGAGCGAAGTACCGGCAAGTGTTCCCTTCAGACCCATGTTACCGAGCAAACCAATGGCTGCGGTACTCTCTGTGAAGTCCACACCCGCAGTACGCAGATAACCTGCTGCCATTTTATAGGATTCCGCAACTTCTACGATATTGACATTCGAGCGAGAAATGGTCGAGGCGATAATATCCGCCACGCTATCCATACTATTGTTGTTGATATCGTAGCCCGCCATAATGTTGGTGGCAAGGTCGGCGATATAGCTGACATCGTTATCACCGATAAGGGCA
>JAFTVW010000014.1 GCA_017465605.1 Alistipes sp.
CACGTTATTACACAATAAATATCACGTCATTTCATATTTTCGAGGTCTCGCGACCTTTTTATGAGTGTAAGTAAAAAATCATAGAAGAGTTGTAAAACTCAAAATGTTGAAATCTACCGCTTAATTACGGCCTTGTAGTGTGCGACAACAAAAAACTCTCCCTCTAAGTTAGAGGGAGTCCCCGAAGGGGTAGAGAGTGTGTCTTGTCGCAAAGTTACTTTTTGCAAGGTGGTTTATTATAAGGTAGATTCTTACATTTTTGTATGGAAGATAGTTACATCACCAACCCTCCCCAATACAAAAATGTCAGAATGACGTGTTTATTTTCTTTCCAATTCAAAGAACTTACATTGCCTCAAAGGCAATCATAAAAAGGTTTTCAAAACCTAATTTTGAATTCCAAAAAAAGCCGCTACACAAAAGAGCATAGCGGCTGTGAGATATAGAAAAGGCAGCTTACTACCAAATAATAATTCTCTCGTTCTCGGGGAGATACATCGCACCCTCGGTAATGCCGAATGCCTTGTGGAAGGTGTCGATATTACGCAAAGTGACGTTCACGCGGTTCTTGCCGAGTGAGTGTACGTCGGTCTTGGTAAGACGTGCAATCTCCTCGTCGCGGATATTCTGACCCCAGATTGTCGCATACGAGAGGTAGAAACGCTGGTCGGCAGTAAAGCCATCAATAGGCTCAGGCTCGCCCTTACCCTCGAATGAGTTGTGAAGTGCTGTGTAAGCTACGCGCAAACCACCCTGATCGGCGATGTTCTCGCCAAGCGACAACGCTCCGTCGGCCATAATTGCAGGCTGACCATCTTTTGCGGGCAACACCTCGACCTTATTGAACTGCTCAACCAATACATCGGTTTTCTTCTTGAATGCCTCCGAATCGGCCTCGGTCCACCAGTTAGCCATATTACCAGCCTTGTCGAAGTGACGACCCTGATCGTCGAAACCGTGAGTCATCTCGTGGCCGATAACCACACCAATAGCTCCATAATTTACGGCATCGTCGGCCGCAGAGTTATAGAACGGAGGTTGGAGGATAGCCGCAGGGAAGCAAATCTCGTTGGTTGTGGGGTTATAGTAAGCATTTACATACTGAGGGGTCATAAACCACTCATCGCGGTCAACCTCCTTGCCGAGCTTCGAGATGTTGTCGGCAGTGTACCAAGCCGATGCCTGCTTCATATTCTCCCAATATGAGTATGCGGGGTTTATTGTAAGCGAAGAGTAATCTTTCCACTTATCGGGGTAGCCAATCTTGATGGTGAAGGTTGCCAACTTCTCGCGAGCCTTAGCCTTTGTCTCATCAGACATCCAATCCAAAGCGTCAATATGCTGACCCAAAGCTGTCTGCAAATTCTTAACAAGCTCCAATACGCGCTGCTTGTCGCTCTCGGGGAAATATTTTTTCACATAAATCTCGCCCACTGCCTCACCCAAGATTCCGTTAGGTACGGCCATAGCACGCTTCCAACGGGGACGCATCTGCTGCTGACCCGACATCTGGCGACCGAAGAAATCGAAGTGTGCAGTGTAAAGCTCGTCGCCCACATAACCTGCTGCGCTCGAAATCACGCTGGCAGCCAAGTAGTTCTTGATAGTTGCGAGAGACTCCGATTTGAGCAAGCCATTCACAGTGTCCAACACCTCGGGCTGACCAACGATAATCTTATCGAACTCGCCAATGCCCATATCGCGGAAATAGGTTGCCCAATCTATTGCATCGTAACGCTTCACAAAGTCGGCCTTCGACATAGGGTTGTACTGCGACGCAACATCGCGCAACTGCACATTTGAGCGGAACGACTTAGCCATCTTAGTCTCGAACTCCAACACACCCTTAGCAGCATTGGCAGCATCGTCAATACCACAAATTGTGAAGGCTTTGGTGAGCCACTCCACATATCCCTCACGCTTTGAGGCGTGCTCCTCGTCGAGGTAGTAGTCACGGTTGCCCATACCCAAACCCGACTGGTCGGCATAGAGAGCATTGATATTGCTGTTCATCAAATCGGCACTCACGCCAATACCGAACAGAGGATTACCTGCGGCCATATGGATACGAGCCACAGCAATTGTAACGTGCTGCAACTCCGACACCTGCATAAGCTGTGCAAGGTCGGCCTTCAAAGGAGCTACACCCTCTTTGTTCAGACGTACCGAATCCAAACCCATAGTGTAAAGGTCGGCAATCTTCTGCTCGACGCTACCCTTCTCGGCCTTCGACTTGGTCATCGAAGCGAAAAGCTCGTTCAAACGCACTTCGTTGTTCTCGCGCAAGATGTCAAACACACCGTAACGCGAAAATTCGGGCTTCATTGGGTTGGCCTTCTGCCAGCCGCCTGTTGCGTACTGATAAAAATCTTCGTTCAGAGCAATACTCTCATCGAAATTTGCACGGTCGATAGCAGGACGTACATCGGCCGCATTCTTACAACTTGCCATAACTGCAATGGTTGTGATGGTTAATAATAACTTTCTCATTTTATCCTAATTTCAAAAAATTGACAATTAACGATTTTCCGCCACAAAGTTAAAATCGAAAGTTCAAAATTCAAAATAAGATTTTGAAAACCTTATTGTGATATGCTTTACGGCAAGGGCCGTTCTTTGCAAGGCCGTAAATAAGCGGTAGATTTCAACATTTTCGCATAGAGGCTTATTCTATCACCGCTGGCCGATGATGCGAAAATATGAAATGACGTTTTATAATAAAAAAAACGCACCGATGAATTTTAGGAAACAGGGCAGGCGGTGAAATTTCCGTTAAAAAACAGAGACCTTTTGATTGCTTCAAAAGTGCGAAGCATCTGTTTTAGGAAATTTTATTGGATGACCCCTAAAATTTATCATTGCGCCGCTTTTTGCTCCACTTTTTACGGCTAAAAAGTGGAATAAAACATAAAACACGCTACCAAGAACAACCTTTGCGGCAAAGACACACTCCCTCCCCCTTCGGGGACTCCCTCTAACTTAGAGGGAGAGTTTTTGACTGTTCTCTGCAATGCGGTAAATAAGCGGTGGATTTCAACATTTTTACATATACCCTGATATTATCACCGCTGGTTAGTTGATGTAAAAATGAGGAATGACGCAGTCTTACGACTGTTTCACTATTACTTTGACACACTACAATAAAGAAATTCTATATCTAACTTGATGTTAGATATAGAATTAGCCAATTTTGAATCTTGAATTTTGAATTTTGAATTACAAAAGTATTAACTTTGCAGTCGTTATGAGTACACAAGATTCACCTCTTTCGTTAGGAACAGACTCACTCGGAAAGCTTTTGAAGCGATACGCGATGCCCGCAATCATTGCGCAGGTGTCATCTTCGCTATACAATATTATGGACAGCATCTTCATTGGTCAAGGTGTTGGCCCATTGGCTATTTCGGGTTTGGCTCTGACGATGCCGATGATGAATCTCGGTGCGGCATTTGGGGCGATGGTGGGAGCTGGTTCGGCGGCTATAACATCGATTCGTTTGGGGCAGGGCAACAAGCAGGCTGCCGAGCAGATTTTGGGTAATGTGGTGTTGCTCAACGTGGCGATGGGACTTATTTTCACGTTGCTGGGACTTATCTTTATCGATGATTTGCTCTACTTCTTCGGAGCAAGTTCTCAGACCATCGGCTATGCACGCGATTATATGCGAATCATACTCTATGGCAACGTCGTAACTCACTTATACTTAGGGCTCAACTGCATAGTCCGCGTGACGGGTTATCCCCAAAAGGCGATGGCGATGATGCTCATTTCGATTGCCATCAATGGCGTGCTCGATGCCCTGTTTATCTTCGGATTCAAGTGGGGCATAGCAGGCTCGGCGTGGGCTACGGTGATAGCGCAGTTGGTGCCGCTCATCATTCAGATTATGCATTTCTCCTCGCCCAGCAGTTTTCTGCAATTCCGTCACGGCATCTTCCGCTTCCGCTGGGAGATTATCAAGAATATCATTGGTATAGGAATGGCCCCCTTTGCGATTCACGTCTGCGCCTGCGTGGTGGTTATCGTGGTCAACAACGTTTTGCAGGAGTATGGCGGCGACACGGCCATCGGAGCTTATGGCATTGTGAATCGCGTGGCCTTCATCTTCACGATGATTGTGCTGGGTCTGACACAGGGTATGCAACCAATCATCGGCTACAACTACGGCGCACGCAAATACGACCGCGTGAGCAAGACTCTCTATATGACCATCGGCTGGGCCACGCTCACTACGGTTGTGGGATTTATCGTCTGCGAATTGTTCCCCTACGAGGTGGTAAGAATCTTCGTGAGCGAGGACGGAACGGGCAATGCCACAACTCTTATCAAGCAGTCGGCTCGTGGTCTGAGGCTTATCCTGCTGGCTTTCCCTATTGTGGGATTCTCAATTGTGGTGGGTAACTTCTTCCAGTGCATCGGCAAAGCCAAGCGTGCGATAATAATCTCGGTGTCGCGTCAGATGCTCTTTATCGTGCCGTTGCTCTACACCCTGCCACAACATTTGGGCGTTGATGGTGTGTGGTACGCAATTCCTATTGCCGACGCTTTGGCTGCCCTTTTGGCAGCTGCGCTGCTGGCCTACCAGCTCCGCAAACTACACAAAAATCCCTCGAAGGAGGTTTCGATATAACATCAATGTTGTTTTATCATTGGGGCCTTTTTTATGAGATGATTATAGACCCTGTCGCCCCAGAACTGATAGCCTTTGCCCCACTCCGAAGTTCCTGAGAGGAAACTATCTATAAATCCGTTCTTCTCGACCAATACAGTATGGTAAATAGCCCCCGTAGGATTCTTCACAAGGGTAATGGTTATTTGGCCGTCGTTTGCATAGAAGTTAAGATATGTATCGTCCTCCACCTTCTCGAATTTATACTTCTCGGCAAGGTCACGTTGCATCTTCTGACTGCGCCACCAAGTACCTCCCGTTGGGCTTACCAGCGGCTTTCCGTTGTAGATAACGGTACTGTCTTGATATGAAGTGACATTTAGATAATGCTTCTTGTTTTTGAGCCACGCAGTGAGTTTCTCCTTGTAGTCCTCCTCCTCATAGCCGTAGGTGCTATCCAAAAATGCTATACGCTCGATAAGAGGATTTATCTTATCGGCCACGCGCAGATACTCAAATATGAAATATCCTCCGCCCGAGTGCGAGCTGAGTGTAATCGAGGGGTTGTATGGTTTGTAGAGGTCTGCAATGTCTTGTATGATGGCAGGCAGAATCTTTGCCGACAGGCCGTTCTCGCGGTGAAGGCGACGCCAAGTACCCCACGAGCGCATAGAGGCTTGCAGATAGGCTGTAACATAGTTATATTGGGGCTTGTTCTCCCTAAGCCAGCGAGTCTGTGCCGCGATGTGTTGCACATCGTAGCGGAAATCCTCCTCTTCCTTACGCACCTTACCAGCTGTGTACTCAATATCGTTACCATTGGGCAGGGCATAAATAATGATTTTTGTCTTCTTCTTTGCGTCCATCTCCAACGGAGCATTTACCACGATAACCACATCTTTGTATTTGTCATTGATGGTATAGATGCGTTCCAAATGACTATCAGATGATTTGATAGGATTCTCGGCCGTTGGGCGCGATTCGTCGATTTGGGCCCATAGGCAGAGGGGTGCCGCGAGAGCCACGAGAGTTAAAACGATTCTGTTCATAATATGTAGAGTTTATGGTTTCTATTGAAGTTAGACCTTTACAAATATAGAAAATAATTCACAGATTAGCAATAGCATTATTTATATAAGCCTCACATATAGAAGCAGTCGTCAAAACACTCCAAGTTACGGAAGCAATCTTGCTTCAATTCGGGCATTGAATAATAATTGTAAGCCTTAACACCTCCGACTACTGCGGCGGCTGACACAACGAGCGCAGCACACGCCATAAAAATCTTTCTTTTAATATATTCAACAAAGTTATATTTCCTTCAAATCAAAATATCCCAAATACTCCTCGCCGTCGGCATTTTCCGCCCAACAACAGACGCGGCTGCCATCTTCCGCAATGGCAAAATCAATAACCTCGGCATCGAGCTGATATTGGCAAACCTCATCTCCCTTCCAATTGAATACACCCAATTTGGGCAGAGACTTAGTGTCTGCAATGGTTGTATCTTTATAGAGCGCATAGATATATTTATCGGTGGCTCTTGTTTGTATAACGCCCTTCACGCAATCATCTGCTCCCCTCATCGAATTCTTCATCTTAGTAGGGAAGAAATAGCGAATATGCCTAAGCGAAATCTGCCCTGCCTTATTAACATCAAAAATTTCCATAACCATTCCGTTACGGGTGGTATGGCATATTTTCGAGCCATCGGGAGCTACCGCATACGAAGAGCTTTGGATATAATAGTACACCTTAGCAGTAGCATTCTGGTCAATCTCAGTTGTGATGTGAGGAAAATCGTTGTACGACGAGAGCGTATCAGAAGCCGAGCCGTTAGTCAAAGCTATGCGGGGATTGATGTGTCCCATCGATAATAGCCTATCGCCAAAGTGATATATGTGCAACGCAGCTGGGATTCCAGCTATCTTCGACTTTTTCATTTTAGGTTGTGACCCAGTGGCAATTGCTCGCAAATCGACCTCCAACCTATTCGTATTATCGATGGCGCAAAGGCTCTTTTCGCGTACATTTACTGCACAACGCATATAATTTGTTAGCTCATTATCGCCACGACCTTTGAATCCGAAATTGCCTATTTCTGCGCCATCAATTGCAGAAAATAGCTGAAACTGCCCATTGTTCTCGGCACTTTGAGTATTGAGAATAACTACCGAATCAACTACCCACATATTCCAAGGCGTATTGAGCAGAGCTTTGTTGTTTAGGATACGAACACTTGCCTCCAAATTTTTCTTAAATTTAGGCGCAGAGTAAGTGATGGTATTATCAATTTTAGAACACGATGTCAACACCGCAAGCAATACAATCAATAAGATGTTATACCTTTTCATTGAGAATCATTTACCTTAATACTAAAATTTCTTCCACATTTCTCGCAATTACCAGATGCAGATGACAAAAAAATTATTTTCTAATCGTTATATAACAAAGCTATTTTTACCGTCAAAATCGAAGAAAAAAATTCAGCCACCCGTTGCGAGTGCCGACCATTAATAAACAACTGGAATTTGGGTTATATTTACTTCGCCCCCGAACTCTATCAGAGAGTATATTCATCTATCGTTCCTGAGTAGAATTTGAAGGCATATAATTTTCCGCAGTCTATTGATATTTTATTATAGAATTTACCAAATTTCCAACGTTTAACAAGATTGCCATTCCAATCGAAAATATGCAATTCGCCTGAATGTTTATCCAACTCTTCAACAGGCACATTCGTAGTATTCATACACAGAGCATAGACAAAATCATCGTCACACTGAACAGAGGCATAATAATAATTCTCGCAATTCAAATCTACCTTGTCTGCTCCCTTTATCCTAATGCATTTCAAATCACCCGTTGCGATATTCAACAGATTTATTTGTGGTAGGTAAAGCATTCCTATCGCAACCTTATCTCGGTTGGGACTCATAGCGCACTTCAACGAAAAGGGCATACTTATATCCCACTTGCCAATGTGCGCAACATCAACAACAGAGTCGCAAAATATAGGGAACTCCGAGATAAGTGCCTGCTCGGAGCGTGATACAACCCCGACTTTGGGAGTTACAACTCTCTTTAATTCGTGATCGGGAATTGAGTTAAATACAACAAAAGTCTCATCGTCATTTATTGCCGCACTAAAACTCGGCACACGTCCAAAAGCCCGCCAATTATAGGGAAGTATGGTATCGTAAATAGGTGTCTGCTGTTCAATTGTCTTGGTCACATTACATACCAAGCAACGGTCTTTCATTGTATCTTCAACCAAGGCCTTTATATTGCCGCCATCGGAATAAAGTTCGTGCAAGATACTAAAATATGGTGCTTCCAACGGGCCATTACCTTTAACGCCAAACTCTCCTTTATGTTCGCTGGTTGCAAGGTCGAGAATCGAGAAATATGTCGGAAAATCAGTTGGTGTATAGAATACACACAACCCATCTTTCACCACCGCGTCCATTGCGTTGTAGTTCTCGCCGCCAGCAACACTTCTATCGGGACTCTTTGGCTCAGATTGGATATTATCAACCAAAGTGTAAGGCTGCGAAATAAAATAGACCGCATCTCTACCACCACTACAAGCCAAACTCATAGAGGCAATCAATGCAATAAAAATTAATATATCAGAGGAAGTACCAAAAAGCGGGAAAATAATATCCTGATAGAGCCACTCTATAGGAATCTTCATCAAATCAAAGGACTCAACATCGTATTTTTTGCCACGCAATTTGATGCGAAGCCTATCTCGTCCCTTTGTGATTTTTTCGCTGTTAGTCATATGTTATTCTTATTTATACTCTACCCTTTTTCTTCGCTGCAAATGCCACATATCGTGACCGAAGAATCGTTTTCTGCCTACGCGTTCAAAGCCGAGCGAAGCGTAAAGTTTCTCAGCATTATAGTTATCGCAGTCAACGATCAAACCTACTTTCTCACACCCCGCAGCAAATACCTTATCACAGAAGGCCTCAATCAATGTACGCCCCACTCCACATCCTCTAAACTCAGGCAATACACCCACTGAATCAAGATAATATTCTCCCGCCTCGGTCTCATCAGCAACAATAGGAATATGCCCCATACGCTCACGCAAAACAGCAAAAGTTCCCTCACGCAGTTCGCTCAATCGTGCACCATCATAGCCCACAACAGCACCGGCCGTCACTCCATCAACCTCGGCCACAAGTGCATATTGCCAGCTATACTGCGTAGCCTCACGACGGGCAATCTCTGCCAATACGTCGAGATACTCTACTCCACAATAATTTTGCAACGCCACCTCGTCACCGATAGCCATTGCAACCACTTTTGCCACAACCTCAGCATCGTTGCTCCGGGCTGGGCGTACTACAATTCTCTGATTATACATACTGCAAAGTTAACCAAATTTACAACACATTACCACTCTCACCCGCTCGAAATAGTTATTTCAAACAAATACACAACATATCAAATTAATATATCAGAGGAAGTACCAAAAAGTGGGAAAATAATATCCTGGTAAATCCCACGTTAATCTTTTTGACCTTTTCAAAACTGCACTAATTATATGGACGGATTTAGCAAAACTTTTCGGAATAATCCCCACCCGACACAATATTTTTTGATTGATGGCTGGGATAAAGATTATATATCCAACTGCGATATATCAAATTCTGAAATCTCTTCGGTTCTGAAATTTAATGTATATAACTTCTTACGAGGCCAATCGAATGAGAACGAGGTAACAGCCCTATCAAGATTAATGCTGATAATCGGTGTTCCCTCCCAATCAAAAATAAATATCTTTGAATTCTGCGGGCTGGTTTCCTCTTTCAGAGCGTCATTACCAGAGAATAACACACAGAAGCAGTCGTCGAAACACTCCAAATAGCGGAAGCAATCTTGCTTCAATTCGGGAGATGTCTCAATTACTGTACTCACATTCGATGGTACATCTTCTTTGACGCTCAATATTTTAGAAAAACCGCCATCTATGTCGTAGAGATATATTCGATTCAATTTTTTGCCACATTCGACAATTCGGTTGAGATGAGGACGATGACCCATAAAAGTTCCAATATCATTTATATCACCATCGGGTTTGGTCACCATATCCTCGAATATCGCAAAAACGGGCTTTTCAATTCTCTGATTATTTGACAAAAGAGACCTCCTCTCAAATGTGCGAGATTCATCGGGTTCTGATATGACAATATTATCAAAGTCAAGCATCGTCCACGAAAAAACTGTGGCTGGGATTTTAATCTCCATCGGAACGATATCCAAGCTATTTTCACGAATACTTTTAGTCATATTAAACCTCTTGAATCCACCTTTGCGAAAATCATATATGTAACAGATATCGTTACCGTTTTCATCTTTCTCAAAGTGCTGAGTACCCACTATTGGCTTGCCAAGAAACTCTTTATCACTATTGCCTTTACTCAGAAAATCGCCCATATGCTCCTTGTCGTCCAACGAATAGAAAGACCAAAAGCCTGTGGTTTTCATAGTTGTTATTACAAGCATAGTATCCACAACTTTAAGGTCCAACGCACCCATAACTTCGATTTTAGCATCGCGTCCCGAAAGAGCCACACTCTTGGGCATTTCGCATTTCACTATGCCATCACCGCCATTGCAACTGCTAAAAATAATGACAGCAAATAGCGACAACACTTTGATTACAAAGGCATTAAACCTTACAGATTTTAGAATAAGATTTTCCATAATAATTAATTGTTTTTAGGCCTTATAGATGATTCGATTTATAATTCAAATCAACATTCGGGATACTCCCTATTTCTCGCATTCAACGACAATCAAAATCGAACCCTCGTTCTCCAAATGACGCATACACTCATCGGGAAGTTCGGGTTTATTTGTCAATAATTTATTTTCATAGTCGGATATATTCAACCAGCATACGATTCTATTCTCATCAACCTGTGCAAAATTATATGAGTAGAGTGGCGCAGTACCCGATTTGGCATAGCAAACCTCTCCTGTTTTCATATCAAATGAGCAGTTATATGCTTTCTCGTTTATATAAGTATAATTATACATCTTACCATCAAACATAATAGGCGCATTGGTTAGTTTTGTAGCAAATTTCCCATCGCTATCTCTACCTCCGAAATCTATCCTATACTCATCGTATTTACACTTATGCTTGTCGAATACATATATCGATTCGGTCTGTTGCTGATGGAAAATAATCGAATTATCAGTTTCGCTAAATTGCTGATTGAATGTCACGTGATAAGTATTCACACTATCGGCAATAAGGTCTTAAGTAAGATTGAAATTTTTATCTAAGAGATGTACAATATAGTTGTTAGAATAGTCGTCGGCAAAATATTTTGGGCGATGCACAATGTAACCATAATCGGTTGCTGCGATGGCGTGAATTGAGGGAATAGGCAGCTTTGAAGTTCTGATATACTTTCCATCAGTCGTATATTCTAATATTTGATTCCGATTGTCAGCAATAAGTATTGTGTCGTTACGAAGAGTCCAAGTTAGCATCATTGTATATTCCTGCGGACCACGACCATATCGGTTTATTGTCGATTGGATTTTTCCCATCTCATCGACAACGACCAAACGCTCGCGCCCCATTGGACCATCAGCCAGATAGTAATGCCCGTTACGATACATTACCGATTTGATATCTCCTCCCAATCCTTTTTCGGGGGCATTTTCAAGCAGGATATACGAAACTTTATATTTCCTATCAACAAGACTCTCGACCTCTTTGGCCTCGCTCCATACAAAATCGTAGTTCCCCTGCGAAGAGCCACACGAAACAGAAATCAAAAGCACTGACAAAAACAAAACACAGCAATAAAAATTCTTCATAATAGTTAATTATATACGGGTTAGCATTAGTTCGGTTTGTATATTTTCAATATGCGAAATATTTCATTACAAATATAAAATATTAAAACTAAAAAAGCAAACAATGTGTCGTAAATTTTTCAAGGATAGGCAGAAGGTCGGAGAATTTGTCTCCATAGTCAAGAACTTTAATTGCGAGAATAAACAAACGGCTACCTAATCCTAAGTTAGGTAGCCGTTTGAAGTTATATTTTACTCTCAGCGATTAGTAGCTGCGGGCAAAGAGCACGCGGAACTTAGAAGGCTTGCCCGAATAGATACACTTGCCCTCTTCCTCCTTAACGTCCAATGGGATACAACGGATTGTAGCCTTTGTAGCCTCCTTGATGGCAACCTCGGTCTCCACAGTACCGTCCCAATGAGCCTCCACAAAACCACCCTTGTTGTCGAGGATATCAACAAACTCCTCCCAAGTGTCGGCCTTTGTAATCATCGAGTTACGGAAATCGAGAGCCTTCTTGTAGATATTTGCCTGAATCTCGTCGAGCAACGCCACGATACGCTCTGCAATGCCCTCCTGCGAAACAACCTCTTTGGTGAGTGTGTCACGACGAGCAAGTTCGATAGTGCCATTCTGCATATCGCGTGGGCCGAGTGCCAAACGTACAGGCACACCCTTCAACTCATACTCTGCGAACTTGAAACCTGAACGCACATTATCGCGGGCATCAACCTTAACCGAGATACCCTTCGCGCGAAGCTCGGCTGCAATCTCGTCCAAACGCTGCTTCATCTGGGCAAGCTGCTCCTCACCCTTATAGATGGGAACCATAGCCACCTGAATAGGTGCGAGCTTCGGAGGCAACACCAAACCGTTGTTGTCAGAGTGAGCCATAATCAAAGCACCCATCAAGCGAGTAGAGACACCCCACGATGTAGCCCACACATACTCCTGCGTACCCTCCTTAGTGGCGTAGGTAACGTCGAATGCCTTAGCGAAGTTCTGACCGAGGAAGTGCGACGTACCACTCTGCAATGCCTTACCGTCCTGCATCAAAGCCTCGATTGTGAGGGTATCCTCAGCACCTGCAAAACGCTCGTTGGGCGACTTGTGACCCACGATTACAGGTACTCCCATATAGTTCTGCGCGAAATCCTGATATACGCGAATCATACGCTCTGCCTCTTCGATAGCCTCCTCGCGGGTAGCGTGAGCCGTATGGCCCTCCTGCCACAAGAACTCGGCAGTACGCAAGAAGAGACGTGTACGCATCTCCCAACGTACCACGTTTGCCCACTGGTTACACAAGATGGGAAGGTCGCGGTATGAGGTAATCCAATTCTTATAAGTATTCCAGATGATAGTCTCCGATGTAGGGCGCACGATAAGCTCCTCCTCCAACTTTGCCGAAGGGTCAACCACAACACCCTCGCCCTCGGGGCTATTCATCAATCGGTAGTGTGTCACTACGGCACACTCCTTAGCAAAACCCTCGACGTGGCTTGCCTCACGCGAGAAGAACGATTTGGGAATAAACAATGGGAAGTATGCGTTCTCGTGACCCGTAGCCTTGAACATATCGTCCAACACACGTTGCATCTTCTCCCAAATAGCATAGCCATAGGGTTTGATGACCATACAACCTCTCACTGCCGAATTCTCGGCCAAACCAGCCTTTACGACCAATTCGTTGTACCACTTCGAGTAGTTTTCCTCGACTTTGGTTAAATCTTTAAGCTCTACTGCCATATCTTATAAAATTCAAAAATCAAAATTCAAAATTCAAAATTATTGACCCTCTCGCCAACGATTTTGAATCGTGCTATGCCACACAAGAATTTTATAACCAAATGCCATATTCGATATTCAAAATACACATTTCATTCTCCAAAACAATTTTGAATTTTGAATTCTGGATTTTGAATTAAAAATGGCCACTCAGTACCAAAGTACAAAAGTAGCCATTTTTTACTTATTTTACTCTGCTTAAAGCGTTTTTTTGCTTTGCAGACTCATTTTGACCCTACATAAAGGGCTCAAACATACCAAAAACAGGTTGCAACCCGATTAAAATTGCACATTGCAGACGATTGGCAGGTGGTCCGAAGGGTAATGACCATTCTCGCGCTTATCCTCCAAAACGGCATAATCCTTCACCTCAATCGAGGGCGAAACCAAGATAAAGTCGATACGACCCTTAGCAGGCCCAACAAAGTTGCCTCCTCCCAAATTGGTATCCACGCTACCCTGCGGAGCCGATGCCGAGACTTTGCGGCTATCGCGCAACAATGTGAATATATCTTTCATCTGCGGAGAGTTCTCGCCGGAATTGAAATCGCCCACGCTAATCACGGGCAACTCGCCCACAATCTTCTGCATCATCTGATTATGCACCCAACCCGAATTGGCACGCGCCTCGTGCAGACGCCAATAGAGGTGCGAATCGAAGAAGAAAAACTCCTTGCCCGAAGCCTTGTCGCGGAACTTACCCCAATGGCACAGGCGCAAATCGGTGGCGTCCCAACCTTTGCTCTTCACCTCAGGTGTAGGGCTATACCAGAAAGTACCCTCGTCGAGTAGCTCCAACTTATCACGCTTATAGAATGTGGTTGCCGTATGCAACTCGCCCGATGAGCCGCCGTAGGGGTGACCTATGCAGTCGTAGTCGGGCATCAGCGAAAGCAGGTCGGCAATCTGACGCTTACTTCCCTCCTGCGTACCCACAATATCGAAGTCGTGCGAAAGGATAACCTCAGCAACCGATTCCTTGCGCTCGTTCCAACTGTCGCCCGTCTTGGCATCTTCGGCCGAATTGAATCGGATATTAAACGTTGCTACTCGCACTTCGGCCTGCTTCGAGCAGCCTACAATAGCCATCAGGGCAAAAGAGAGAATCAGAAGTCGCTTCATTGTTTTCGGTGTTTTCTTTTTTGAGGGCCGCTAATTTGTCCCAAAATTATCACTAAGAAATCGCTAAAAATTCGCTAAAATTTGTAGCCCATCGTGAGGGTCACATAATTACGCTCGAAATCGGTCTTATATGTTGGGCTGGCTGAATCGAAATAGCCCGTATCGTCCAACGCGTAGAAGAGCATATACTGGGTCTGCTCGTTCTTGATGTATTGGTATGCCAAATCGAGGCTCACTGCACCCAACTGGAATCCCAAACCTGCTGAGATGCAGGTGGTCTTATAGGTTGTGGGAGTGTTGTAGTACAACTCCTTATCGTTACGCAACATAGCATCGGATATACCATAACCGGCACGCAACGACACCACCGACAATGGCTTAATCTCGGCACCTATACGCAGGGTATTTGCACCCTTGTAGTTGGCCTTGAACTCCGCACGATAATCCTCCTCCGAGAGGTCGAAACCATCGGGGATATTCTTCACTCGCATACCGTTGTACCAAGTGCGCTCGTAGTCAACCGACACAACCGCCATTCGGCCAAAGGTATAAGAAGCACCAAACATCAAACGTGTGGGCGACACGAAATCCCAAGTCTGCTCACCCATATCCTCTAATGGGAGTGTTGTGTCGCCATTGGGGTTGTAGTTCGAGCCCATATATGCCTGATAGGTGCGGTCCAATGCGTAATATGTGGGGGTGTGGATTGCAGCTCCCAATCGCAATGCTGGGAAGGGGCGATAGATTGCTCCCAACTTGAAGTTCACGCCTGCACCCGACATCTCCACCGCCTGATTATAATCCAACCACTCGGCTGGCTCGGCAATAGGCGTACCGTCGGCATAGACGGGTTGTTGACCGTTATAGATGTAATCCTCGCCATAGTAGAATTGACGATCCCAATGCACATATTGAATTCCAATAGTACCTCCGACATAGAGCGTGTTATTGAAATTAGCAGCCAAAGCAACCTGATACTCGCCAATCGAGCCCTTGCTCTCGACACCAACCGTATGGCCCACGCTGGCATTCACACCCAACGTATTTGCCGAAGTCCAATAGTCACCAAACTCATCACGCTCGGCATCGATAAGCCAATTGTTATATGCCAAGATTCCTCCCCAATAGTAGGCATCGCCAAAGGCGTAGTTCAGCGCACCGTCATTGTCGGGGAACACTCCGCCCTGACCCAACTGACGCACGAAGGCATCGTTAATCGAGCGATAGGGCGAATCCGATGGTGCACTCAGCGACGAGTAGCCATAACGATAATTGAAATCAGCCACACGATTATAACCCAAGCCCACATTCAGGCTCACCAGATTGCTACTGCTGCCCTCGTAGAGTTTGAAAGTCGTGCTGAAATTGCTTATCGCAAAGCGACTCTGCTGGTTGTCGCCCCAATCCTGTGCGCTATTGGTTGAGTTCTGGAAACCCATCATCGGCGAGATAGAAATCTCGTTATGGCGAAACATCGCTAGACCCGCAGGGTTGATACCCATCGACGATAGGTCACCACCAAGCGAGGTGAACGCACCCGCCATAGCCATCGAGCGAGCCGTACCGAAACCGAAGTTTACCTGCGAGAGAGCATACATATCGTTTGACATCATACCGTCGTGGTCCATCATAAGACCGCCAAAACGGTAGTATTGAGCCGAAGCCGATGCCATCGAAAAGAGCATCACGCCCAAAAGAGATATCTTTGCTATGAATTTCATATCGTTCACTGTTTTAATTAATTATCCTATACAAATCTGTCATTCCCCAATAAATATTACGTCATTTCATATTTTCGAGGTCTCGCGACCTTTTTATGAGTGTAAGTAAAAAATCATAGAAGAGTTGTAAAACTCAAAATGTTGAAATCAACCGCTTATTTACTGCCTTCCAAAGAACTCCAAAAACTCTCCCTCTAATAGAGGGAGCACCCGAAGGGGGAGGGAGTGTGTCTTTGCCGCAAAGTCCTTCTTTTCAGCGTTGTTTTCTATAAGGTAGATTCCATCATTTCTTCATAGCAGCTAATCATCTTCTCCGACCCTCACCAATGAAGAAATGCGGAATGACGGTTTGTTTTTTATTTTCTAATCCAAAACTCAAACTCAATCTATTCCAGCCCGAAGGCAATTTTGAATCTTGAATTTTGAATTCCCTACTAACGGCCTCGCGAACCTCCGCCGCGTGAGCCGCCGCCACCGCTGCTACCACCAGAGTAACCGCCACCGCCTGAATAGCTGCCGCCACCACCGCGCGAGCCGCTGCTGAATGATGAGCTGTTGCTATATGACGAAGAACTCGATGAAGAGCTATTGTATGATGAACGCGAAGTAGAGTTGTTACGCGATGAATTGTTGCTGCGCTGTGAGCTATTGTCATTAGTTACCGCCTGCGAGCGATTTGTAGTGGTCGTGCGACCTGAGCTCTGCGACGATACTGCCGACCCTGAGCGTGAGCCTGTGGTTGTACCGCGACCCACCGAGCCATTGCGCTGCTGCTCCAACGCCGACGCGTAACGACCTGTGCGTGAGGTGTTACCATAGACGCTACCCGAATTAGGCGAGCGATATGGAGTAGAATTGGCCGAGCCACGATTCACCACTGCCGAGCCACGCGAAGGTGCGCGACCTCCGCCATTCAAGCGAGAGTTGTTGTTGCGTGAGCCGTAGTAGTCTCCGCCACGATACCAATGGCCTCCGCCACCGCCCCACATATCACCATACCAAAATCCGCCGTGATGGTGGTGATGACCGTACCAGCCGTAATGATGGTGATGATGGTGCCAGGGACGATACAATCCGCCCCAACCCCACCAGAGGTTGACGCCCCAGCCGCCCCAATGGCTGCCGTAGCAGATATTCCAATTCCAATCCCACCACGAGTAGCGAGGGAATCCCCAGCAAGAGTAGTACCAGGGGTCGTAGAACGATGACCAGCCTCTCCAACCGTAGTACCAAGGTGAAAGCACCACAGTTGCACGAGTTGCGCCCCAAGTGCCGAACATCGAGGTAATGTATTTTGGCTCAACCCAAACCTCGTCACCCGAAACCATAATGTTGTAGAATGCAGGGTCGTAGGCCGTAGCGTAGGTTACGTTGCCGTTGTAGCGCAAACTATAATAGCTCGAAGGCATACGATAGCTGGCCGACTGGAATCCTCTGAGACGGCGTGCATAGGCACTCTCGTAAGAGTTCGCTACAAAGTCGTTGCCACTCTCCTCCACAACGATAAGTCCATTGTTCTGGGCCGATGCTGTGGTCTGCTGCTGGGTCTGCGGGGTGTTTTGAGCCAAGAGAGCCTGCTGTTTGGCTTGCTCGGCCTCCCATTTAGCTTGCTCGGCAAGAGCCTCGGCACGGCGTGCTTCGGCTTCGGCCTTACGAACTTCGGCCTCGGCTTTCTCGCGTGCGGCAATCACCTCTACATCGTGAACGGCATAGAGGTCATCGTAAGAGTTCGACGACGAATAGAGCGACGATACGCACGATGTAAGGGTAGCGATTGCAGCTACTGCAACCATTGCTACTGTGTTGATAAAATTCTTCTTCATAGCGCACATTGTTTTAAGGTTAATATGCTCCTCGGGTGCTACTCTCGCAAGAGGCGCGGGCCAGCGACTACACCCCGATTTTATTTTCGGTACCACGTTATGCCTCTGCTTTTGGCACCTTTTCTTTTATATATAACGTATCGCCTGCGTTAATTATTGTACGACAAGGCAACCTTCGTGCCTTATGGAGGTTACGGGCGACAAAACCGCTATATAATGCAAATATAGGAATTTTTGCGGAATATTTCATAAAACCACGCCTTATTCTAAAATTTATGGGCTGCGGAGAGTATTTCAGAAAGTCGTTGAGGAAATCAAAATCTCCATATCGTGGCACGATAATTGATACTTTTCAGTGCCGAGTGCAGGAGCTGGGTGATGCAAAAATTTGGCAAAAAATTTTGTAGTTTGAAAAAAAGTTCATATCTTGCACCCAGAAAAATATATTTTTAACTCATTAAAACGCATTTGCCTATTGAAGAAACTCTACTCTTTGAACACTACATATAATTAAAAGTGAAGAGTATGAACACACAAGTATTAAGCGATCAAGTATTGCTTAATCGCTATCTGTCAGGTGATTGCGCTGCCATTTCACAGCTTATTGAACGTCACTCGCGTCGTGTCCGCGACTATATCCGTATGATGGTTAAGGACGCCGATGTGGCTGATGACATTCTGCAAGAGACACTCATCAAGGCCGTACGCATTATCGACGAGGGTCGATATTCGGATATGGGCAAGTTTCTCTCGTGGGTGTTGCGTATTGCCCACAATCAGGTTATCGACTACTTCCGTAGCCAAAAGAGTGCTCGTACGGTGAGTGAGGCCGAAGCTGGTTATGATGTACTGGGAACGCTACGTTATGCCGAGCATAATGTGGAGGATAAAATGGTGGCCGCACAGATTGAGAGCGACGTGCGTCGCTTGGTGGAGCAACTGCCCGAGGAGCAGCGCGAGGTAGTGATGTTGCGCTACTACTCAGGTATGAGTTTTCAAGAGATTGCCGACCAAACAGGTGTGAGCATCAACACCGCGCTGGGTCGTATGCGTTATGCGCTGATTAATATGCGTAAGTTAATCCGCGAGCATAATGTGATTTTGTCGTAAAAGACAGAGATTTTTCAAAATTAAAAAGCCAAAATGCCTGCCTAACATCGAGTTAGACAGACATTTTTTCATTGTCAAAATTTATTTATTACAGCAAGAACTTACACTTCTCGCAAGCCAAATCCTCAGCTCGGCTTTGCCACTCAGCTGGTGGATTCTCTTTGGGTTGTGGCCACCAAAAACCCTTCGAACTGAATTCAAATGTCACAGCCTCGGGCGTTGAGCGCATAACGGTAAAGCCAATATCGCCATAGAATGTAGCGGGAAGTCCCACAGTGGGCAACATATGCAACTCCTTGCGAGGACGCACCACGCGAGCCGACTTACTCCAAATATGCAGGTGACCATAGACATAACCTGCCACCTGAGGGGTCTCAACAATAAACTTTTCCAAATTGCTCATCTCATTGAGAGGGTGGTGTGAGCCCAACACCACACGACGCGTGCGGCCCTTCACAAACTCCTGCAACCACTCAATCTGACCGCCCGAAATCTCTCCCGATACGGTTGTCGATTGGCGCAGTTTAAGATTAGGCAACTCGGCCAGCGAGTCGAGCATCACAAAGTCGAAGTCGGGCATCTCAACAACCGACACTACGCGCCCTTCGACCTTTGTCGTTGTGGCATACTGCGGAAAGACCTTGAAGAATGGGGCGCGACGGTCGTGGTTACCCATACCGAGAGTCACTTTAATACCCGCCTGCTCCAACTCCGAGAGCAGTTCGGCTGCATAGCGGTAATCCTCCTCCAAACCGTGGTCCCACGCCACATCACCAAATACCAACACATTGGCAGGCAGGGGTCGCATCGAAAGAATCTCGGCAATACGTAATTTCAGGCAAGTGGGGTTGTAGGGGTAGTGCTTCGACTTGCCATCGACAAGTTCGCCGCAGATATGAATATCCGACAACAGAACTGCCGTTGCAGGGTCGATTTTGCGCTTGCCACCTTTGGCCGCTGCCTTAGCCTCGGCAATAGCCGCCTCGGCCACCTTATCGAGCATCGTAGCACTTGCCGACGATGCCAATGCAACACCGCCCAACGAGAGCATCGATGTCAAAAATTGTTTTCTGTCCATAGGTTATGTAAATTCAAAATTTAGAATTCAAAATTCAAAATCAGTTAATACTCTATCTAACATCGAGTTAGATAGAGTATTTTTATAAAACACACATGTCATTCTGACATTTTTGTATTGGAAAGGGTCGGTGATGCAATCAGTAACCATACAAAAATGTAAGAATCTACCGCTTAATTACAGCCTTCCAAAGAACTGCCCAAAAACTCTCCCTCTAAGTTAGAGGGAGCACCCGAAGGGGAGGGAGTGTGCCTTTGCCGCAAAGGTTGTTCTTGGTAGCGTGTTTTTTGTAGAAAAATCGCTGAATTTGCAATTATCTTGTAATTAGACGGTTATTCAGATTGCTTGAAAATTGGGTAACGAGATAGCGACCGTTCGTATTTCTGAGTTCTTCATTGTTATGCTACAATGTGATAACCCTCTATGTTGCAAAGGTACAAAAAAAATGCAGACAAAGAAATGAACAAATACATTTTCTCTTATAGTTTTCTTGTCTGCACTTTTTTATCACCCTTGATTATTCTATCAGATACACTTTGTTAAATTGAAGTGAATTTGGTACATCAATGATTC
>JAFTVW010000059.1 GCA_017465605.1 Alistipes sp.
AAGAAATTACACTTACTTTTACATTCCAAAATGGAGGTACAAGGCGAAAAGTGCGTTGAAAATCACTAACTTACACATTCTCAACGACTTGCCAAATGAGTGATTGTACCTTTTAGAGTGCTAAATGACTGATTGATAATCATCTACACTTTCTGCATCGGAAAATACTGGTTGTTAGGTGAATAGTGTTTTTTTGCTGGTAGAATTATACATTGAGGGAAATATGAAACATAGAATACTATATATTGCGGTTGCGCTAATGTGTATTGTTTTGAGTGAGGATATCTATGCTCAAAAGGCACAGGTGCTGGCAAATGAGGCTATCGAGACGTATCTTTTCAATCAGGAGTATCAAGCGTACCGATGTGGTCGATTGAATAGCGAAAATGGTGTTGGCCGAAGTTGGTATAAGCGATTTACGTTGATGCACATAACTGATGTTCACGCCTCGTATGATTTATTGCGACAGGCCTTTCGTCTTAATAAGGGAGATTTCGATGTCATCTGCAATACGGGTGACAATGCCAACGGTTGTGGCGAAAAAGATGCTCCTGCGATAATCACCACTCTCGATTCGATTTCAAGTGTTGTGAAGGCTGCAAACATTCACAAAACCCCATATATTGATGTCAAGGGCAACCACGATGTAACGGGAATTGCCAATGCTGATTATTTCAGTCGTATGTGTACGACAATGCAGGGATTTAAAGACCTGACGTGGGGTAATGCCGAGGAGAATAGGGCATACGGATATATGGATATCAAGTCGAACAACCAGATGGGAGCGTTCCGACTTATATTCCTTGACCCATTTGACTATAAAGATGGCGATTATGGGAAAAAATATCCGTTTATGTCGGCTGTATTCTCGCAGAAGCAGATAGATTGGTTTATTGATGCGTTGGTTGATGCTACGCAGAAGGGGTTGCACGTTATTACGTTGATGCACTACTCCTTTGGAGATTCCCCGATTTTTAGCGAGGAGAATGCTTGCCCCGATGCTACCTACTATCAAGATGCTTTTATGATTCCCGACATTATTGATGCCATTCAGAGTAAGACGAAGTTGGAGGCAGAGTATAAGGACAAGGCGGGCATTCACAACATCTCCATAAAGCGTGATTTCACTTCGCTCGGTGATTTGAAATATGTGTGTCATCTATTTGGGCATATCCATAGCAAAAACTCATATCAATGCAAGAAGAGTGATGGGTCGAAGAAGTACAATATGTTGATGCTGGGCGAGATGTCGTTGGCGCGGGGTGGAACAGCCGTAAATATGGTACATAAAGTATCCTATAACCCCGATTATATCTCTTTCTCTGCATTGAGTATTGATACGATCGAAAAAAGAATCTACCGCACGTCGTATGGCTTGTTTCTACGTTACGATGGGTCAAACTCTCAGGCCGACCGTACTATCGTCTTTGATTACGATTTCAGCAAGAAGTAGGTAGTAGATGGAGTGGGGTAGATGCTTACCTTTTGATACTCAGGTGTGCATCATTACACATAAATTGGAGTGCTCTTTACTTATGTACGGCAGACGTGGGTTATGTCGGTAGGTGCAGAAACGGTTGTATTAATATTACTTTGTTTGGATAGCCCGATCTCTAATCTCCAATGTGATATCCATATACGAGCGTTTGCCGTTAATGTAATCGGCATACACTATTTCAGCATCGCGACCCTTCAAGATGTGGCATTTGCCGCACGCCTCGCAGTCGTGCAGGCACTTCCACGCTTCAAGCACATAGGCTTGCCGCTCTTCTTTTGAGGAGTTTTTTATATTTGGGGGCTGCATTGTTTCGTTCTTTGTTATTTCTCGGTTTTCCCACCTGCTTTTACCCAGCCATCGTAGCCTACGGCAAGTTCCACAACTTTGTAACCGTTGCCCGCAAGTACTCCTGCAACCTGTTTGCTGCGACCACCACCCTTGCAATATATGGCTATCAGTTTCTCTTTTGGCAAAGATTGGTAATCCTTGAAGAACGTTGCGCTACGCACGTTGAGGTTGTAATCTACACCCTCTAAGTGGCCCTCGCTGTACTCTTCGGGTGTGCGTACATCGACCAATACAACATCACCACGTTGCAAAATCGCTGAAAACTTTTCGACGCTTACCGAGCGATATGCATACTTGTTGGAGTGCTTTGGTTGCGTGTGAGGGCGCATCGAAGCACACGAAACAGACGTAAATGAGAGAATTATCGATACCAAAACCGCTACCAACGATTTTTTGTACGGGAAGCCAAAAGTCCTATCCATAGCAATACATATTTTCGACAAGGTACAAAAAAATCTCGAAAAAAGCCTATTGGCCCGATGAATTTTGTTGTGGTAAATTAGATTTGTCAGTACGGGGAGCGTAAATTTTGCCTTCGAAGAGTTTTTTTTCGCAAAAAACTTGCACAATAAAAAAAAGCACCCTATATTTGCACTCGCTTTAAGACACGAAGCATATAATGATAAGGCCTGATCGACATACCCGCGAAATTCAGGCAGACAGTGTTGCGTACACAGTATGTCAGCACTTCGGTCTGGATACGTCAGATTATTCATTTGGCTACGTTG
>JAFTVW010000015.1 GCA_017465605.1 Alistipes sp.
CGGTGCGTTTTTTATTATACACACGTTATTACACAATAAATATCACGTCATTTCATATTTTCGCATCAACGGCCAGCGGTGATAGAATAAGCCTCTATGCGAAAATGTTGAAATCTACCGCTTATTAAATGCCTTTCAAAGAACAGTCAAAAAACTCTCCCTCTAAATTAGAGAGAGCACCCGAAGGGGAGGGAGTGTGTCTTTGCTGCAAAGATTATTCTTTGCAACGTGGTGTATTATAAGGTAGATTCCATCATTTCTTCATACTTGCTATTTATCTTCACCGACCCTCTCCAATGAAGAAATGCGGAATGACGGTTTGTTTTTTATTTTCTAATCCAAAACTCAAACTCAATCTATTCCCGCCCGAAGGCAATTTTGAATTTTGAATCTTGAATTTTGAATTCCCTAACTAAGTTGTGAACACTTTTAATTATAATTTTTTTTACTTTTTATTTAAATAAAATAAATAAAGAATATATATAAAGTGTGTTGATAGTGTTTATAACTTTTACCGAAACTTTATTTCAACATAAGTTAACATAGTTTTCAACTTTTCTGGTGGTTTATTGTATGTTTTATTTCTTGTTTAGTATCAGTTATTTATATCTATTTTCAGATATAAAATTAACATCAAAATCACTTTTGTCTAAAATCTTTTCAACTTATCAACTCGAAATAATTTTCATCATTTACCCCAAGAAAATCGTTGATAAGATTATTTATAAATTTTCAAAAAAATATCAATAATTATTTTGGTATTCTCAACCCTATCTCACTATCTGCACGTTAGAATTTTGACCAATTTCGTGGTCGAAATTTTATTAAAAGTTTTCAAAAACTTATTCCACCACTTATTAACAAATTTTATTAACTCTTCTGGGGCTTATCAACACCTATCTTTACCCATAATTTATACTATATTATGTATATATGATAGAGTAAAAAAATGAGAGGTATCTCATTTGAAAATACCTCTCACAAAATTATACATTATATAGTATTTATACTACTCGGCAAAGAAAAACTTATCAGCAAATTTGAACATCTGCTCCCAGTCGTAGGCTGCAATGCCGTGCAGATTATCACGACGATAATATCCCAAATACTCTCCAACGGCGCTCAGGTCGTAGTCGTCGGGCCACTCCACATCGGGCATACCACTCTTTCCCAAAAATTTCCACACAGGGCTAGCGGCCTTAACAGCCATATACTCACCCTCGGTGTCATACCAGGGGTCATCAAATCCCTGAATAAGCAGAGGTCGTGGAGCTATACAGGCGAGTAACATATGCTGGTCGAAGGGCATAGCCTGCTCGTTATTTACATACTTTGCATAAGCCTTGCAATACCAATGCGGGAAGTATCGTGCCATAGTTTCAACATTCTCACCGTAATAATGTTTGTGCAGAGGAACTCCACCTCCGCCCGTTTGGTTGATAACCACACAAGCGTATCTCTCATCAAATGCTGCTGATACAAGAGCCGCCTTAGCCAATCGCGACGAACCTGTGAGTAGTACTCGTTTATGGTCGAGCGATTCCAATTTCTCAATCATATCCATACCTCGGCTCAATGCCCACGCCCACGCTCCAAGTGCGGTAGTGTTGTCGGTACGGCTTTCATCACGCTCTCCCCACAACTCAAAGATACCATTGTAGGTTATCTTACCTTGTAGTGGCTCTCCATTCTCATCTTTATCCCAGTAAGATGGGTCTGACGATAGATCGGTATAACAGGCCGTAAGAACTGCATAACCCTTTGCTATGATGGTCGATGCAGGAATCATACTGCGCTGGTATGGGTCGTGGAAAAGTCCACGTGAAAACTCAGTCGCTCGATTGTTTTTTATATCTTTTGTTGGGTCGTTACGCTGCCAGTTGGGATTTATGTCGATCTCTTTGTCTCTTAGTATGGTTTGGTTGCCGTTGTAGTTGAGCATCAGCACTACGGGCACAGGCTCTTTTATATGGTTGGGTGTTACGAGCAACCAATCAACTTTTGGGCCGCTCTTGTCGGCCTTGAACCACATTCTGATTTGGTGACGAGTGGCATATCCGCCGAGTGTTGTACCCTGCTCGATTACCTCCCACACCACCGTTTCAGGTGCTGCGGGCATACGGCCATACATCTCGCTCTGGAAAATCTCCAAAATCTCCTCACGACGTTTAGGCCAATCCTTTTTGCTTTTCACCTTTTTTCCGTTGGCGAATGTTAGAGGGTCGGGCAATGGATAATTGCCAACCTTATCCTTGTCGTAATTTTGAGCTATGGCAGATACAATGGAGCATAACACTATTCCCAATAGTATAAATACTCTACGCTTCATAACTTTAAGTTTTATATGGGTTTTATGGTTTGTAATTATAAAGTAAAAAACTTTACAGCTTACAAATCATCTTTTCGGCTATTTCGAGATAGTACTTTTCAACCTCCTTATCGTTCTCCACCGATGGTGTTCCTGTTTCGCCGCCCTCCATAATCGATTGAATCAAAGGTATCTCACCCAAGAAATCAACTCCTGCCTGCTCGGCATAATCCTTTGCGCCACCCTTGCCGAAGATGTAGTAACGGTTATTGGGCAACTCTTTGGGCGTGAACCACGCCATATTCTCCACAACACCCAACACAGGCACTCCCACCTGTTCGTGGCGGAACATCTCCACACCACGCACCACATCGGCAACAGCCACCTGCTGGGGTGTTGATACGATTACAGCTCCATCGAGCTTAATCTCCGAAAGAATGGTGAGATGAATGTCACCCGTTCCCGGAGGCATATCAATCAAGAGGAAGTCCAAGCCGCCCCACAAAGTCTGATGCAGTAACTGCTTTAAGGCACTTGTTGCCATTGCACCGCGCCACATAAGCGCATCGTTGGGCTGAATAAAGAAACCAATCGACATAAGCTCAATATCTTGGCTCTGTGCTGGCACAATGTAGTCCTGACCATCTTCCTGAACAGCGTCGGGCAAATAACCCTCGCAACCAAACATCTTGGGTTGTGAAGGGCCATAAATATCGGCATCGAGCAAACCTACACGATAACCCATATTGCGCAGTGTGAGAGCTAAGTTGGCCGTTACGGTAGATTTACCCACGCCACCTTTACCCGAGGCAATAGCTATGATTTTGCCTACTTTTACGGTTGTACTCTCGCGCTTGGGTTGCGGAGCCTTTGGGGCGGCCTCCTTGATGGCCACCAAAATATTGTCGGCTGCCGCAGGGAAAGCCTCCGCGAGCAATTTCTCTGCAAGGCTCTTAATGCGATTTGCGAATGGGTCGCGGGCTTTCTGGAATCGGAGCACCACGACAATCTTATCCTCGCGTGCAGTCACCGACTCAACCATTCCGCTCTCGATGATGTTTCGCTCGGTCTCAGGGTGAATAATCCCCGCAAGTATATCATTTACTTTTTGTTCCATAATTGAAATTAAAGATTAAAAATTATATATACTTCGTCATTCCATATTTTCGCATCGTGGGCCAGCGGTGATAATATAAGGCTCTATGCGAAAATGTGAGAATCTACCGCTTATTTAGAGCCTACCTAAGAACGGCCTTTGCCTCAAAGTCACTTTGCGCAATGTCGTTTCTTATAAGGTAGATTTCTACATTTTTATATACTTGCTTAGTCATTCTAATTACCCAAACAAATATAAAAATGTGAAATGACGTATATATTTTTGAATAGTTGTATTAGAAGCTGGCCTCCAATACCACTGGGTAGTGGTCGGAAATCAATGGTGCGCCATAGTTCTTGTCGCACAATACGCGGAACGAGTGAGCCTTAGCATTGCGCAAGAAAATATGGTCGATAAGAACATTACCCTTCACTGTGTTCCAGCCGTTGAATGTACCTCGGTGGTCGGTCTCCTCGGCCACTACGCGTGAATCCTCCATCACCTCCTTCAAAGGCTCGAAGATAGGATTCTCGGGTGTGCAGTTGAAGTCGGCCGTAACGAAGATTGGCAAATCCTCCTCGATGTATGGCTTAACACGCTCGGCAATGAGCTTCAAGCTCTCCTCCTGTGCCTTTGCGCCAACGTGGTCGAGGTGGGTGTTGAGATATATAAACTCATCACCCGTAGCCTTCATACGCATACGACTCCAAGTGCAGGTGCGGATACAAGCTGCGTCCCAGCCGCGAGACACCTTCTCGGGTGTGGGTGAGAGCCAGAATGTACCGCCATCAAGAAGCTCCACAGCCTCCTTGTCGTAGAAGATAGCCATAAACTCGCCTCCGCGCTTACCATCGTCACGACCCACGCCGATATAATCGTACTGTGGCAGATTCTCCTCCAAGAAATCAATCTGGTCAGAGCAAGCCTCCTGCAAACCAAATACGGTTGGTTTTTCGTCGTTAATCATATTGATAGATGCGTGGCGGCGATTATCCCAATAGTGAATACCATCAACACCGCGCGCGCCACCGTGCGCACTTAGGCGAATGTTGTAAGAGATAACCTTAATTTGGTTTTTGGGAGCAAAGCAACTCACGAGTGATAGGGCCGATGCAAGCATCGCCACCGAGAGCAAAAATTTCTTCATAGTCTTTATCTTTTTGTTATTATTAACGGTATTTGTTGCTAATCAAAGTGAGGAACTCCTCGCGTGTGCGAGTGTCTTTGAGGAAGATACCCGTAAAGGCTGATGTTGTTGTGGCCGAGCCCAGCTTCTCCACTCCTCGCATCTGCATACACATATGGCTGGCCTCGATTACTACGGCCACACCTATCGGATTCAAAGCCTTCTGTATGCAGTCACGAATCTGCACCGTCAGACGCTCCTGCACCTGCAAGCGGCGGGCGTAACACTCCACTACGCGTGCAATCTTCGAGAGTCCTGTGATGCGACCATTTGGAATGTAGGCAACGTGGGCTTTGCCCACAAAGGGCATCATATGATGCTCGCACATCGAGAATATCTCGATATCCTTCACCAGCACCATCTGCTGATACTCCTCGCGGAAAATAGCCGAGTTGATAATCTCCACCGGGTCCTGCGAGTAGCCCTTCGTCACAAACGACATAGCCTTAGCCACTCGCTCAGGGGTCTTGATTAAACCCTCACGCGTGGGGTCCTCGCCCAGCAGCGAGAGTATCTCGCGGTAGTGATAGGCGAGCTTTTCGATGCGCTCCGAGTCGTAACTCTCCTCGCGGGTGTAGTTTGGTTTTATATTCTCCATTCTATTTAAGTTTTTCTTTATCCAATAAATTACTTAGAGCCACTTCACACGCTCCTCGCCCTCGTATTCGGGGAGTGGTGCAGGCTGAAAATCGGAGTAACCCAATGCTATGGCGCAGAGGATACCGTAGTTTTCGGGTATAGCCATCTTCTCGCGCAGGAACTCATCGGCCTTCTTGCCATCGGGCTCGGCACGAAGCACGGGGCGGTCGTTGACGTGTACCCAGCACGAAGCCAATCCCTCGTCAACGATTGCCAACTGTAAGATGGTGGCCGAGATGGCGCAGTTGTCAATCCAAAGGTCGGTGGCTGTCTTGTCACCCATTACAAGAATTGCGGCAGGAGCATTTTTCACGAATGCCGAGCCATAGTCGCGCATATCGGCTATGTGGGCGAGCAACTCAGGCTGCTCAACAACCCAAAAACGTGTTGAACGTGTGTTGCGTGACGAAGGAGCTTGCAATGCCTTCTCTACGATTTGTTGCAGTTTTTCTCTCTTAACCTTGCGGTCGGTGAACTTGCGTGTACTGCGACGCTTTGCTAAAATATTTTTCAGTTCCATATTTTATTGTAATTCAAAATTCAACATCACCCTTGCCTATGCCAGTCGGCGCGAGGTAGTTTCGGGGCCAATCCTCAGCACTCCTTCGGTATCTTGCTCCACGCCCTCCAAAAGCACCACACCTGCACGTTTGCCCACCTCGATTGAGCCTTTCTCCCGATCCACGCCCAAAGCTCGTGCGCCATTTATGGTTGCCCACTCGACAAGTTCCGCGAGCGGTACTTCGCTCATTCTTTTCATCTCGCCCACCATCGTAAGCTCCTCATTCGAGGCCAGCGAGTCGGTACCGATGCAAATCTCGGCTCCACGCCTGCGAAGCAACTCCAAAGGTGGTCTCAGTCCCGAAATATAGTCATTCGAGCAGGGGCACACCACCCAACTTGGGCGTACCTGAAAGTGCTTCTCTATCAGGTCAAAATCCTCCTCTTCGATGCAGCAGTTATGCACCAGCAGCACCTTTCTATTGGCTGCAATCTGCCCCACTATGCGTCCTGCGGGTGAGCCGTAGTGCAGAAAATCGCATTTCCAACCCATTCTTGCGTACCATTCGGCCAGAGAACCTTTACCAACGTAAAGTGCTTTCTCGTCGGGCGACTCCATAAAATGCACCGAGAGTGGCGCATCGTGAGTGCAATCGTATCTCTGCTCAGCTATCGCTCCAAACACCTTCTCCTGCAACGAGTATGTCGAGTGAGGCGTGAGCGTTGTGTTGTCGTATTGGAGCAATCCGAGCATCGGCTCAGTGGTCGAAAGCAGGCCAAACACCTCGGCAAATGAGTGGTAGAGGATTCTGCTCTTACTCTTTGTCGGCATCGAGGTAGTGCCGTTTACAATGTCGGCCACAACCTCCACTCCCTCGCTATACATCTTAGCATCGGCTGCGGCTATTGCCGCCATTCGCTCCTCATCGGAGGCCAATCCTCGCACTTGCCCTATGGCTCTTGCGAAGCCTGCAAAACCACTGCCACGCTCAATCTTCCCACGCAGATACGACAGCTCGATGTGGCAATGAGCGTTTACGAATCCAGCCGTCAAAGCTCCTGCGTAGAACTCGGTTTGGGCCATACTGTCGAGGCTCTCCCACTGCTCAACGGCCACAATCTGCCCATCGTCGGCAAGTGTCACAACGGGTCGTTGCGTCACCTTGCCTCTATCGACAAGCCAATGAGCTGCTATGCGGCGCATTAGTCGTTGGCGGTCTCCTTCGCCCGCGAGGTTTGCAGGTTAGGCCCTGCGGCCAGAGTCTCGATTGCTCGAATCATCGTGTCGGAGAAGATGCGCATATTGCTCTGCTCATCGAAGAGCATTTTCACACACTTCTCGGTCTCGGGGTTGTAATCAACCCTAATCTCGTGCAAAGTTATAGGAGTAGTCTTTTTACGCTCCTTCTTATCTACACGTTTGTTGTCGATAAAATCGATGTAGAGGGCCACATAGTTGCTGTCACGCTCCTCTATTTTTTGCTTGCTTGAAAGGTTTGAGGTGCGGTCGAGTTGCAGATTTGTCTGGTAAACCAACGTCTTCGACGAGTCACGACGCATCTTGTAAATCACAATGCGGCGACCTCGCACCTTGTCATCATCTGCCGTATATTTTGCCGCTATGTCGTATGTGCCTTTGCCCTTGATGGGTATGTAGTAGCGCAACAATACCGAGTCGGCTGCACTCTTGGCTACGATGGCCGTATCGCTCAGCAGTCGGGTGTGGAAGCGGCGGGTGGCAACATTGTCGATGGTATCCAAGATGGCTACTTCGCGTTTTAGGACTTTTGTCTCGTCATCAAACTGCTTAATCATATACTCGGCAACATCACCCAAGCGGGCATTCTTACGGCGCGAGAAGTTGTTGATGGTGTAGCGCACATCTTCGGTCGTGTAGCCATACTTCTCGAATATAGGCTCGTAGATGTTGAGCGAGTCTATATTGATATTCTTCGTGCCGATGTAGGCATTCACCAACATAGCATCGTGAAATATTGCTCCAAGCTCATTTTCGGGTATCACTTTGTTGCGGTGACAGCCACCAAGAGCTACCAATGCCGCCAAGAGCATTATGTTTAGTAGTCGTTTCATATATCTATTCATACTTTTTATCTCGTTTACTCTCTTTGTATTATCCCCTTTGTCCACGCATCATAGCCCTTACCGTGAGCCTTACGACCAGCGTGGCAATTGCCATATATGTTGCGGCAGTCATCACCACATCGCCCCACCTCAGCTCTACGGGGTAGGCATCAATCGCGAGCGAGGCGGCATCGAGCCTGATGATACCAAAATGTTGTTGCAATAGCGTGAGGGCCACTCCCACCACAACTCCTGCCACCACACTCAGCGTGGCCATCAGCAACCCTTCGCTTATGAAGATGCCCTCAACCATACTCTCGGTTGCGCCCATCGTGCGCAGGGTCTGCATATCGTCGCGTTTCTCAATCATCGCCATCACTATTGCCCCCACAATCGAGAGCGAAGCTATGAGCAACACAAGTGCCGCAACTCCAAAGACACCCCACTTTTCGAGTGCCATAAGTCGGTAGAGCGAGTTGCTTTGGTGGCGTGTCAGCACCTTCACCTGCTCACCTGTCAACGTTTGCAACTGCTCGGCAACACGTTTAGCATTGGCTTCGGGCGTGAGCCTAATCTCCACCTTCGATATGCGGTCGGCATAACGCAACAGGTTTTGTGCCTCGCCAAGCGGTATGAGCGCGACGTGAGCGTTATCCTCGTCAATACTATACGCACCCGCAATGTTTATCTTCTGCATCGAGTAGCCACCAACGGGCAGCAACGTGGAGAATCGTGTGCGGTCGATGGCGTAGAGCCGTACCTGCTCGCCAATGTTGTTGCTGTTGAGACCCAAATCGTTCATCACACCAGCAGCCACAACCATATTCTGCCCGGAGGTCGAGAACTCCCCTGCCACAATTCGCTCGGCAATGGGAAGTACATCGGTGTAGCCTTCGTCAACACCCTTCAACCTCACAATCGCTCGTTGCCCCTTGTGTTCCACCATAGCTCCCTGTTCGAGTGTTAGCGAGAGTGCAGCAACACCCTCCACTCGGCGCAGTGCCGCAGTGTCAATCTGCTCTTGGGCGAGTGTGGTACCTCGTGCGGGAGCGATGGTGATATCGGGGTCGATGGCTCGGTAGAGCGAGGTGACCATACCCTCCAAACCATTGAATACCGACATCAGCACCACCAGAGCCGCTACGGGCGTAGCCATAGCCACGATGCTAACCCTTATGATGTGGTTAATCACCGAGTGCGCCCCCCGAGAGTGGAGGTAGCGACGAGCTATGTGGAATTCAAAATTCCAAATTCAAAATTC
>JAFTVW010000016.1 GCA_017465605.1 Alistipes sp.
AATTCAAAATTCAAAATTCAAAATTAATTTTGAGGATTAAAAAATAGAACCAGTTATGAAAAAGAGCGGAGTTAAACTTTTGTTGGGTATTGCAGCCTGCCTATGTTCACTCGTAGGTCTTTGCGATTCGATCGTGGAGTATCTGATGGGAGCAGAAGATGTATTAAGAGAGATAACTCTTAGCTCTATAACTTTCATCTTTGGAGGATTATTGATAGCCAAAACGCTAAAAGAGCTGAGAAAGGCAAAAGAATAGTTTTGAATTAGCCTTTTCGCAAGAAAAGAGCTATTTTAAGGACGAGCAAGATGCCCAAAGTGCCTTTTTTAGAAAACATTAACAAGAAAATAACCGAGCCCGACAATGTATTCCGTCTCGTAATTGTGGAAGCGTCGGAAGGCTCAAAACATAAAACGAATTAAAACTATGATTAAAATCACATTTCCTGATGGCAACGTTAAGGAGTTTGCCAAAGGAACAACAGCTTACCAAGTAGCCGAGAGCATCAGCCCTCGTTTAGCTGCCGACTGTCTGGCCGCTTCGGTAAACGATGCAACGGTTGATATGAGCCGTGCTATCGAGGAGGACGCAACAATTAAATTCTACAAGTGGGACGATGCCGAGGGTAAGCACGCCTTTTGGCACACATCATCTCACCTGTTGGCTGAGGCTTTGCAGGCTCTCTACCCGGGCATTAAGTTCGGTATCGGCCCTGCTATCGACAACGGATTCTACTACGACGTAGATTCTCCAACCCCCATCACCGAGGGCGATTTGGAGACAATCGAGAAGAAGATGCAGGAGTTGGCTCGTCAAAAAGAGGAGCTCACCCGCTCGGAGGTATCGAAAGCCGACGCACTCAAAACATTTACCGAGAAAGGCGACCAATACAAGGTGGAGCTTATCCAAGATTTGGAGGACGGCACCATCTCATTCTATACCAACGGTGATTTCACCGACCTATGTCGTGGTCCACATATCCCCAACACAGGATTTATCAAGGCCGTAAAGCTCACTTCGGTTGCAGGTGCTTATTGGCGAGGCAACGAGAAGAACAAGATGCTTACCCGTATCTATGGTGTATCATTCCCCAAGAAGTCGATGCTCGATGAGTATCTCGCGATGATTGAGGAGGCCAAGAAGCGTGACCACCGTAAGTTGGGTAAGGATTTGGAGCTCTTTATGTTCTCACAGCGCGTGGGTCAGGGTCTTCCCATGTGGTTACCAAAGGGTGCTGAGTTGCGTGACCGTTTGGAGCGTTTCTTGCGCCAGATTCAGAAGGATTATGGCTATTTGCAGGTTATCACTCCCCACATCGGTAACAAGGATTTATATGTTACTTCTGGTCACTACGCAAAGTATGGCAAGGATTCATTCCAGCCTATCCACACTCCATTCGAGGGCGAGGAGTATTTGCTTAAACCTATGAACTGCCCTCACCACTGCGAGATTTATCGTTCAAAGCCTCGTTCATACAAAGACCTTCCCGTACGTTTGGCGGAGTTTGGTACAGTATATCGTTACGAGCAGTCAGGCGAGTTGCACGGTTTGACACGCGTACGCAGCTTTACACAAGACGATGCCCACCTCTTCGTACGTCCCGACCAGTTGTTGGAGGAGTTCGAGAAGGTTATCGACATCGTACTCTACATCTTCCGCACATTGAAGTTCGACAACTATACAGCTCAGATTTCACTTCGTGACCCTAACAACACCGAGAAGTATATCGGCTCAGATGAGAATTGGGAGAAGGCCGAGAACGCAATCATTCAGGCTTGTAAGGAGAAGGGCCTCAACACAACAGTCGAGACCGGTGAAGCTGCATTCTATGGCCCTAAGTTGGACTTTATGGTAAAGGACGCATTGGGTCGTAGCTGGCAGCTCGGTACAATTCAGGTGGATTACAACCTGCCCGAGCGTTTCGACCTTACCTACAAGGGCAACGACGATAAGTTGCACCGCCCGATTATGATTCACCGTGCGCCATTTGGCTCTATGGAGCGTTTTGTGGCTGTATTGTTGGAGCACACCGCTGGTAAGTTCCCATTGTGGCTCACTCCCGATCAGGCAGTTATCTTGCCTATCTCGGAGAAGTTCAACGACTATGCTAACGAGGTAGCCAAGACTTTGGCAAAGGCCGATGTACGCGTACAGGTTGACGAGCGTAACGAGAAGATTGGTCGTAAGATTCGTGACAACGAGCTCAAACGTATTCCTTTCCTTTTGATTGTCGGCGAGAAAGAGGCTACCGAGGGCAAGGTGTCGGTTCGTGTACAGGGCGAGGGCGACAAGGGCTCAATGAGCGTAGCAGAGTTTGCCGACTATATCTCTTCGCTCGTTAATGCCGAGATTGAAGCAAACAAAATGGAGTAAGGCCACGAGCCTCTCCCAAAAATAACAACAAGTAAAAGTAAACAATTACTAATTTGGCAATTACACAAAAACCTTTTCCGCCACGTCCTATGCAGAATGGCGGGAACAAGCCTCAGCAACAAGGTATGCGAGGCAAACGAGTAGAGAAAGAAAACCCTAACCGTATCAATGGCGAGATTACAGCTCCAATGGTGCGCTTGGTAGGAGAGAATGTAGAACCTAATACGGTAGTGAGCATCAAGGAAGCTCTTGCTATGGCCGATGAGATGGAGTTGGACCTCATCGAGATTTCGCCAAAGGCAGAGCCCCCCGTATGTCGCATTGCCGATTATCAGAAGTTCCTCTACCAGCAGAAGCGTAAGGCTAAGGAGATTAAGGCCAAGCAGGTGAAGGTGGTAATCAAGGAGATTCGTTTTGGTCCCCAGACCGACGACCACGATTACAATTTCAAGCTCAAACACGCCGAGAATTTCATTAAGGAGGGAGCAAAGGTTAAAGCATCTGTCTTCTTCCGAGGTCGCTCGATTGTCTTCAAGGAGCAGGGAGAGATTTTGCTTTTGCGTTTCGCCACCGATTTGGAGGAGATTGCAAAGGTAGAGGCTATGCCTAAGCTCGATGGCAAGAAGATGAATATGATTCTCGCACCTAAGGGCAAGAAATAAAACAGGTGTAATTATAAAAGTCCGAGTCGGAGGCCGAGCATTTCGGCCTTCGGGGTCGGATTTTATCTTACTTAAAGCTAAACAAAGCAATGCAGAACAGAATTTTTGAGATTCAAAGCGAGGCGCAGTTCGAGAGCTTGGCATTGGAGCTATTCCGCCATCAGGCCGAGCATTGTGCACCGTATAGGCAATACATTGAGCTGCTGGGGATTCAACCCGATGAGATATGCTCAGTCGAGAAGATTCCGTTCCTGCCTATCGAACTCTTCAAATCACACGATGTATATTGTGGTGATAATGAGCCAGAGAAGATATTTACTTCAAGCAATACAGGAGGTACGGTGGCTTCGCGCCACTTAATGCAGAGTCTTGCACATTATGAGCAAGCCTTCACTCGTGGCTTTGAGCTATTCTATGGAGACTGCTCGAAGTGGAGTATCTACGGACTTCTGCCTAACTATCTGCAACGTGAAGGCTCTTCGCTTGTATATATGGTTGATAGGCTTATTGAGCGTTGCGGCTCAGGAGGTTTCTATCTCGACGAATATGAAAAATTACTCGCCGATATGGAGGCCGACCCCAAACCAAAGATTCTACTTGGAGTGAGCTATGCCTTGTGGGACTTGGCCGAAACATTCTCGCCAAAGCTCCATAACACAATAGTAATGGAGACAGGAGGAATGAAGGGCCAGCGCAAGGAGTTGCCCAAAGCGGAGTTTCACAAGATTCTGACCGATGCTTTCGGTGTTGAGCAGATTCACTCGGAGTATGGAATGGCCGAACTCACATCGCAAGCCTATTCGGCTGGCGGTGGAGTATTTCGCTCGCCCAAATGGCTGAAAATCCTAATACGCGACGTAAACAACCCACTCAAAGTCACCTGCGCAGCTGCGCGTGGAGCAATAAACATTATCGATTTGGCAAATATCTCATCGTGCGCATTTATCGCGACGCAAGATGTAGGCTCAACCTTTGCCGATGGCTCATTCTCAATCGAGGGTCGATTGTCGGGAGCCGATATTCGAGGTTGCAATTTGCTGGTGCAGTAATCCGCCCGCCAAATCGAAACGAAACAACACAAAACTACGAATATGAAGATTGTAGCTCTTGTTCCCATCAGACTCAACAGTCAGCGCGTCGAGGGTAAAAACCTTCGCCTGTTGGGAGGACGACCGCTAATGACATATCTCTTGGAGTCGCTTGTGGCGGCCCGCAACATCGACGAAGTCTATGTCTATTGTAGCGACGAGAGTATCAAGGAGTATCTGCCCGAAGGAGCGTTATTCCTAAAACGAGACCCTCGTCTTGACTCCAACACCACGCTTGGTGAGGAGATTTACGATGCATTCACCTCTCAGGTCAAGGCCGACATCTATGTCTTGGCTCACGCCACATCGCCCTTCATTCGCAGCTCAACCATCGAACAGGGAGTTGATAAGGTGCTGAGTGGAAAGTACGATTCAGCATTTAGCGCAGAGAAGATTCAGACATTTGCTTGGTGGCAAGGCAGTCCGCTCAACTACTCATTGGAGCGTATCCCTCGCACTCAGGACTTGGAGCCTATATATGTAGAGACCTCAGCCTTCTTCATCTTCCGACGTGAGGTGTGGCTCGATAAACATCGTCGCATAGGCGACCACCCCTACACCGTCGCCACCGACCGCATCGAGAGTATGGATATCGACAACCCCGATGACTTCAAATTGGCCGAAGCGATAGTTGCAGCTAACCTAAACAGATAATCTAATAAACTCTAACTCAAAATGAAACGCTTCTTATTACTTTTGTTTGCCATCGTGGCGGCAATCAACATCTATGCCCAACCCAAGCAGACAATAATTTCGGTTGCGGTAGCTCCCGAAAATACCGATTGGCAATATGAGTGTGGAGATGATGTAACCTTCTCGCTCTCGGTTAACAAGGCTGGAATCCCGCTAAAAGATGCCAAGATTTATTACGAGATATCGGAGGATATGCAATCTCCTCGCAAGAAGGGAGAGGCCACCATCGAGAATGGCACAATGAAGATAAACGCTGGCTCGATGAAACAACCTGGATTCCTCCGCTTAAAAGTATGGGCCTCTTACGAAGGACAGCGTTATGTTGGCACAGCCACCGCTGGCTTCGACATCGACAAGATTGAGCCTACGACCACTATGCCGAAGGATTTCGATGAGTTCTGGGCAAAGGCTCTGGCCGAGAACAACAAATTGCCAATGGTGCCAGAGTTGGAGCTTGTACCTGAAAAGTGTACTCCAAAGGTTAAGGTATATTCTGCAAGTTTCCAGAATCTTCGTAACGGTTGCCGAATGTATGGTACGATGTGCGTACCTGCCTCGCTAAAAGAGGGAGAGAAACTTCCAGCAATTTTGATTGTCCCAGGAGCAGGTTGTCGCGCTCGCACAGGATTCTACTCTGAGGCAGAGCAAGGATTTGTCACTTTGGAATTGGGTATCAACCATATCCCAACGGTTATGGCCGATGAGATATACGCCCAGCTCAAGGCTGGAATGATGCACGAATACCAATTCTACAATATGGACGACAAGGATAAATATGTATATAAAGGTATCTATGTTGGTTGCGCTCGCGCAGTGGATTTCTTGGCAGGATTGGACTTCGTCGATGAGAATCGCATTGCCGTGACAGGCGGCTCACAAGGTGGAGCATTGTCAATCACTACAGCCGTATTGAATCCAAAAGTGAAGTGCTTGGCAGCCTTCTACCCCGCTTTGGCCGATATTACAGGCTATTTACATGGTCGCGGCGGAGGCTGGCCTCATGCCTTCCGCAATGGTTATATGGCCACAAAAGAGCGCATCGAGACCTCACGCTACTACGATGTTGTGAACTTTGCACGCAAGGTTAATGTTCCCGTATTCTACTCTTACGGCTTCAACGATATGACCTGCTGCCCTACCTCGACAACTGCAGCATACAACGCACTTGCCACAACCGACAAGGAGCGTTGGATTGTTCCCGAAATAGAGCATTGGACCTATCCAGAGCAGAACAGAGCACGCTCGAACTGGCTGATGGAGCAACTGCGAAAGATTAAATAAAGGGGATCATCGATAGGAAAAGGTGGTTATCCAACAAGCGTGTCGGATAACCACCTTTTCGTTAGAAGCTGTATCTAAGCCCTAAATTCCCTTTCTTGCAATCGCCCACGCCAGCCAATTATAGATTGCGCTCACTGTGGGACGTAACGCTACGGGCAGGGTGTTGAAAAATCGCACCTTTCGGGCAATGCGATGTGACATTTTATTGTAGGAGAAGAACTCCAATGCACGTTGAGCGGCCTGCGTTCCACCTCTTACGCTCTCCACAATAGCCTTTCCCAAAGCCACACGAGCCACATACTCATTGCTTATCTCCGATGCCGACTCATCATACAAATCCTCCAACGAAAACTCACTCTGCTCGGGACGATAAATCGCAGCAGAACGATTCGATGCAGCACGCAAATAGACAACATTTGTCATGGGAGTAAACGCCACATCTGCCACGCGGGCAATGCGAGTCCACAAATATTGGTCCTCCCCCATACGCATACCTACGGGAAATCCACCAAGTCGTATCACCAAATCGCGCCTTACGACGGTCGCCGACGGAATCAACACATAACGTCGCATCGACTCCTCAAAAAAGTTCACCACGCCCTCAATCTGCGGTGTATCACCCACGACCAATCCTCTGCCATTATCGACATAGAATCCAGAGCCATAGGCTCCGCAATCGGGGTACCGCTCAATGAGCCGAGCCATCTGCAACAGATAATCCTCACGCCACCAATCATCTCCATCTAAGAGTGCAATCCAACGACCTGTGGCCATCTCTATTGCACGATTACGCGCGGCACTCACTCCCGCATTAGCCTGCCGCACCAAACGAACTATCGGGCTTGCCATACGCTCCACAATCTCGGCACTGCCATCAGTCGAGCCATCATCTACGACAATTATCTCGCGCGGTTGCACACTCTGCCTCAGTACCGAGCCGAGCGTACGCCCAATCTCAGCAGCCTTGTTGTAGAGAGGAATAACAACAGAAATTTCAGATATGATGGAAGTTGCGGTCATATAATTGCAAATGTAACGATTATTTGTT
The DNA here is from genome assembly GCA_017465605.1 of Alistipes sp. Lineage (GTDB taxonomy): Bacteria > Bacteroidota > Bacteroidia > Bacteroidales > Rikenellaceae > Alistipes. The sequence continues at coordinate 7,144 of JAFTVW010000016.1, forward strand.
AGTTTTGCAATAGCATAAAAGGCTGCTTAATGAAAGTGCCGATTCAAAAAATTTGCAACTATGCGTTTGAGTGAGAAAATCATAGCCGCACTGCGCGACACATTCGATACTTTGCTCTTCTTTGCGACGATGGCCGCGAAGGAGGATTTTCGTAATTATGTAGGCCGAGCAGGCGTTGAAAATATGAGTCAGGAGCGTCGCCTCGCTATTTTGGGCAATGGTCCATCGCTCAAAGAGCAACTTCCCCGATTAATCGCCGAGAAGGCGTGGGAACAGACCGACATTATGGCGGTAAACTTTTTTGCTCTGAGCGAGGAGTACAAGATTGTGCGCCCAAAGTTCTACGTTATCTCCGACCCACAATTCTTCCGCAAAGCGGGTCGCAGCGAGCGCATAGAGCAATTCTACAACGCCCTTGCAGAGCAGACCACTTGGCCAATGACGCTCTATGTACAGTATTACAATCCCGAAAAATTCGACTATCAGGCAGCCGTAAAGTCCAACCCTAATATTCGCATCGTGCTGTTCCACTCAATCGTTTATCACGGATTCCGCTCGTTGGAATTTTGGTGCTATCGCCGAGGCTTAGGTTCTGGCAACTTTGGTACGGTGGTGCAGAATGGCGAGTTTATCGGCATGCTTTTGGGCTACAAAACCATCGAACTCTATGGCGTGGACCACACCCTGCTCGATGGGCTGATGGTCGATGACGAGAATCGCCTCTGCCGCATCAAAAGCCACTACTACGACTCCTCGCCCACTGTGGCTGAGCCGATATACTACAACGCCACCAATCCACCCCGCCCCTACACAATGTATAGCTACTTGGCCGAGACAGCCGAGCTATTCCGAGGTCACGAAGTTATGCGCGATTACGCTACGGAGCAAGGTGTTCGCATTGTAAACTGTACACGCGGCTCTATGATTGATGCCTATGAAAGAGAGCCGATGCCTTGATATAAACAATAAAGCGATTGGTTATTGCCAATCGCTTTATTGTTTATATTAATATCGAACCGTCCATATCTGCAATATCGGATTCATATCGTCAATGTCCCGACCAGCAAGCAAAGTTTTTGACTGCGAGGCGTATTTTTCAGACATTAAACTCTCAACATATAGCGGAACGACAACACTACCTTTCAGATTGCTTGGTATAATTTCGATTGCATCTTTTCCATTCAGCACAACCGATGGCAGAGCTTGTGCGCCTTTACAAGATAAGTAATCAACATCTCGGCCACATGTTACCTGTCCATTCTGCTCATTGCATAGTGTATAATAGACTTCGCCTCTCTGTTCTCCACTCCATTTTGAGAAGATATACTCTCCAACCTTTACGGCCCACCGTCTTGTATTAAACATCTCTCCCTGACTCCATTTGGGAGCATAATCGCTATTGTTTAATCCTGAAAAATCCTTTGCAGTCTTACCCTGCATATTGTATTTTACACCATACGCCAACTTATCATCATACTCCATATCGGCATTGTCCTCCATATTCATAATGAAAATTTTGCCCTGTGGGTCATAAGCCATAGCATATACTGGCGATGAGCAAAGGTGTACCAATTCGTTACGATGCAGCCACCTCACAATCTCGCCATCGGGCTTCATCTCCCAAATCCCGTCATAATTCGATTGCTGAGTTCCGTGCATAAATTCATAACACAGAAAATTCCCATTGGGCAAGTTGATTATATCTTGAAAGCTGCGTGTACATTTTGCGCTGATATTTAGAGTTGCAACACACTCGCCCGACAGCGTGTAATATAGCAAATTTCTTCGATTGAAATCATAGACTATAATCTGCTCTTTTTGCTCATCAAACATCACATTGTCTAACGACAAATATTCGTTATTTGCACGACCCTTGCGATTGAATTTTGAAAGAAACTTACCCTTGTCACTAAATATAAAAATGGTATGAGTTCCTCTATCGGCAATAATATATTTACCATTGGAATAATACACCGCACTGATTCGCTTAATGATGGATTCGTTTGAAAATTCCAACTCCACATACTTCACATCATCGACAAATTCCGATAGCTTAATAACCTCTTCCGATTTTGGATTAACCTCAATCTCGCTTTTATACAGATTGTCGCCCGATTCCGAACTACACGAACAAAGATATAAGCAGGCTATAATTAATATACGAAACATAATATCGAAAATTTAGGGTTAAACAAGCCATAATAATCTTTTTCTTCATAACTTTGAATGATTTAAGTTTTATCGAAAGGGATTTTCCCAATTCCTCATTTACAAAGTTACAAATAATACCAATTAATTGCATCTTAAAGATCGATTTACAACAATCTAAACATCAGCACGTTGCAAATTTATTTTCTTAATAGCATATAATCATTGTAAATTTACAAAATAAATAGCCTTATTACTCAGCTTTTCTCTGCATAATCGCACTAAGGAACTCCTCTATCTCGGCAGCCGAAGTATTCTTCAAAAGCACCTCCTTTTTATCGTTGAGCAGATACAGACGTGGCATACGACGCAGGTCGTACAACCCCTCCGACTTAATCTTGCCCGTAGCATCGTAGCCATTAATCCATTCGGCAGGAATCTGCGCCGAATGCTTCTCCCACTCGGCCTTATCAGCCGAAGGCATCACAGCCACAATCTTCACGCCGCCAGCACGCACCAAATAGCTAATTGTGCGAGCTTGCGACAAGCGTGAACGCTCGATATAGCAGTCGGGGCAACCGGGGTTATAGAAATATAGAATAGTCACTGTGGAGTGTACCTCCGACAGTTTACTCTTCTCTCCTCCACGCACCGTAATCTCGAAATCGACAACGGGACTTCCCACATTGTTCATCTCGGCCATCACAAGTTGCGCCTGATATGGCATCTTCTCCTCTTTTGTGAGCGCGTCGGAAAGCAACGCAACGTGCAACAAAGCGCGGTAAGCATCTTCATTATACATTGGCGATGAAGTGCCGTATAGATATTTATCGCATATTGCAAGCAGTTTTTGCAGGCCACCCTTCGCACTCTCGGCTCGCTGAACCGCCACGCCCCACATCTGTTTCAAAGTGGCCGCATCGTAAAGCGGGAAAAGGGTTATAAACTCCACTACACCCTCTTCGAGAGCCAATGGCGTAATCGTTGCAAAATCGACATTATCCCAATAGTGTTCACCCAAATATTTTGCTCGCTCGGCAGTATCGGTAATGGTTTGGGGAATCGAAATCATCGGGAACTTCTGCGCCGACTGAGAAGATGCTGACGCAGACGTTTGCGGGGTTTGTGCATCAACCCCAACACTCCACATCATCGCGAGCAACAATATTGCAACTACCCTTACCATAATCCTCCGCAAATTATATTATACCCAAATTCTTCACAAAGATATATACAATCAACAGCGGAGTCACATATCGCAAAGTAAATAGCAATAGGCCAAAAGCTCGACCGCGCAACTTGCCATAATTGGTCATCTCGTTCTTCAAAAACTCAGGCTTCATCACCCAACCTACAAAGATACAGGTCAACAAACCTCCCAACGGCATCAAAATATTGGCCGTAGTGTAATCGAAGATATCAAAGAAGGAAATGTTATCCAACTTTATACCCGCCCAATCGATATCAAATGTAAAGAATAACGTAAGCATACATAGAGCAATCGACAACGCCGAAGTAAGACGTGTAGCATTACGACGTGAAAGCTTATGCTCCTCGGCAAAATAGGCTGTAAGCACCTCGTGGAACGAGATGGTTGAAGTGAGCGATGCCAATGTTAGCAGAATGAAGAATACTGCCGACCAAAGTCCTGCAAACGGCATATCCTTGAAAATCTCAGGCAGAGTAATAAAGATAAGCGACGCACCCTCCGCTGGCTCCAAACCAGCACTAAACACCGCAGGGAATATCACCAAACCAGCCAACACTGCCACAAGCAACGTGAGCAGTGCAACACTGAGCGAGGTGCCTGTAAGATTATTATCCGACTTAAAATACGATGCGTAAGTCACCATACAACCCATACCCACCGACAATGAGAAGAATGCCTGTCCAATAGCCGTAAAGATTGTTTCGGGGGCAAATGCCTTGCTGAAATCGGGCGAGAGGAAGAAACGATAACCCTCAGCCGCATTAGGCATAAACGCAACCTTTACGGCCATCACTATCAATATAATAAAGAGGGCTGGCATCATCACCTTCGAGGCCTTTTCGATACCCTTCTCTACGCCACGCACAATAATAAGATGGGTAAGAAGAATAAAGATTACAGTATAAATAGCCTGACGTGGAGAGAGTTGAAACGAAGAGAATTGTTCGGTAAAACTCTCCGACGAGGAGTACAACGGCCCAAACAAAGAGTTTACGAGATACTCCAACGACCAGCCTGCCACCACATAATAGTATCCCGAAATAAATAGTGCTCCCAACACACCATTATATCCCAGCCATCGCCACGGCCGCGACAGAGAGCGGAAACCGCCCACAGCGTTCATATGGGTATTGCGACCAACCGAGAACTCGGCCAACATAACGGGGATTCCCACCACAAACACGCATAGCAAATATACCAGTAAAAATGCAGCTCCACCATATTCGCCAGCCATATATGGGAAACGCCAAATACTTCCCAAACCAATTGCGCTACCCGCTGCAACAAGAATAGCACTTATCTTACCTCCAAACGAGGCTCTTTTTTGTTCGCTCATATTACTCCTTTTAACCTAAACTTAGCACCTTGCGCCCCCTTTGCGGGCTATCGCAGCACCTTACAACTCACAAAGATAGTCAAAAATCGTATTTGTTATCCTTTTCGGCACATTGCTGCCGTTTTTTTTGCGTTTGCGGCGCACATATCATATATATATTTATGAGGAAAACACTCTATTACGGATTGTCATTACTCTTGATTATGGGCTTCATGATTAGCAGCATAAGCGCATATGGGTCAGGTGTTATGACAGATTCGCCAGAGGAAGGCGTTTTTCAGCAAGGCAAGAAGGCCA
>JAFTVW010000017.1 GCA_017465605.1 Alistipes sp.
TAAAAAGTGGAATAAAACATAAAACGCGCTACCAAGAACAACCTTTGCTGCAAAAGACACACTCCCTCCCCTTCGGGTGCTCCCTCTAACTTAGAGGGAGAGTTTTTGGAGTTCTTTGGAAGGTCGTAATTAAGCGGTTGATTCCTACATTTTTACATAGCCTCCTATACTATCACCGCAGGTTGGTTGATGTAAAAATGAGGAATGACGTGTGTGTTTTATAAAAATACTCTATCCAACTCGATGTTAGATAGAGTATTAACTCAATTTTGAATCTTGAATTTTGAATTTTGAATTCCACTACAACAATCCATTACGGCGGAACGAATATTCGCCCTCGGCCGAGATAATCAGATGGTCGAGCAAGCGGATATCAAACAGAGCCGCCGCATCGGCCACTTTGCGCGTAAGAGCCTTATCGGCTGCGCTCGGCTCAGCCGCCCCCGAAGGGTGGTTATGCACCATAATAATTTGAGTGGAGAGCAGCTCCAACGCACGTTTCACAATCAAACGATGGTCAACCACCGTAGCCTGCACTCCGCCCTGACTTACCCTCTGACGCTCGATTATACGATTCGACGATGTGAGATACAACACCCAGCACTCCTCGTGCAACATTCCATCGAAAACAGGTCGCATCACTCGCACCACATCTTCGTCGGTTGAGATTGAATCCATTTCGCCCGTTGACGAGGCCACTACCCTACGTCCATACTCCAATGCAGCGTGCAACCTCTCGGCACGACGCAGACCAATCCCCTCGACCATACGCAGGCGCGACAAAGGCATACGCGACAATGCCGCCAATGAGCCATACTCCCCCAGAATACGCTCTGCGACCTGCACCACGTCACGCGAATCCGAAGCCGACTCCAACAGCAGGGTCAGCAACTCCACATCGTCCAACGATGCTGCACCTCGCGACGAGAGTTTATCGTGAATATTCTTTGTCATAATTATCTGCTTGTATGCCTACTTATCGCACGTTTACTGTTGTTTGTCTGCCGCTGCAAGTTTACCTCCACACGTCTGCCGCTGCACATTTTCCGCTACGCTTTTGCCTACCGCGCGTTTGCTGCTGTTATTCAGCATTTTGTTCGGTCTTTTGTTCTGCCTTCTGATCGGCTTTCTGATCAGCTTTCTTGGTGCGTCGTCTTACGCTCCTTTTTGCCTTTGGAGGTGTTGTTGCTACTATCTCCTCTTTGGCAACAACATATCCCGCTAATTGATTATCCGACACCTCCACCGACTGCTTCTCGGCTATCTCGGCTATGGGGGCAATTGTGGTTGCGAGTGCGATTGGTGGCTCAGTTGTAGTTGCTGTTGTAGTTGCTGCTGCGGGCTCAGTTGCGACCTTCGGCTTTGCCGATTTAGCTCTGCTTGATGCACGACGACGAGGCTTTTTAGCCACGCTCTCTGTTTGGGCATCAACTTCATCAATAGTCTTCTCAACTGTGGAAATCTCCTCCACCGATTCAACCTTTAACTCTGCCTCCTGCTTTGCCTTTGGCTCTGCCTCCTGCTTGGCCTTTGGCTTGGTTTTCGACTTTGGTTTAGCCTTTGGCTTGGTTTCAGATTTAGGCTCTGACGTGGTTTCTGCCTTCGGCTCCGACTTAGGCTCGGCTTTCGGCTTCGGCTCGGCTTTCGGTTCGGCCTTTGGTTTTGGCTTTTGCTCTGCCGCAACCTCACGCTTCGAGTCAACCTTTGGCTCTATCTTTTTCTTCTCACTCTGCTCACTCACAACACTCCCCGCGGGCTCTATACCCTTTGCTCTCTCCGCTCTCTCCGCTCTCCCTGCGCTCCTCACACTCTCCACGCTCTGCGCTTCCTGTGGCTCGTTAGGCTCACTCGCGGCTTTGTATTGTCGCATCGAATGGGCACGCGACTTGGCATCAAGCAAATCCAGCTTATCGAGCAACTTGGTGCAATCCTCGTCGCTAAAACCCTGCGATACGGAGTAAGCAGCACGTTGCTCCGCCTCCTTCTTCGACTCGCCTGCGCCATATCCCATCTCGATACCGTCAATCAGCACCTTGCTATAAAAGAATGGGTGTGTTGACGAGTATGTTTTATCGTTCTCCGTATCGAAATAAATCGTATGGTGATTCTTCTGACACCACTCAATCAATCGGCTCTTGAAATCAGTCTCAGCCTGAGTGAGTTGGTCAACCTTGATGTAGTCAACAAAAATCTTGTTTATAAGCAGTCTGTTGACAAAATCGTAGCCTTGATCGAGGTAAATTGCACCCATCATAGCCTCGAAAGCATCACCGTAGATGTGTTTCTGCGAGACGTTATTTGAGGAGTGGGTAATCACATAGTCGGACAATCCGATGCGTTTTGCCACATCGTTGAGCATCTGACGTGAAACCATTTTTGAACGCAATTTGGTCAAGAATCCCTCGTTTTTGTCGGGAAACTCGATGAAAAGATAATCCGACGACACGCTCTCTAAAACCGCATCACCCAAAAATTCAAGTCGCTCATTATTAATATGTTGACCATCAGCCAACACAATAGATGCCGACTTATGGATAAGTGCCAATTTATATAGCTCGATGTTATTGGGAATAAACCCAAACATATCATCGACAGCCGCATAAAATCGCTTGTCCTTGCCGAAATTTCGGCGAATGGGACGAAGGATAAAATCTATCAAAACAGTGGTTTTATATGTTAATAACAATGGCTGTCACACTCTTGTCCGACAGCCTAAAAGATAAGATATATCCCACTCACTCGCGATGCCTTAGCACCTAAAACTTGCGGAATATGATGGTTGAATTATGACCTCCAAATCCAAATGTATTACTCAATGCCACACGCACCTCGCGACGCTGGGCCTCTCCCAACGTAAGGTTTAGGCGTGGATCGATCTCCTCGTCGAGATTCTCAACATTGATGGTTGGGGGGATAATGCCTCGCGTGATAGCCATAATGCAAGCCAAAGCCTCGATGGCCGCCGTACCTCCCAACAAGTGGCCGGTCATAGATTTGGTGGAAGAGATATTGATTTGGTATGAATGCTCGCCAAACAAAGAGGTAATAGCCTTTATTTCAGCAACATCACCCAACGAAGTAGAGGTACCGTGAGCGTTGATGTAGTCGATATCCTCAATCGACAACTCTGCATCGCGAATCGCCTCACGCATAGAAATCATAGCTCCCTTGCCCTCTGGGTGTGGAGCAGTCATATGATATGCGTCAGCCGACATTCCGCTTCCTGCAACCTCACAATATATTTTTGCACCTCGCGCCAATGCGTGCTCCAACTCCTCGAACACGAGTGCGCCACCGCCCTCGCCAATGACAAAACCATCGCGATCCTTATCAAACGGACGCGACGCGTGGGCTGCATCATCGTTGCGTGTTGAAAGGGCCTGCATACCGCAGAAACTACCAACACCCGGGTCGTTAATCGAAGCCTCCGAGCCACCCGTAACAATCACATCGGCCTTGCCCCAACGAATCAGGTTCAAAGCATCAATCATTGCGTGGTTCGACGATGCACACGCCGAGACGGTGCAATAGTTCGGCCCCATAAACCCATATTTGATTGAGATGAATCCAGCCGCCAAGTCGGAAACCATACGGGGTACAAAAAATGGGCTAAATCGAGGTGTAAAATTACCCTCGATATAGCCCTTGCTCTCTTCGTAGAACGTAGTTGTTCCACCTGTGCCTGAACCCCACACAACACCCACTCTCTCCAAGTCGATATTGCTCTCGACCAACGCCGCATCGCGAACAGCCTCATCGGCTGAAATCATCGCAAACTGCGCAAAAAGGTCGTACTTTCGCACCTCCTTACGGTCGAAATACTGAGTCCAGTCGTAATCCTTAACCTCGCAAGCTATCCTTGAACGGAATTTTGTGGCATCGAAACGAGTAATCGGAGCAGCGGCACTAACACCTGCTTCAAGATTTGAAAAATACTCCTCAACAGAGTGACCCAAAGGGTTGATTGTACCAATTCCTGTAACAACGACTCTTCTGCCCGCCATAATCACCTAACTTAGATAGCCCGAAGAATTAGAATATTTGATATGAAATTATTTCTTGTGAGCCTCAACGTATGCTACTGCATCGCCAACGGTTGCAATCTTCTCAGCGTCCTCATCGGGAATCTGAATGTCGAATGCCTTCTCAAACTCCATAATCAACTCTACTGTGTCGAGTGAATCTGCGCCCAAATGTGCTGTAAAGCTTGCCTCGGGTACTACCTCAGACTCCTTAACGCCCAACTTGTCAACGATAATCTCAACAACTTTTGCCTGAATCTCTGACATAATTTTAACTTTTTTAGTTTAACAATTTATTTTTGATTGGTTTAATCTTTCAACATAATCTGCGCAAAAGTAACACTTTTTTTATTAATTTTGGCATTAGAAAGCAATTATTTTACTGCCATTTTTTTGGTCAATATGTACAAACACCTAAATATCAACGGATTATGAACTTATTACTGATTTCAAACTCTACCAACGCAGGTGAAGAATACTTGCAATACCCTATCCAGCAGATTGGAAAGTTCCTCGAAGGCGTTAGCGAAGTGGTATTTATTCCCTACGCAGCCGTCACTTTCTCATACGCCGCATACGAGGCAAAGGTGCAAAACAGATTCAACGAAATAGGCGTAAAAGTGCGCTCGATTCACCGTGCTGCAAATCCTCGTCATATGATTCGCAACGCTCAGGCAATATGTGTCGGAGGAGGAAACACCTTCGCATTGGCAAAGAAGATGCAGGAGCAGGGTCTTATGCAGGCAATCCGCAAGAAGATAGCCGAAGGAACTCCCTATGTAGGTTGGTCGGCAGGTAGCAACGTATGCTGTCCTACAATCTGCACCACCAACGATATGCCCATCGTGCAGCCCGAATCATTCAAGGCTATCGGTGCTGTCAAGTTCCAAATCAATCCCCACTATCTCGATGCCAACCCCGAAGGCCACGCAGGCGAGACCCGCGAGCAGCGAATTTTGGAGTACATCGAGGCCAACCCACGCCGCTGGGTGGTAGGACTTCGTGAGGGTTGTATGCTCCACGTCGAGGGTGAAAAGATGGAGCTTATCGGCTCGCGCCCGATGCGAATCTTCAAGAAGGGTGTCGAGACCTACGAGGTGAAGGCTGGTGACGACTTGGGATTCTTGATGTAAAACATCGTCAAAACAAAACCCAAACAGATTTATAAGCATATTGGAGGGTGCAACAAAAACAACGCCACCCTCCATTTGCAATTTCCCACCATAAACCTCCCTCAGATGCAAACCAAATCTCAAATAGGCAAGCAAGGCGAGGAGATAGCCGTTGCGTATCTGCGCCGCAATGGTTTTCTCATTGCCGACACCAATTGGCGAAATGGCCGCTACGAGATTGATATTGTGGCTCAAAAGCACGGTATGACCCACTTTGTCGAGGTTAAAACTCGCAGTGCCAGCTCTCTCACTTCGCCCGAACAAGCTCTATCAAAGGCTAAAACCGATGCTATGCGCCGAGCCGCCAACGCATACCTCGCCCAGCATAGAATCGTGGGAGAATTTGAGATGGATTTGGTTGCAATTGACCTCTTTCCCGACGGGTCGAGCGATGTTCGTTTCATAAGAGATGTAGCCGAGAGTCATTGGTGATTTGGAGAGTAAAAGAAAAAAGAGTAACTTTGTAATCCCAAACACAGAATACCAAAATATGTTTCTCTATAATTTATGCATAGCCATATATGCACGCTTGATTGCGTTTGCAGGTTTGTGGAACAATAAAGCCCGATTGTGGGCCGACGGACGTAAAGGCATATTTAAGCGTATGGCGGCTGCTATATCGCCATCTGACAAGGTGGTGTGGATTCACGTTGCATCGCTGGGCGAATTCGAGCAAGGACGCCCCATTATCGAGCAGATAAAGAAGCAGCACCCCGAATACAAAGTCCTGCTCACATTCTTCTCGCCATCGGGTTATGAGATTCGCAAGAACTACAACGGAGCCGATTACATCTTCTATCTACCCGCCGACACACCCCGCAATGCAAAAAGATTTCTCGACATTGCGCACCCCGAGATTGCCATCTTTGTAAAATACGAATTTTGGCTCAACTATCTCTACTCGCTTAAAAAACGTGGCACACGCACACTCCTCATATCTTCGATTTTCCGCCAAAACTCCATATTCTTCCGAAGCTACGGATTCTATTGGCGCAAGGCTCTCGATACATTTGAATATATGTTTGTGCAAAATCAGGAGTCGCGCGATTTGCTCCATAGCATAGGTTTCGACAACGTGATTATTGCGGGCGACACCCGTTTTGACCGCGTGGCCGACATTGCCAAAGCGGCAAAGAAGATAGACCTTATTGAGCGTTTCAAGCAGCAGAGCAAGCTATTTGTGGCAGGTTCGACGTGGGGACCCGACGAGGATATTTTGCAGAGCCTAATCAACGACAACCCCGAAATCAAGTTTGTCGTAGCACCACACGAAATGAACGAAGGCCGCATTGGCAAGATAATCGCTTCGACTAAGCAGGGGGCTGTGCGATACACCCAATGTAATGCCGACACAGACCTTGCATCGTATCAGGTGCTGATTCTCGATACGGTCGGAATTCTCTCATCGGTGTATGGCTATGCCACTTGGGCATATATCGGCGGAGGATTCGGAGTGGGAATCCACAACACATTGGAGGCCGCCACATTTGGCCTACCCATAGCCTTTGGCCCGAACTACCACAAGTTCAAGGAGGCTCGCGATATGGTCACTTTGGGAGCAGCCACAAAGGTCGAATCGGCCGAAGAGTTAAAAGCGTGGTTTGAGCCACTGCGTGACGAAGAGACAGCCCTGCAAAAGGCAAGCTCAACGGCAAAGGACTATACCAAAAAGAATCAAGGTGCAACATCGCTTGTAATGAAGATTGCATTTGGAGAGCAGAAATAATTAAATCACACCATAAAATACAAGAAAATCATATTGCCTATGATTAAATAACAGTAGAAAAAATAGACATATAAATAAAAGGCGTTAGCTTATATCCGTGATTCTGAAACTTCGACACTTTCACTAATCACTCATCGGAATAAAGTTTGACGTCCACGCTGTGCGTTTACAGCGTGGGCTTTATTCCATATTTGAGTGATAGGTAGTCGAAGACCTCAGAATCAAATATTAGCGAATTTAGTCCGCGCTTTTTGTTTTGTCTGTAATTTGGGCTATTAAGGATTGTATCAATCATTAACACAAAAAAACATAAATTATGGAGAAACAAAACTACATCGCCCCCGATTTAGAGGTGCTGGAAATTAAAATTGAGAAAGGATTTGCCCAGTCGGGCAGTGAAGGAGACCCCAGTGATTATGGTTGGGGAGGAGATTTAAGTTAAACAAAACAGCGTTATGATTATGAAAAAGATTATATTCAGTATATTCACATTGGCATTGGCTACAATGGTTGGCTGCCAAAAGAGCGAAGACCCCGAAATCAGCAAAGGCAAACAAGTTACGGTAACCGCTACAATTGCGGGGGCGGGAGATTCTCGTGTTGCACTTACACCATCAACCGACGGTGAAGACAATCCAATAGTAAATGTTGCGTGGAAAGATAGTGGGGAATCGTTCAGAGTTTGTGGAGCATCGGACGATATGAACTCTACTACTGCATATCAGACATTTACTCAGATTTCAGGTAATAAATTTAGCGGAGAACTACCCGAAACTAATGACTACAATTTTTATTATGCCACATACCCTGCAAGCGATTTGATTACAGGTTCGACAGACCCAATACTCCCCGTAAGATACGATAAAAGTATTTTCACCTCTCAGACAGGTAAATTATCTGAGGATAAAACAGTTATGTTTGTATGGACAATCATAGATGGCTCAATAAATTTCAATTTTAGCCACTTAACAACATTGCTTAAACCAAGTTTCAAGATTGGAGATGAACTGATTACAGCCGACAAGATTAATACTATCACATTTAAGGATATGCAAACTATGGGCGGCGATGCTGATTTTAACATAGATTGCACATCTCACGCAGCAGGCGATGGTATTTATGTATATATCCCTAATCATTACGATTGCCAATATGGAAATCCAACATATAACCCCGAGGATTATAAAAAATCAATAGATATAATTGTCAAGACTGATGATGATAAAACATACGAAGGTGCAATCAATATCCCATCGGGCGTAATACTTAATGCAGGCAAGCTCTATACTGCCACAGTTTCGCTCACACCAGTTGTTTCGACCAATGTTATTACTTATACCACAACCGATAATCAACAAATTGTATTAGACAATATGATTTGGAGTGCTGATAACTATTTGTCTCACACATTTGAAAATGGCATTGGCGAAATCACTCTTAAAGATGGTATTACCGCCATACCTTATTTTGGATTCCAATACTTATCAACATTAAAAACAGTCATTATTCCAACACAGGTTACATCAATAAGCGAATACGCCTTTCGCAAATGTACAGGCCTAATAGAAGTTATTATGCCAAGTGTAACAACGGTTGGAGAACACGCCTTTAATATGGAGGGCATCACGGCTAACAACAACCTTCAAACAGTTGATTTATCAAATGTTAGGATATTTGGAGTAAAGGCATTCTACGAGTGCCATATAAGTTCTGCTAATTTATCAAGCGCAACAGAAATCGGTGAAAAGGCATTTGCCATAACAAGACTCACATCTATCACAATGCCTAAGCAAGATTGCACACTTGGCAACTATGGTTTTGCCCGTATCCCAATTCAAGAGATTGATTTGTCGGCATTCACATCGTTGGGCGGACAAGCTCTCCATCACTCCGAAAGCCTTAAAACTGTTATTATTGATAGAGAAACTCCTCCCACGTTTGGATTTGTTGATGGTAGCAATAATATTTTCAACGAATGCACTGCATTAGAGAGTATTTATGTCCCCGATGCTAAGGTTGATACCTACAAAGCAATTGATAAACTATCAATGCATATAGGGAAGATTAAACCAATTTCAGAAAAGCCTTAACGGAGATAATTTGTAGGCAAATAAAGAAATCACTATGCGGCAGCGATTGTTGCCGCATTTTTTGTATCCATGTGAGGATTTCGTGAACGAGCAAGATGACGAAAGAGCCTTGCACCCTAAACCCGAAAAAGCATATAGCAAGAGCTATTTTTAGGCCCTCGAAGCCCGAAAAACCGCAGTTTACTTAACGTAAATGAGGATTTTGAGGGCAAGAGAAACGAAGAAAGAGCCTTGCTATATGTTTTTTCTAACATTTGTGGGTCATTATATTCAGTATAAGCGAATCAGTCTCATTCATACCCTCACGCCCAATGGTAGTAAGATTACGAATCGAGCGATCTACATCATCGTCGATGATTCCCTCCAACCTCGATACGCACCTATGCTCCATAGCCATCATAGCCGATAATACGGCTGTCGATACTCCACTCGCCAATTTCAATGCACAGCTGGGCTTTGCTCCATCGCAAATCATTCCCGTAAGGTTGGCAATCATATTCTTTACTGCCATAGCAACCTCGTCGAAACCACCTCCCATCAGATAGGTAATACCGCAACTCGAACCAGCTGCTGCAACCACACAACCACACAAAGCCGACAATCGGCCCAAGCTCTGCTTGATATATATGACAGTCAGGTGGCTTAACATCAATGCACGAATCATCTGCTCGTCCGACGCACCACACTCCTCGCCATACACCACTACGGGCAATGTGGCTGTAATGCCCTGATTCCCACTGCCAGAGTTACTCATAACGGGAATCATTGCACCTCCCATACGGGCATCACACGCCGAAGCGGTATATGAAATTATGCGAGAGAAGATGCTATCACCCATAATATTCAATTCGCGCTCACCTCGCAATGTCCTACCCAGCGAATGGCCATAATCCTCCACAAATGCACTCTCGGCGGCAGATTTGTTCAATCGCTTCGACTCCAAAATAAAGTCAATCTCCTCCAACGGTGTATCCATCGCAAACTCATAGACCGTACTCAACGACAACTCCACCTCATCGCTACTCTCTCCGCCACCACGCTCACCACGCGCATCAAGCAACACCTGCTCATCATTTTGCAAAAATACGAAGTTGGTGTGACCTCCCGAAATGATGGCAACAGCACGCTTCTCGGCGCAATAGACCGCAACCTCGATATAGAGTTTCTCCTCGATACCCTCCTTTAAGTCTATTGAGATACATTTTTTGTCAATGTATTGGCGGCCCTGCTCAACAGTCTCGACTGTGGCATCTTTCAGCACCTCCAAGCCATACTCCGAGCGGCCGACCAACGCACCAAGCGCAATCGCAATAGGCAATCCAATCATACCCGTACCAGGGATTCCCACACCCATCGCATTTTTCAGAATGTTTGCGCTCAATCGCACTTCGATTTTATCGGGTTGCTGGCCAAGCATCTCGGTAGCTCGTGCCACACACAACGATACAGCAATAGGCTCGGTACACCCTATTGCAGGAACGACCTCACGCTTTACAAGGTCGATAATAGCTTTGCGCTTATCAGACGATAACATACTAATAGTATTCTCAATTTTTCACAAAGTTACAAACACTCACCAATATAACAATAGCACTCGTTACAAATCGGCAAAAAAAATTTGGGGCGCACTCTCCCGAGTGTACCCCAAACACCAATACACAAATAAAACTGCTAATAGCTGCTATAACATCAGAAATAGCATTTTTCTTATTTATAAAGGAAGCGTTTGATTGAACGCTTAGGCGTATGCTCAAACTCCTGCTCCATAATTTCAAACTTTGTAATCTGGCTATACATAGGCAACTCCTTGTTCAACTCACGGCGATTAGTCTCCATTGCCTCTGCAAGTTCCTCCTTCGACATTGAATCAACAGACTCCTGCGACAAAGCAACCAATGCAACCAAAATCTTATTGCGCTCCACAACCAACGACTCTGCAACGTGAGGCAAAGAGTTAATCTTACCCTCAATCTCCTCGGGATAGATATTCTGACCATTGGCTGTAAGAATCATACATTTGCTACGTCCGCGAATGAAGATATTACCCTGCTTGTCGATAATGCCTAAGTCACCCGTACGCAAGAATCCATCATCGGTAAATACGGCTTGTGTAGCCTCTGGATTCTTATAGTAGCCCTGCATAACGTTGTCACCCTTAACTTGAATCTCACCCACTACCGATGCAGGCTTATTAGAGTCGATGCGTACTTCAATATTTGTCACAGCACGACCACAAGAGCCCAACTTAAATGTATCCCAAGATGAGTAACCGATAAGCGGCGCACACTCGGTCATACCATAACCAACGGTGTATGGCAAGCGAATCTTACGCATTACAACCTCAACGGGGCGGCTGATAGCTGCTCCTCCAACCACAATCGAGCAAAGGTTTCCACCGAAAGTGGTCAACAACTTCTCGCGAATCTTACCATAGATGATATTGCGCACACCTGGGATTGAGGTCAACACACGCATCATCGGCTTATTGAGTGTGGGCATCACCTTATTCTTAAATATCTTCTCCAATACCAATGGTACGGTAATCAACAAATAAGGCTTAATATCAGCCAACGCCTGCAAAAGCAGAGTTGGGGTTGGAGTCTTACCCAAGAAGAAGATATGGGCACCGCCACACAAAGGATATATAAACTCAAATGCCATACCGTACATATGCGCCAAAGGCAACATCGACATAAGGGTATATCCATCTTCAACGGGGATATTATTCAAGGCAAAATCGATATTCGACGAGATATTGCGAGTTGTGAGCATCACACCCTTTGGAGAACTTGTTGTTCCAGATGTATAGTTGATAACGGCCAAATCGTCCATATCGCCGAAGGTGTAATTCGTAATCTCCTCCTTCTTATCCTCGGCAAACACCTTTGGCATAGGGGTAATGCACTTTGCAACCACTGCACGCATATCGCAATCACGACCATACAATGGAGAGAAATCATCAATCGAAATCGTAGCCGCAAGTTCAGGCATATTTGCCGGTGACATATCCTCCCAAGTTTTAGTCTCGGTGAAGAGAATCTTACTCTCAGAGTGAGCAACCAAATTCTGAATATCACCAATTGCAAAATCATTCAAAATGGGTACTGCTACTGCTCGATAGCTCACCGTAGCAATGAATCCAATAGCCCATCGAGCACTGTTCTTTGCAGCCAGAGCCACACGGTCACCGGGTTTAAGGCCAATCTCCTTGAAGATTGCGTGCATACGATAGATTTCGCTTGCAACCTCTGCGAATGTAAATGTTGTGCCACGATAGTCGCTAAGTACGGGAGCCTCCCAACGGCGGCGCATTGATGATTGTAGTATGGTTAAATAGTGTTGCATAGTTAAAATTAAACTGGGCGGCCCGCCATTTTGAGGCGAAAGCCAATAGTTAAAACGTATTTTGACTTTGCAAATATCGTCCATCAACTTGAAACGTGAAAATTTATGTGATAGAGGGGTATGTGGCGTGGCGAAATGCTTATAGGGGGCAAAAAACAGAAATGAGGGGTAAAAATTCACATTTCACCCCTCATTATTTTTACACCCACATCAGGAATGTGGCGAATTAGGCGTTATCTACGAGCCATTTTTTGATAGCATCGGAGTAGGTCTTCGAGATGGGAACCTCAGGCACACCCTCGATTCCAAGCTCTACGAATACACCCTCTTTTTCGCGACGCATAACCTTCACCAAATCCAAATTCACCATATACGAGCGATGGCATCGCTGAATGTGAGTCGAAGATAGTGAATCGGCAATATTTTTAAGCGTATTGCGAACAAGCACCTTTTTGGGAGAGTTGTTATTGAGATACCAAACGCATACATAGTTGTCGGCCGACTCCATCATTATCAAATTCTCACGACGCACCGATAGACGCATCTCGCCCTTGTCGTCGAAAATCTGAACGTATGCAGTCTTCAAAGAGGTCTCGTCCTCTGCCAATCTTGCCTTGATTGAGCGCAACTGAGCAACTCGCTCCTGCCATATAAAATAGATGTAGCATAGGGTATAGGGAATAAGCAGAATAAAGAATGTCTTAATCAATGAATTTCTAAATATGGTCACAACGCTCTTATTGGGTTCGATAGAGAATCCGCCCAAAGTAAAGAGCAATGTCATCACCAATATCTCGCAGGCAATCCACGAGATGTAAGTCACATAGGAAATCTGATGCTTACGTGTATATACCCCCATAATCCAACGACTGATAGCTGCCACAGCCATACCAATCAAGATAAGGCCGAGCGTGATGAGTTGCACAGCAAGCTCGCGTGACTCTATATGCAGCCACGACAACACTTTGCCCTCGGTGTCAATCTGATTAAAGTCAAACGGACTATAAATTGCTATGAAGAGCAAAGCGAAAATCGGAACAAAGATTACCATTGTAATCTGGTTCGACTTCTTGTAAATAAACGACGGAATAGGAGTCATAAATCGTATTATTAGTCGTTTGTCAAAACAGGTTCATAAAATTACTTAACTTCGAGCGACATTCGGCAAAGGATATCACCCTCCGAATTACGATACTCATAATTGCGCAACGCCTCCTGCTGTTGAGCCATCAGCTGCAAGGTGTCGCCATAGCGCGCCTCGCGTATAAAGTTGATATCCATACGCATAGCATTTAGGCTCTCAACAATATCAATTGGCATCGAATCGAAAACAATATCGATATAACGCATAGTATTCATATGGCGATTGAAATCAATATCACTATATGCCACCTTATGCTCGGCAACAGGCTCACTCTCAACGCTTGCCAAACGGCGGGGTCGCTCGCAAGGAGATGGAGCATCAACCATATGACCCTCGTGAGCAGCGGCCATAATCGACATATCGACAGGCATACGGGTAGTATAATCGAGCATACACCACTGCGATACAGCCCGACCAAACTCCTGCCCCGATGCATCGTAGAGAATGAAATTACGGGTTGATGAGAGGCGATTATAATCGCTAATCCAAGTGTTGAGTGTTATCTGCTCATACTCTTTGGGCAGACGGTCCAGCTCAAAACAGATACGAGACAATACCCAGCCTGAATTATTCTTTGCCAACGCATCGATACCGAAACCGCGATTGTGAGCATCTTCGCCAGCAGCTCCCAAAATCAGGTTAAACATAGAAGAGACAGATATACGTCCCGAGAAATCAACCATTTGGGGATCGATAGAATATTTGAATACGCTTTTTTCCATTTTAATACATTCAAGGTTAAATCTCTCGGCAAATATACATTTTTTTGAGCAGAATGGCAAGATGTAACACGAATTGTCCCACCTAACAGAGAGTTAGATGGGACAAATTCTCGATTACATATCAGAATTCTTCGGGCGAAGGATATAATCGTTAAACCATTATCCCGCAAGAATTCACTATTGAAACTCCTCGCTATTTAGATTTAACCAGCAGCACCGCATCGGCCACAACCTTACCCGTAACCTTGCCATTATTGGTGAAATCAACATACCCCTTCTCGCCAGCCGATAATTCGTACTCGCCAAGCAATACCCACTCACCTGAGGTCTGACCCTTGACCACAATCTTAGCAGCATCGAGCCATAAGGTCTGTTTCTGCTTACCGTCAAAGAATTCCAACTCGGTAACTTTTGTACCTGCATTCCAAAGGTTAATGTAATAGGTATAAACTTTATACTTACCCGACTCCTTAACCTCAAATGGGAAACGCAAACGACGCTCTCCGCGAACTGGGTCAAGCGTGAAATATGAGCGGCCATAACCGTTGTTGGCTTTGATTCTTTTCCAATCTGATTTTTCGTCAACCTCGATGGCCGTATCATCAATCACAATATCGGCTGCCGTACCATCGAGCAATGGATCGACCTCGTACATACGCTGAATATCGCGATAATCAACCTCCTGAACCTTCACACCTCCATCAATTGCCAAACAAGCTGCCTTAGCGGCACTCTGACCCAGAAGCATAAACACAGGCTCCATACGGATTGAGCCGTAGGCAATATGGCTGGCCGATAGACATACTGGCACAAGCAGATTGGTACACTCCTCACGCTTTGGAGTAATCGAGCGATATGAAATATCGTAAGGAAGGCCTCCATGAATCTGTACATCGCCCTCGTTCTTAACCATTGCTTTACCATCTTTCACAATTACTACACGCTGGCAATTATGCGAATCCATCGTATAGGCTGCCATACCGATACCATCTTCTACGGTTGTACGATTATCGCAGTTGGCCTGAGTTGTAACATACTCTCCCACCATACGACGTGCCTCGCGAATATAGAGTTGCGGAGTCCAATGACCATACTCCACATACTCATCTTTGGGCAACCCCCAACGAAGCATCTCATTGCGAATCTTCTCGGGCACGCGCTCATCGTGACCCAAGAACCACAATAGGCCGAAGGTGTAACTTCTATGGGCCTCGATAATCTTCTCTCGCTCCTTGTACGACGCCTCAGGGTAGTTATGATTCATTCCAATCATATCCGACGAGAAACCACCGTTATTATTGATATCGGTTTTGCGATTAGGCATATGGCTGAAATGCAGATATGAGTGGATAGAGTTATCGCCCTTTGCCTTAATCAAGCGCAGGAGCAACTCATATTTTGTTGAATCGTAGTCATCGGGGCGAGTAATAGGGATAGCATTCTCCTTCACATCGGTCAAACACATACGATAGTTGTAGGCTTGAACCTTGCTATCGCCACTACCCTGCTCAGCCAATGGTTCAGGTGAGATACCCCACAAAAGACCACTCTCGGGGTCACCTTCAACTACATACGGGTCAACGCCATCGGGGAATTGGTGGTATTGGCGCATCTGCACACCGTTCCAATTCTCGTTATACTGCGAATTAGGCTCACGACCCACCGTATAGCTCACGCCCGAGCGAGCCATCAAATCGCCCTCGTAAGAGCAATCGATATATACCTTTGCCTTCACTGTGGCTCGGCCGCAGAATTTTTCTACGTTTTCAAGCTTTATAGAGGTTAGCTGGGTATCCTGCTTCGTTGCCTCCAAAATACGATGGCCATAAAGCACCTCAACCTGTCCACGCTCGATATATCCCTTGAAGATACTCTCGGCCACACTTGGCTCGAATATCCACTGCTCCAATGCTCCGTAATGTTGACCGACACGACGATAAAAATCGAGCGACAGGCCCTTCACAACCTGCTTATTACCAATATCGGTCATTCCAAGTCCTCCCGACGAAAGACCGCCCAAACGATAAGCTGGCTCAACAAGCAAAACCTTTTTTCCCTGTTTTGCCACTGCGTAGGCCGCAATTACACCCGACGAAGTTCCGCCATAAACGCATACATCGCATTCGTACTCCTCGTGCGAACAGCTGCCACACAATAGCATAGCGGCAGCCGAGATAATAAATAGAATCTTCTTCATAAATATTGAGTTAATTGATTTTATATTGTCATTATTCGGGTATTTAGTGCATACTTACTGCATTCAAAGTGCATTTTCAGACAAATATACTCAAAATAAGCCTAACCACATCATAAAAATTATTATTTTTACTCGATTTCGGCCACAATGGATATTGTATAGAGGGAAATATTCTGTAACTTTGCGTTGAGAAGTGACGCAGAAAAATCACTTTCCACAAAAAACACTATTGCGTATTATGAATAAACCGTTGGCAGAGCGTTTACGTCCTCAAAACATAGAAGAGTATATTGGCCAGACACATCTTGTTGGGCCAAACGGCGTTTTCCGTAAATTCTTGGAGACGGGGAATGTGCCTTCGTTCATTCTGTGGGGGCCACCGGGTGTGGGTAAAACCACCCTTGCTAAACTCGTTGCCAACCAGCTCAAACGCCCATTCTACACTCTGTCGGCCGTAACATCGGGAGTAAAAGACGTGAGAGAGGTGATTGAATCGGCTCGCAAGCAGAGCCTCTTTCAACAATCCTCGGCATTCCTATTCATTGATGAGATTCACCGCTTCAACAAGAGCCAGCAGGACTCATTGCTCGGAGCCGTTGAGCAAGGCATCGTGACGCTCATTGGTGCTACGACTGAAAATCCCTCGTTTGAAGTTATCTCGCCGCTGCTTAGCCGTTGTCAGGTATATATCTTAAAGTCGATGAATGACGAGGAGCTAAACACATTGCTCAATCGTGCTATCAACTCGGAAAATGGTCTGCGCGACAGGAACGTTAAGGTGAGCCAAACCGAAGCTCTATTCAAATTCTCAGGCGGAGATGCAAGAAAACTGCTCAACATACTCGACATCATTGCAGGAGCAACCGATGGCGATATAGAGATAACAGATTCGTTTGTCACAGAGTGCTTGCAGCAAAACATAGCACTTTACGACAAAAACGGCGAACAACACTACGACGTCATATCGGCATTCATCAAATCTGTACGCGGCAGCGACCCCAACGCTGCAATATACTATCTGGCTCGAATGTTGGCAGGTGGCGAAGAGCCTCGATTCATTGCTCGCCGATTGGTCATCTTGGCGTCGGAGGATATTGGATTGGCCAATCCCAATGCTCTGCTTTTGGCAAATGCCTGCTTCGATACGGTTCACAAGATTGGAATGCCCGAAGCAAGAATCACTCTTGCCGAGACCACAATATATCTGGCCACAAGTCCGAAGAGCAACTCTGCTTATATGGCGATAAACGAGGCTTTGGCATTTGTCGAACACGACACAACTAATCGACCTGTTCCTCTACATCTGCGCAATGCTCCGACAAAACTTATGAGCGAGGCAGGATATGCTAAGGGTTATAAATATGCTCACGACTTTGACGGGTCGTTCGTCGAGCAGGAGTTCCTACCCGAGAGCATCGCTGGTCGCAGATTCTACAAGCCCAATCTGCAAAACTCCACCGAAGCAAAGATTGCAGAACGTATGGAACGATTGTGGGGAGATAAATATAGATAAAACAATACATAGAGAGATACAAATACATTATGAGAAAGATTTTACTTTTGCTGTCGCTACTCGCATTGTGCGCATCGTCGGCGATGGCCAAACTTCCCGAAAGAAAGAGCCATTTGTACGCAGTCAAAGGGGCTGATTCGCTTTACTTGGACCACTACGCTGCCGATGTAGAGGGTTATCGTCCCTGCGTGATATACATCTTCGGTGGCGGTTTTGTAAATGGCGTAAGATACCAAGAGTGGTACGAGCCTTATTTTCAGATGCTACTCGACGAAGGCTACGACGTGGTGTCGATAGATTACCGACGTGGACTGCGCCCGATGATGACTCAAAGCGGACCGCTACCTTCGATTCGCGATGTTGTGATTCAGCTGAACAAGGCAATCAATATGGCCGTCGAGGACCTTTTCAGCGCGACACTATTTATCATAGAGAATGCCGAAAAGTGGCAAGTAAACCCCACGAAGCTAATCACAAGTGGTTCGAGTGCAGGAGCTATCACAGCCTTGCAGGCCGAATATGCAATTGCGAATCGCACGTCATTGGCAGCAATGCTTCCCGAAGGTTTCGACTATGCGGGTGTAATGTCGTTTGCAGGAGCAATCTTCTCGGTAGAAGGCAAGCCTGAGTGGAAAAACAAGCCAGCTCCGATTGTTATGTTCCACGGCAACTCCGACCAGCAAGTTCCCTACGACAAGGCAACGATGATGGGCATTGGTTTATATGGTCCTAAGTATCTGAGTGAAGAGTTTGCAAAGGAGAAGTGGGCATATTGGTTCTACGATATGGAGTATCAGGGTCACAACATTGCTGGTGCGCCTATGTTTGCCAACCACAACGAGATCAAGACCTTCATCAAGGAGTTTGCCATCAAACGCCGACCTCTGATGATTCATACCGTCATAAAAGATGGCGAGCTACCCGAAAGCAAGACCAAATTCAAGCTCAAAGATTATATCGAAGCGAATTTCGGTAAATAAATTTGGCTACGACAAATGAAACGCATTGGAGTAATTTCGGATACCCACTCTACATTCGACGCTACGCTGCGGGAGTTTCTGCGCGATGTAGATGAGATTTGGCACGCAGGAGATTTTGGTTCGATTGAGATTGCCGACCAGATTGCAGCTTTCAAGCCGCTCAGGGGAGTGTATGGCAATATCGACGGAGGTGTGATGCGACGTTCATTTAGGGAGTTCGACTGCTTTGAGTGCGAGAATAAACGAGTGCTGATAACCCACATCGGGGGATACCCACGACACTACTCCCCCGCCGCTGTTAGAATGATTCAGAGTGCAAAGCCCGATATTTTCGTAGCGGGACATTCGCATATTTTGAAGGTTATGTACGACCCGATTTATCAGCTACTGCACATCAACCCCGGAGCCGCAGGACAATACGGATTCCACAAAGTCCGCACCGCGATACGTTTCACAATAGATGGCGACGATATTCGCGATATGGAGATAGGCGAGTGGCCGCGAGTGCTTCGCAAGGAGTAGCGATTTTCGTTTGATTACCAATCTATTATAATTAGCACCCAACCTAACGGGTGCTAATTTTTTATACATATATTACAATTTTATATACTATCCACGCAACCATATTCGTTATTGCTGAGAAACAACAATTAACTAATATGGGAAATAGAATTTCAAAGATTTCTGATGCTGCAATGGCTCGTGCAACATTCGACCTTGCCAAAGCCGACATACGGCAATCCTACAAAGACAGATTAGCGTTGGAGCTACTGAGAGAAGATAGTTCGATGGCATACAACACACTCTCGACGATGCTCAGCCGCGAGGAGTTGCAAAATCTCAGCCTACGCATCAAAAATATGGTAGCCTCACAACCAAAGCAGGAGGAACTCTCGCCAGAGGATTTTATGCGTAGTTACCGGGATATGCTGCTCAACACATTCGATTCGGCTAAGACAATCTCTACGATTCATATTTTGCGCGACATTGTGGCCGACACCACAACCGCTACATCGCAGATACTTGCCATATATGGCGTTACGGCACAAAGCATCGATCACTCAATAGAATCGGTCAGCACGCCCACCGTCATAATGCAATCGGAAGCACAATTTGGGCCATCGTTTTTCAACGACAATCACCTCAGTTCCTTGTCGGCGCAACACCCCAAAGCGGAGAAGCTACTCGATAAGTTCGGAATCGACCTTACGCTTCTTGCACGACAGGGCAAGATTGACCCCGTCGTAGGACGTGATGCGGAGATTCAACGAGTGTTGCAAATACTCTCGCGCCGCCGCAAGAACAACCCCATACTCATTGGCGAGGCAGGCGTGGGCAAGAGTGCCATTGTGGAGGGTCTTGCGCTGAGGATTGTGGCAGGAGATGTGCCGTCAACGATTCGAGGCAAGCGGATATTCTCGCTCGACGTATCCTCACTCATCGCTGGAACAAAATTTCGGGGCGAGTTTGAGGAGCGTATGCAACAACTACTCGACGAACTGAGAAAAGAGACGCAGACCATAATCTTCATCGACGAGATACATACCATCGTCGGGGCTGGTGCGACACAAGGCAGTCTCGATACGGCCAACATTCTCAAACCCGCCCTTGCCCGAGGTGAATTGCAGACCATAGGCACTACGACCCTCGATGAGTATCGCGAAAACATAGAGTGCGACTCGGCTTTGGAGCGACGTTTCCAGAAAGTTATGGTTGAGCCTACATCGGCAACGCAGACTCTCGAAATACTGCACCGCATAGCTCCTCACTACGAGAAGTATCACAACGTAAAGTATAGCCAAGAGGCATTGGAGGCTTGTGTGACACTCACCGAGCGTTATATCACCGACCGCCACTTCCCCGACAAAGCCATCGACATAATGGACGAGGCGGGAGCCCGCTCTCGATTAGAGGGTGACGTATTGCCCCTACCGATTCGGCAGACCGAGCAAGATATGGAGCTTGCAAAGCAGGAGCGAAACGAAGCAATAGCCTCGCTCGCATACGAAAAGGCTGCCATTGCTCGCCTAAAAGAGATTGCTCTTAAATCAAGACTCGACGAGCAACGACGCGAGTGGGACAAAGAGATGCAAAAGAATCCGCGCGGCATCGAGGCAAAGGATATTGAGCAGGTGATAACCTCTATTACGGGCATTCCTGCGGAGCGCATATCAGAAAACGACGCTCACCGCCTGAGAGGATTGAAAAGCCACCTATCGGAGCGCGTTGTGGGGCAGGAGCAGGCTGTGGAACGCATCACAAAATCGCTCATACGTTCTCGTGTGGGATTGAAAGACGAGAATCGTCCAATAGGTGTATTTATGTTTGTCGGACCGACGGGCGTGGGGAAAACCCTTTTGGCCAAAGAGTTATCAAAGTGGCTATTCGACCAAAAGCGTGGACTGATTCGGATAGATATGTCGGAGTACAGCGAGAAACACAACGTCGCTCGGCTCATTGGCTCGCCTCCGGGTTATGTAGGTTATGGCGAGGGAGGACAACTTTCGGAGGCTGTAAGGCGCAAGCCGTATTCGGTTGTGTTGTTTGATGAGATAGAGAAGGCTCACTCCGACGTATTCAACATTATGCTGCAAATATTCGATGAGGGCCGTTTGACCGATGGTGCGGGGCGTGAGGTAGATTTCAAAAATACGGTGATAATACTCACCTCCAACATCGGCTCTCGCAACGTGGCCGAGCGAAGCATACAGGTAGGATATAACACCTCATCGAAGCTGAACAACACCACGCTCACCCCTCGTCACGAATACGACAAGGCTTTGGAGAGTCAATTCGCCCCTGAATTTTTGAATCGCTTGGACGACATCATATATTTCCGCACGCTCGAATTGGAAGATGTTGAACAAATCATTGATTTAGAGTTGGGGAACATACTCCGCAAGGCTCGAAATTTGGGACTCGACATAGCCATCACACCCGAGGCGCGTCGCCTGCTTGCGACAATGGGATATGAGTCGAAATATGGAGTCAGAGCCCTGCGCAGAACTCTTATCGACAAGGTTGAAGAACCGCTCTCGGCCCTTATCGTTGAGCAGAATTTATCGGCAGGCACAAACATCAAAATCGAGAGCCAAGACGAGCAGATAGAGGTTCGGGTAGCGTAACACTTGCAACGTTTACCCTGCTAATAGATGAAGCAAGAGGGTATCCGCACAATGCAGGATACCCTCAACTCATAAATGTAGCCGACAGTCAATTATCATATCGGCACACTCATCTACCGCAATAGGGTTTTGCAAAATCTCACAAATCCCATAATCAAAGTGGCAATAATCATAATCAGTCAGGCAATTAGGTTGTTTATAAATCGTTTTCGGGTTGTGTTACCTATATTTTAGTTCAAGTTTGCAATCTGCGCATTTACCCTATGCGGCGATACTCTTTGGGTGAGAGTCCCACTCTGCGCTTGAAGTATTTTCCGAAGAAGGTCTGCGATGGAAAATTCAGTTCATCGCTTATCTGCTGAACGGTCATATTGGTACTCTTCAACAAGGCACGCGCCTCCAAAACCACCAATCGCTCAATCCAATCGGCTGCCGAAAATTGGGTACACTCCTTCACCACTCGCGATAGATAGCGAGGTGTGATACACATCTTGTCGGCATAGAATTTCAACTGACGCTCTTCGCGGAAATGCTCCTTCACCAACGCCAAGAACTCCTTTGTCAAAATATCGGCATTGGTACGGGGTTTCTCAACCTCATTCTTCGATATCTTCTCAGAAGAGTAGATGATAGCCATCATAACGTGCTGTACAATCTTTGCCTTGTATGGATTATCGGCATTTTCTGTTAGGATATGATGAATAGCCTTAAAAAAGATGCTTGCCATCTTTTCCTGTTCGTCGATATTCACAACAGCATTCAACTTCTTATCAAACGAGAACGGTATGCCACCATTTATATACACAAGCAGACTCTCAACAAACGACTTCGACATAACGATAACATCACCATCAAAATCTGGACTAATATTGTTGAACGCGACAATCTGACCAGGCAACAATCTTATCATATTGCTGGGCTTCGAGAGCTCGTACTTCTCCATATCGATTTCCAAAGTGGCACTACCGACCCTATGATTAACAAGCAAAAAGAAGTCGAACTTATGTGGTTTGCCGATAGACTCGTTATGGAAAGGATTTACCCTTTGGACATAAGATTTTATATCCGAAAACGAAAATGCCAGCAATTCGTTACTAATACTACTAACTCCCTCGATTGATTCAAGTTGCGGGAGCCATTCATAATACTGTATCATATCTATTACTCCATTAAAATATCTCTTTTAGGCCAACAAAATTATATACAGACAGCTAAAATTCAAAAATCAGTGTACATTTTGACCAATTATACAAACCTTTACACTCATCAAATTTCCAATCATCTAAATCGAGGATTTACCCTGCCGCACATAATCGAAGTATCTTTATTGTATAACGTACTTTTCCTATTTTTTATTACCTTTGCGCTTCGATAAAAGTTGTTATAGTACAATGAGATTATTTTTCAATACATATAAGACATATTACAAGGAGAATCTGAAATTGGCCCTACCCGTGATACTATCGCAAGTAGGACAAATTACAGTTCAATTGGCCGATACCGCAATGGTGGGTCACTATGGCGGCGATGACCCTGTACCATTGGCTGCGGTATCGTATGCGACAAGTCTATTTTTCATTGTATTCGTTACGGCTATGGGTCTTACATTCGGCTTAACACCACTCGTAGGAGAGCATTATGCCAAAGGCAACAAATCGTATGTAGGTGAGCTACTCCGCAGTGGATTTGTGCTGTATGGTATTATCGGAGCGATAACCACACTACTGCTTTTTGCCATTCGTCCGTTGTTCAGGATTATGGGCGGAATGATGATATCGTCGGGTAGCGACGCATCTATAAGCGATGTGATCGATATGGCACTCCCCTACTATGATATAATCGTATGGACCATCTTCCCGATAATGATATGGGGAACAATAAAACAGTTCCTCGAAGGTGTGGGTAACACACGAATTGCAATGGTCACGATTATCTTCTCAAACGTGATTAATATCTTCCTGAATTGGGTGTTGATTTTCGGCCATTGTGGATTTGAGGCTATGGGCGCATTGGGTGCTGGTTTGGCCACATTGATAGCTCGCGTGGCTCAATGTGTAGTGATGGTTGCTTACTTCTTCTACGTCCCCAAATTCAGAGAGTACACCAAGCAAATATTCACTCTCGCACGTCTCAACTTCAAGGCTATGATTAGCACAATAAAAGTGGGAATACCCATTGCTTTTCAGATGCTTATGGAGGCAAGTGCCTTCGCGCTGGCAGGAGTGCTGGTCTTGGCATTTGGAGCACACTCGGTGAGTGCCTACCAGATTGGTACCAATATGATGAACGTTACGTTTATGATTGTGATAGCCATAGGTTCTGCCACCACAATTCTATGTTCGCACATCTACGGCAGGGGTGATTTCCAAAACCTCCGCAAAACAGTATATGCATCGTATCAAATGGGACTTATGTGGAATGTGAGTGTAGCGATACTTTTCGTGCTGCTTCGCAACCATATTCCTGCACTCTTCACCTCGAATGAGCAGACCATAGAACTTACGGCTACGATGCTTATTTTCATCGCTTTATTTCAGGTGTCAGACTGCCTGCAAGCTCTGTCAATCAGCATTTTGCGAGGTCTGCAAGATGTAAAGGTCATTATGCCGATTGTGGTCATTTCATACATTGTTTTCAATATTCCCGTCGGCTATCTACTCGCCTTCAAATGCGGATTGGAGTCCATAGGACTCATCATTGGATTTATCGTCGGATTGTCGATTTGTGCGGTGCTTACGATACTGCGAGTTAGAAGAGACATAAATCGATGGGAAAGAAAGGTCGGAAATTAAAATTAATTTCTTACCTTTACAAAAATTTTTACATCAATGAGTTTTAACAATAATTGCTCGAAAAAACATATACCCGAACCGGGGCGAGGTTTCAAAGTCTGCGACTGCGGCGAGGAACTTCACGTTGAGCCGGTCGAGGGTTGCTATAAACTTCACGAAACGCCGTGGTTGGAGGAGTATCCCGATAATATTCCTACCGACATTTTTGAGGTGCGTTTCAAGAATACCCGCCGTTCATACTATAAGAATGTCAACAATCTGCAATTGAAGCGTGGCGACATAGTTGCTGTCGAGGCCTCACCGGGTCACGACATCGGTATCATATCGCTTACTGGCGATATGGTTGCCAAGCAGATTCGCAGAATTGGATTCACTCCATTCAACGGCGAGTACAAGAAGATTTATCGCAAAGCACGTCCCTACGACATTGAGCGTTGGCAGGAGGCTATCGCATTGGAGCACGACACGATGATTCAGTCGCGCCAAATCGCAGCCGAGATGGGATTGGATATGAAGATTGGCGATGTGGAGTATCAGGGCGACAAAATCAAGGCTATATTCTACTATATTGCCGAGGGTCGAGTTGACTTCCGCGAGCTTATCAAGGTCTTTGCCGAGCGTTTCCACATTCGTATCGAGATGAAGCAGATTGGCGCACGACAGGAGGCCGGCCGCATTGGCGGTATTGGAGCCTGTGGTCGTGAGTTGTGCTGTGCGTCGTGGATTTCCAACTTTTCAAGCGTAACGACAAATGCAGCTCGTATTCAGGACATCTCGCTCAACCCATTGAAGCTGGCGGGACAATGCTCGAAGCTGAAATGTTGCTTGATGTATGAGTATGATGTCTATGCCGATGCACGTCAAACTCTGCCTCGCGTAAGAGAGCCATTGCAGGCTGTCGATGGAGAGTATTACTTGGTTAAGACCGACATATTGGCTCACACAATGTCGTTCAGCAGTAGCAAGGAGACTATGTCGAATGTTGTGACTATCCCCACTTCGCGAGTAAGAGAGATTATCGCTATGAATCGTGCAGGGAAGCGTGTTGAGTCGCTTATCGATAAGGATAGCGTAAACGAGGTTGAAGAGCCCACATACCGCACTGAGGAGGATAGCATCACTCGTTTTGACAATCAAAACAAGCGTCGCCGCAACCGAAACAATCGCAACAACCGTAATAACCGCAATGCCAATAGAAACAAGGAGGGTGTTGCAGCTGGCGAAGAGCAGCAAGATAGGCAAGAGCGACACAACGACAACAACGAGGGTCGTGAGAATAGAGAGGGTTGTGAGGGCCGCGAGAACAGAGGTAATCGCGATGGTCAGCGCAATCGCCGCGACAATAACCGTAATGGCCGCAATAACCGCAATTTCCGCGAAGGCAGAGAGGGTCGTGAAGGCCGCGACAATAGAGAAGGCCGCGACAGCAATCGCAATTTCCGCCGTCGCGACGACAACCACAAGCGAGATGGCAACAAGTCGGAGTCACAACAACCCAAGCAGGAGTAATTATGCAATTCGCCCAGTGGCATAACAGCATAGGAAGCCATCTGCGAGGTGTGGTTACGATGCTTTTTGTTATCGTTTGCGCCATCAGTTGCAGCAACGAGCAAAACATTGTGGCTATGACCGATGTGAATCTTACAGAGTGGAACGAGCCTATCACCGTATCGCTTTTAAGCGAGCAGGCCGAAAGCGAGGGCGACCTTACCATCGTGCTACACGTCAACCGCAACTTCAAAGCTAAGCAGGTGGACTTGGAGATTGTGAGTATGACGGCCGATTCACTCCGCTACACCGAGAGAATCACCTCCGAGCCGCAAATCGTATGGCCCGCAGCAACGGCTCAATCGGTCGATGTGGAGATACCCTACCGCCACAGTGTGATGATGCGCAAGGCTGGCCCATATAGCTACACCATAACTCCGCTTTTACCCCTACGAGGTGTGGAGTCCGCAGGTATGAGTTTCAAAACCGAAAACAGATAACAACGTGGGAAAAGATAAACTAAAACGATTTGCCGAGAATCTCACATTCAGCTGTATGGTACAGCCCGAATTTGATGAGATTTTTCACAAAGACCACCCGCTGAAAGGGCGTTGGCACAAGGAGTTCTTCCACAACGACAACCCCATCATTTTGGAGTTGGGTTGCGGTAAGGGTGAATATACCATAGCTCTTGCCGAGCGTAACCCCAACGCCAACTATATTGGTGTGGATATCAAAGGTGCGCGAATGTGGCGTGGCGCAAAGACTGCCACTGAGCAGGGAATGACCAATGTGGCGTTCCTGCGTACGCGAATTGAGTTTATCAACTCATTCTTCGCCGAGGGCGAGGTGGCCGAGATTTGGATTACCTTCCCCGACCCACAGCTCAAAACACGTCGTGCGAAGAAGCGTCTCACATCGCCAATTTTTTTGGAGTATTACGCTCAATTCCTCGCAGCCGATGGGTGGATTAATCTGAAAACCGATTCGCAACACCTCTACGGCTACACCAACGAGGTTGTGCGCCACTTCTCTTTGCCTTGTGAGGCATCAAACAACGACATCTACGGCACAGGCTATGCCGATGCTGAATTGTCGGTAAAGACCGCCTACGAGACCAAATTCTTGCAGCGAGGCCTGCCCATCACCTACACACGTTTCTCGCTGGCTGGCGGCAAGGAGTTTCCAATGTTTGATTGGGAGGAGGACGAAAAGTTGGAGAAAGACAACGAGGAGGCTCGCATCGGAATCAGCAAATGCTAATTCAAAACACAAAATAAACTTAAACTCTGATTAATATAATTAATCAGAGTTTTATTATATATTATCGCCTGCCGAAAGTTGATGTAAAATGTTGAATGACATATATATCCATATAAATAAGCATTGGATAACAAACTGTTACCCAACACCTTATCCAATTTTGAATTTTGAATTGCTTTATAAGCTCAACAGCCTCTTTCACATCGTGCACACGCAGGATTGAAGCACCCTGACAGAGAGCCTGCCAATTCAGCACAGTTGTACCCTGCAAGGTGGCAGAATCCGAAGGTGACACACCCAATAGATTATATATCATCGATTTGCGCGATAATCCCGCCAAGACAGGATAACCCAAATCGCACACTTTGTCAAGATTGAGCAATAACTCATAGTTCTGACGCAAATCTTTTGCGAAGCCAAATCCAGGGTCCAAGATTATTTTATGCACTCCGCGCGATTGCAAAAATTCTGCACGCTGGCGCAAATACGCCACCACTTCCGAAGTCACATCACTCTCGTAATCAATGTTTTGTTGCATTGTTTGGGGTGTGCCGCGCATATGCATAGCAACATACGGCACATCATACTCTGCCACAACATCTAACATCTTCTCGTCTATCTCACCCGCCGAAATATCGTTAATGATTATCGGGCCATACTCCTGCAAAGCTCGTCGGGCAACCTCCGAGCGGAATGTATCGATAGAGATAGCAACATCGGGCAATACCTCTCGAATCGCTTTAAGCCCCAAGTTCACGCGCTGCCACTCCTGCTCCAAGCTAATCTCCTTTGCACCGGGGCGTGACGAATAACCACCTACATCGAGAATCGTAGCACCCTCAGCCACAGCCTGCACGGCCCGCTCGGCCACAGCCCGCTCCGACATAGTGCGGCTCTGAGCATAGAAAGAGTCATCGGTGACATTCACGATAGCCATCACCTGCGGCTCCACAAGATTCAAACCATTAAAGTTGAGATTCACGGCAATAAATTTTATGGAGCTGCTCCACATCGCTCTCCAAATACTCCATTATTAGATTTACTATCGTGCGGGCAGCTCGGGTGTGCAACTCCTCATCACTCATTTGATTGGCTATACGAGCCTCAACGGCAGCCCTATCGGCCCCGTCACGGCTGATTGTACGCTTTATGCGCTCCTCGATTGGAGCCATCACCGCAAGCGTTGTATCGACCTCATTCTCGAAGCCCGCCTCAAACAATATCGCGCTCTCCAACACTACATATGCGGCCTTTTGCATATCGGCCCAAGCTCTGAAATCGGCCCTCACCGCAGGGTGAACAATCGCATTGAGTTTTGCAAGAGCCTCCTTATCGCCAAAAACCCGCTCGGCCAAATAGGCACGATTCAGCCCCTGCTCTCCGTAGCACTCCTCGCCAAAAGCCTCACACAAAGATTTACGGAGCGACTCACTATTTGTCATCAACTCCTTTGCTCGTGCATCAGAATCATAAACGGGCACGCCATACTCAGCCAGCAGACGGCACACCGTACTCTTACCACTTCCGATACCTCCTGTAACTCCAACCTTATACATATATATATTTATATAATGAATTGCATTTATAAAGATATGCGCACCACGATTGATGCGCATAATTGAACAAGTCTATTTGCTATCTTGCGATGCCTTTTGACCATCAGCCGACTCCTTATCCGCTCCCGTAGTCGCAGATTTCTTGGTTCGGAACAGGCCACCTACTTTACTCTTAACATTTTGTGTAGTATCGGCCTCATCTTGCGGCTTAGGGATTGGCAATGGCGGGATATCACCCAACGACACAATCTTTATATCGCTAAAACGCACCGAAATTGCATTTTGCACCGATTGAGGGTCGAGAATATAGCACACCTGCGGCTCACCCGTCTCTTCATCAACAACACTACCCTTGCGATACTTCAAATCTGCAAGACGCAACTTTATCTCCTTGCGAGTATAGTTTCTATAACCCAAAAGATTTGTACCAACGCCCTCCACAACCGAAGGGATACGCAATGTCTGCCCATCGATGTTTACGAGTATATTATACTCGGTGGTATAGGTATTACCCAATTTGAGGATATACCAAAACACAAACGATGCACAAAACAACAATATGAAGGCTGGCGAAATATAACTCTTCAACCAACGCTTGACCACCTGCAACTTAAAAAGTAATGTTCCCATAACTATTACACAGAAAACTACACAAAGGTATAAAAAAATAGGTTGCAAACCCACAGTTGCAACCTATTTTTATTATCTTCCTCCGATACTACTTAACCTTCTTATCGGTACGACGCAAAATGTCATAAGCGATAGGAGTTGCAATGAACACTGATGAGTATGTACCAATAATGATACCAATCAACAATGCGAATACAAATCCACGAAGATTCTCACCACCCAAGATGAAGATTGCAAGCAATGTTACAAGAGTGGTCAACGATGTATTCATCGTACGAGACAATGTAGAACAGATAGCCTGATTGATATTGAGCTTCATATCGCGCTTAGGATACAATGTGATGTACTCACGGATACGGTCGAAGATAACTACTGTATCGTTGATTGAGTAACCGATGATTGTAAGGATAGCGGCGATAAATGCTTGGTTAACCTCCAAGTTGAAAGGCATAACGTGGTAGAAGATTGAGAAGATACCAATCACCAAGAATGAGTTGTGAGCCAATGCCAATGTAGCACCTGTTGCCCACTCCCAACGCTTGAATCGGAATGTGATGTAAAGACCGATTGCGATGAGCGAGAACAATACTGCGTAGAATGCGCTGTAAATCAAATCCTTTGCAATAGCAGGACCAATCTTCTCAGATGAAATGATACCGTTGACATCCTCCTGAGTTGATGTAAAGCCTTCCAATGTGATAGGATATGTATAGAAGCCCTTCAATGCCTCATAAAGCAATGCGTCAACCTCAGCAGTTACCTCCTCAGAAGTATCGTCATACTTATACTGAGTTACGATACGCATCTGATTCTCGGCACCATACTGCTTAACCTCGATTGAAGACTTAGTTGCATCGTCGCTTACCAAAGCCTTATCCAAAGCCTCACGAACAGCCTCAGCCGATACGTTCTGGTCGAAACGTACTACATAAGTACGACCACCTGTAAAGTCAACACCTGTATTCAAGCCCAAAGTGAAGAGTGAGATGATTGACAATACTACGAATGAGCCAGAGATGATGTAAGAAACCTTACGCTTTGCAATGAAATCGAATGATACGTTTGACAACCAATTCTCAGACCAAGAGCGAGAGAATGAGATTGTACCCCACTTCTCCTCTACCCACTCAATCAACATACGAGTAATGAAGATTGCGCAGAAGAGTGAAGTAACGATACCGATAACGAGTGTAGTTGCAAAACCCTGAACTGGACCATTACCGAATACGAACAACACGATACCTGTGATAATAGTTGTGAGCTGACCGTCGATAATTGCTGAATATGCATTTGAGAAACCGTCCTTGATAGCGAGAGTCAAGCCCTTACCAGCACGAAGCTCCTCCTTGATACGCTCGTAGATGATAACGTTAGCATCTACCGCCATACCCATAGTAAGCACGATACCGGCGATACCAGGCAATGTAAGAACTGCACCGAATGACACCAATACACCCATCAACAAGAATACGTTAAGGATAAGTGCCAAGTCAGCCAACCAACCTGCGGTCTTGTAGAACAAGCCCATATAGAGCAACACGAGGATAAACGCCAAAACGAATGAGAACATACCTGCGTTGATAGACTCCTGACCGAGTGATGGACCTACCACTGTATCCTGAATAATACGCGCGGGAGCAGGAACCTTACCTGACTTCAAAACGTTAGCCAAGTCCTGAGCCTCCTGGATTGTAAATTTACCAGTGATACGAGATGTACCACCCTCGATTTTGTTCTGTACGTTAGGAGCTGAATATACATAACCGTCCAAAACGATTGCGATAGGCTTACCTACGTTCTGACCTGTAAGCTGTGCCCACTGTGAAGCACCGTCAGAGTTCATCGAAAGGCTAACCTCAGCAGTAGCACCCTGCTCTGCATACATCTCCTGAGCAGTTGAAACCGAAGAGCCGTCCATAGCTGGCTTGCCATCAACCGAGCGAAGTGCATACAAAGCATAACGACCACCAAAGTAATCCTCACCCTTTACACCCCACTTCAAGCTAAGGTCTGCGGGGAAGAGGTTCTGAACCTCAGGGCGTGCCAAATATGCGTTGATTGCAGGAATGTCAGCAGCAGTAGCAGCACCTACGATGCAACCTCCTGAATAAGAAGGATCCAAAAGTGCGAACAAAGGATTCTCCTCACGAGAGAAACGTGACTGAGACTCAACATCTGTCTGCTCGGCTGCATTCTGAGCAACCTCAGCAGCGAGGTCTGCTGTCTTCTTCTCTGCCTCATCAGTTGTTGCAGTTGCCTCTGCGCTCTGCTCAGCTGCGGGAGCTGAATCAGCCTCTTTGATAAGACGCTCTGCCTCAACCAAAATAGGAAGAATCTCCTGAGTATTGTAAGTTACCCAAAACTCCAACGATGCAGAACCCTGCAAAAGCTTACGAACACGCTCAGGCTCCTTAACACCTGGCAACTCAACCAAGATACGGTTTGAGTTAGGCAAACGCTGGATATTGGGCTGAGTTACGCCGAAGTGGTCGATACGGCTACGCAAGATGTTGAAAGATGCAGCAATAGCAGCATTAGTCTCATCGCGCAAAACCTTCAAAACCTCATCGTCAGAAGAGTTAGGATTGATATCCTTACGGTCGGGGCTTACGAAGATAGTAGCCAACGAACCTCCATTCGATGTCTCGGCATAAGCCTTAGCGAACTCACCGATGTAGTCGTTTGTACCAGCCTTCATAGCCTCGTTAGCACGATTGATAGCCTCTACGAAAGCGGGGTCATTTTGGCTTTCACCAGCGAGTGACTTCACCAAATCCTGAACCTCGATTTCGAGCATTACGTTCATACCACCTTTAAGGTCAAGACCCAAGTTAACTTCCTTCTCCTTGCACTGCTTGTATGTGAAATCCACCATACCGAGGAAGCTGTAAACGGGCTGATTCTGAATTGAATCCAAGTAGTAAGCCTCACGAGAAGCCTGCTCAGACTCATCAAATGCGGCAGCGTACTCAACAGCTGCCTTCTCTACCTTTCTCGTTACAAACGAGAACGAGAGCTGATAAATACACGCAATCACCAAAAGGATTGCAAGTACTTTAATTGCGCCTTTACTTTGCATTGTAGTTAAAAATTTTTGTTTGTATTTATTTTTTATGTTATTCACATATCATCGGACACAGTCCGAATTTTAGTTCGCAAAGATAATAAAAAAAAATCTGAAAAACTATCCTTTTGGACCGATTTTCAGACTTTTCCATTAATATTAGGTGTTTATACTGCTTCACGCAGTAAAAAACAGGCATCAGACAGCTCTGCCAGCTACTTCAACACGGGCAAAATATGCTCCCAAATGAAGTTTATCTCGCGCTGCATATTACTTAAATTGGCCGTTACGGCTATCACTGCATTCTGGTCGGGCATAATGATAATGTATTGACCTGCCGCACCATCGGCACGCACCGCATTGTGGCGACAACGCCACATCTGATAGCAATATCCCTGCAACCAATCACTATCCTCCGGCTTGACCTTTACATTTTCGGGACGAACACCCGCAGGACGTGATGCGATGTGAGCCTTTGTAGCCTCCATAATCCACTTTGCAGGCACGATTCGCTTACCGTTCCATTTGCCTTTCTGCAAAATCATCTGACCCAACTTTGCCAAATCCTCGGTTTTCAGATAGAGCCCCCAACCTCCGACATTAATACCCAGACTGCACTCCTCCCAGCGTGCGTCCTCAATTCCCAAAGGCTCGAACAATCGGGGACGGAGATAATCTACCACTTTCTCACCTGTGGTTTTTTGCACGATAGCCGATAACATATAGGTTGCCAAGCTGTTATAGACGAAGAATGTACCAGGCTCGTGCAACACGGGCTCGGCATAAAAACCCTTAATCCAATCGGCATCAGCACCCATTTTATGACGGTCGGGGGCATAGTCGTGACCCGTTGACATCGATAGCAGATGACGCACCTCCATCTTACGCAAATTCTCGCTCACCTCCGCAGGCAACTTATCGGGAAAGAACGATACGACTTTATCCGACAATGAGAATCGCCCCTCGGCCAATGCAATACCGACAGCCGTAGCGGTAAATGTTTTACTCACCGAATTCAGAACGTGTGGCACATCGGCGGCTGCTCCATTCAGCCAACGCTCAGCAACGACTTTGCCATTCTGCACAACCATAATGCTATGTATCTCTTGCTTAGCCTTTTCGGTAGCTGCCAAAAAGTCATCTACGGCTTTATTGATTGGGACTGAATACTCTGCACGGGGTAACGATTTATCGGCAGCGGCATCACTCGCAGATTTGTTTTTTTGTTGCGCCATAAGAGGGAGAGAGAGCATCGCAAACAACAATAAAATAAGGCTTCGTTTAATTATAGTGGTCATATCGAAATTGATTTTGGTTAACATCACACAAAGTTAACAATATCGCTGTAAAAAGTCAAGCGCATAAACAAAAAGTTCTATACTCGTTTTCAGATATTTTCCTCCTGACACAAATTTGTCTTTTGGATACATTGGAGAATAAATTAAAGAATTAATCCCCCGTTTGGTATTGGGCGAGTAATACGAAAATGCAATGCAGTATATACACAAAAAAAATCCTACCTAACTCAATGTTAGATAGGATTTTAATCAATTTTGAATTCCCGTATTACTTAACCTCCTCGAACTCTACGTCCTCAGGCTGCTGCTGTGCGCCACCCTGCTGGCCTGCACCTGCGCCAGCGTTCTGCTGTGCGCCACCCTGTGCCTGCTGCTGAGCCTGCTGCGCTGCATACAAATCCTGCGAAGCTGCCTGCCAAGCGTTGTTAAGCTCTGCAATAGCGGCATCAATAGCGGCCAAATCCTGATTCTTGTGAGCCTCCTTCAACTTAGCCAAAGCACCTTCGATAACCGACTTCTTATCGGCAGGAATCTTATCGCCATACTCTTTGAGCTGCTTCTCGGTAGCAAAGATATTTGAGTCGGCAGCGTTAACCTTATCAACACGCTCCTTCTCCTGCTTATCCTTCTCCTCGTTAGCCTTTGCCTCATCGCGCATACGCTGAATCTCCTGCTCGGTAAGACCGCTCGAAGCCTCGATACGAATCTTCTGCTCCTTGCCTGTACCCTTATCCTTAGCCGACACATTCAAGATACCGTTGGCGTCGATATCGAATGTAACCTCAATCTGAGGAACACCGCGTGGAGCTGCTGGAATACCGTCCAAGTGGAAACGGCCAATTGACTTATTGTCGCGTGCCATAGGACGCTCACCCTGACATACGTTAATCTCTACCGAAGGCTGATTATCGGCTGCCGTAGAGAATACCTCACTCTTGCGAGTAGGGATAGTTGTGTTGGCCTCGATGAGCTTTGTAAACACGCCACCCAAAGTCTCGATACCGAGTGACAATGGAGTTACGTCCAACAAAAGCACGTCTTTAACCTCACCTGTCAACACTCCGCCCTGAATAGCTGCACCAATAGCTACAACCTCATCGGGGTTAACCGACTTGTTAGGAGCCTTACCGAAGAATGACTCTACAATCTGCTGGATAGCAGGGATACGAGTAGAACCACCCACCAAGATAACCTCGTCGATATCGCTTGCCTGCAAGCCTGCATCACGCAACGCAATCTTACAAGGCTCGATAGTCTTCTGAATAAGGTGGTCGCTGAGCTGCTCGAACTTAGCACGAGTAAGCGACATTACAAGGTGCTGAGGAATACCGTTTACAGGCATAATGTAAGGCAAGTTAATCTCGGTTGTTGTAGATGACGAGAGCTCAATCTTTGCCTTCTCGGCTGCCTCCTTCAAACGCTGCAAAGCCATTGCATCTTGACGAAGGTCGATACCGTGCTCAGCCTTAAATGCCTCAGCCATATAGTCGATAAGAACGTGGTCGAAGTCGTCACCACCGAGGTGAGTATCACCATTGGTTGACTTAACCTCAAATACGCCATCACCCAACTCCAAAATTGAGATATCAAAAGTACCACCACCGAGGTCATATACTGCAACCTTCATATCGGCGTCCTTCTTATCCAAACCGTAAGCCAACGCAGCGGCGGTGGGCTCGTTGATAATACGACGCACCTTCAAACCAGCAATCTCACCAGCCTCCTTAGTTGCCTGACGCTGAGAGTCTGAGAAGTATGCAGGAACTGTGATAACTGCCTCTGAAACCTCCTGACCCAAATAATCCTCAGCAGTCTTCTTCATCTTCTGCAAGATGATAACTGAAATCTCCTGAGCAGTGTACTGACGACCGTCAATATCCACGCGAGGGGTGTTATTGTCGCCGCGCACGATTGTATAAGGAGCGCGAGCGATATCGTTGCTTACGTTATCGTACTTCTCACCCATAAAACGCTTGATAGAGAATACCGTACGCTTAGGGTTGGTGATAGCCTGACGCTTTGCAGGGTCGCCCACCTTACGCTCCGAAGAGTCGGTGAAGGCTACGATAGAAGGAGTGGTGCGGTGACCCTCCGAGTTGGGGATAACAACGGGCTCGTTACCCTCCATTACAGATACACAAGAGTTTGTTGTACCTAAATCAATACCAATAATCTTTCCCATAGTTGTAATTTTTTATTTTGTTTATATTTTTTCTAATTTAACTTATTTTCTGTTACAACTCCGATAGTGCGACATATTGCTCTCAACGACCACTCCATCGGACAACTGCCTTTATATGAACAAAGGTTATACCAAAAATATTTCTGCTCAAAAATCATAATTAATTGTACCATTTCCTGCCAAACAACCCATTTTGTCTGCCATTTTGGCCGAAAATGTGTGACAGATACCCGTATTTGTCATACTCCCACAAAATAAAGCAGATGCCAAAAAACTTTGACATCTGCCATATTCATAACCATTATTGGCGATTGGTTGAATCGCAAGAAACCTATCCCCCTCGCAATTCAATAATTATTTACTATCGCCACTGCGGGTCTTAATCAAAATCACGCCATTAGCACCACGCAAACCATACATCGTACCATCTTTCTGCACCGTAACCGTCTCCACGTCCTGCACATTCACCATCGAGAGGTTGGCAACCTCGCTTCCATCAACCAGAATAAGTGCAGCCTGCGAAGCATTGGTGGGGTTGACCGTTCCCACATTACGAATCACTATCTGGCCATTAACCTTAGTAACACCAGCCACACGGCCCAAAATTGCAGCTTCCAAATCCTGCGTACCCATACGACGCAAAAACTCGCCCGATATAGTACCCGAACTATTTGTGTACTCGCGTTTTTTCACATAGCCAAAACCTGTGTCGATAAGTTCTGCCGACTCGGAAGATTTGGGTTTAGCACCATCAAGCATCACAACGTGCAAACTACGACGTCCCTCAACCGGCACCTCCACTCGCTCGCGCTTTCTAATAAATATAAGTACATCGTCGGCTTTCAGATTTGTAAAACCGAAACGCCCCTCCTTGTCGGAATAGGTATAGACACCCACACCTTTCAATTCAATTTTAACCTTTGCCATCGGTTTACCCGAAGCGTCCTCAATCAATCCATTGAAAGGCACACTCTCAGCTTGTTGTGCCTGCAATCCACCCATAAAAAAGAGCGCAAAAACAATTGACAAAAGATATTTCATTGCAATAATTAAGTTATCCGCATCAACAAAAAAAATGGCATCGAACTCCTACCAGAGCCACGATGCCATAGATTCACAATCGGGTTCGATTATTTATCCTCGTTGAGAATACGCATTGCCGCATCGAGAATAGCTGTATCGTCCAATGTTACAACACCACCATCGGGGCCCTGCTCGATATGGATACCAGCACCAGCCTTAGCATCAAAGTGCTTACCACCGAAATAGTTACGTACAGTCTCTACATCAATACCCAGCTCGTCAGCGATACGCTGAGAGCTACCACTGGGCAACTTGTCCTTAATGCGACGCAATTCATTGAATGTGATAATCATAATTCAATAGTTTTTAAGTTTATATTATTGTTAATATTTTACTAAAAGTGAAAAGCTATCACGTTTGCAAGATAAAATTACTGCTTTTTTTTCATTCTACCAAATTTAACCACAAAAAAGGACAAAAAAAGAGGATTATATCGAAATACAATCCTCTTTTGATATGATTAAGCCCTGTTTCGGGATATTTTCCAACCCACCACTACTCACTCTCTGCATCGGTGGTTTCGATAAACACCTGCCACAAAAGCGGTGAATATGGCTGAACCTCCGATGTTACAATCAACTTACTCTCCTCCTCTTCGGTTGAACCGAAATAGGAGTTATTCATATAATTGTTGTAGTAATAGCTATTGTAGTAGTTGTTATAATAGCCACCATAACCGCCATAATAACCACCATAATAGTTGTTGTAGTAGTTATTATAATAGTTATTGCCGTAATAGTTGTTGTAGTAGTTGTAATAGTTATAATAGTTCCAATAGTTATCCTCCCAAGTAGTACCCGAAGAACTTACCTGACCCGACACACCCGTTGCACCGTAGGCATTCGACGACGTGGTAAGAATAGCGTTCCACGCACCGAGTTTCATCTGCGGAATGGCGTAAATCCAAGCATCTACATATTTATTCTCCTCGCTATTCTTTGCTGTAACAAATTCCAAAGCCTCGCCTACTTCGTCATCATCTACATCATCATAGACAATACGCTTAACCTCCGGAATATTTGAGTCGATAATAAAGCCGTCCAACAGGCGAGTTACATACCACACCTTAGCAGTCTTAACCGAATCC
The DNA here is from genome assembly GCA_017465605.1 of Alistipes sp. GTDB lineage: Bacteria > Bacteroidota > Bacteroidia > Bacteroidales > Rikenellaceae > Alistipes. The sequence goes on from JAFTVW010000017.1 coordinate 38,480, forward strand.
AACGGCTCGGCATCGGCGGGATTAAGGCCTCTACCAAAACGCTTTACCAGCACATCATCAACCTCACGATTAATATCGGCCAGACTCTTTGTGCCGTAAACCTTACCCTCCTTATACTCTGTCTGTCCCTCATATATAAGCGTATCAGCACCCAAGCAGTTAAACTCCAACGACTGCTTTGGGGTATAGAGGTAGTTAATATACAAACCGGCAATCGAGTCAACAGCCAAGTGCCACTCGTTATCATAAACCGTGTCGGATTCATCAGAACTTGAACGCATATAGCTACGACGCTTCGATGCTGCGTCGCTATCCTTCTCATCTTCGGGAGCTAAACCGCCATTTACCTTCGCAAACGACTTAATCCACTGGTCCTCATATGCAACGGGATTCGCCACGCTACCCCACACATCGACCTCAACAATCATCGGGCGATTGGCATCAAGAATATACTGACCCTCGTATCCGGCCTCGCCGCCCATAGTCTTATCACCAGTACCAATCGACGAAGGCAAATACAGACGCATTTTTGTACCATAGCGAGCTTCAAAGACCTTCTCTCCAATACGAAGTTTGCTTCTGAGCGATAGATATGTACCCTCGGGCATTGCTACATTATCCGTACCCACAAACAGGAAGAATGGCACATAGTGAGTATGCTCGGTATATGAGTTCTGCATACGCGCCAAATCGGATTTACGGGTAAGCACCACATTACCTGCCAAGTCGCGACAAGTAACATCAAACCACACCCAAGCGTCTTTGCTTCTTACAGGTAAGCTATCGGGGTGACCCTCGTCCAACAACTCTACATAATATTCGCCGATAGGCTGGAAATTATCCAACAAATCGGGACGGTTAATCTCAATCCACGCTTTCAGAGCAATCTTTTCAACCTCCTCGAATGGCATATCCTCGGAATCGACACACGAGATGAGCGATACCGACAACACCGAGCAGGTAATCAAAAATAAGCGATAAAAAAACTTCATATCTTAACTTTACTTCATTTTCCTTAATCCCGCTGACTCCAAGCAACTACTTTTTCACCACAGAGTCAATCGTATAAAACCACGCGACGGCCGACTTTTTAGGCACAATGCCCACAACCTTATCCTCGTAGGCCTCTTCGAGAGTCATATAGACCTCAACCTTGTCACCTTCACGACAACCTATTAACGACTTTGAAACACCTTTTATTATATTGGTTTCGTCGATTTTCACAACAAGTGGCTCCGCTGACCAATATTCGGGATTCAAGCCAGCCTGTTTCAACTGCGAAATCACCGCCGTATCGTTCGAGAAATAGACATTCTCTGTTCGGGGCATACCTCCCGTAAAGGTATATGCCGTAAATGTTAGCGACACCTCATCTCCACCATCAATCATCGCGCGGCTATCGCGACCAGCATCGTAGTAAGTTGCAATGTAGCGATACAAATCAATGTTGAGTTTCTGATAAAAACTCGGCTGGGCATCGAGCGATGTCTCAATATCCTCCTCAGCCACTAAACGTGGAACGTGTGTCGAGGTAAGAAAACGCACAATGTCGTCGCGCTGAGACGTAACCTCCACGTCATCTTCGCTACAACCAACCGCAAGGGCCAAGCCCACAACGGCACACATTGCCACTATCAATCTAAATTTCTTACCCATATAATCGTGCAAAAATAAACAAAAATATCGATTCAACCAATTTCTATACCACATATATTTATATAAATAGGTTATTCGACATCTCTCCTACGCTTTGCGCTACATTCGTCTTAGAGCCTGACGCACGGCGTCTTCCACAGAAATCGCGGGCGACTCCTTGAAGATAGTCTTCACCACCTTCTCCGACACACCTTTCTGGAAACCAAGCATTTGAAGAGCCGACAAAGTCTCATCATAGGCTTGTGTATCGGCCTTACCCATAAGCATAGCCTCATCGCTATCAACTCCCAATTCGAGCATTTTGCCACTCAACTCAACAATAATCTTTTGCGCCGTTTTCAGACCCAATCCCTTCACATTTTTGAGTAGCACAGCATTCTCGGTTGCGATAATATTGCGCAGTTCCGAAGGCGAATAGGTCGAAAGAATCATTCGTGCCGTATTTCCACCCACTCCCGAAACGCTGATAAGATTGCGGAAGAGTTCTCGCTCGATTTTAGAAGAGAATCCATACAAAAGTTGAGCGTCCTCGCGCACTACAAAATGCACATACAATCGCACATCGCTCTGATTCTCAATAACAGAGTAGGTATGCAACGAGATATTGATATAGTAGCCCACGCCAGCAGCCTCCACAACGGCATAAGCGGGAGCAATTTCGGTTAGTTTGCCTGAAATATATTCGTACATAGCATTAATTTTGATAGTCGATATGACAAAAATAAATATTTTTTTTTACCTTTGTCAATTATTATACGCATAAATGCAAAAAAACATAAAATCAGAATAGAGAAAATGAAGAAAATTTTTTGGGCAATATTGATTGCCACCATTTCATTGGCATCTTGCCAGAATCAAGGCGCAGAGGCGCAGACTGAGACTCAGGCATCTGAGACTGAGGCGGTTAACGGCAGCGACATCGCTTATGTACGCGTTGAGTATGTGATGGCCGAGAGCGAGATTTTCAAGACTGAGGGTATTGCTTTGCAGGAGAAGACCGAGAAGGCTGGCAAGGCGTGGGCTCAGAAGGAGAAGAACCTTCAATATGAGGCTACTCAGTTGCAGGAGAAGTACCAAAAGGGACTTATCACAACTGCCGATGCTCAGAAGCAGCAGCAGAACATAGAGCGCAAGATTGCAAACTATCAGACCAACACTCAGAAAGAGGCTAAGACTTTGGAGGAGGAGAACATTGTATTCACCAACCGCACTCAGGATTTGGTGATGCGTGCTATCCGCGAGGTTAACGCCGACAAGAAGTACAAGCTCATCATCAACGCTACTGCTTTGTTGGACGGTGACGAGGGTCTTGATATCAGCGCAGCAGTTTTGGCAAAGGTAAACGAGCTCTACGCAAAGGAGAAGGCCGAGGCTAAGCAGGCTGAGAAGGCTGAATAAAGTAAAGTACCACGCAATCTTTTATGGCCAAACAAAGTAAGGCCAAATAAATAGTTGCAAAAAACATTTCGCGAATTCCCCACACAAAATAAGGGAGTTCGCGATTTTTTGTGTAAATTTGTTTCGCATAAACCAAAGGCATACACGCCAATATTTGTTAATCAAAATATACGATGAATAACAACTCCATAAAGATATTGCTCCTTACAGCTGTGGCCGACGAGTTGGGAGAGAGAGCTATTGAAACATTAAGACAACTTTGCGATGTGAAATTTACGGGCGTGGGTAAGCTATGCGCGTTTGAGGCCACATTGGAGGCTCTGCAAGATGGCGACTATACACACATTATCAATGTTGGCACTTGCGGCTCGTTCCACCACGCACCCTCATCGCTACTCTTTCCGTCGCGTGTAGTGCAGGGCGATATATACATCGATTCCGACTTTGCCACCCAGCCCATCAATCTCAATACGGGCGACGCTTCGACCTCGATTGTATCGTCCGACAACTTCATAGGCTCCGACACTGCTCCCACGCAACTCAAATTGCTTGAACCATACGATTGTATGGATATGGAGAGTTACGCCATTATGCGTGCCATCTTGTTCCACTCGAAGCAGACCAATACCCCGCTACCCGAAGTACATATGATTAAGATTGTGAGCGATGCCGCCGATGGCACATTGGAGGAGTGGCGTGAACGCATAGAGCGTCTGCAAAGCAAGCTCACCGATGCCACCATAGCCAAGATTCAGGCTATCAACAACTCCGGTAATTAATACAAAACCTCCAAACCAATAACACATTAACCGAGTAATTCTCACACATTATGAAAATCAAAGCCAACTGCAAAATCAACATCGGCCTCGATGTACTGCGCCGACGTGAAGATGGATTCCACGACCTCTCGACCGTAATGTTCCCTGTCAGAGGATTGTACGACGTTGTGGAGGTTGAGCCAATCGAGGGTAACGCGGCAAAATTTCGCCCGCTCGGGCTTAGGATTGATTGCCCCGACGAGGATAACATCTGCGTCAAGGCTCATCGTCTGATGCAGGAGCAATATGCAGTGGGCGGAGTGCGCATAACCTTAGACAAGCGCGTTCCTTTTGGTGCAGGATTGGGAGGTGGCTCAGCCGATGGTACAGCGGTAATAGTGGCCATAAACGAACTGTTTTCGCTCAATCTTAGCGAACGGGAATTAATCAACATAGCAGCCCAACTCGGTAGCGACACTGCATTCTTCGTACGCAACTCACCGCAGCTATGCGAGGGTCGTGGCGAGGTGATGACCCCCATAGAGATTCCCCAACTCAGAGGGCGATGGATAGTGCTTGTCAAACCCGACGAGGGTGTATCTACGCGCGAAGCCTATGCTGGCGTATGCCCCGCCATACCCGAAGTGGAGCTTACCGAGCGACTGAAATCTCCAATCGAGGAGTGGCAGCAGAGCATCAAAAACGATTTCGAGAAGTCGGTTTTTGCCGCTCACCCCGCAATCGGAGAGCTAAAACAACAACTCATCGACTGCGGAGCAGCCTACGCAGCGATGTCGGGTAGCGGCTCAACTATATTTGGGATATTCCACAGCCAAGAACAGGCTCAGCAATTGGCTCATTTGACACCATATATCTTTGAGATGTAGTTGCAGTGTTAATTGATCGCCCAATCGTGTCGTTCAATCGGCGATGCGAAAAGCGGGCTAATAACAATAGAAACAACGGTGGCAGGTTTCTACTATTTAACCTACCACCGTTGTTTGTTTATGTTGTCATCGTACTACCTACTCATTACCCTCAGCCCTTGAATTCTGATTATCGGTATTGCCGACTGCGCCCTCCGATTGGGGCGACGCAGGCTCGGGCGATGCTCCCTCTGTCTTAGACGATGCTGACTCCGACTTGTGGAAGCCAGTCGCACCTTTGCGTCGTGCACGTCGCACTCGTTCAGGCTCGGCATTTACGAAATGCTGTGCAATGGCCTTTGCCAAACGCTGCGGAGGAATATTACGCTCGATTTTTCCACCACACGCCACCGAGATTCCTCCCGTCTCCTCCGAGACTACTACCACAATTGCATCGGAAGTCTCCGTAATACCGATTGCAGCACGGTGACGAGTACCATACGATTTGGGAACATTAGACTGCGTAACAGGCAAGATACACTTGGCAGCCACCACCCTATTGTTCATCACAATCGCAGCACCATCGTGCAAAGGAGCATTCTTAAAAAAGATGTTTTCGAGAATAGGCACCGACAACTGCGCATCGAGCGTGATACCACCATCGATAATATCGCGCAAATCGCTATTCTGCGCCAGCACAATCAACGCACCCGTTTTTGTAGCCGACATCTCGGTACAAGCCGTCACAATGGGTTGTAAAGTAGGCTCGTTCTGATTCTGAGAGTTGAATATCGAATTGAGCAGCTTGAAGTTACGACGCATACCAATCATCTGCAAGAAACTTCTCAGTTCAGGCTGGAAGAGTATTATCACCGCAATCATACCCACACTCACCACCTGACCCAATATGCTCTGCAAGAGCGTCATATTCAAAGCACGCACCACAATCCATACGATATATATGACAATAATACCCGTAAAGATATACGGAGCATTTGTACCGCGTGTCATACGGTAAAGACCCAACATCAACAACGCTACAAGCAGAATGTCGATAAAGTCGATAAATGTAAAAGGTATAAAATCCATATTGTGATTGAAACTTTGGCCAAAGTTACCTATTGAAATTCA
>JAFTVW010000018.1 GCA_017465605.1 Alistipes sp.
CATCCTTTATTGATACGCTTTGAGCGTTAAGAAACAATAAAAACGTTAAATCTTCACCTTTTAGAATGCGCCCTTAAAGGTTATGACCATATTCCTGACTTATTACTCGCAAAATATTGAGTAATAACTGGTTGTAAATACAATTATTGTCTGACATTAGAAGAGATAACTATTCCAGAGAGTGTTACTTCGATTGGAAAATATGCTTTTGCTGAATGTCATAATTTGAGAGCTGTATATTGTAAACCAACCACTCCGCCGACATTGAACGGTACTGAAAACTTCTTCCACGAAAATGCGGCAGGTCGTAAGATTTATGTATCAAATGAAGAGGGTGTTGTTGACGCCTATAAGAGTGCTGATAAGTGGAGTGTTTACGCCGACGATATTGAAGGATACGAATTTTAATTGAAATATATGATAACACAAAATACCCCGCAGGCTGTGGCTTGCGGGGTATTTGTTTGGGTGGGTAGCGGAATCTCTATCGAATAAATAGCAACTCGCGGTATTTGGGGAGTGGCCAGATTTGGTCGTCGATAACCTCCTCCATTTTGTCGATGTGGTCGCGGATTTCGTCGAAATAGACCGCGACGGTATCGTGGTACTTGATGGCCTTTTCGCGCTGGTCATCGAGGCGATTGGCCACACGGCGAGCTTCAACCATATCGGCAACGAGCTTTTGCAATGCCGATGTATGAAGCTGGATATCGCGGATAAGTTCCAAATCGGAATCGAACTTTATTCCCAACTCCTTCATTTTATATGCCTTATCGAGGAGCACAGCCTCGTACTTTGAAGCAACGGGGATAATATGATTCATCGTAATATCGCCCAATACGCGCGCTTCGATTTGAATCTTCTTGGTGTAGGTCTCCCACTTAACCTCGGTGCGGGCTTCCAACTCTACCCTATTGAACACGCCTGTCTTATCAAACATCTTCAAGCTCGCAGCATCGAGGTAGCGGTCGAAAATCTTTGGAGCAGAGGTTTCGCAGTCAAGACCACGCTTTGCAGCCTCCTGCTTCCACTCGTCGGAATAGCCATTACCGTCGAAATGCACCGCCTTGCACGATTTGATTAGGCGTTTAAGTTCCTCATAGATGGCTCTATCCTTCTTCACGCCCTTCTCGATGCGAGCATCTACGTTGCTCTTGAACTCGGTGAGTTGCTCGGCAGTTGCTGCACAGAGAGTAATGATGGCCTCGGCACAATTATCCGAAGCACCCACAGCTCGGAATTCAAAACGGTTACCCGTAAAGGCAAACGGAGAAGTTCGGTTACGGTCGGTATTATCGAGCAGGATAGATGGAATCTGTGTAACGCCGCTCATCTTCAACACATTCTTAGCATCGAAACGAATAGCATCGTCAGACGCGCTACGTTCCAACTTATCCAATATGGTTGAAATCTGCGCTCCCAAAAATGCAGAGATAATTGCAGGGGGAGCTTCGTTTGCACCCAAGCGATGAGAGTTGGTTGCGCTCATAATCGCCGCCTTCAACAATCCGTTATGCTTATATACGGCTGCAATGACGTTTACCAAGAATGTTATAAACTGCAAATTCTCTGATGGAGTTTTACCCGGACTGAATAGATTAACACCCGTATCCGTTCCGAGCGACCAGTTGTTATGCTTACCCGAGCCGTTGATACCCTTGAATGGTTTTTCGTGCAAAAGAACGCGGAAGTGATGGCGGCGGGCAATCTTATCCATAATGGTCATCAGCAGCTGATTGTGGTCGTTTGCCAAATTGGCCTCCTCATAGACGGGAGCCAGCTCAAACTGATTGGGGGCAACCTCGTTATGGCGAGTTTTCAACGGAATACCCAGCTTCAAACTCTCATACTCCAAATCACGCATAAAGTTTATAACACGCGAAGGGATTGCACCAAAATAGTGATCCTCCAACTGCTGATTTTTGGCAGATTCGTGGCCCATAAGCGTTCTACCCGTCAATACCAAGTCGGGACGAACTGCCCATAAGCTCTCATCTACAAGGAAAAACTCCTGCTCCCAGCCGAGGAATGTTTTAACGTGGCTGACATTTTTATCGAAGTAGTGGCATACCGCAGTTGCGGCCTCATCGACAGCCGACATCGAGCGCAGAAGGGGCACTTTATAGTCCAACGCCTCGCCCGTATATGCGATAAAAACGGTGGGGATACAGAGTGTTGTATCGACAATAAAAGCGGGTGAAGTGGGATCCCACGCCGAATATCCACGAGCCTCGAAGGTGTTGCGGATACCACCATTGGGGAACGACGAGGCATCTGGCTCCTGCTGAGCTAACACCTTACCTGAGAAAGACTCGATAACCAAGCCCTTACCATCGGGGTCTGAGAACGAGTCGTGTTTCTCGGCTGTTCCACCCGTAAGAGGTTGAAACCAGTGAGTATAGTGGTCGGCCCCATTGTCCAACGCCCACTGACGCATACCGGCAGCAACGCTATCGGCCAACTCGCGAGATAGTGGAGTGCCGTTATCCATCGTGCTTAGCAGAGCCTCGTAGGTGGGTTTATCGAGATATTTCCGCATAACGTTGCGGCCAAAAACTTTTTCACCAAAGTAATCAGACGGACGTGCACTCGGAGCTTTAACATCGACAGCTCGATGATTGAGCGCAGCTTCCACCATTTTGAATCTTAACAACATAAATTAATGTTTTCGGGTATAGATTAAAAAACTTTCTGTTGCAAACTTTACCGGTTGCAAATTTGCAAAACAATAAAATTACTTCACCGACACAAAAATAGTATTTTTCAGCCAAGATGGCAATTTTTAGCAACATTTTGTGATATCTGAGTGCAAATTTCGGCATAGTTGACGATTTTTTAATGCCAATTCTAGAAAACTAACCCAACAAAACGAGCAAAACAATAGAAAACAGCAAAATTTCAAATAATGCCTATTTTTAACCTTTTTGCTTAATTTTATACCATACAAGAAATACAAAACAAAACAAAACCCAAAAGTCTATCGTTCTAAAAACTCCCACAAAATGGACGATTGAAGCAAATAGTTGTCGTTTTCTTGGCAAGGGAGTACTTTTATATAAAATAAAATGTTATCTTTGCGTAATGTTAAAGCATCAAGCTAACCGACATTAAAAACATTAAATAAACACACATACATACACTAAATTAAAATTTCCAACAATTATGGCTAATACCGAAAAAGCTAAGTTGTTCGCTGAATTCCCACCGGTTTCAACCGAGCAGTGGGAGGCAGTCATTACAACAGACCTTAAAGGTGCAGATTACGAGCGCAAACTCGTATGGAGAACAGCCGAGGGATTCAACGTGCGCCCTTACTATCGCGCAGAGGATCTCGAAGGCGTTGAGTTTTTGGGTTCGCAGGCCGGTGAGTTCCCCTATGTTCGCGGTACTCACGCTTGCAACGACTGGCGTATTCACCAGACAGTAAGTGTCAAGTGTCCTAAGGCTGCAAACGAGGAGGCTTTGGCTCTCTTGAATGCAGGTGTAAATTCACTCGGATTCTGCTTGTGCGGTGCAGGAGAGGTTAATGCAGAGTTTGTTGACACTCTTCTCGACGGCATTTGCATTCCCGCAGTAGAGCTTACTTTCTGCGGTACAGATTTCGTTCCTAAGGCCAATGCAATTATGGCTAAGGTGGAGGCATCGGGAATCGAGAAGGACGAGGTTAAGATGAATTTCATCTTCGATCCTATCGTTAAGGACCTCTCACAGAAGGGAATCTACTGCTGTGGCGACACAGAGGGTACAGCTTGCTATGAGGCTGTAACTGAGTTCATCAAGAAGACTGCTGACTACAAGCACATTCGCGTAGTGAACGTTTCAGGTGCTATTTTCAGCAACGCTGGTTCTACTATCGTTGAGGAGTTGGCATTCTCACTTGCAGCAGGTCACGACTACTTGGTTAAGCTTACTGAGGCTGGTCTTCCAGTTGACTTGGTGGCTCGTAAGATTCGTTTCTCATTTGCAGTTACATCTAACTACTTTATGGAGATTGCCAAGTTCCGTGCAGCTCGTATGTTGTGGGCTAACATCGTGAAGGGTTACAATCCCGAGAAGCAGTGCTCTTGCAAGATGTTTGCACACGCTACTACTTCAACTTGGAATCAGACAGTTTACGACCCATACGTTAATATGTTGCGTGGAACAACTGAGGCTATGTCGGCTACACTCGCTGGCGTACACTCATTGGAGGTTACTCCTTTCAACGCATCATACGAGACTCCCGATGAGTTCTCAAAGCGTATTGCTCGCAACGTAGAGCTTTTGCTCAAACACGAGTCACACTTCGATCAGGTAGTTGACCCCGCTGGTGGTTCTTACTATATCGAGACTCTTACAAAGAGCATTGCAGCTGAGGCTTGGAAACTCTTCCTCGAAGTTGAGGAGAAGGGTGGCTATGTGGCTGCATTCAAGGCTGGTTTCATTGTTGACCGCGTGAAGGCTTCGGCAGCAGCTAAGGATAAGAATATCGCTACTCGCCGTCAGGTATTGCTCGGTGCTAACCAGTATCCTAACTTTACAGAGGTTGCTGACGCTGCTGTATCGGCTGAGGTTGTAACTCGCGCTGAGGCTGAGGGTAATGTTCTTACTCCATATCGTGGTGCAATGGCATTTGAGGCTATGCGTTTGGGCGTTGACCGCAGCGGTAAGGAGCCTAAGGCATTTATGCTCACTTGCGGTAACTTGGCTATGGCTCGCGCTCGCGCTCAGTTCTCTTGCAACTTCTTCGCTTGTGCTGGTATCCGCGTTCAGGACAACACTTTCTTCCACTCAGTAGAGGAGGGCGTAGCAGCTGCTTTGGAGGCTAAGGCTGACATCGTAGTTGTATGTGCTTCTGATGACGATTACGCAGAGGTAGCTCCTAAGGTTAAGGAGTTGCTCGGCGGCAAGGCTATCTTGGTTGTTGCAGGTGCTCCTGCTTGCGCAGCTGAGTTGGAGGCACAGGGTATCACCAATTTCATCAACGTAAAGAGTAACGTACTCGAAACTCTTAAATTCTATCTTAAAGAGTTGGGTATCTAAAAAGCAGAGCTACTATGAGAGCAAAATTTGAAAATTTATCATACGAAGGCGGTCAGGCACAGTGCTGCGCCGCTAAGGCCGAGGAGGCACAGCAGCCTTGGCTCACAGCCGAGCAGATACCCGTTAAATCGGACTACACGGCAAAAGATTTGGAGAACTTGGAGCATTTGAACTATGCAGCAGGTATCGCTCCGTACCTTCGTGGCCCTTACTCTACGATGTATGTGATGCGTCCTTGGACTATCCGTCAGTATGCAGGTTTCTCTACCGCTGAGGAGTCAAACGCATTCTATCGTCGTAACTTGGCCGCAGGTCAGAAAGGTTTGTCAGTAGCATTCGACTTGGCTACTCACCGTGGTTACGATGCTGACCACCCTCGCGTAGTGGGTGACGTTGGTAAGGCAGGTGTATCAATCTGCTCAGTAGAGGATATGAAGGTTCTCTTCAATGGTATTCCATTGGACAAGATGTCTGTTTCAATGACTATGAACGGTGCTGTACTTCCAGTATTGGCATTCTACATCGTTACAGGTTTGGAGCAGGGTTGTACTCTCGACCAGTTGGCAGGTACTATCCAGAACGATATCTTGAAGGAGTTTATGGTGCGTAACACCTATATTTATCCTCCTAAGTTCTCTATGAAGATTATCGCTGATATCTTTGAGTACACATCTAAGAATATGCCTAAGTTCAACTCTATCTCTATCTCTGGCTACCATATGCAGGAGGCTGGTGCAACAGCTGATATCGAGTTGGCATACACTTTGGCAGACGGTTTGGAGTACTTGCGTGCAGGTATCAACGCCGGTATGTCGGTTGACGCATTCGCACCTCGTTTGTCGTTCTTCTGGGCTATCGGTATGAACCACTTTATGGAGATTGCTAAGATGCGTGCAGCTCGTATGTTGTGGGCTAAGATTGTGAAGCAGTTCGAGCCTAAGAATCCTAAGTCACTCGCATTGCGTACACACAGCCAGACATCAGGTTGGTCACTCACAGAGCAGGATCCATTCAACAACGTAGCTCGTACAGCTATCGAGGCTATGGGTGCAGCATTGGGTCACACACAGTCATTGCACACCAACGCTTTGGACGAGGCTATCGCACTTCCAACAGACTTCTCTGCTCGTATTGCTCGTAATACTCAGATCTACATTCAGGAGGAGACTAACGTATGTCGTAACGTTGACCCTTGGGCAGGTTCGTACTATGTTGAGGCTCTTACAAACGAGATCGCAGAGAAGGCTTGGGCTCACATCGAGGAGGTTGAGAAGTTGGGCGGTATGGCTAAGGCTATTGAGACTGGTATTCCTAAGATGCGTATCGAGGAGGCTGCTGCTCGTACTCAGGCTCGTATCGACTCTGGTGAGCAGAAGATTATCGGTCTTAACGAGTACCGCTTGGAGAAAGAGGCTCCTATCGATATCTTGGCTGTGGATAACACCGCAGTACGCGAGAGTCAGGTGAAGCGTTTGCAGGAGTTGCGTGCTAACCGCGACCAAGCTGCTGTTGACAAGGCTTTGGCTGCTATCACAGAGTGCGTAAAGACAGGCGAGGGCAACTTGTTGGAGCTCGCAGTAGAGGCTGCAAAGGTACGCGCAACATTGGGCGAGATCTCAGATGCTTGCGAGGTTGTTGTAGGTCGCTACAAGGCAGTTATTCGTTCAATTTCGGGTGTATATTCATCAGGTATGAAGCAGGATTCAGATTTCGAGAAGGCAAAGGCTATGTGTGCTGAGTTTGCCAAGAAGGAGGGTCGTCAGCCCCGTATTATGATTGCAAAGTTGGGTCAGGACGGTCACGACCGTGGTGCTAAGGTTGTTGCTACTGGTTACGCCGATGTTGGCTTCGACGTGGATATGGGTCCATTGTTCCAGACTCCAGAGGAGGCTGCAAAGCAGGCTGTGGAGAACGACGTACACATCGTGGGTGTATCTTCATTGGCCGCTGGTCACCTCACATTGGTTCCTCAGATTATCGCTGAGCTCAAGAAGTTGGGTCGTGAGGATATCATCGTTGTTGTAGGTGGTGTTATCCCCGCACAGGATTACGAGGAGTTGTATCAGGACGGCGCAGCTGCCATCTTCGGCCCCGGTACTCCTATCGCCAAGTCTTCAATCAAAATGTTGGAGCTTTTGATGGAGGAGTAATCCCCAATAAATTATAAACGAAAACCGCTGGCGATTGCCAGCGGTTTTTTTGTGTAGTAATGTAGGGGTAACGGGGTAATTAAGCAACAGAAAATATCGCTTATATCGTCTTATAATTCGAGTAGTCAGAGGGTCATATAATTCACCACCATAATCCATAAACAGATAAGATATATAGGCAAAAAAAGGGTCGAACCAGCAAGTTCGACCCATATTGATTAGGATTGATATCGATTAGAAGTACTGACCACGCAAATCCTCAATCTCAATCATACGCTGTACAGACATCAAAGCTACCTGAGCAGCGTTATTCTCCTTGTTTGCCTGCAAACGAACCTTCTCAGCATCAGCAGTCTGAACATCGCTCTTGTTAACAGCGTCAACAACAAATACGATAGCACCAGAATAACCCTTTACAGGAGCTGAAAGCTTACCAGTCTCATTAGTATTTGCAATAGCACCAACCACGCGAGGCTCAATAGCCATATTTCCAACACCATAGTCGGTGAATCGAATCTCCTCAAATGCAACAGGCTCAACTCCTGCATTCTTTGCAACCTCCTCGATAGTAGAGCCAGAGAACTTAGACTTCAAAAGCTCGAACTTCTTATCACGCTGCAAGTACTGAGCAATCTGCAAACGAACATCGTCAAATGCTACATACTCTGAGTCGTCAATCTCGGTAAGCATTGCTACAACGTAAGAATCGCCCAAGTTGAAAATCTCAGAAATCTCTCCAACCTTTGCACCATATGCCCAACGAACAATCTCGCGTGAATTCTCCAAAGCTGTGAGAGTACGCTGACCCTGATTTACACGAGCTACACGAGGAGAAACAGCTGATGCAGATGCAGCAGCGTTGAATGCATCGATAGAAGCCTTAGCATCAACAGCAAAGAGGCTTGCAGCATTGTGAATATTGCGACGAGTTGCAGATGAAGCCTCAACGGGATAAGTAATTGTACCTACCAAAACGTGCTTAGAAGGCTTGTCAACACGAGTAACCTTCAAAATCTGAACGGCATCACCCTGAGCAATCTTAACGATATCGCCCTTCTTAGCCTCAGCAAGCTGATCGGCCATCTCTACTGACAATGCAGAGAAAGGAATTACGCCAAGCTCACCACCAACCTGCGCAGTCTGAGCATAAGCAGAGTGCTTCTTAGCTGCCTCAGCGAAATCAGCACCGCCAACCAATGCGTTGTAAAGGCTATCAACCAAAGCAGTGTCGCTGGCAGGAAGAACGATGTGGTTCAAGCCCAATGAGTCGGGAGCATTCTTAACTGCGATTGGGCGTGAAACAACCCACTCGTTTGACTTCAAAACAGGACCATACTGCTGACCCTCCAACATTACAATCTCATCGCCAGCAAGCTCAGTAGCTGATGCATAGTGGTCACCAACTGTACCCATATTCTTGCGAACAAATGCACGTACGTCCTCAGCAGTAGCGAACTCCTCACCTGCAAGCTTAACCTTCTTCTCGATATCTGACATATCCTCAGGAGTAGCAGCCACGTCGAAAACAACGTAAGTCAATGAACGGTGGGGAACCTTCTTATAAGAGGTCTCCTTGTTATCCTCATAATACTTCTTTGTCTCGCCTGTTGTAACAGTTGCCAAAGAATCTGCAATTTTATTGTACTCAACAAGAACGTAACGACCGTTACGGCTCTCATTCATCGATTTAAGACCCTGCTTAACGTCCAAAGCGTTGGTATAAACACCAGCCTTGATCAAACCTGCATACTTGTTCATCATACGATCCAACTGTGCCTGATCATTCAAGTAGCCCCAAAGCTCCTGATACTGAGGATTTGAGCTAACCTGTGCCAAGAATGAAGACAAAGCTGCTACATCATACTCACCTGTCTCAGGATTAGCAAATGCGCTCATAAACACCTCCGATGGGTGCTCACCGCTCAACATTGCCAAACGCTCGGCCTTAGATACTGTAACACCCATATCCTCGAATCCTGGGATAAGAGCTCGCTTTGCAATCAAAGACTGCCAAGTAGCTGTTGACAAACGATTGATTGCCTCCTCGCTTGACTCATCAGCACCGTTGAAGTTCTTGATGCTCTCGTACTCTTTCAAATACTCTGAATAGGTGATTTTATCACCGTCAATCACACCGACCTTTGGGTCGTTGCTACCGAAAAAGCCCATCTCGGGGCCCAATGAGATAATAAATGCCAAAAGCGCCAACACGATTACAATCGAAAGTACGACGCCAAATCTGGTTCTTAATGTGTTTAGACTAATCATAACTATTTTGTTTTACCTATTTTATATTCATTTTGAGCCACCAAAGATAATAAAATTATTCTTAATAGCCATATTATTGACACTATTTTTATTAGCGTTTTATTACACGCGCCAAATCTACTCGCGCACGAGTGGTACGAAGGACCTTAATTTCGAGTTTCCCAACGGTGATTATAGCACCCGCAGAGGGGATTCCTTCGTAGTTATAGAGAATGAATCCTGCGAGGGTGTCATATTCGTCACTCTCCTCAATATCAAGGTTATAGCGTTCATTCAGATACTCAACCTCCAAACGGCAAGAGAACACATACTCATTCTCGGCAACCTGCTTTTCAATACTCTCCTGCACATCGTGCTCATCTTCAATCTCCCCGAAGATTTGCTCCAACACGTCCTCCATAGAAATTATACCCGCAGTACCACCAAACTCGTCAATTACTACGGCTATATTCTGTTTACGCTTTATAAAGTTCTGCAAAAGTGTCTGCAACGGGAGTGTCTCAGCAACGCAATCGACCTTCATAAGCACCTGAGAAATGCTCTTTGGTTTATCGAAAAGGCTCTTAGAGTTGACATAGCCAACAATATTATCGATACTATCACGCCAAACAAAAATTCGCGAGTATTTCGATTCGACAAATCGCTCGGTAAGTTCCTCAATCGAACAATCAATATCGACAGCCTCGACATCTACGCGCGAAACCATACAATCACGCACACGCAAATCGGCAAAATCGAGCGCATTTTGAAAGAGCTTAATCTCTTCCTCATCGTCCTCCTGAGCCTCAACAGCCTCGCCATCAACCAAATTGACCAAATCTTCACGATTGAATGTATAGTCGATAGTTGTACCGCCACGTTTTCGACCAAAAAGGCGCAAAATTGCGTATGAGATAAATGTGGTAAAGAGTGCTATCGGGTATAGCAACAGATAGAAAATATATATTATCGGATAGAAGTAGCGATAATAAAAATTTGGATTCTTCTTGACGATAGATTTAGGCATATACTCGCCACAGAAGAGGATAACAACAGTTGAAACAATAGTCTCCAAAAGTACAGAACCACCAAGAGCTATACTATCCCAACCCAAAATCGACGCCAAGCCTCTAAGCAGCAGAGACATATACAAAGAATAGATTACAAGGCAGATATTATTACCAACCAAAATTGTGGTGATATATTGACCCGGGTGTTTCTCAAAAAGATGAGCGACAAAATCGAAAGCCTGACTCTGCTTACGATCAATCTCTTCGCGCAGGCGATTCTTGCTCAAAAAGGCAATCTCCATACCCGAAAAGAATGCCGACATAAGCAGCATCACGCATATTAAAATTATGGAGTTAATTAAATCTGCCGAATCCATAACAATCTATTCTCAAAAACAATATAAGTTCGATTGCGTATCGAACTTGTGTGTTATTACAAAGTAATAAAATTTATAATAATACTAACCAAATCCGCCTGCTCAGCGTAACTAATATACTCCTACTACCCATCTACTCGGTCCAATAGGTTTCTGCCCTACCAATTCAATCCAATCGGCTCCTGCCTAACCAATTTGACCGTTCAATATTCCTTTCTTCCACACCTCACGACCGCCTATAAACAAAGGCTATTACATTGAGGGCTCTTCACGATTTGCGCGAGCCTTTGGCATAGCCTTCTTATCGAGTTCTATTGCCTTAAATTGCTTTGGCTCACCGTTCAGTTTTTTCCCATCTATTCGCTGTTGTTCCTTGCGTTTTAAGCCACTCGGAGATTGCGACGAGTCGCTATCATTAGCTTTTTTAGAGTTGTTTGGGATTGATTTCGACTCTTTTTTAGAATCTGACTTTGCTCCATCATTCGATGCCTTGCCATCGGTTGAATCCTCTGCCAACGACTGATTGGAATTTGACTCTGTGTCGGTGAAATAGGTAACACCTTTGAGTTTACGGTATCGCCAATCGGTCATATTCTCATCGCTCTCGAACCCTTCGCAATCGTAAATCTCGTCACCATCTATGATGCGAGAATCGACATTGGAGTAGATACGATGAGTGGCCTGATTCCAAAAAAGCTGCTGGGTATATAATTTGCGACCATTGGTCTGAATAACAACCACATCACCTTTGGCCTCCCAAAGTTTGCGATTGTCGTAAAAAATTGCATAGTTTGAGGTTAATGTTGCCGACACGCGCGATGTGGAATCGTCTTCATACATTATAACTTTCACACCCTTACGGAACTCCTTATATGGGTCGCGGGCCATTGCATAACCCTCCATAAGTGGGGTGGAAAAGCTATAAGACTTCAATCCATTCTCCGACATTTGAATCGACAAGTCCTCACTATACTCGGTCATCAAGGTCTCGGCATTAACCTGCTCCTCAGTGACCTTATGCTCCGCTTTACACGAGTATAGCAAGATAGCACTTCCCACAAAAGGAAGTGCTACCGCTAAATATCGTCTAAGCGAATTTATTGTCATTGCTACAATTATCTGTAACGAACAGTTGTGCTTACACCACTTGCAAAGCCGTGACCAATTGTATAACGGCTACCTGCCTGCAACTCAGCAAAGAAGCACTCCTCCTTTGTTGGGAAAGCTGAACGGTAGTGGTTCATCATAGTCTGCGCGCTCTTCTGAACCTCAGGCTCTGATGCCAACAAAGGTACAGCCTGATTCATCATATCGTAAGCAGCCCAGTAGCAAGCCTGACATTTGAGCTCAGAGCAGTTTGCAGATGCTGCGTAGCACTGACCCAAGATGAAGTATGCATAACCATTCTCAGGGTTGATTGCCTTAATCTCGTTTGCAGCCTTAACTGCGCCCTGCATATTCTTTGTGCTGAGGCTAATCATACCAATACGAACATAGAGCTTCTCCTTCTCAGCAGCAACAGTCTCTGTTGTCAAAGCCTCCTCCAAATACTTCATAGCCTTGTCGTACTCCTTGCGGTTCTGGAAACCCTGTGCAAGGAAAAGAGCAGTCTCTGATGAAGGTTTCTTGGCATAGTAAGTCTCGGCGGTCTTGAAGAAGAAATCGCTATCGCAATTTGCGCGTGACATCAAAGTTACTGCCTGACCCAACAAATCTACGTTCTCAGCATCAGCTGCCAAACGCTTTGAGAAGAGAGCCTCCAAGTTTGCGCAGCTTGCAGCACCACTGGTACCGAATGCTGACTCAAACTGCTCCTTATACTGAGCTGTCTCCTCTGTAACGTTTGCGAACTCAGGAGTGAAGCGGTCGTACTCAGCGATAACTACATCAGCAGCGATTGAATCTGTCTGGAAGTCCTCGCACAAGTTGCTGAAATAGATAGCAACCAACTCCAAATCGGTCTTACCCTTTACCTCCTTGCTTGCATCGATAGCCTGCTTGAACACCTCGCGCAAACCTGTACGATCCTCGGGACGGTAGTTGAAAAGCTCACGAGCCTTACGGTCGAGGATATAATCCTTACCATACTTAGAGTGGTCAGCGTAGTTAGCCAAACGAACATCGTAAACCCACAAAAGTGAGTCGATAAGCTTAGCGCGTACCTTTGGATCCTCAGCAGCGTTAATCTTATTCTTGTAGAGCTTTGCTCCGTTGGTATAGATATTCAACGAAGCCTGAGGGCACTTCTTCAAAAGGTCAACCAAATAACCAGCAGCAACATCGTACTTACGGTTATCAACTGCCTCCTTCAAGAACTGGCTGTTGAGCATGTTCTGCTGACGCTCAGCAGCATTTGCACCCCACTTAGCATACTTGGGGTCATCAAAATTTACATCCTGAGCCATTGCTGAGAATCCCATCGCAGCAAAAGCAATCACCATAATAAGCTTTAAACTTTTCATGTAATAAAAGGTTTTTTTAGTTTTTATCTATGTTTCTTCAAATTTTCGCTTCTAACAACTCCTATGCAATCGAAACTGCCTACTGGAATCGGTGGCGGCGGAACCAATCATCACCATACAAAGAAAGACCTACTGCCAACTTAAAGTAATTCTGCTTAACCAAACCTACGTCCTTACCGTTTACTGTAACCTTCGACTGGCTGGGGTCACGCATACCCCACTCAAAGCCTACATCGATTGATGAGTTACCAAACAATTGGAGTGGGAATCCAAAACCTGCTGTAACGGCATACTGCTTGATATCGCTAAATGCAAATGTCTGATAGTAATCGCCATAACGCACTCCCACGCGATATGAGATTCTATTCAAGTAGTTACCCACATCAGTAGGACGAGGACGAATCTCAAAACCAGCTTTGATTGTGTGAGTATCGGTATATGCTACACGCACACCCTTACCATTACCCTCGATATAGTCGGAGTTCTCACTACCCCAATCCTGATAAACGTAGTCCAAACCTGTACGAATCTTCGAGTTCTGATAGAACACACCAAAAGCGAGCTGCTGTGGCAATCGCAATGGAAGAGCATCAGTTTGGTCACGGACAACAGAGGTTAGGAAATTATCCACATATACATATTGCTGCATATCGGGATTCAAATCACCACCCAAATCATAGGTTGCTCCAAAAGTCAAAGCACGTTTGCTATTGTAGATTGCGTGCCACTGAATACCCAACTGCAACTTCACATTCGACACATCATAGACATCAACACCCGTTGTGCTTGAATATTCGCCACTACCTGTGATGATATCGGTTGGAATGGTTTTGTAGTTACGGTTTATGCTACCCCAATAATAGCGCACTGCTGCACCTATGGCCAACTTACTGAACGGACGCCAACCTGCACCAGCCTTAACCTCGGTGACATCACCATCACCATAGTAGCGGTACTGAACTCGACCAACATTACCGAGGATATCCGAAGCAATATCGTTGCTGAATGTATTATAGCCGACGTTACTATATGGAGTCAGGCTGAATCCGAATCCTACATTCTTTGCCAACGGCATCTGGAACGCTATCTCGCGAATATTGATTGAGTTATAAGCAGTCTCAACCTCTGACACAGAACCTGAGCCATATTTATTCTGGCTATTACGGTAGTGGCCTGCATCGACACCGAAATTAAAGATAAAACTCTTACGGTTCATATTACCATAACCCGCAGGGTTGAGCATATTGACCGCATTGTTCGATAGCATAGCAACACCTACGCCACCCATTGAACGCATAGCCACGTTACCGGGAGTGGTAAGTTCACCCAATCCATACATCGAATAGGGTGAATAAGTGTTAACACTACTTGTTAAATTTTGTGCCATCGTACCCATAGGCAAAAGCAGTACGACAGCTATTATAACTTGAAAAAATCGCTTACTAAAATTTCGCATTGTACTCTAAAATTCTATTCAATCCGCAAAGTACCAAATCACATTTTGCAAATATCGCGTTTTTAATTCGTTTAACAAAGAAATTTGCGTCTCCACCCGTAAAAATTAACGTTAATTTATCATTTTTGAGTGAAAATGCCCGAATATAGCCCTCTATTTCGTGGGTTATACCCTCCATCACACCTTGTTCGATGGCTTGCTGAGTAGTACGACCAAGCAACAAAATCTCGTCGGTTGCCTCACATTGCGGAAGGCGAGATGTATAATCGTGCAAAGCACGGAAACGAGTTCTTACACCCGGAGAGATATTTCCTCCGCGAAAGACTCCATTCTCCACCAAGTCGATGGTAATAGCTGTTCCGAAATCAACAATCAGGCAATCCCTATACCCCAATACATCAACCGCGCCAACAGCAGCAGCCAATCTATCGACGCCGAGAGTTGCGGGTGAGAGATAATCGTTACCTATTGGCACAGGAGTAAGCGAGGTCATCTCCAACACCTCCATACCGCACTTACGCAACAAATCGGCAACCTCGACGGTAGAGACTGCCGTCGAAGCTACAATTGCACGTTGCACCATTGGATAGCGAGCCATCAAATCTCGGAGCTGATTCTCGCTCAGGCATTTGCAAGAGGCTTGCTCCAAAAACTTATTGCCATCGATGATAGCCATTTTAAGCAACGAGTTTCCTATGTCGATTATCAAATTCATAGTCGCAGTAATTAGGAATTATTCCTATAACGCTCTAAGCACAACAACCGCTTCGGCAACATCGGCTACTCTTTTAACGGTCATTGCCAAACGATTATTGTGTTGTTTAAGGACAAATCTATCGGGGGCAGTGGTAATTTTACGCAACAGAGTCATAAAAACTTCACTCTTGTAATACGGAGAATTGCTCTCTCCCACGAAGTGGATAATCATAAGTCCATTCTTCACCTTCACGCGCTCCATACCCAAACGCACTGCCTCCCAGCGCAATCGCACAACATTCAAAAGTTCCTTTGCGGCAATCGGCAGCGCACCAAATCTATCCACAAGGCGCGATTCAAATGCAACCAAATCCTCCTCTTTGTGGATAGAGTCCAACTCACGATAGAGTCGCAGTTTCTCGGCTGGCTGACGCACATAGCTATCGGGCAACTCGGCGAGCATATCGATATCAATTACAGCATCGTCGATAAACGACTCCTGCTTAACCGTCTGAGCCTCTTCATCGCTTAACCCCGCCACATCAAGGCCCTCGGCGCGAAGTTCAGCAATGGCCTGACGCATAATTTTTTGATATGTCTCAAATCCAATATCGGCAATAAAGCCACTCTGCTCGGCTCCCAACAAATTACCCGCACCACGAATATCCAAATCCTGCATTGCGATATTAAAGCCTGAGCCCAAATCCGAGAACTCCTCAATAGCACGCATACGACGGCGTGCATCACTCGAAAGTAACTCCTCGGGCGGGGTTATCAGATAGCAATACGCCTTACGACTACCTCGGCCCACACGACCTCGAAGCTGGTGCAAATCGCTCAATCCGTAATGGTGGGCATTGTTGATGATTATGGTATTGGCATTGGGTATATCTATACCATTCTCCACAATTGTTGTGGATAGAAGCACATCAAACTCGCCATATATAAAGTCCATAACAAGCCGCTCCAACTTTTCGGGTTGCATACGGCCGTGACCAACCTCCACCCTCGCCTTTGGGCATAATCGCTGAATCAAACCTTGCAGGGTCATCAAGTCCTCCACACGATTATGGATAAAATAGACCTGTCCGCCACGAGCCAACTCCTCCTCGACGGCATCGCGAATTATATCCTCTGAGAAGATATGCGACTCGGTAATAATGGGTTGACGATTGGGAGGCGCAGTTGATATAACCGACAAATCGCGCGACCCCATAAGCGAGAATTGCAGGGTACGAGGGATTGGCGTTGCAGTAAGAGTGAGTGTATCAACCGAGACGCTCAACTGAGTGAGTTTCTCTTTCGCAGCCACTCCGAATTTCTGCTCCTCATCAATAATAAGCAATCCCAAGTCGCGGAAACGAATCGACTTGCCCAACATCTTATGAGTTCCAATCAATATATCGATTTTACCCGATGCTAAATCTTCCGCTATTTCGCGGGTCTGCTTGGCACTCTTCGAGCGGTTGAGATACTCTATTCTGACGGGGAAGTCGCGCAAGCGCTCCATAAATGAGCGGTAGTGTTGCAATGCCAAAATAGTTGTTGGTACTAGCACCGCCACCTGCTTACCATCTACGGCAGCCTTGAATGCTGCACGAATGGCAACCTCCGTCTTTCCGAAGCCGACATCGCCACACACCAATCTGTCCATCGGACGGTCGGACTCCATATCTTTTTTCACTGCATCAATTGCACTCTGCTGGTCGGCAGTCTCCTCCCAGCGGAACGATGCCTCCATCTCGTTTTGCAGATAACTATCGGCTGAAAAAGCAAAACCCTTGCTTGCTTTTCGCTTGGCATACAGAGCGATAAGTTCGCGCGAAATATCCTTAACAGCCTTCTTCGTGGCATTTTTCAGTTTCTGCCAAGCTCCATTGCCGAGTTTATATATCTTCGGAGGCTCGGCATCACCACTCTTATAACGCGATATGCGATGCAGCGAATGAACATTGACAAAGAGAACATCGTTATCCTTATAGACGAGTTTTATAGCCTCGTGCAATTTGCCGTTCTGCTCAACCTTAACCAAACCACCAAAACGTCCTACGCCGTGATCGATATGCACCACATAGTCGCCCAACTTCAAAGCATTAAGTTCGGCAACAGTCATCTGCTCGTCACGCTTAATCTCGCCATTGATTTTGTAGCGACGATAACGATCAAAAATTTGATGATCGGTATAGAGGCACACCTTCAAAGCGTTATCGACAAAACCTTCGTGGAGAGTTACAGGGATTGCATCGAACTCTATTTTCGTGCGGCCTATCTGATGGAAGATATTATCCAGACGCTCAATCTGCGCCTTGCTCTCGGAGAGAATATAAGTTTTATATCCCTTCAATGAGTTGTCGGCAATATCGTCGGCCAGCACCTCGAAATTTTTATTGAACTTGGGTTGCGGTGAGGTTGAAAATTTAATCGCCACATCGGCAACTCGCTCTTTGAGATTATCTCGCAGAAGAATCATTCTCTGCGACTCCATATCGCTAAGCAATCCATTGCGACTCGTAAGCAGGGTGTCGATTTTCGACGGCTCTTCCATCTCGCCCAACACTCTTCGGCGCAAATCGTTGACACGTTTGAGTACATACTCCGCGTCGTAGAACCAATAAGTTGCCGAGCCGACAAAATTTGCAAGCGACACCTTCGACATATCGCTGCCATTCATATTGGGTATAATCTCAACCTGCTCTGCCTTATCATTAGAGAGCTGGCTCGATATATTGAATCGGCGAATAGAATCGACCTCGTCTCCGAAGAAGTCGAAACGGAACGGGCGGCTCTCCGAATATGAAAAGACATCGACAATACCACCTCGCAACGAGTATTGTCCGGGTTCATAGACAAAATCGACCTGCTCAAAACCTCTATCAACAAGCATCTGTTCGAAATCGGATATCGGCATACGGTCGCCGACTTTTATTTTAAGGCTATTCTCCGACAACTCCCGCTCATCGGCCACTCGCTCGGCCAAAGCCTCGGGATAGGTGCAGATAACCAGATATTTCCCTTTTCGATGGCGGACTGCGTTGAGAGTATTGGTACGTTGCACCACACCTTGCGCGTCCTCCTTGCCATAGAGGATAGATTTTTTATACGACGTAGGGAAGAAGTGGATTTGCTCCTCATCAAGCAGTGCATAGAAGTCGTTGAGCATATAAGCAGCGGCATCTCTATCTTCGGCCACGAAGATATGCACTCCACCCACTTTGCGTATCAAAGCCGCAGAATAGAACGAAAGAGCCCCGCCGACCAAATCTTCGAGATGGACGGTGACGCTCTCTGTTTTATACTCTTTGAGCAAACGAGTCAAGGACTTGGAAGCCTCGGCTCGCTGCAAAATATTGTTTATACTCTCCAAAATAAGAGTTTTATTAGGTTAGGCTGATTCGCGGTAGCACTTTGGCTACTTTGGTAAATTGATTACAACTATAATAGTATGTATCCAACCACCGTCTCATCACGAAAATCAACCTCAGGATTTACTCAATCAACAACTCCCCCTTTCGACCGAGGTACTTGACATCAATCATACCCAAACTCTGGTCGGCAACAACTTTAATCCATACTCGGTATCGCATAGACCAACGACGTCGCAGCGACAATATACCTTTATTAAGATATGATGCCACATACGGGCTTACTTGCAAGCGTATGTATTTAACACCCCTATCCTCGGCCAAGAATTGAATCTGGTTTTCAATCTTTCGGTCAAGCAATACGGTAGGCTCAATACGACCCGAACCGTTACAAGTAGGGCACACGTCGGTCACATCTTGAATTGCCACAGGGCGCACCCTCTGGCGGGTAATCTGCATCAAACCAAACTTAGTTAGTGGCAGAATAGTATGTTTTGCTTTATCGCTTGCCATCAACTGCGTCATCTCGTTAAAGAGCAACTGACGGTTCTGCACCTTATGCAAGTCGATAAAATCGATGATAACAATACCTCCCAAATCTCGCAGGCGCAACTGTCGGGCTATCTCTTTGGCTGCTGCGAGGTTTACCTCCATAGCCGTCTCTTCTTGGTTTACCTCGGCTTTGGTGCGATTGCCTGAGTTGACATCAATCACATTCATAGCCTCGGTATGCTCGATGATAAGGTAGGCTCCGCGTTTGAGCGACACATACTTAGCAAAGAGCGACTTAATCTGTTTCGATATATCGAAATTGTCGAAAATAGGAACTGTGCCTTTATACAATTTCACTATCTTCTCCAATTGGGGGTCGATGATTTTAATATAGCTTTTAATCTCGCGATACATCGTCTCGTCATCGACTGTAATCTGTGAAAAGGTCGAATTCAGAGAATCGCGGATTATGGTATTTGCACGGCTCATCTCGCTAATCAACAATGCAGGAGCCGTATTCTTTCGTATGTTACCCACAGCTTGATTCCAACGTTCAAGCAACGATAGGATATCCTGCTCGATATCGGCATCTTGTGCCTCGGCAGCTGCGGTGCGAATGATAACGCCAAAATTTTTGGGCAACACCTTCGATGCCACTTGGCGTAAACGTTTCTTAGTCTCGTTAGAACGTATCTTCTGCGAGATAAATATCTTTGATGTGAACGGAACGAGTACTACATTGCGACCCGCCAATGAAATATCAGAGGTCAGGCGTGGGCCCTTGGTTGAGATGGCCTCCTTTGCCACCTGCACCATAACGGTTTGACCAACTTGAAGGTATGAAGCGATTTTTCCGACCTTATCAATGGCAGGCTCCAACTTCATAGTTTCGACCTTCACGCCTCGCTTACCCGGCTGGCGGCTATCAACAACCTTTTGTAGCGACTGGAATTGTCCACCCAAATCAAGATAATGAATGAAAGCATCTTTCTCGTGTCCGATGTTGACAAAGGCAGCATTCAGACCCGGCATAATTTTTCGCACCTTCCCCAGATAGATATCGCCTACCGCAAAACCACTTTGGCACTGCTCCTTGTTGAGCTCAACCAAAACCTTATCTTCGCACAAAGCGATGGTTATCTCAGACGGGGTAACGTTTATTACTAACTCTCGATTCATCAATTTCTTATCAATATGATGCAATCCGAGCCTCGTGAGGCTTCTTAGCTCGGGATAAATATTGTCCCGACAGATTTGCATCAATTTACAATATAAAATAGGTAAAGCTAAATGGCGTTAGTTGAAAAAGGCCATTTAGCTTATATCTTACCTACTTGCTAACGCAACTCGAATCGGCTCAGATTACTTCTTCTTATGACGATTCTTACGAAGACGCTTCTTGCGCTTGTGCGTAGCCATCTTATGACGCTTGTGCTTTTTTCCGTTTGGCATAGCTGTAATTATTTAATGGTTTATATTATTTTACCTTTGCCACAAAGCTCTTAGCGGGCTTAAATGCGGGAATATTGTGCTCAGGAATTGTAATTGTAGTGTTCTTAGAGATGTTACGAGCTACCTTCTGCGCACGCTTCTTGATGATGAAGCTACCGAAACCACGCAAGTAAACATTATTGTTCTCGATCAAAGAGTTACGAACATTATCCATAAATGCCTCTACAATCGTCTGCACCATAACCTTCTCAACGCCGGTGCTCTTCGCAATCTCATTAACGATATCAGCCTTAGTCATAACTTTAAAATTTATTTATATTTAACATTAGTTTATTTCAAATCACTCCTCAAATCCCCCCCTCAAATCACTCCCTTTTGGGCATTATTTCCCTTTGGGTCTGCAAATGTACTACATTTTCAACGATTAACAAATTAATATAGTGTTTTTTTTCGCAAAAATTGTCGGTTGCGCATTTTACGACAAAAACCCTGCAAATTAAATATGTTAATAGGGCATCTGATTGAATGCCATAGCCAAACCCTCGACTGCTTTATCGAGTCCGCCTTGTATCTTACCACCAATCATCATTCGCATCATCATATTGAGCTCGGCGTGCAATACCAAACGAATGCGTGTATCGGTATCTGAGACCTCGTGGAGCTGAATCCAAAACGAGAAGTCGATTGGCACTCCTCCTGCGGCATCATCACTCGTAATTTTGATATGTTTATTCTCCACACGCTCTACAATGCGCAAACGCACCGTAAAACCCTTCACCTTAAACGAGCAGCTATCCTCGTCGGCCTGCCACTCCTCCACCTTATCCTGCAAAGCGGGTGTAAGCATATCCAAACGACTAATAAATGGGAAAATTCGTGAAGCTGGCTTCAAGATTTGTTGCTGTTTTGATTCGTATTTCTCTAATCCCATATCTGATTACCTTAATGCTTTATTCAACTTTTGCCATTTGTGGCTTATTCTATACAGATTGTTTTTGAGGTTTCGATGATGACTAATAACACATCTGTACTCACACCCCACCCAAAAACTTGACGAAGTTACATCTTTTTTTGTTAACAGCAAAATTTTTCTTTCTACCTAACAACTAAAAGCGTGAAAGAGTTCAAATACTTGCTCCCCTTCACGCTTATAAAATCACAGGTTGATAAATTTGGCAAAATTACTTTTTCGCCACAACTTTTACATCAACGGCCTGCACTCCTTTATCGTTACTTCCAATCTCATATTCCACAGTCTGTCCCTCAGATAACGACTTAAAACCCTCGGACACGATTCCTGTATAGTGTACAAATACCTCGTGACCATCTTCTGCTAAAATAAATCCGTAGCCCTTTTTATTGTCGAACCACTTTACTTTGCCAATCATAGATATACTCCTTTCAGATAGTTAGTGTTGTTATTAGTATATCAAAGGTAACAATAAATATCTAAAATACAAAAGATTCTGCCATTTTTATCTGCTCGGAAAATCAAGTTTCGAGGCCACAGTCACAGCAAAACAATCACAGAAAGTTATTGATTATAAGAAAAAGATTATAGCACATAACAACTTATTGTTTTCTGTTGTTCGGCATATGAGTTGGGCATAGATGTTGCCAAAAATAAAAAAGGGTAAGCTACTTATATCGCACCGCTACAACCTAATACCCTTGCTTGCTTCCACACCTGGGGGATTCTCAGGGAGCTGGTCGTATAAGACTTACCCAGGTGCAAAAGTAGAAAAATTTATTATCTTTGCAAAAAATATTCACTCCGAAATGAAAAAAACATTAATTTGCATATTCATTATCGCCATACTTGCGGGTGCAGGTGCAGCCGTATGGGCATTGATTTCGTTCAAAGGCAACGCAGTAAAAGAGAGTGCCGAACTATTCGTATCGAAACGTAGCGACTACACTTCGCTTATCGACTCGCTCAAACCTCGAATCGGACACCATTTCGCTTTCGACCTTTACGCAAAGCGATTGGAACTTGAAACATCGTTCAAGCCCGGTCACTATGTGCTGGAAGATGGTATGAGCGTGATTGAGATTGTAAGAATGATTAAGCTCGGATTGCAGACACCTGTAAACGTCACGATGAATAACGTGAAAACCCCTGCATACCTGGCAGGGAAACTCGCTCGACAAATCGATGCCGACTCGGTGGAGCTTGTTAAGGCATTTACCGACAAACAGAAGGCAAAAGAGTTGGGGTTTGAGAATCCGCTCACTATGTTTTCGATATTTATCCCCAACACATACGAATTCTATTGGACAGTTACGCCCGAAGAGTTTATTGAGCGTATGCACAAGGAGTACAAACGTTTTTGGGAGAATGGTCGTGACCAAAAGCGTCAGCGCACCAAACTCAATCGTGTAGAGGTGGCGACATTGGCATCAATCGTATATGAGGAGACTCGCAAAGTTGACGAGATGCCCCGCATAGCAGGTGTGTATATCAATCGTTTGCGTAAAGGTATCCCATTGCAGGCCGACCCTACAATCAAGTATGCTATGCAGGATTTTGGGTTGCGCCGCATCTTGTATCGCCACTTGAAACATGAATCGCCATACAACACTTACCTTAATCGCGGTCTGCCTCCATCGCCAATATGTATGCCGAGTATTCAAGCCATAGATGCTGTGTTGAATTACGAGCAGCACGATTACATTTTCTTCTGCGCCCGCCCTACTTTCGATGGTTATCACAACTTTGCGCGCACACTCTCGGAGCATAACGCCAACGCAAGAGCTTATCAACGAGAGCTTAATAAAAGAAAGATAAAGTAGCTGGAATCGCAGAAAGGTCTTACCGATATAAACAACAAGTGGCACCTCCGAATGTGGAAGTGCCACTTGTTGTTTGTAATTACATCAGATAAAGACTACTTTTTGTAAGCCTCAATACCTCGTTGCAAGAAATCAACAAATGCATCGACATCGAGGTCGTAACCGCGTGGCTCAACAAGAGGTTTACCATCTTCGCCCTGCAATACATAATATGGTTGTGCGTTAACGCCATATGTCTTCAAAGCGTAGTATGAGTTGATTTTACCCAATGTTTTCAATACCTTTCCCGTATCGGTTGTAACCCAATCCTTCTCGTCAACAGTAAGTTTATCATCGGCATAAAGGGCCACAATAACATACTCGTTACGCAGCAAATTCTGCACTCGCTCATCTGACCATACTCGCGACTCCATCTCTCGACAATTCACACAACCGTGTCCCGTAAAATCAACGAACAGCGGTTTGCCGACCTGCTTGGCATAAGCCTCGGCCTCAGCCAAATCGAAGAATCCTGGCAAGCCGTATGGCAACTCCAACACATCGCCATACTTTACTCCCGATTTAGCGGTTTGCGTGCCTGATTGTACAGCGACGGGGGCATTACCCGTAGATACAACAAAGTCCTGTGACTGCATAGGTGGCAAATATCCCGACAAAGCACTCAAAGGTGCGCCCCACATACCCGGAATCATATAAACCACAAACGAGAATGTTGCAATTGCCAGCACCAAACGAGTTACCGACAAATAGGGCATATCGCTATCGTGCTTGAATTTGAGTTTACCCAACAGATACAATCCCATAAGCGAGAAGATTGCAATCCAAATAGCCAAATAAATCTCTCTATCGAGCAGACCCCAGTGGTATGTCTGGTCGGCAACGCTCAAAAACTTCAAGCCCAAAGCCAACTCAACAAATCCCAACACAACCTTCACAGAGTTGAGCCAGCCACCACTTTTTGGAAGTTGTTTAAGCCAAGTGGGGAACAATGCAAACAGAGTGAAAGGAAGAGCAAACACCACCGAGAATGCAAACATAGTGATAATTGGAGTCCACACCTCGCCCGATGTTGATTGTATAAGAGCCGAGCCTACAATCGGGCCTGTGCAAGAGAATGACACAAGCACCAAAGTCAAGGCCATAAAGAAAATTCCAGCCAAACCACCTTTATCTGACTTTGCATCGCTATCGTTCACCAACTTCTCGGGAAGGACAATCTCAAATGCTCCAAAGAATGAAGCTGCAAAGACCATAAAGACGATAAAGAAGATGATGTTAGGAAGCCAATGTGTAGCTACCCAATTGAAGATATCGGCCGTAACGGCATCGCCGCCAATCAACCAAGTGAGCAAAATGATGACAGCAATAGGTACGGTGTAAAGCACAACGATAAACAATCCATACATCAATGCACGGAAACGACCTTTAGCCACGCTACCCGATCCCTTCAAGAAGAACGACACAGTCATAGGAATCATCGGGAACACGCAAGGAGTAAGCAATGCAATCAATGCCCAACCAATCGCACTTAGGATATATCCCCAAATTGAGCCGCCTTTCTTGGTTTCCGCAGGCTCTACCTTTGCTGAATCAGCAGCGGCTGCACCGCCAACTTTAATCTCAAAGTCATTACTTCCCGTAACGCAGTTTGCCTCGTTACAAGCCATCCAATCAACACACACATTCAAGGTTGTGGCACTCTGAGCCTTTACTACTTGCGAGAATACAACCTCGCCCTCATAGTAGCCTATCTCCATACCATACACCTCGTTCTGCTCGCGTATCGCCTTAGCAGATGCCTCTACCGCACCTACCAACTCTATGGCTGGATTCTCCTCAAAGGTGAAAGTTGTAGCCATAGGGCCTCCTACTTCGTAAGGACCTAAATCGTAGATATGCCAATCGGCATCAACAGAAGCCTTGAATGAGATTTTATACTGCGAATCACCCATCGACTCCACCGATGTACTCCACTGCACAGGCTCCAAAGGTTGAGCCACAGCGACAAGTGAACTCATCACAGCAATCACTGCAAACATCAAGTTCTTAATTAACTTCATCATATAACTTTGTTTATTTACTTATCAAACAATCAAACCTATCATCTTACGATGACATATAGAGTGCAAAATTAGTGTAAAAAAGAGACTCTTGCAAATCAAGAATCTCTATAAGTAAAATTATTTCACATATTTAGGGAGTATTGAGTTCTTACTGCTATACCAAAAGGTCGTTTGGGTGGTAACATTAACAAGACTCAAAACGTTTTATGCTTATAAATCTTTGATTCGCTACTCAATCTCGAATACTCGATGCTCATCATCGCCAACTTCGATTCTCACAATCATTGCATCATCGGGCAACAAAGGTTCAATCTTTTCGGGCCACTCCACAAGGCACAACTCCCCCGAGTAGAAATACTCCTCGTATCCGAAATCAAAAGCCTCTTCGAGACGCTCAATGCGATAGAAATCGAAGTGGTAGATATGGCCGCCATCATCGGCTACATATTGATTAACGATAGCAAATGTAGGACTTGTCACTTGATCTTCGGCTCCAAGCAATGCTGCAATACGGCTGATAAGAGTGGTCTTGCCTGCTCCCATTCCGCCATAAAACAAGACAACGTTGCGGCCGTTGAGCGACTCAATAATCTGCTCGGCCACATTTTGCAGCTCCGACAATGACTCTATTTCGATTCTCTTCATTTCTCTATTTTTTGGGTTTAAGTACAATGTATGGAACAATCATCTCCTCCATTGAGATTCCTCCGTGCTGGAAGGTATTACGATAGTATCGTATGTAACGATTAGCATCGTTGTTATAGACTAAAAAATCTGAATTATAAGCAAATATATAGCTCGACGAAAGATTTATTCGCGGCAGCTGTATATCCTCCGGGCGGGTAACCTCATATACATCGCGTGGGTTGTATTGCAGATTACGACCTGTCTTATATCGCAAATTCGACGAGGTCTCCTTGTCGCCCGTAATCTTGATTGGATTATCAACGCGAATAGTTCCGTGATCTGATGTGATGATTACGGTATGCCCCTGCTCGGAGAGTAATTTCAATAGCTCAAACAAATCGGAATGCTCAAACCAAGAGCGCGTAAGAGAACGGAACGAAGCCTCGTCCTCGGTAAGTTCGCGTATGATGTCGGTCTCGGTACGGGCGTGCGACAAAATGTCGAGGAAATTATATACAATAACCGAGAAATCTGCATCGTAAATGCGACGGATATTATCAATCAACTTGCGGCCCGCCTCGGGACGTACCAACTTATCGAATGTCCATTTATAACTCTTTCCAATTGAATTAAGTTGGCGCGTGAGAAACTCCTCCTCGTACTGATTCTTTCCACCCTCCTCGTTATCATTGAGCCACTTATCGGGCATCATCTTATCGATAGCAAGTGGCATCAGTCCCGCAAAAATCGAATTACGGGCATATTGGGTGGCAGTAGGCAGGATAGAGCAATAGAAATCGTCGATATTAACATCGTAATATCCTCTGAGCAGAGAACTTATGGCTCGCCACTGGTCATATCGGAAGTTATCGATAAGCAACAACGTAGTCCTTTGATGTGAGTCCACCTCGGGAAGAATCTTCTTTCGCATAAGGGTATGCGACATAACGGGAATTTCATCATCTTCCACTCGCTTATTTATCCAATTATAGTAGTTGCGGCGCACAAACTTGCAAAACTCCTGATTTGCTTCACCCTTTTGGTAGGTGAGAATCTCTTTGATGCTTTGGTCGGTTGACTCCGACAGCTCCACTTCCCAATTTGTAAGTTTGCGATATATGGCACACCAAGCCGAAAACGACGAGGCCATCTGACACATATTTGTAATACGGCCAAATTCAGCACGATAGTCGGCTGTTGTCTGCTCGGTGACAAGTTGTTGTGAGTGTACATTTTTCTTTATCGACAACAACACCTGATTGGGGTTAACGGGTTTTATGATATAGTCGGCAATCTTCGAACCGATTGCCTTATCCATAATATTCTCCTCCTCGCTCTTGGTAACCATAATAACGGGAGTGGTTGGACGCAAATCCTTAATCAAAGGCAGAGTCTCCAAGCCTGTCATTCCGGGCATCATCTCGTCCAAAATAATCAGGTCGTAAGCCGTACTTCGAGCCATATCGATTGCATCGTAACCATTGTTGCAAGTATCAACCTCGTAACCCTTCCCTCGAAGAAAGAGAACGTGCGGTTTAAGAAGTTCGACCTCGTCATCTACCCATAATATCTTTACCATATATCTTTCTTTTTCGCTTTTGATTCTTTGTTCGACCGCTATGTTCAATGTTATAACGCAGCAAAAACACTTTTAATTGTGGGGTATGACTCTTTTATGCGCTCCGCCACCTCCTCGATAGCAACCCACTCGGCACAAACTATACCCTCCTCGCTTTGAGGAGTAAGCTCCCCTGTTGCGGCCTGCATCTCATACCAAGCCGTATGTTTCAACTCCCAACGGCCATAGATATTATAGCAATGCAGAGTAGTACACAACAGACGGCCAACACTCCCGACCTTTACACCTGTCTCCTCCTCTGTCTCGCGTGCGGCACACATAGGAAACGATTCACCCACCTCACGATGACCTTTGGGCAAATCCCAACGGCCATTTCGGCTAATCAGAACAACCTCCCCGTTTTGATTTCTGACCACCCCACCAGCAGCCTCAACCCACACAAACTGAGCGGCAAAATCCTCAAACACTTGTCGTGGGTTAGCGGCTATTACAACAACTTTGTTGTAATTTACAAGAAAATCAATTATCTTCGCTCTTGAAATCCGTTCTCCGTCAGCGAGTCGTAAGCAAAAACATTCACCAGCGACATCGCTCGCAGAGAAAATCAACTGACGGTCGGCCCAATACACCTCAATACTACCATCGGCCTGCTCGGGCAATGGAAGATATAGACATTCGGGGGCAATAATATTGCCAGCCTGCTCGGTGGTGAGATTGTTCGATTGTGCCATTTTGCTATTTGTATGGGTTTCGTGAAGCAAAAATAAGAAATTTGATGTTAAACCTCGATATAATAGTATGAAAAAATTATCGTTTATTATGGCTTTTGCAGCTTTTGCGCTCGGTTCGTGCACAACGGAGCCACAACCGCAGCCGCTCAACATTGACAACCAACTTTCGGCCGAGGAGATTTCGGCAGCCAAATTTACACCCGATGTAATGTGGAAAATGGGTCGCTTAGCGAGTGCTACGCTCTCGCCCGATGGCTCGAAGGCACTCTATGCTATCACTCGCTACAATATGGCTGAGAATCGCGGCTTGTCGCAGATTTATGTGCGTGATATGGCT
Source organism: Alistipes sp. (assembly GCA_017465605.1). Taxonomy (GTDB): domain Bacteria; phylum Bacteroidota; class Bacteroidia; order Bacteroidales; family Rikenellaceae; genus Alistipes. Next base: position 28,857 of record JAFTVW010000018.1, read on the forward strand.
ACGGGAAATGAGGTAGCACTAACCGACAACAGTTCAAACAACAACGACCCGCAATGGAGTGCCGACGGCTCAAAGATATACTTCACATCGAATCGCAGTGGCTCGATGCAGCTTTGGCAGATGGCCACAGATGGCAGTTCGGCAAAACAGATTACCGATATTGAAGGTGGAATTGAAGGCTATGGCTTAGCTCCCTCTGGCGATAAACTTTTCTACGTGAAGAAAGTTCACGCAGCAGACACAAAGTCGTCTGACATTCACAAGGATATGGACAAATCGAAGGCTCGCATCTACGATGATTTGATGGCTCGCCACTGGGACTACTGGGACGAGGGTGATTATAGCCATATCTTCGTGGCCGACCTTACGGCCGATGGCGTAAAGAACGACAAGGATATTATTGGTGAGAAATCGGCTTGGGACGCACCTCTTGCGCCTTATTTCGACACTGCCGAGATTGCGTGGAGCAACGATGGCAAGAAATTGGCCTACACCTGCAAACCTCTCACCGGTACAGAGTATGCCATATCGACCGATTCGGATATTTTCATCTACAACACCGAAGATGGCTCTACACTGAACATCAACAAGATAAAGACCAACGCGGGTATGCGTATTATGGAGTTTGTAGGCTACGACCGTTATCCTGTATGGTCTCCCGACGATAAGCAGTTGGCATTCTGCTCGATGGCAACTCCGGGATATGAGTCCGACAAAGACCGCCTCTTCGTATATGATTTGGCAAGCAAGGAGCATACTTACCTTACTCCCGACTTCGACCATAGCGCATCAAACGTTATTTGGGAAGATGCAAAAACACTCTATTTCCTCTCGGCTATCGAAGGAACACAACAGGTATGCAAGGTTGCAACCGACAACGCGAAGGTTGATGTAATTACTTCGGGCGACCACGACATCGCATCGATGAGCATTGCAGGCGATAAGTGCCTAACAACGCTTATGACCATCAGCCGCGATAAGGAGCTTTATGATGTGAATCTCGCAGATGGCAAGCTCACTCAGCTCTCTAAAATCAACGCCCACGTTTACGACAACGTAAAGATGGGTAAGGTGGAGAAGCGAATGGTAAAGACTACCGATGGCAAGGAGATGCTAACTTGGGTAATCCTTCCACCCGACTTTGACCCTGCAAAGAAATATCCCACATTGCTCTACTGCGAGGGTGGCCCGCAGAGTGTTGTTTCGCAGGGTTGGAGCTACCGTTGGAATTTCCAACTGATGGCATCGCAGGGCTATGTGGTTGTTGCCCCCAACCGCCGAGGTTGCCCATCATTCGGCAGCGAGTGGCGTGAGCAGATTTCGGGAGACTACTCAGGTCAGAATATTAAGGACTATTTGGCAGCTATCGACGAGGTTGCCAAAGAGCCGTGGTGCGATAAAGAGCATTTAGGTTGCGTGGGTGCATCTTACGGAGGTTACTCGGTATATTATTTGGCGGGTAACCACGATGGTCGTTTCAAGGCATTTATCTCGCATTGCGGAATCTTTAACTTTGAGTCGATGTATGGCGAGACCGAGGAGCTGTTCTTTATCAATCACGACTACGGCGGCAACTACTGGGATAAATCGAATGCTATTGCCCAGCGTTCATACGCCAACTCACCTCACAAGTTTGTACAGAAGTGGGATACACCTATACTTATTATTACAGGCGAGTTTGACTTCCGTATTCCATTCACTCAGTCGATGCAGGCATTTACGGCAGCTCGTTTGATGGGTGTTGATGCCCGATTGGTAGAGTTTGAGAACGAGGCACACCAAGTTTTCAAACCTCAAAACTCAATCGTTTGGAACCGCGAGTTCTTTGGCTGGCTGGATAAGTATTTGAAGAAATAGCCGTCACCAATAGCCTATTTACACAAGTGCCACTCTGGATTACGAGAGTGGCACTTGTTGTATTCACCCAACAAATGGATTCCATTATATTTAATATTATTTCTTTGGAATATTTGAATATTAATCATATCTTTGTGTAAAGTATAGTACTATATAGTTCTACTACCAACTGAAACTATAATTAAAACCGAAACAACCCAATGAAAAAGATTTTGAATTTCGCAGTAATGGCTACACTTGCAATTTGGGGGTGCTCGAAGAGTAATGAGCAGATTGCGGGAGAGATTGAATTTTCACCTAACGCCAACGAAAAAATTTTATTGTCAACTTTTGTTGAAGATGTCGAATATGTGAATTTGGAGTTCACTAATGAATCGATGATTGCAAATATTGATTGCGTATATAGCATCGACAATAAATACATTATTGCCGACAAACGAGGTGGTATTATCTTTATCTTCGACAATAAAGGTAAATTTATATCAAAAATCAATCGCAAAGGTCGCGCCCAAAATGAGTATCTCTCGTTAGACGAGGTAAGATTCGACGAAAAGAGTGGCCAAATAATTATATATGATGCTAAATTGGAAAAAATCCTATACTACAATCTCGATGGTAACTGCACAAAGATATGTGAAATAGCTGACAAGAACGACAGATTCTTTACCGATATTATCAATCTTTCCAATGGTAATTTCTTGTGCTACTCATATATACACGGCAATTCTCCAAAAGAGCCTCAATTTGATGGAGTGTGCGAGATGACACCAGAAGGTGATATTATAAAATGGCATTGGACAAGCGAACTTATTCACCCTACACAGATGCCCAACTACACCCTATCATACAATCCACAAGGCGAGATATCAATTATGTGCTTAGAGTTAGATGCCGATATGATTTTTGATGGCAAAGAACTTAAAACAGTGGCCGACTACAAACCAAATGGCAGTGTAGCTGCCGATTATTCGGGAACAAACAATGCCAGCTATGCGGGGTGGATAAATGGAGAGTATTTTAACTCTCGACACTATGGTTGCAATATGGGGAGGTATATCCTTTCGCGCTGGTGGGGCGAAAAGAGAGGTGGTGATTACTATACACTTCTTGATACTCACAATGCAGCAATACGCGTAGGCTCTGAAATTGACTATCAGACAGCAAGCCGAAAAAGAGCTTTACCAACTCATATTTTTCCCTCAAATGGCAAAGAACAGATATTGCCTGCGATGAGTAATATGAGAGATGCAGTAGTTGTGCCTGTTTTACATTCAACACTACTTTCCGAAAAGTTTGCTCCGCAAGCAAAAGAGATTCTTGGCAATATAGAGCCCGAAAATTCAAATCCTGTTCTGCAAATTTGGAAGTTAAAAAGATAGGTAATGAGACAAAAATAGGATCTGCCTGCATAAACAAACAAAAGACGAATCCTCCACTCGGAAGATTCGTCTTTTGTTGTGTACATAATGCTATATTACACGCCTTCTACTCGTAAACCAGCTCGAAATCATCAACCCACATTACACTCTGCGTACTACCCGTAAAGTAATCGCCATAGCGCGACGCAGAACAAGTAATAACTATATGGGTGGGTACACGGTTTGTTGCGCGATAGTCGAGAGGAATCGTAAACTCGGTCCACTCGCCCACGCTCTCGCCCAACACCAACTCGCCATAGGCAATGACAGCATCGCTATTGATGTTGAATGCGGTCTCGTTGATTCGGCGAGTAGCAATCTCGACAGGGCTATCGGCAGTACCGCCATAAGTTGCGGGATCCCAATCGCCCAGAGCGATATAGACCATACCGATATCGGGGTCACCTTGATTGATAGTCGTGCCCGGAGGCTGCGTCGTGATGCGGTCAATCAATCCTCGGTTATACTTTATCCAACCCTTCAATGCCGTTGGGCGTGCTTTGAATGGACGACCGAAGTGAACTATACCGTGAGTTCCGTCGTTACGCACATAGCTGCCGATATAGAGGTTACCAGCTGCGAATTTACCCACACCAAAGACACTTGCGAACTTCGACGACAATCGAGCCGAGAGTTTACCCTGTGAGCCCGGGCGAACATCTTCCACGCCCTCGGTCAAGGTTTCGCCAACGATACTTGCACCGACATTTCCCGTTGCCCAATATGGAGCAGCTCCCGCAGCATATGGATAGATGATATCGTTCACACTGCACCAATTCTCGAAGCCTGCGTTCTCCAACTCTACAATGCTCTCGGTCGTGCAAGTCACGACTGGCGATAGATCCTCACCCGAGTAGGCTATGAAGTCGTAGCTTGTATTTGGCGTGAGGCCCGTAACCTTTGCGGTGAGCGTACCTGAGATATAGGTCTCGCCCTCGACTTCAATCCAATCCTCGTCGCCCGACTTGCGGTAACGGAAGCCCACCGACTCGTTCTCCTGCGCAGCACCATAGAGCCAAGCGCAGGTTGCCCACGCATCGGCCTGAGTGATTTGCGCCTTCACATCGGTCTCCAAGACATACAACTGCCAACGCTCGATTTGCCCCGCCAAAGCTGGATACTGCAAATAGACGTATCGCACCGAGCTGAAATCGGTAATCTCCTCGGGCGCGGGTGACATAGTTGTAACATCTTTCGGGCCGAGTTTGAGCGAGGTGATGGTCACTTGGCTCAGGTCGCTACCTTCGGCCACATAGGCCGTAACGGTACGGCTATCGACATCGAAAACGCTCTCGCCAATCTGGCCCGCTACGGTGAAATATCGCTCGATTGTCTGCTCGGCCTTGATAGTCCAAACGTAGTCGATATAACGAGAGAGAGTGACCTCCATCGGGCTACTCAAATCGAAAGTGCCTGTCAGCTCAAACGACGACTTGCCCGTAGGAGTTATCTCGGCCTTTGTGACCTCGACAGCGGTAATATTGGTCTGCTCATCGAGAGTGAGGGTCACGACGCGCTCTACGGGGTCGATTTTAGCAGTAAAACCAACCCCCTCGTAGCTCAAAATTTCGATTACCTCCTCGGGGTAAGGAATCGTGTTGTTGATGCACGAAAAGCAACCCACCACGCAAAGCAGAGCCAATAGTATGTATCTAAAAAAATTCTTCATTCCAAATATTAATATACCCACTGGAAGTCGTCAAGATACATTGTACTCCCATCTGCTCCATTCATATAATCACCATAACGGCTTGTAGCTGCTGAAATTATCAATTTATATTTTCCAGTAGGCTTTGTAACCTTATCATAATATTGGATTGGAATGGTTAATGTCTCCATTGAATCACCAGTTGTCTTTCCAGTCGGATAGACAACACCATAACCAATAACCTTACCACAAGATGATGCATCAGCACCATTTTCAGGACTCCAAACACCTGTGGGATTTCCACCACTTCCAGATGTAACCTTATGCTGGCTATTCCAATCTATAATACACACATAAATAGAAGCTTGGTCGGGGTCATCCTTCTTTATATATTCAGCATATTTAGTTGATGTGACCATCTTTATATCTCTCCAATATTTTACAGTCATTGCGGAGGGTCGATGCTGCCAATCATAATCTATTCCAAAACTTACCGTACCTTTTTGTGACGATAAATCAAAATCAAATTGTCCAGTAAACAAGTTTCCGGATGCCAACATCCCTAATGTCGTAGATGATGTCAACAATGCACAATGCTCACCTTGCATACCGGCTTTATTAGAATGAGTACATAATCCACTAGTAAAATTATTATTACCACTACCCCAATACGGCGCAGAACTATTACTTGTTCCAAAGCATGAGAGCGAAGAATCCTCAAATGTAGCATATGGAATAGCCTGCGCAGATGCAGGAGCAGCATATTCCCGAATACTGCCATATTCTACTCCATCAATAACAGTCTGAATCTCGTAGGTATTACCTGCAAAAATACTTTTGGCTACATTGGGAGTATATATCTTATGACCATTAGGGTTTTCACTCTCAGTCCACGATGCTACGGTAGAGGCTTTGAATATACGGAATCCATCACCGGCCTCAGCAGGTACATTACTTGCACTAAACTCTTCTGACCAGTCATTAGTTCCCTTTTTACGAATCTTAAAGCCAACTGAATTTACATTCTCTTTTGTCACCACAGCCGATATATCCGCAGTATTAGCCCACAAATTTGGATTAGACAGCTCCATAAAGCCTTGCTTCATCAACACAACCTTTTGAGGATATGTCTCTGATACTTTATCGCCGTCCTTATCCTGCATATCAAAACTTAAATTAATTGCGCCACTTGGGAAATTCACAAAATATTCAGGAGCAAGAGTAATCTTTACTTTTGTGTCTGTTTCTTTCTCACAAGTCAGACCCGTTATATTATGCTCATTATTGACATTACCTTCAACAAAGAAACTACCACCATTAAGCGACAAATTATACAAATCATAAATTGATTCACAATAGAATACAACCGCTTGGTCTTTGTATGCACTTGCAACAGTCACATCGAAACCTTCACCTGTGATTTCGGGTTGAGGCTTAAATGAATATTTATCGTCGAATGTTTCAACACTCTCATCGATTTTAACGGTGATACCGCCAGTACCATCAGGAGTACGAGCATACTTGAAGTTAACCCTATAATCATTACCAGCTTTAACATCAGTTGACACCACACCAGATGTATTAATCTCGCCATCAGTTGCGTGAGTAGCCTTAAATGCCCAAATCAAACTCTTGACACCTTCGGGCATTAGGAAATATCCGCTCTGAGTTCCACCCTCAGTATCATCATCTTCATAAGTAAAGAGCAAATTAGGGGCATCGGCTTCATCTGCCTCTGCTGAAAGCGTTTCAAAGTTGGTTACTCCATCAGCCGATATAGCAGCTACTTTGATTTGAACATCTGTCAAATAACGGTTTTCGAAGAGGCTATTTAAGTTATCACTTTCGCTATCCTTCTTATCAAATCCGATAGTAACCTTAGAGTTGATAGTAGGGCAATTTACCTCTACATTTGCAGTAGCATTTTTACCAACGGTAAAGTTGCTTGATCCTGCATAACACAGTTTTTGCTTACGCTCATTTGCCGTCGCAGGCTCTTTGAACGCTACATTATCAAGATTACCAGCATCTACCACTACTGAATAACTTCCAGCGACAAGATAAAGAGGCGAGGGAATATCGCCCAATTTGGTATATCGGCGAATCAGTGCTCCATCTTCTCGATAAATACGAACTCGCATTTGCTCGGGCGTGAAAACATCGCTACCTTCAGTAGATGTGGTACGCGAACCTGACGACATCTTAATATCGAAATTCACCCCTCCCTCATACTGCGACAGAATCGAATCTTTTTCGCAGGCTGTGGCCATCAAGACCACAGCTGCCATTAATATATATTTTGCTATTGTTTTCATAATTTAACCTTCAAATTATAGATTCTATCATTGCGCTGGTGTAGCGGGTGTATCAGGTATATACATATTAAATTGCAAAGACTTAACAACTGTAACATCGTTATTATCTATAAGAGTAATTTTGAATACACAAGGAACAGTATCATCGAGAGTTTCCTTCAGATCATTATGAACACCATACAGCATATTCATCAAAAATGTTGCAACTATAAAATCTGCATGAGTATAATCTTTCAATGAAGTCACTCCATCTGGCAAAAATCCAAAACCCTGCAAGATTGGAGCTTTTTCTCCTGGGTTAATGAGATCCAAGTGCGAACTTAGATTTGCGTTGTTCAACTCCTCCTCCGTCAGAACGTCACTAATAATATCAACATATAACTCTTTAAATCCAGCCTCAGCATCTACATCTACATCAATAACATAAGACGCTGCGTTTTCTGAAGTTAGCGTGTGCCATTCATCAATCACATCCACACCATCTTTCATCCACACAACTGTTGGGCCATTGCCACTGCCGCCTGCGCCATTTGGATTAACGACGATGGTAATGTCGCCGAAGCCGAGGTGACCATCATCACTCTTGGTATAGAGACGGAATGTATGAGTGCCCTCGTACTTGTTGAGAGCGTCCATACCTGCGGGCCTCATAGCCACGACCTTAGTCTTACCATCGGCAGCAACATTCAAATATGTACTTGCGCCCGATGTCAATGCGGGGAAGAGGTCAATTCTTCCATCGGTGAAGTCCTTTGCCTTCATCTTGTTCAACAAATCACTATTGGTAGAAGATCTCAATACCACATACAACTGTTCAACCTTCGACTCGCCCTGCGGTTCAACGTTAGCTTTGAGATACTTGGTCCAAGCACCTGCATCGGCATCATAGATCGAAGAGTTAATATTGAAGGTCATAGTGTTTTGACCATCGAGCTTAACCTGAGGAGCGAGAGGATCGTTCACATCGTCATCGGGAATCTCCTCCTCCTCATATATTGCAGGAAGCGTGGAATAGAGCGTTGCCACATCAACGGTAATCTCCTGGTCGTAGGTATAGCTCTGGACGGTCACAGTAATCTCGGCATTACCCGAAGTGTTGTAGTCGATACCAATTGAGATTTTACGCCACTGAGCAGCCTTAACGCCAGTGATGGTCTTGACCATCTTGACCTCTTTCCACTTTGTCTCTTCGGGGGATCCGCTAATTACATCGACTCTATCGCCCGTATAATACATTCCTGTAAGGGCGATTGTCATCGTGTTACCCGCATCGTTTGCCTCCGATAAGTCGCGGAAATAGATAGGCTGATCGTGAGTTGTCTCACGCTCGAAAGTGTAATAAATTGGAGTTATTTCCCCCGAGCTGAGAGTGACATTGGTCATAAGACGCTTTGCGTAATCGGCATCACCCTCATCGTATGTCTTAAACACCTCTTTCAAGTCGGCCGAGAGCTCAACAGTGGTCTTGATATTAGCCATACGGCAGACAACCTCGGCCTCTGTTGTCTGTTTGCTCGTGATTTCGACACCCTCGGTCTTACCAGCATAATATGGGGTAGCGCTTACGTCATCGGCAGGCTTTTTGGCCTCGGTCTGATAAGCATAGACGGTATAAATGCCAGGCTCCAACGCGATTCCACCAGTCGCAGCTTTTGCCTCTGCATACGTTCCACTCCACGCCATAAATGGGCTTGTCGAAGTGTGGCGAGGGCCACCGTAAATCTCGATGTAATAATCGTCACCTGCATCGCTTGTGGAGGGTGATGCCGACTCGTCGCCACGAGTTGACGACTCAATCGTGTCGCTACCAACAATCAAATCCTCGGAATCGACGTTGTAAACCACACCGCCCAACTTCAAATAACCTACCGTCTTGGTATCGCCAGTATTTGGCTCGGCAGGATTATCGGTAGTTGTCGATAGGTCGTCCAAACTACACGCTGTTGCTATGGTCGCGACAACCGCAAGCAACAACAATTTCAGATATTTTCTCATATTTATCATTTTATATATTTTTCGAGATTAATTTCCTTCGGGGGTATTTGTGGTGTCATCGCCAGTGCCACCTGAGCCTTCTGTGCCGCCTGTGTTGCCGGAATCACCGCCTTCTGAGCCTCCTGAGCCTTCGCCTGAACCTTCGCCTGAGCCATCGTCGGGATTGTCACCACCTGAAACGTCGGGATTGAGTTCTACATCTACGACAGAAACCACAGTAAAGGTATCGTCAAAAGTAATAATCAAATTTGCGCCACCCGCGCTGTCGTGATTTACGTTGATAGCATAGTGAGTATCGGGCGCGAGGTTCTCTCCAATGGTAGTTTTGGGAAACTCCACCGATGTTCCTGTCTGTGACTTAACGGCCTTGCCGCTAAACGACAACTGCTGTCCACTCTTAACAAAGATAAGAGGTGATGATGGAGATGATGGAGGAGTCTCGTTCAAAGCAAATGTAAACTCATTATTTGCAGTATGGATAGTCAACTCAATATTATCGTAGTATTTGAGCAACCACTCCTCGGCAGTAAGCGTAAAGCAGCTATTAGCAAGCGAGGCGGTAATGCCAACTTGCTTCGTTTGTCCCGGATAGACCGAAAACGCCTCGGAAGTAGCCCCTGCGAAGTAGGCTTTGCCCTCACCCTCGTCTTCGGGATCGCCATAGGTTACTTGGGCTGTATAGCTATTGAGATATTTCCCTTGATTTACATCGTAAGCACCAGCCTCGATAGCAGGTTTCTCGGTATTGAATTCTGCAACAGTCTTAGTCACCTCGGTACTACCCGCGTTATTGTCGTCCTGCGCCTCGTCGGTAGAAGCTGTCGGCCACAACCAATTGGTTAGCTGACCATTCTTGGTATATGAGCCGCTAATGGTGAGATTAAAAGCAGTGCCCTCAGGGATAGTGATATGCTCTGACAAATCGAAATTATCTTCAGATGCCTCTGCACGCGCTATCACTTCGCCAATTTGGGGATTGGCCGAGCAACTGAGATTAATATGCCCCACGCCCGATTCGGGGATAGCAGGCTCGATAGAGTCTTCGTCGGAGCTGCAAGCCGATGCCAAAAGGCCAACAGCCAACATTGAAATCAATAATCTTTTCATCGTGTTATAATTGTTTTGTTTTTATTTTCAAATCTAATTTCTATTGCGTTTTGCTCTCTTAAATTATTCTGCTAATTGGTATGATTGGGGAAGAAATTGCGGTATTCCAGACCCGCGTGCTTAACACTTCCACCAATAGAGACTTTAATATTGTCGATATAGAACCAATAGCTACCATTTCCACCGAACTGACTACCGTGACTATTTGAAAGAGACCACGACAAGCGGGTCTTATTAGAACAATTAGCTATTTTACAATATTCGAAAGTATGCTTCACATCGTATATTGCATTTTCACCTATATAATCATTCTCGATTGATTTAGAATCAATTATAATATTACTAATATTATCTGTAACTTTTATTGCTGTTTCTTCTGAACCTGATATATTTGTATATCCAAAAGTAATAAGTGGATTTCCCAAATCACTATTAACTCCACTGTATGCACCTCCAGAATAATCAAAAACAACAGTAGATACGACTGTTGAATTATCATTTAATCTTGACATTTTTTTACTATCTACTCGACCTGTATTTCTATTAACAACCCAAAATCCAGTTTCAGCACGAGAATAAATTCTTAACGACTTACCAGCAGCCAAGCCCACTCGGCCACCGCTCCAGCCAACAAGATATGAATCTTCCCCGTTCAACATTTTTGAACTCGCTTCTGTCGCATCAGAACCTGTATGCTCTGATTTATATTCAAAACTTTTTGTTGTATTAACAAAATCCTCAAAAAATAGATACGGCAATGCATAATACGCAGGAGTATCAGATACAAAATCAGGCAAAGTAGTTGTAAAATTATTATGATTTACCGAGGCATTGGCCGAATCAAAAGCGACTGTCATTTGGGCACCATTGGAAGTGGTGTTAAACTGATAATCCTCATTGTTCAAATAGTAAAATTTCACTTTGAACTCTCCATTACCCGACGAAGAGATTGTAGCACTCTGCGACTTGATAGGTTTGAAAGCTGCGGGCCACTCACGAACATACATCGTGGTCGCATTCTCGCCCAAGAAATTGGGATAAGAGCTGTTATCGGGGCAAGAGAAAGTAATCTCCTTGTAGGCGTTTTCATCGGATTGGGGAATAGTAAGGGCTATGGGAGTTATATGACCTCCGAGAAAAGTCTTACCATTAAGAGAGGTTTTTATCTCTTGTGAAATAACACCCGACTTACTTAATGCACGAATACGCAATTCGTCGTTTTGTGTCATAGCTCTCAGCGGAGGAAAGATATGCAACCACACATAACGGCCATTTGCGTCGAGTAGCTCATTGTCGGGCAAAATGACTGTAATCTTGTTTGAAGTGTTAGGATAGGTCTTCTGAGAAGCGGGATTGTTGGGATAGGTAGCATCAAACTCCACATCGCCTACAACAGGATACGGAAAGATAATATCGAGTTGCTTAATGGGGTCACCCAACAGATTCTTCGACTCGGGAACACGAATACGAATAAGATGGAACATATGGCTGAATGAGAGCTTTGGTTGCGGCATCTCGTTCCACTCAATAACATCGGGAGTTGCGTCGGCTGTATGGAGTGCGCGACCATCGGCTTGGGCCGTCATAACATCTAACTTAGGGTCGTAGGTGCCATACTGAACACTCGGCAAGGAGTAGGTTACTCGTACTCCGTTTTGAGACTTTGGAGTTGGATAGACTGCTCCGTATTTGTAGTTGCCATCGGGCATCTGATTAGCAAGGAGTGTTGTTTTGAAATCGGCACTATTATAAGTGGCGTTATAGCCTGCAAACTTGAAATCTTGACCTGCAAGAGCATAATCGTTGGAGTTGGTAGCCTTGGCCCATACTCTGATTATATCTCCTGCGCTCCATCGCACTTCGCCCGAATCCAGCAGCTGGGTACGGGTAGCTGATTCCGACGTTGGCTCGGCAGTCGAAATGACAACTTCGACAAGGGAATCCCCATCGATGATACTCACCGACTGCTCACCCTTGTCGCAGGCAATCACCAAGCAAATGGACAACAAAAGATATATAAATTTACTTATTTGCACTTTATATAGGTTTTACTATTTCACACATTTTAACACGCAAAAATAGGAACATCTATTTTATCGAAAAAATAAATTCAACCAAACGGGCCTATTTCATCACGAACAGTGATTTTTTCACTACGTTTTATCATAGATAAAGTCCAAAGGGTATTTGCATAGGGTTGGCAGTTGTGAATGGCAACAAAAAAGCATTTTGCCAAAATGGAATAATATGAGGACTTTTTGGACATATTTTACCAAAATTGAGAATCATATTTCGTTATGAAATTCACCCTATTCGTTGAATTTTTAGTGTCGGCTTTTACTTTTTACCTATATTTGCAACAATCAACACAAGTGAATGATGTTACAGATGAATAAATATATAAAAATATTGCTCGCAATTGTGCTTTGCTTTCCCGCTTTGGAGGGTATGGCGCAGAGCTTAGGCACGCCCATAGCCGACACAGTATCGGTTAGGAAAAGCGAGGTGACAAGGAGCGAGCCAAAAAGCCACGCCGACCGTATCAAAGAGCGTGGAATTACAAATTTGGCGCACACTTTTATTGCAAAAGGGACTTGGGTTACGGGTGCGAATGTGGCATACTCAACCCACACCAACGAGAATTACAATTTTGCGATAATCGAAGGTATAAATTCTGAGGGTTACACATTCCGCGTGAGCCCAATGGTGGCATATGCCATAAAGGACAATATGGCTCTCGGAGTGAGAGGCACATATTCTCGCTCGAACCTAACGGTCGATAGTGCCGATTTGAAATTTGGTGATGACGAGACAGGTACTGAAATCACCGTCAACAAATTCAAGGCCGTACGTCACACCTACACCGTAGCCGCCATTTGGAGGCAATACATTCCATTGGGGCAGAGCAAACGCTTCGCCATTTTCAACGAGATATCGCTCGGCGCGGGTGGAACAGAATCGATTTTTGCGGCCGACCAGCCAATCAAAGGAACATACGAGGAGGGATACACCGTATCGCTGGGTGTCTCGCCCGGAATTATGGCCTTCGCCACCAACGATGTGGCCATCGAGGTTAATGTGGGAGTGATGGGTATCAACTTTACCGACGTGAAGCAGGTACACAATCAAGTGGCCACAGGCAACAAGACATCGAGTAATATGAACTTCAAGGTCAATCTGCTCTCAATCGGAGTGGGTGTATCTTTTTATTTGTAACAGACAATGATGCAACGAAAACTCATACTGATACTTATCGTACTACTATGTTGCGGAGGAGAGCTCTATGCCAAGAATCCTAAGCGCAACCCAAATCGTATTGATAGAGAGATAAATTCGGGCGTAGCGTTTGGATACAAGGGCGAGTATATGATGGGACTGACGGCATCATACGGGGCTCTGTCAAGCGAGGATTCAAATATGTGGGTATATTTGGACAACATAAATGTTGATGGCGCGATTACAACCGTCAAACCATTCTTTGGATACTTCTACCGCGACAACAGATGTGTGGGTGTAAGATTGGGATATCAATATATTGATGGTAATTTGGGCAATCTTGACCTTGACCTCGGCGAGCAAAACGACATCTCGCTCAGTCTGTCGGGTATGCAGCTTGTGAACAACAGTTTCTCGGTGGCAGCGTTCCATCGCTCGTATGTTGCAATCGATAGCAAAGGTCAATTTGGACTTTTTGCCGAGATTGAAGGCTCAGCTCAATTTGGAAATGGCGAATTTGTGAACAACTCTGGTGACGAGCCTAAATTCACAAAGAGCGACAATCTCAAATTAGAGCTTGGGTTTAGCCCGGGCGTGGCGATATATATCTTCCCAAGTGTTTGTGCAACAGTTTCGATTGGTTTGGGTGGAGTGAAGTACACCTCAATCAAGCAATTCGACGAGGTAGGCAACCAAATTGGTTCACGTCAAGCATCAAAGATGCAGTTTAGGTTAAACATTGCAGATATCAACTTCGGTATGACTCTGCACCTATGGAACAAAAAGAAGATGGCGCAGGTGCGATAATTCATTCACCTGATATTACAAAAACAAGTGCGAGTAGAGTTGATTCTGCTCGCACTTGTTGTATCAGGGTATAACCTCCTACAATGCAATCTTGAAGATACACTTCTTAACGTGGCCCTCGCCAAGCATTGGAGCGTGACCGTCCTCTGGGAAAAGAATCGAGAACTGACCCTCAGCCACAGTATAGAAACATTGTGGGGTGTCGGTAAAGAGCTGAATATCCTTCTGCTCATCGAAATCAGCTACGGGAGTAAGGCAATCCTTCTTCTCGCTCCAACCGAAAGTCTCCTCTGGGCCACGAAGCAACAACTGAATGTCGATATACTTTCGATGTAACTCCAAACGAGCCTCCGAGCGATCACGCAAATCAAGCTCCTGAATGCTTACAAAGATATTGTCGCCATCAATATCGTGACGGCCACACTCCATCGAAGCCAAATCGTGAGTGTCAATAAAATCAAATACGGTCTGAAAACGAGAATGCAACGCTGCATACTGCGCTTTGTTCTTCAAAGAATCAAGTATCATATCATTGGGTTTTAATTGTTTTTTCCATCATAACGCAGGCGCACAAACACAGGATAGTGGTCAGAGTATAGTACCCGATTATCAACTTGCAAGCTATCGGGCATATCTACTCGCTCGCCCTTCAATGGCATCTGGTGGCCAAATTTTTGCAACACATAGGTCACTGTATCTCGCGCCCAACGTTTTGCACGCACCAATCCCCAGCTATCTATAACCTCATACGACAGAGGTACAAACTCTTCACTGCTCAACACATAGTCTATACGAAGCATATTGAAGAATCCACGATATGTATGAGAATAACCACGACCCACCTCACGAAAAGCATCGGTCATCTTGCGACTCATAGTGCGATAGGTGTAAGATATGGGGGTATCGTTAAAATCACCACATACAATTACAGGATATGGCGATGCGGCAACAAGATTGGATATGGTATCGACCTGATTGGCTCGCAAAATATTATTTTCGCTAAGACGGCTTATCATACTGCGTAACTTACCCGTAGTATCGGCCTCCTCCAAAAAATCGTGACTCTCAATATACTCGCTATCGTCGCGACGAATATTCGTCGTTTGCAGATGCAGACTAAAAACCCTCACCGTATCATCACGCATCACCACATCGGCCCAAGCGAGATTGTGGATAGAGTCAATACGACCTGCTTTGATGATGGGATACTTACTATATATGGCTGGACTCAGATTATTACGCGATACCGTTCTTGGCATTGGATTCAACGGCATAAGCATAGAATCCACTTGCTCCGAGAATCCCATCTCCTGAAAGCAGAGAATATCGGGATTGAGAGTTTTGACCATCTTAGCAATAGAATCTATGCAACGCTCGCCATTGTCATCAATAAAACTTCTCACGTTGTAGGTCATAACCTTAACTGCATTACCATATTTCTTCTTGGCGTCACGCTCAGTAAACGGCTCATCGTAACTACGACGAAGCTCCATCTTATAGAATGATGACAGGCTCGGCAATCCACACATCGCAAGAATAATCATCGGCACAGCAATCCACACACGCCAACGCATAATCCAATAGAGCGTCAAAAAGAGAACTGCTACATAAACAAACGGAGCTACCAAACCGATAGTAGATAACTCTTCGGCTTTGTGAGGATTGATTGTTGGGATAAAAAGCGTAATGAGAAATAGCGCGACCACACCAATCGTAACGACAAAAAATAGGCTATCGGCCAAAAGGCCAAGAAAAGAGTTACCACCTTTTTTGCGTTTGGTTGACGAATATGACGTGTTATAGAATTCCGCAGCCATAACTAATTGTCTTAAAAGCGAATGTTACCCCTCTTACGCCACCAATAAAGCAGAGCAAAACCCCAAAGCATACCGCCCAAATGAGCAAAGTGTGCAACACCCGACTGGTATCCCGACAAACCGAATAACAACTCTATCAAGCCATACACCACGACAAACCACTTTGCCTTCATTGCAACGGGTGGGAAAATGAGCATTATGGTACTATTGGGGTGAAGCACACCAAAAGCGAGCAACAAACCAAACACCGCACCCGAAGCCCCCACAGTTGGAATCTGCAACAGATACATCGCGCCGTACTCACCCATTGCCTTTACAGCGTGAGCATACTCGGCATATCCAACTCCGAGTTGCAGAATGGCAGCACCAATTCCGCAGACCATATAATAGGTGAAGAATCGTTGCGAGCCCAACTCTATTTCCAATGTCTTGCCGAACATCCACAAAGCAAACATATTGAAGAACAGATGCGATACGCCACCGTGCAGGAACATATAGGTAAACACCTGATAACTATGGAAAAATGGGCTCTCCACATTGAACAAAGCAAAACGTGCTATAATCTCATCGCTCATAGGCAAGATAGTGGTTGCCAACAAAGCTATACAGTTTGCAATAATGATATTTTTAACCACAGGAGGCGTCGAGGGCCTGCCATTGTTATAACTAAACATACGCTTCAAAAATTAATCATTTTTCAGGCCGCCACTATATTTCGGCTCGCCTACAAATATATATCTATGATACCTCAGAGCTGGTATCTTAGCTAAGTTTCAATCTCAAATCGTCGGCCGTAAGCTCGGCAATAATCGGCTTACCCGATGGAGAGAAGCTATAATTCTCGCATCTTAGCAAATCATCTACGAGTTGTTTTGCCTCGATGCTCGACATTCCCTTTCCTACGCGACGACTACCCTTAACAGCCATTAATCGTACCATATCCTCGCGAATACGTTCAACCACATTTCCGCTCTGTTCAACCTCTCGCAAAAGGTCATAGAGCAGAGTATCGACCGATTCGCCCACCATACTCGAAGGTACTCCCACAAGCTCTACATTGCCATCGCCCATCAGCTGGGCATCGAATCCCAAAGCCACAAACTCAACAAAATGCTCCTCCAAAAGCTGATAATCATCAAGCGACAAAGTCAGTTTTTCGGGGAACAGCAATCTCTGTGATGCAGCACCAGCGCCACGCACCGACTGCATCAAAGATTCGTACAATACTCGTTCTTTGGCTCGGCCTAATTCAATCACCATCGAGCGACCACGACAGATTGCCACAGCATATCCATTTCCCAGCGACATAACATCTTGCGCTACAAACTCCTCTTCGATAAGTGATTGTTGTGCAGATGCAGACGACTCTATAAATTCAAGGTGGCTTTCATCGTTATCCATTTCTCCATCGCCGATTATTCCGCCCGACATAATCTCGCGGTAGGTTTGCTCGGAAGTAGCGGATTCAACTTCGATATCAAATTCATTATCAAACGAGATTGCCGACCAAGCTACATCACGGAGGCCACCAATACCATCACTCGACGCAGAAGAAGTTTTCGCACGAGAGGCTCCACTACGGCTCTGTTTTGGCACAACGCCATCGTATGGCACATCGTAAGTCGAAAGGTCAATATCACCAGCCATAGCTACTTCCGATGCTGCATACTCCTCGCTGAATGGATTATACTCGCTATTTGATGAACTACTCGGTTCGGAATATATCGTTGCATTTTTATCCAACACAGGAATATCAATTGCCACGTTATTATCGAAATCCATCATTCCCACACTACCGCTCTTGGCCAATGTGCTACGAACTGCGGCGTGGATTATCTGGTTGATATCGTCATTATCAGCAAATCGCACTTCGGTTTTATGCGGTGACACATTCACATCAACCCTATCGGGCTCAACCGTAAGGTAGAGGAAGTATGATGGCGTACAATTATTGGGAATCAACTTTTCGTATGCACGCATTATAGAGTGATATATCTGTGTCGAGCGGAAATAACGACCATTCACAAACAGATACTGTTCTTGATTCTTCTGCTTGGCTGCGGCTGGGCGACCCACATAACCCTTTATGCCTACAATGCTTGTATCGACAGAAACGTCTAACAGATTGGTCTTAATATGGCGGCCAACCACATCGATAATACGCTCCGAAAGCGAACCTGCGGGGAGTGTCATTATCGGCATATCATTTGACATAAGCTCACACTTCACCTGCGGATTACACAGAGCCACACGGCGGAATTCTCGCTTAATGTTGGTAATGATTTTCGAGCGGTCGCTACTAAACTTCCTTCGTGCAGGAGCAGTATAAAAGAGATTTCTAACCAAAAATTGCGAGCCCACAGGACACATCACTGGTGACTGCGACACAAACTCTCCACCATTGACAATGGTAACCGTTCCCACTTCATCTTCGGCTTGGCGTGTACGCAACTCAACCTGCGCCACAGCTGCAATCGAGGCCAATGCCTCACCTCTAAAACCAAATGTTTGCAGACGATACACATCGTCGAAGTTACGAATCTTGCTTGTTGCGTGACGGTCGAAGGCCATACGCGCATCAATGGGCGACATTCCGCAACCATTATCGACGATTTGGATAAGTTCCAAACCCGCATTACGGAAATTGACCGTAACACAACTCGCACCTGCATCAATGGAGTTCTCCATCATCTCCTTCACTACCGAAGAGGGTGATTCCACAACCTCGCCTGCCGCTATCTGATTGGCGACAATCTCTGGCAAAAGACGTATTTTATTCTCCATTGTTTTGTGGTGTTAGGTTATATAGTAAATTTTCAGGAATCAAGACTGAGATTAGCAAGAGTTATTACTCCTCCACAATCACAATCTCATCACCCTCCTTATAATCATTCGGAACAATGATAATTGGTGCGTATGGGTCGAACTCCTCAATCTCGCGCTCTTGCTGCGTCATAGAGCCGTTACGGGTTTGAGTATTAGCCACTTCGAATATTGATGCTATGCGTGGAACAAGATACCACACAAAGACTATGAGCAACAACACTCCTGCCATTGTCACCCAAGTTTTCATTTTGTTACCACTACTGCGTGATTGCTGAGAACGACGTAACTCACGAGCCTCACGCTGACCTCGAATATATTTTCCGGGGGTGTACTCGCTCTTATCGTCGAGTCGCTCACCTCGCAACTCGGCACGACGGCGTTCACGTTCCTCCTTGACAGGATCGTAATAACGTGGAGTATAATTGAATTGATTAGCGTGTCGCTTGTGAGGTGAAAAGAATCCCATAACTATAAATATTTGAATATTACTACTATATTACCTTTTTGCATTATTGGCCCGCTTGGGTTCTACTCTATCTGAAAAAATTTCTCATTCGCTCAAAGATATTCTGTTTCTCGACACTCTCGGCGTTTTTGAAATGAGGTTGCTCGGCAAGCGATTCTACCAACTTGCGCTCCTCCTTGCTGAGTGTATCGGGAATAGTAATATCCACAACGATAAGGATATCGCCTCGTCCGTAACCATTTACATCGGGCAGACCCTTGCCTCGCAGACGAAGGACTTTACCGGCGTGTGTTCCAGGAGCTATCTTGATTTTCACTCGACTATCGATTGTAGGCACCTCGACATCACCACCCAAGATGCAAGTTGTGACAGGTAAATTAAGATTGTGAATCAAGTCGTTACCATCGCGCACCAACTCAGGATTACGCTCCTCCTCAATCATCACCAGCAAATCACCATTCACACCACCGTGACGGGCTGCATTACCCTTACCCGATACGGTTACAGCCATACCCTCGCCAACACCTGCGGGAATCTTAATCTCAACTACCTCGTCGCCACGCATTACGCCCTCGCCCGAACACTTATCGCACTTGGCAGTAATAGTCTTACCGCTACCACCACAAGTCGGACATACGCTCTGAGTCTGCATACGACCAAAGAAAGTGTTTTCGATGCGAGTAACATATCCCGAGCCACCGCAAGCCGAACAAGTAGCATACGACGAAGAGTCCTTTGCTCCCGAGCCACCGCACTTATCGCACGCGATAGTTTTACTGATTTTCAGTTTCTTGGTTGCACCATTTGCAATCTCCGAAAGCGAAAGTTTAACCTTCACTCGAATATCCGAGCCGCGATTCACTCTTGCACCGCCACCCGAGCGTGATGAGAAACCGCCAAAATGGCCTCCAAAAATATCACCAAACTGAGAGAAGATATCCTCCATAGAGAATCCTCCGCCACCAAAGCCACCAAAGCCTCCGCCACCAGCAGCTCCGCTCATTCCCGCGTGACCGAATTGGTCATAACGAGCGCGCTTGTCGGGATTCGACAATACATCATAAGCCTCGGCAGCCTCCTTGAACTTCTCCTCAGCCTCCTTGTCGCCCGGATTCTTATCGGGGTGATATTTAATTGCAGCCTTACGATAGGCCTTTTTTATCTCATCGGCATTGGCATTACGTTGAACGCCTAACACCTCATAATAATCCCTTTTCTCTAACATTATCCTAACTGAATTTACTCATTACACTCAAAACACTTACTCGCCAACAACGACCTTAGCGTATCTGAGCACCTTGTCGCCCAACATATAACCTCGCTGCACGACATCTATAATCAGGCCCTTCTTATCCTCACCCGCAGCAAATCGAGCCACAGCTTCGTGGAAATCGGGGTTAAACTCCTTATCCTGAGCCTCAATCTCGGTGACGTTCTTCTGACGCAAAGCCTCCTCGAACTTCTGCAATACCAAACGTTCACCCTCACGCAAAGCTGCAATATCTTCGCTCTTCTCGGAAGCCGCAACTGCTCGATACATATCATCGAGGACCGACAACATCGACTTAATCACATCGGCTCCACCACTTGCCACCAAATCCATCTTCTCGCGGAGTGTACGCTTGCGGTAGTTATCAAATTCAGCCTGCAAACGCATATATTTATCACGCCATACGGCTATAATCTCCTCTGCCGATGGCTCGGCCTGTGGTTCATTATCGTTTGACGCTGACGCCTCACCTTCGTCTGACATTGTGGCAGAATCCTGATTTTCCTCATCTGCCATATTGGCACACGACTCACCCTCACAAGAGGGATTCACATCTGATTCATTAAAACCATTCTGCTGCTCAATGTCCTGATCTACAACTTTTTCTTCTGTCATATCTTTATTTTTTATCATATTTTCTACTATATATCGAACAAATTGTATGCCCGACACTAACCTATAATAAATATGGTTGGTCGTTTGGCGATATCGGGCAGGCCACACTTACGCCATTGGGCCACACTACGGGTTACAATAATCTGCTCTGGTGAGGTGATATCGCACGCAATCGTAAGACGGGTATCAGTCCCACAAACTGCCAAAATCTGCTCTGCGAGTTTGACATTGCGATAAGGAGCCTCAATAAAAATTTGCGACTGCCGCTCAACGTGAGCACGACGCTCCAACAACTTCAACGCCTTTGCTCGCTCTAGCGGTTTCACCGGCAGATAACCCACAAATGCAAACGATTGACCATTCAGGCCCGAGGCCATCATCGCAAGCAGAATTGACGAAGGGCCAACCAATGGCACGACTTTAATTCCTCGCTTATGACAAGCCTCAACAACCAATGCTCCGGGGTCGGCCACGCCAGGTACACCCGCCTCCGAAATAACTCCTGCCGAGCGACCTGCCTCTATGGGTTTTACCATTGCTTCGACGGCTGCGCCCGCAATCGTATGCTCATTCAACTCAACAAATTCCAAATCCTCAATACGGCGCGACACACGAGCTTTCGAGAGAAATCTGCGTGCTGAGCGGACATTTTCAACGATGAAATAATCCAACGAGTCCATAATTCGACGATTCGCCTCGGGCAGAACGTCAAAAACTTCGGTAGAGTCCGAAATCGGACACGGAATCATATATAATATACCCTTCTCGGCCATTATTCCTTTACATAAATTCGTTTTACACGCGACGACACCGATGTCATAATCTCATAGGGGATAGTATCAAGCACACGAGCCATATCTTCAACGGTATTTCCACTTTGTGAAGAGAAAATCACAACCTCATCACCCTCTTTTACACCCTCAATATCGGTCACATCTATCATACAACTATCCATACAGATACGTCCAACGGTCGGAGCGGCCTTGCCTGCTACCAGCATTGACCAACGACCCTCGCCCAAATGACGATTCAAACCGTCGGCATAACCTATTGGAATAGTGGCAATAACGCTCGCTCTTGTTAGTTTCCCCGCGCGGCCATAACCGATAGCCTGACCTGCGTCGAAACGATGCAACTGCACAATTCTTGTTTTCAAAGCCGCAACGGGCTGCAACTCCTCATTATGGCAATAACCATATCCATAAAGTCCCAAACCAAGTCGGCACATATCAAACCTTGCCTCGGGGAATCGCTCGATAGCTGCCGAATTTGCCGTATGGCGTATCACTTCATAAGGTAATGAGCTGGCGATTCTGCTACTCATTTCGTCAAAACGAGCTATCTGCTCTCGCGTAAAATCGTCCTGCGACTCATCGTCAGCACACGACAGATGAGCAAACACCGATGCCACCTTTACGCTTCTATATTTTTGTAACGCCTCAATCAGAGCGTCCAACTCCGACTCTACGAAACCCAAACGATGCATTCCCGTATCCAACTTGATATGAATCGGATAGTTGCTCACGCCATAACGCACCGTACTTGCCACAAAATCCTGCAACGAGTGCATACTATATATCTCAGGCTCCAATAAGTAGGATACCATTTTATCGAAGCTACCCTGGTCGGCATTAAGCACCAGAATTGGCATTGTAATACCCTTCTCGCGCAACACCACTCCCTCGTCGGCAAAAGCAACGGCAAGATATGTTACGCCCAAATGTTGCATAAGCTGCGCAACCTCGACATCACCTGCTCCATAGCTACGAGCCTTAACCATAGCAACCAAACGATGATTCATAGGAAGGAATCGACGGAAATATCCCACATTGTGGGTCATTGCATCGAGATTCACTTCCAAAACGGTTGTGTGGCTTCGACGCTCGAAAGAGTGGCACACTCTCTCGAATTGCAGGCGGCGATTACCTTTGAGCAGAACGGTACGACCCGCAATATCACTCTGCGCAAGACCACGCATCAAAGCCTCGGTATCGCGATAGAAACGTTTATCACATTCGAACAAATCTCCATACTCCGAGATTCGTTCACCCACACCGATAAAGAGCGTAACACCTGCATTTCGTACCATATCGGCCACACGCCCATAGAGTTCCTTATCGCCCATTCCGCTTTGCTCGATATCAGATACGACAGCAACCGTTTCACCACCGAGGGCTACACTACGCAACGTATCCAAAGCTATCGACAAAGAATTTATATCGGAATTATACGAGTCGTTTATTATTGTTGAGCCGCCAACACCCTCCTTGACCTCCAATCGCATTGCCACTTGATTGGGTGAAATCTTAACCTCAGAATACCCCAACTCTCGGCAAAGGGTTTTGACAATCTGAGCATCAATACGCAACGCATCGTTTACGGCTGAATACTCCACAACATCGGCCCTCGCGGCATCTATCGTACGACAACTGGCAGGCAGACCGCCAAGCGCATCAACAATTTGTTTATACTCGCTATGGTATATCAACATTTTGGCTCGCTGCGCCAACACCAACTTTTCCGCAACTTTATGTTCGATGCTCTCGAAATTACGCTGATGCGCATCACCAATAGAGGTTATAACAACCATATCGGGGCAAATCATACGCTCCAAACGCTCCATCTCGTGGGGTTGTGAAATGCCAGCCTCGATGATTGCAATCTGCTCATCGCCATCAATCATAAGCAACGACAAGGCCACGCCCAACTGCGAATTATAACTCATAGGCGAGACAAAAGCCTTTGCCGACTCAGGCAATACCCTTGCTACCCACTCCTTAACTACAGTTTTGCCATTTGAGCCAGTGATTGCGACCACTTGACCCGCAAAACGTTTACGATGCTGGGCCGCCAAGCGTTGCAACGCCTCCAAGGAGTTTTCAACGCACACATAACCCGCGTCAGCCAACAACACAGCAGGCTTCTGCTCAACCATAAAGGCTCGAACAGAGCGGGCGTACATTGATTCGATATATCGATGCGAGTCGTGATTTGCGCCACACATAGCCACAAACATAGCATCGCGACCAAATGCAGAGCTTCGTGAATCAGTCACGACATCACAAACCTCAACATCTTGCCCCAAAAGTACACCGCCACACATTGCAGCTATTTCCGACAAACGATATCTCATTGTTCAAGTTTTATAAATCCCTTATGCCTCTCTTAATCCGCTTATAGACCATTTACAGCTCTCCTACATCACTTCTACGCCACTTTTACACCCCCTGATTTGGCAACCACTAATTACTTCTAAAACGGACAACTGTGATTCCTGCGCCACCTCTATCGGCGTGTTCATCTTTGGCCGACTCGACCTCTGGTATCGAGCGCAAATAACGACGTATCTCCTCTTTCAACGCTCCTGTACCCTTACCGTGAAGAATGGTAACTCCTCCGACTCCGACCATCAAGGCATCATCTACCAAGTCCTGCACAACCTCCAAAGCCTCTACGGCTCGCATACCTCGCACATCGACACTATCCTTAAAGTTGAGTTTACGCGAAGAAATATCAACCGACAATACCGTACGCGGCATTACAGGTGCAACAGACTTCTTATACTCGGCATTGGATACAACAACTAATTTATCCTTATCGACCATCGTGAGTATCTGACCAAACGCCACCTGAGCCTTGCGGCCCTTGATGCTCTGTACAACGCCTGGAACTTGCTGGCCCTCAATGCGCACTTTCGAGCCGATCTCGATAGGTTTTGTCATAGGCTTATTCTGAGGAGCATCATTTGCAGGTTTCTCGCCACCACGTTTTTTACCCTCCTCGCGACGAGCCTTACGGCGCATCAATCGCTCCATCTCGCGCTCCACCTGCTCAGAGGCAAACTGTGGAGCATCGGTCTGCTCGACCGTTGATTTGAACTCATCTAACTCTCGACGAGCCAAACGGGTAAGCTCCTTTTCGGCCTGAGCCTCCTTGATTGTGCGGATAGTATTCTCAATTTGGCGATTGGCATCGGATATAAGTTGTTGTGCCTCAGCCTTCGCCTTTTGTAAAATCTCCTTACGCTCCTCTTTAATGCGAGATAGTTGCTCGGTATAGCTTGTCTCCAACTCCTCAACCTTGCGATCGGTTTGGCGGATACGGTCACGCTTCTGCGACCAATAACGGCGGTCACGCGCAATCTCACGCAACTGACGCTCCAAATTGATATGGTCGCTACCCGCTTTATCACTCGCCCTGCGAATTATATCTTCGGGAAGTCCAATTTTACGAGCTATCTCGATAGCAAACGAACTACCGGGCTTACCCTGCTCCAACTTAAAGAGCGGACGGATATTCTGTACATCAAACATCATAGCACCATTAGCAATACCCTCGGTGCCTGTTGCATAATATTTAATATTGGAGTAGTGGGTTGTGATTACACCATAGCACCCCCTTTCCAACAATCGCTCTAAGATTGATTCGGCAATAGCACCACCGATAACAGGCTCAGTACCAGAGCCAAACTCATCTATTAGAACGAGAGTTTTATTGCTTGCCGCCTGCAACATATTCTTCATATTGTGCAGATGAGAAGAATAGGTCGAAAGATCATTATCCATCGACTGTTCATCGCCAATATCTATACAAATACTCTCGAAGATGGGCAACTCACTTGTCTCGGTAGCTGTAACGGGAAAACCACACTGAAACATATACTGCACGATACCCGTAGTTTTCAAGCAGACAGATTTTCCACCTGCATTGGGGCCCGATATAACCAAAATATGTTTACTCTTATCGAGCTGCATATCCAATGGCACAAGCTCTTTCTGTTCTCGACGCAAAGTCTGCGCCAGCAGAGGGTGAAACGCACCTCGCAACACCAATCGGTCATCGGTTGATACAATGGGTTTTCCTGCTTTATTTTCGATTGCCCAACGGGCTTTGGCTCTGATTGCGTCCATCTCGGCCAAATACTCCCCTGCCTGAGCTATCGGCTCGGCATCGGGACGTAACTCCTCGGTAAATTCGGTGAGCAATCGAACAATCTCCCTACGCTCGGCATACTCCAACTCTTTGAGCTGGTTATTTAGTTCCACCACCTCGACAGGCTCTATATAGAACGTACGACCAGTAGCCGACTCATCGTGAACAAAGCCATTCAGTTTACGCTTATTGGCAGCCGAAACAGGAATAACAGCTCTACCCTCTCGAATTGATATCATTGCATCGGCATCGACTATTCCCGCACGTTTTGCATTCGATAAAACCTGTTGCAAACGTTTCGACACTTGCCCCTCGTGTTCTCGAATCGAGCGACGAATGTAGAGCAAATCCTGCGATGCGCCATCTTTCACATTGGCCTCCTCGTCGATAAGCTGATTTATGCGTCGTATAACATCGGGAAAGACACATACTCTTTCGCTACGCTTTCTAAGGCGTGGATATTGCGATTCGCCGCGGCTTGTGATAAAACCAACCATACTACCCACCGCCGTAAGCGCACGACGCAAGGTAGCCACCTGCTCGCAATCCAAAAAAGCTCCCTCGACTCCTATTTTCTCGATTATACCCTCCATATCGGGGTATTCATCGCGTGGGGCGTTGGGGTCCAGCATCAGCATCACACGCATCTCATCGGCGATATCTTGCTTAAACTCAATATCCTCCCGCGAGATAGAGAACCGCTCCGCCTCGATAAGCCTTCTTCCGGCCTGCATACTGCACATAGCAGCTATTTGTTCACGAAGACGGTCAAAACCAATCTTCTGCTCAAAATTTGCAGGATATATCATATTATAACTCTCTCTTCGCCTATTAATCGCTTATATTCCGACTACTCATTTCACTCGGTGAGCCACTTATTGTTTTGGCCACCATTATTTATTCTTAGCCTTCTTCTCGGCCTCGTTCAAAGACTTCAATTTAACCTCAGCCTCACGCTCGGCAATCTCATCTGCTCGCTTAATTGCTCGCTTCTCGGCTTTGGCCTTAGCCTTCTCGGCTTTCTTTGTGGGGTTGGCTCCGAAAACCGAGATATTGATATATCGGTGTGGATTCTCCTTCAAATCCTCCAACAAAGTTGAAAGGTTATTGCTTGCCGATGCTAAATTGTCATACAACTCTGCATCACCCAACATCTTACCAACGCTTCCAGATTTGTCATTAACCGATGCCAACACTGTATTAAGCTGAGTCACCACACCCTCGACCTCCGCAACCAAGCGGCTATCGGCAAGTTGAGATGAGAAGCGGCTCATATTGTCGATTATGGTATCAATCTGCTCGGCATTATCGCCCAGACTCTTCGAAAAACGACTAAGCGACGAGAGTGCAATCTCCAAATGCTCTTTCTCCTTCGTCAGCATCGAATTAACACTACCCGTTACGCCATCGACATTGGCTACAATACTTGTCAAATTATCAGTATTTTGAGCCAAAAGCGTATTCACGCCATCAAGCGTCTTGGTCAAGCCACCAACAACCTCCTCTATCTTGCGTTTCAAGAAATCCAATTCCGTACTTGCCATATCCATAAGGTCGGTAGCCATTGCTGGTGCTATCTCTCCTCCCGCCTCAACATATTGATTCGAAGAGCCATAGACAATCTCAACCGCCTTGCCGCCCATAATTCCATCGGAGAAGATTTTTGCCTTTGAGTCAACAGGAATTTTATAACGCTTATCAACGGTAAATTCAACCTCTACACCTTTGGTGGGGTCCTCATTCAAACTTACCTCCATAACAGAGCCGACGGTAACTCCATTAATCATAACGTATGCAGCAGTTTGCAATCCTCCGACCTGCTCATATACTGCATAATACCTATTTGTCCTCTCAAAAATTCCACTTCCTTGCAAATAGCGAATCACTCCCCAACCGATGAGTAGCATCGCCACCGAAAAAATTCCAATTTTTACTTCACTTTTCATATCATTCTTTTGTTTATTCCTAACCTTAATAACGTGCGACAAGCAGATTTATTTTACAATCCGTCCATCGTTATAATGCACCACAAATGCACCTTTGAAGATTTTTCTTATGCCCGACAAATTACGCTGGGCCTCGCCCTGTGTTGCATAATTTCCATAGCAATATTTATACTTCAACACACCACTTCCCACATAGCACTTCACCTTGCCACGATAGCTCTTAAATTGGCTATCGGAAGTTGAAATTTTCTTATCCGAAGCAAGGAGCTGAATGGCATACCCCTCCGATGTAACATCAGATTTTTTATCCGAAGAATCGCCTTGTTCTGAGCGGCTCGCAGATGACTTTTGCCCTGATGGATACAATGCCCGTGCATTGCCGACGCGCTGACCGTTAGCAGAACTTGTTTCTTTTGCAACATCAGCGGCTTTCGAGATTGCTTTTGTCGCCTCGTCAGTCTCAGCGGCTACCATTTCGGTCGTAGCCGATTCTACTTGTGTAGGCTCTTCCTTCTCGGAAGATTGCTCTGCGGGTAAAATTTCGGTTGTAACGCCCGACATTTTATTGACGTGTCCCACATACTCCTTCACCGCATTACACAACATTCGAGCTAACTCGTTCTGACCCTTTTCCGAATTCATATAAGCCAACTCCTTGGCGTTGGTCATAAAGCCCAACTCGGTAAGCACACTCGGCATATCGGTAGCGTATAACACTTTAAGCAACTGGCGGTTAACTCGGCGATCCTTTCTTCCTCCCTTAGCATAATGCGACTGCATTATTCGAGCCATCATCTCACTATACTCGCCATAAGTAAACTGCAAATTCTGAATATATGCCCTCACCATTGCGGCCGTATTCTCATCAGACATATCGATAAGTTCGTCTTTGTTATTGTTATACAAAGCCGTTTCATTGTATCGGGTCTCCTTTTCGCTTTCGCCCATAATTATTGTCTCGGCACCATAAACCGAGCGGCTACTTGGGGCTGCGTTGGCGTGAATCGAAATAAAAAAATCACCCTCGGCTTTATTGGCAATATTTGCGCGTGCAGTCAAATCCTCATTCAGTGTTTTTCCCAATGCGGTATCAGTTTTGCGAGTATAAACAACCTTGACACTCGGCAACTCTCGTTCAATCAACGCGCCCAATTTCAAGGCAACTTTCAGATTTATATCCTTCTCCTTCACTCCGCCATATACAGCACCCGGGAATGCACGACCTCCGTGCCCTGCATCAATCACAATAACACGCACCCCCACTCCGTTGTTTTGGGCAAACGCTGAGCTACTCATAGCCACGCAAAGCGACAAAACAAGTAGAGAGAATATAATCTTCACCACACGATTCATACAAAAACTACCGAATTTTAGCAGTATTACATAAAAAAACGCTATATTTGTCGGTTAAAACACGCATACGCGAGGCTTCGGAAATACCATTCCGAGCTGTTTTGCCGACTCGTCGGCAAAGTTACAAAAAATTATTGACATTTTGGGTAATTTTAGAGTCAAATATATCCTTTCGGTAGCCACTCTGCTACTATTTACGCAAATCGTATTCGGATTTGCGCCAACCCATCGTGCAAATAGCTCCGAGGTGGCACGCACCGAGAAGTTTTTGCAGGATACGGTGCGCCCCACGCAACGTCGTGAGGCACGAGCTGCAAGTAACGAAGCAAGAAGCAACGCAAGGCGCAATGCAAGAAATAATGCAAACGACACCATTAAAGACACTGTTACGGTATCGGATACACTCGCTATCACCATACCTGATTCGACAGTACGTCAGGCCAAAGCAGCTCTGACGATGCCAATCACAGGTCGTGCGACAGACTCTTTGCATTACGATTTGCGCACAAAGAGAGTATATCTATACGAAAAGGGAGAGGTCACATACGACAAGTTCAACTTGAAGGCCGACTTTATGGATATCGACCTCAACACCAACAATGTATTGGCCTATGGTCGTCCCGACTCAGTTGATGGCAAACCCATTATGACCCGACCAATGTTCACCGAAGGTGCTACATCGCTCAATATGGACACCATCATCTACAATATGGATAGCCAGCGTGCCAAAATCAACAACATCGCCACACAACAAGGTGACGGTTGGCTAATTGGCCAAACTGTAAAGAAGATGGAGGATAACACAATCAACATCGCCGATGGTATGTACACCACTTGCGACCAGACCGACAATCCCCACTTCTACTACACAATGAACAAGGCGAAGGTTATCCCCAACAAGAAGGTTATTATGGGCGGTGGCCACCTCACAATCGAGGAGATTGACATTCCATTCCTCGGTCTTCCAGAGGGATTTTTTCCCATCAGCAGCGGCCCGAAATCGGGTATTTTGATGCCAACATACGGTGAGGAGGCCCGACGTGGATTCTATCTGCGAGGTTTGGGCTATTACTTTACGTTCAGCGACCATATGGACCTTACGCTTACAGGAGGATATTACACCTTAGGCTCGTGGGAGGCGCAGGCCATATCGCGCTATATGAAGCGATACAAATATTCGGGTAACTTCAATTTCAACTATGCAAGTATCCGTTCTGGCGACAAAGGCGATATAGATTACGTCAAACAGAACACCTTCCAGCTGCAATGGACTCACTCGCAAGACCCTAAGGCAAATCCGGGGTCAACATTCTCAGCATCGGTGAATCTATCATCGAGTGGTTATAGCAAATATTCGGCTACAAACCTCAACGATATGCTTTCGACCCAAACCAACTCATCAATTGCATACTCAAAGAGTTGGGCTGGTACTCCATTCTCGCTTGCGATGAATATGGCAGTTTCGCAGAACTCTCAGTCGCAAGCCATATCGGCCACCTTGCCTAACATATCGTTCAATGTTGCCAAATTCTTCCCATTGAAACGAAAACTCAAACAAGGAAAAGACCGTTGGTATGAGAAGATTTCAATGAGTTACTCAACCAAAATGAGCAACTCTGTTTCGGCCAAAGAGAGCGACATCTTCACAAAGGAGACTTTGGAGAATATGAAAAACGGAATTCAGCACACGATACCCGTTCAGGCATCGTTCAATGCGCTGAATTACCTCAACATCACACCATCGATAAATTACACCGAGCGTTGGTACTTCAAAAAAACCGAGCGAGAGTGGAATTCCCAGACCAACAAATTGGAGGAGTTGGAGCCTGAATATGGCTTCTACCGTCTCTATAACTACAATGCGGCTCTATCGTTCTCAACCACCGTATATGGAACTTGGCAGGTAAAAGACCGTTACAAGGATATGAAATTGCAGGCTCTGCGCCACACCATAACTCCATCTATCAGTTTGAGCTATGCACCCGATTTCAGCAAACAGAAATACGGTTTCTTCAAGACCGTACAATCAGATTCAACGGGTCGCGTTACGGTGTATTCGCCATTCCAGGGCAATGTCTATGGCATTCCACCTGCAACCGAGAGTGGAGCAATGAACTTCTCGCTCTCGCAGAGCCTTGAAGCAAAGGTTCGTAGCAACAGAGACTCTACGGGTATTCGCAAGATAAAGATTATTGATGACCTTACAATCGGTGGTTCGTATAATTTCCTTGCCGACTCGATGAAGTTATCTACAATCTCTATCAGCTTGCGTTCAACCATATCAAGCAAATTCGGAATCAACCTCCGAGCTACGCTCGACCCCTATGAGGTTACACCCGAAGGTCGCCGATACGACAAGCTCACTTGGAGAAGAGGAAATTTGGGACGTATCACAAATACAGGTTGGAGTTTTGGATATACGTTTAAGTCGCGAGACTCTTCGATTCCCGCCATCAACGATATCAACAGTATCCCGCCCGAGTATATGAACCCATTCTACGACCCGTACGGCACTATGGATCCCGTTTTGCGACGTCAATATATGGCGCAATCCTATTACGACTTCTCTTTGCCGTGGAACGTAGGACTTAACTACAACGTGAATTACAGCGTACAATACGTCAACAACGGCACTACGGGAGTAAAACGCAATATCACGCAAACCATAGGTTTCAACGGTAGTATAACATTCTCCGAGAAGATGTCGGCTACGGTTTCGGGAGGTTACGACATATCTAACAACCGACTCACCACGTCGTCGATAAACATTTCGCGAGATTTGCACTGCTGGCAGATGTCGTTCTCGTGGATTCCCTTCGGACACTACAAGAGTTGGAGTTTCCACATTGGAGTAAAGGCGGCATCGTTGAAGGATTTGAAGTACGACAAGAGTCAATCTATGTACGACAATATCTACTAATGCTGACACAAAGCAAGAAAATATTTTGGTATTTGAGATAATTACCGTGCGACCATAGTCGCAAAAGATTATATATCAGGTTAAGCAATGGCAAGTTTTCTACAAGTTGAGAACATAAGCAAATCATACGGAGACAAAGTCTTGTTTCGTAACATCTCGTTCAACATAAACGAGGGCGATAAGATTGCACTCATCGCTCCCAATGGAACGGGTAAGAGTTCTCTGCTGAAAATACTTGCAGGCCTTGACTCTTCGGACAGAGGGGGTGAAATCAAGTTTATGAAGGATATAAAGGTCGCTTTTCTCGACCAAAATACCGCCTTCGACCCCAATAAAACGCTATTCGACGAGGTCTATTCCCGCTTAGGAAGCACCTACGAAGTTATCCGACGATACGAGGAGGCAATCAGTAGCGGCAATCAGCGTCAAATCGAAGAGACTATGGCAGCAATGGACGCAGCCGATGCGTGGAGTGCCGAGCAACGTATCAAACAACAACTCTCCGCTCTGAAACTATCGCGACTCGACCAGCGTATGGGAGAGTTATCGGGAGGTGAAGCCAAACGTGCCGCAATAGCACTTATGCTACTGCAAGATGCCGATTTCCTTGTAATGGACGAGCCGACAAACCACCTCGATATTGATATTATTGAGTATTTGGAGTCTTATCTGCAAAAATCACGTTGCACACTTCTGATGGTTACCCACGACCGCTACTTCCTTGACAGAGTATGCAACACCATCTTCGAGTTGGATAGAGGGCAATTACATAGCTACAAAGGCAACTACTCTGAGTTTTTGGAGAAGCGCGAGGAGCGATACAACAATATGCAAGCCAACATCGATAAAGCTCGCAACCTATTGCGCCGAGAGTTGGAGTGGATACGCTCCACCCCACAAGCTCGCACAGGTAAGGCCCGTTATCGCATCAACGCCTTCTACGACCTTAAAGACCGAGCCTCGGTATCGTTGGCCCAGCGCAACGTTGCCATAGATGTTGCTACATCGCGACTTGGAGGTAAGATTATTGATTGCGAGGGAGTCTCTCTTCGCTTTGGGGAGCGCACAATGCTCGATGATTTTTCATATAAATTCACTCGCTACGAGAAGGTGGGCATTGTGGGTAAAAATGGAGTTGGCAAGAGTACATTCCTCAACCTTATGACGGGTCTTCTTCAACCCGACAAAGGCTCGATTGAAAGGGGCGAAACGCTTAGAATTGGCTACTACCGCCAGCAAGGGATTGATTTCAAGCCGGGACAAACGGTATTTGATATCGTTCACGACATAGCCGAAACGGTCGAAGTTAAAGAGGGTCACAATATCTCTGCAATGAGTATGCTCAATCGTTTCTTGTTTCCACCAGAGACCCATACAAAGCGTGTTGAGATTCTAAGTGGCGGCGAATTACGACGATTGTATCTGCTTACGATATTGATGCGCAACCCCAACTTTTTGATTCTTGATGAGCCGACCAATGATTTGGATATTCTAACGCTCAACATTTTGGAAGAGTATCTAGAATCGTTCAAGGGTTGTCTGCTCATTGTTTCCCACGACCGTTATTTCCTCGACAAGACAGTTGACCATTTGTTCATATTCCGAGAGGGAGGTGCCGTAAAGGATTTTGTAGGGCAATATAGTGAATACCGAGAGTATGTCAAAGAGCAGGAGGCCGAGGAGGCTCGCCTTGCGAAACTTGCCGCCGAGAAGGCAGCAAAAAACACTCCAGCACCAACACAAAATCAACAACGCCAGCACACCCGCAAGTTATCATACAAGGAGCAACGAGAGTTAGAGCAACTCGAAATAGAGTTGCCACAACTCGAAGCTGAGAAACAGAAATTGGAAGCAGAACTTTCGTCGGGAGAGCTTTCGCACGAACTACTGATGGCTACATCTGCTCGCATAACGGCCATCATCGAGAGTATCGAAGAGAAGGAGATGCGCTGGCTTGAACTTAGCGAAATTTAACCATTAAACGATATGCAATTTCGTACCTATATAAATATTAAGCCTTGCTCGGAGCAAATCGACCATTCAAAATCGATTTTCTCACTTGGCTCGTGCTTTGCCGAAAATATAGCATCGAAATTGCAACGTGCCAAGTTTCGCGTGACAGCATCACCGACAGGCATACTCTTCAACCCCGAATCAATAGCCGACACTATTACCCGATTGGCCAGCACTCATTGCGACGAATCGCTCAATATGGCTATACGAGAGGACCTGCACAGCTGCGACGGCAGATGGTTTAGTTATGATGTCCACTCATCGCTTTGCGACAACGACACAGATACAACCGTAGCAAAAATCGCAGCGGCATATCGTCAAGGTCACGAAGCCCTACAACAAAGCGACGTGGTGATACTTACATTTGGCACAGCGTGGGTATATCGTCTGCGGGAGACAGGAGAGGTGGTAGCAAATTGTCACAAGCAACCACACAACCTATTTTCGCGCGAACTGCTTAGCGTAGAACATATTGTCAACCGATATTCAGAGCTACTTTCGAATGCGGCATTGGCAGACAAAAGAGTGATTTTCACAGTCAGTCCCGTACGTCATTTAGCCGACGGATTGGCCGACAACTCATTGAGCAAAGCGATATTAAGAGTTGCCATCGGAGAGCTTGTTCGCACTCATTCAAACGTTGAGTACTTCCCCGCCTACGAAATACTCAACGATGAGTTGCGCGACTACCGATTCTATGCCGAGGATATGATTCACCCCTCACCGACGGCTATAAATTATATCTGGCAACGCTTTGGTGAGTATGCGTTTAGTGACTCAACTCGTCAATTAATCGAGCAAGCCGAGAGTATTACACAGGCATCGGAGCATCGCCCTATGAATCCCGCATCGCAAGCACACAAAACATTCTGCAAGCAGATGCTCGATAGAATAGCGAAGATTAAAGAACGCCACCCAAACTTAGATTTCAGCAAGGAAACAGATAGTTTTTGCAAATATTTATAATTTTTGTAGTAATTTTACGCCTTCAATTTTACAAGATGATGAAACAAATAACCATATACATCTCAACACTACTGGCTGCCATAGTGCTTTTCGCCACACCTGCCAAATCGCAGACAACACCTCGAATGGTCGTAAACATCGTGGTAGGCTCAATGCAAGCCGAAGATTTGGAACGATATTCATCGAACTTTACAACCAGTGGATTCAAACGTTTGATGGAGCAGGGAGCGTGGTTTACCAACGCTTCGTATGACTATATGCAGACTACAACACCCGTATCGTTGGCAACAATCTCTACGGGAGCATTGCCTTCAACCCACGGTGTAGTAGCAGAGAGTTGGTATGAATACATCGGCAACAAGCGCACTTCGCTTGTCGAGGATAGCAAAGAGCAGTGCGTAAATTACAGCGGAGGCTCGAAGGGTTATTCGCCCCGCAATCTTTTTGCCGAGACCATCAGTGAGGCACTTGCCGAACACGACGATAAGAGCCGTATTGCGACAATTGCTATTGAGCCATCATCGGCCATTATTACTGCTGGTCGTGCAGGTGAGGTCTATTGGTTGGAGAATTTACAAGCATCGTGGGTTACATCGAGTTTCTATACCAAAGAGCTACCACAATGGATTGCCCTATACAATAGAAACGATGGTAACAAGACCCACACTATAAAGCGTTGGGAGTTGCTTCTGCCATACGACGATTATCGAAATTCACAGGTGTCGTGCATTGAAGGGTTGAAGAGCAAAAACGACAAACGCATAACCTTCATTGGCGATGAAAAGTCACCAGCCATCAGCAACAAGGACGATGTTTATGAGCAGATGTGCTATACCCCAGCTGGTAATAATGCAATATTCTCATTCGCCAAGCAACTCATCTCAAACAACGAAATGGGGAAAGACGAGTCAATTGATATGCTCAACATCGTACTCGACTCACCGACAAAGATATGCCAGCGATTTGGCCCTGAATCGGTTGAATACGAGGATATGATTTACCGACTGGACCGCAACATCGAGGAGCTATTATCGTTCCTCTCGGCTCAGGTTACAGACCCTCGACAAATAATCGTAACGCTTACTGCCACTCACGGTACAAGCCCATCGTATAACACACCGGGTAAGGAGCAGGAGCGATTCAATGTTCGTCAGGCTGAGGTAATCACCAATGCCTTCATCGGCTCACAACACGGTAACGGAGAGTGGATTTTGGGTTGCATCGACAACGCAATATATCTCAACCACAACCTCATCTACGAGAAGGGCCTTTCGATTGCTGAGATTCAGCACGATGTAGCCACATTCCTTATGCAATTACGAGGTGTATCGCACGCCGTATCGGCCGAAGCTATGCGTAACACCTACTTCGGAAGTGGTTATGGCCGCAAGATACAAAACGGATTCTATCCACGTCGCTCAGGCGATGTTATAATAAACCTTATGCCGGGTTGGATTACCGAGCAGGAGGGCATTCGCTCATCATCGGGTTCGATGTACCTATACGACACAGAGGTCCCTCTTATCATTTATGGTGGCAATGTAAAGGCTGCTCGCCACGATGATAAGAGCGATATGACATCACTTGCCGTCACTGAGGCGCGATTATTGGGAATCAAGACACCATCGGCTGCCGAAGGTGAAGTTTTGAGTATTTTTTAGAGAAAAGTGCTATGAAAGACCAAATTCAAGAGGAGATTATCGAGGAGTTCTCGGCATTTGACGAGTGGCTCGACAAATACGACTATCTTATAGAACTAAGCGACACTCTGCCAGCAATCGTGGCCGAGCATCGCACCGACGATTATGTGATTAAAGGTTGCCTATCGCGCGTGTGGGTTGATGCACGCATAGAGCAAGGAAAAGTATTCTTTTCAGCCGATAGCGATGCTATCATCACCAAAGGAATCATCGCCCTGCTCATTCGTGTAATGAATGGACGTACACCGTCTGAGATTATTGATATGGACTTATACTTCATCGATGCCATCGGTCTTGGCGAGAATCTATCACCCACGCGTAGCAATGGTCTTTTGGCTATGATTAAGCAGATGAAGATGTATGCATTAGCCTTCAACGCACAAGCATAAAAGGCACAACGAGAAATACAATTAGTTATGACGCCCGAAGATATTTTGAAGGTAGAACACGATATTGTTCTCACACTTAAAAACATATACGACCCCGAGATTCCTGTCAACATCTACGATTTGGGACTCATCTACGAGATAGACTTCACACCCGAAGGTGTGGCCAATATCAGAATGACTCTGACAGCCCCAAACTGCCCTATGGCAGATATGCTGATTGAGGATATTAACACTCAGGTCAAAAAGGTCAACGGAGTAAAATCGGTAAATATCATACTCACATTTGAGCCACCTTGGGACAAGAGTATGATGAGTGAGGAGGCACTCCTTGAACTCAACCTTCTATAACGAAACATCAATCTACAATGCAGTACAATAAGCGAGATATCAACCGATTGAAAGCAGGAGCATCGTACTTCGGCTGCGGAGGTTATCTGCACTCGCTTGACGCTTTGCATCGTAGCGAAATCTATAATCGTCTGGGATTCGACCGCCTTGCACGAAAGAATCGCGATATTGTATCGTTCTATAAACAGTGCAACGAGAATTGGCCGCAAACATTCTATTTGATGCTCCTCCGCACAATGGGAGGAATGGATAATAAGGAGGCTTTTACGGAGCTTGCCCAGCGGGTACCATACGCAGCTATTCTGCGCGAAAAATTATCGGCTCAAAATATTGAGGCTATGCTTATTGGAGCCAGCGGACTGCTGGAATTGTACCCTCACGATGAGTACATACTCAATCTCAAACGCGACTACGAGTATCTAGCATCTAAATACTCAATCGAGGCTATGGAGCCTGCCGATTGGAAGTTAACGAAGATATATCCCAACAACCACCCTATTCTGCGACTATCGCAAATCACCACCTTCCTTACACACACTCAAAACGTAATGGACCGTATGTTGGAGTGCCGCACAAGCGATGATGTGCAACGCCTTTTCGGGTGCGAGACACGCCCATATTGGCTCACTCATTACACCCCCGCAAGCGACATTCAAAAGAGTGTATCGAAACGAATAGGACGCACGAAGAGCGACCTTCTCGCAATTAATTTGGTGGTGCAAATGCAGTTCGCTTATAGCGAATATACGGGTAATGAAAAGCTGCGCAGCAGAGCGCTGTCGCTATTGGAGAGCTTGCCAGCAGAGAAGAATTCAATCATCTCACAATGGAATAGTTACGGTCTTTTGGCTCGCTCTGCATTCGATAGTCAAGCTCTACTTCAACTATCGTTTGAATATTGCCGAGAGCGACGCTGTGAAGAGTGTCCCGTAGGCAGGAGAATATTGGCAAAAGTAGCCGCGGTGGAGTCCCACGCCGAATAGTCTTACCTATCGCAAACCACCTAAACAAATCGGCAAAGCTCTGCCAAAATATCACAACAAGAGCCCAATTTTAGGCTATCCTTACACAATTCTCATACGCTATCCCAAACAAATAATCTCGCATCTCGAAGAGTCTGAGGTGCAATATTTTGCCATTTGAAAAGAAATGGTTATATTTGTAGGATTTATGTACGCAAAAAGAAAAAACAATAAATAATTATGGATATAGTTAGCAGTATTTTGAAGCTCTTCTTCGGGTCTAAATCAGACAAGGACCGCAAGCAGATAGAGCCTTACGTTAAGAGAATCAAGGAGATATACCCTTCGATTGAGAAGTTGTCGAATGATGAACTTCGCGCCCATAGCGCAGAGTTGATGCGTCGCATTGCCGATTTCATTGCTCAGGACGAGGCTCACATTGCCGAGCAGAAAGCAAAATTGGAGTTGGCCGAGACATCACTCGCCGACAAAGAGAAGATTTCAAAAGATATTGACGTTACCACAAAACGTATCGACGAGAAGATTGAGCAGAAACTCGACGAGATTCTGCCTGAGGCGTTTGCCATTATGAAAGATACAGCTCGTCGTTTCACACAGAACGAGACCGTAGAGGTTACAGCCAACGATTTCGACCGTAACCTTGCCGCAAGCAAGGATTTTGTCACCATTGAGGGCGACAAGGCTATATATGCGACACACTGGTTGGCTGGTGGTAACGATATGAAGTGGGAGATGATTCACTACGACGTTCAGCTCTTCGGTGGTGTTGTACTTCACAAGGGTAAAATCTCAGAGATGGCCACAGGTGAGGGTAAGACTTTGGTTGCAACTCTCCCCGTATTCTTGAATGCGTTGGCTCGCAAGGGTGTACACGTCGTAACTGTGAACGACTACCTGGCACGTCGTGACTCAGAGTGGATGGGGCCTATGTATGAGTTCCACGGATTATCGGTTGACTGTATCGACAAGCATCAGCCCAACTCGGAGGCTCGCCGCAAGGCTTATATGGCCGACATTACATTCGGTACAAACAACGAGTACGGTTTCGACTACTTGCGCGACAATATGGCCTCTTCGCCAAAGGATTTGGTTCAGCGCAAGCACCACTATGCCATTGTCGATGAGGTTGACTCTGTGTTGATTGATGATGCCCGAACACCGCTTATCATCTCAGGTCCAGTACCCAAAGGCGATGACCAGATGTTTGAGGAGTATCGCCCTTCAATCGAGCACCTCTACAACTTGCAAAAGAACTTTGTCACTTCGCTCGTTGCCGAGTCACGCAAACTCTTTGCCGAAGGCAAGGTTGACGAGGGTGGTGTTTTGCTATATCGCGCCCACAAGGGTCTGCCCAAGTATAAACCTATCATTAAGTTCCTCTCGGAGCCCGGTATTAAGGTTCAGTTCCAGAAGATTGAGAATATCTTTATGCAGGACAACAACCGCCGTATGCACGAGATTACCGACGATTTGTACTTCGTAATTGACGAGAAGCTAAACTCGGTTGAGCTTACGGATAAGGGTCACGATGTGTTATCAAAATATTTCAAGGAGGACGGATTCTTCGTATTGCCCGATATTGGCAGCGAGATTGCCGAGTTGGAGAAGCAGGAACTTGATGTAGAGGAGAAGGTAAATCGCAAAGACCAAATCATCAACGACTACTCTATCAAGTCGGAGCGTGTACACACCGTAAACCAGCTCTTGAAGGCATACTCAATGTTTGAGAAGGACGTAGAGTATGTTGTGATGGACAACAAGGTGAAAATCGTTGACGAGCAGACTGGTCGTATCCTCGATGGCCGCCGTTACTCTGACGGTTTGCATCAGGCAATTGAGGCTAAGGAGCGCGTAAAGGTCGAGGCTGCTACACAGACATTTGCAACTATCACATTGCAGAACTACTTCCGTATGTACCACAAGTTGGCAGGTATGACAGGTACTGCCGAGACTGAGGCATCGGAGTTCTGGAACATCTATAAGTTGGACGTTGTGGTAATTCCTACCAACCGTCCCGTTATCCGCGATGACCGCGAGGATTTGGTTTACAAGACCAAGCGAGAGAAATACAACGCCGTAATCGAGGAGGTTGTACGTTTGGTTGAAGCCAAGCGTCCCGTATTGGTTGGTACAACATCGGTTGAGATCTCTGAGCTTTTGAGCCGTATGCTTAAATTGCGCGGTATCAAGCACAATGTCCTCAAC
Organism: Alistipes sp.; assembly: GCA_017465605.1. GTDB lineage: Bacteria > Bacteroidota > Bacteroidia > Bacteroidales > Rikenellaceae > Alistipes. The sequence continues at coordinate 69,969 of JAFTVW010000018.1, forward strand.
GCCAAGCAGCACCAGTTGGAGGCTCAGATTGTAGCCGAGGCTGGCCGTACAGGACAGGTTACCATTGCAACAAATATGGCAGGTCGTGGTACCGATATCAAACTCTCACCCGAAGCTAAGGAGGCTGGCGGTTTGGCCATCATCGGTACTGAGCGTCACGAGAGCCGTCGCGTGGACCGTCAGCTGCGAGGTCGTGCAGGACGTCAGGGTGACCCGGGCTCTTCACAATTCTTTGTATCGTTGGAGGACGATTTGATGCGTCTGTTTGGCTCGGCCCGTATCGCATCGCTTATGGATAGAATGGGCATCGAAGAGGGCGAGGTAATTCAAGCATCGATGATGACCAAGGCTATCGAGCGCGCACAGAAGAAGGTCGAGGAGAACAACTTCGGTATTCGTAAGCGTTTGTTGGAGTACGACGATGTTATGAACTCGCAGCGTGAGGTTATCTACACTCGCCGCCGCCACGCTTTGTACGGAGAGCGTATCGAAATTGACTTGAACAATATTATGTACGACTTCGCTGAGTCGTTTATGCAGAACCACGAGGGTATGGACTACGAGTCATTCACATTTGAGTTGATTCGCGAAGTAGCACTTCACCCATCATTCGATGAGGCCAAGTACAACTCATTGAAACCTCGCGAGATTGTGGAACTTATCGTAGAGGACTTGCGCACACAATTTGCTCGTCGTGGAAAGTTTGCTGCCGATACAGTGCGTCGCACTATGGAGGTAATCTACGAGGACAACAAGAATAATATGGAGCGTCAAATCAGCTTCCCGCTCACCGATGGCCACTTGGGCTACCACGTTCCCGTTGAGTTGCAGCGTTGCAAGGATACTGATTGTGCCGAGATTTACAAGGTATTTGCAAAGATTGTGATGTTCACCACAATCGACGATGCGTGGAGAGAGCATTTGCGCGAGATGGACGAGTTGCGTCAGAGCGTACAGAATGCCACATACGAGCAGAAAGACCCATTGCTTATCTACAAGTTGGAGTCGTATAATCTCTTCTCGAAGATGCTCGAAAAGGTTAACCGCGACACTCTTGCAATTCTCAATAAGGCATATATTCCTACTCGTGAGAATAATCCAGAGTCGGTACAGCAAGAGCGTCAGCAGAAGGCAAAAGTTGATGTCAACAAGTTGCAGGCATCTCGTATGGCTGCGGCAGCTGCTGCGGGTCAGGCCGAGAAGAGCAAGCCTGCTCCTATCAAGGTTGAGAAGAAGGTGGGCCGCAACGACCCTTGCCCTTGTGGTAGTGGCAAGAAGTATAAGCACTGTCACGGCAAAGCAATGTAACAATTTTTAATTAAATCGGCAATGAAACACGTTGGAATAAAATTAATCGTCTTGTTATGTGCTACGCTATACGCATTGGGAGTAAGAGCACAAGCAACGCCGCAAAAATACGACGTAGCAGCATTCCTATACCCAGCATACGCTTCCGATGACATACGCTTGCGGCCATTTTGGCCTATGGGCATCGGGGAATGGGAGACCGTTATGACAATGCAACAACGTAATCCGGATCATTATTGGGATCGTAAACCATTATGGGGATATATCAACGAGGCCGACCCCGCTGTAATGGAAATGGAGATAGAGCAAGCCACAAAACACGGTGTTAATGTCTTTATTTTCGATTGGTATTGGTACGATGGCCGCCCATTTATGGAGACAACACTCAACAACGGCTTCCTGAAAGCAAAGAATGTTGACAAGATGAAGTTCTACCTTATGTGGGCTAACCACGATGTGCTCAACCTATGGGATACACGCCTAGCTCGCTACAACGAAAATAACGTAATTTGGCAAGGCAAGGTGGATAGAGAAGAGTTTGAGAAGATTTGCAAACGCAATATCGAACTCTACTTCAAACACCCGCAATACTACAAGATTGATGGCAAGCCAGTCTTTATGGTTTACGACATACCTAACCTTATTAACGGACTTGGAGGTATTGAGCAAACAATTGATGCCCTCAAATGGTTCCGCAAGGAGGTGCGTAAAGCGGGTTTCCCCGACCTCGAACTGCAATTTGCGATGTGGGCCATCAATCTAAATTATAGCGGATTAGATTCGAACAAGAGTGACAACCCACAAGATAATTTCATCAAAACTCTTGGCTTTGACAGTGCGACACACTATCAGTTTGTACACTTTACAAATGTCAACCGTGACTACTCTGAAATCGTAGCTGATGCAGAGAAAGAGTGGAATAGGATTGACAAAGAATACACATTCACCTACTATCCTCACGTCAGCGTTGGTTGGGACAATAGCCCTCGCACGGTTAAGAGTGCTGTTGTGAAAAACAACACTCCTGAGGCATTTGCAGACGCATTGCGCAAGGCCAAAGCTCACGCAGACAAACACCCCGACCGCACACCACTGATTACCATCAACAGTTGGAACGAGTGGACCGAGACAAGCTATCTGCAACCCTGCAATATATATGGCTATGGGTATTTGGAAGCTGTAAAGAAAGTATTTATCGACGAAACTAAATAACAAAATGGGATACGAAGAGGAAAAACTCCGACAACTCGACCTTCGCTACCTCAGAATGGCACGTATTTGGGCCGAGAATTCATATTGTGTACGCCGCAAGGTAGGCGCACTCATCGTGAAGGATAAGATGATTATATCCGACGGATACAACGGTACTCCATCGGGGTTTGAGAATATCTGCGAGGACGATATGGGCAAGACCAAACCATACGTTCTACACGCCGAGGCCAATGCCATCACAAAGGTTGCAAAGAGTGCCAACAACTGCGATGGCTCAACGCTCTACATCACAGCTGCGCCTTGCATCGAGTGCTCTAAATTGATTATTCAAGCGGGTATTAAACGTGTTGTGTATCTTGACGACTATCGCTCAGAGGACGGACTTAACCTATTGCGTCGCGTAGGTATCGAGTGTGTAAAACGCGACGAAGAGGAGTAATAAGGAGTAAGATTCTAAATCTTTGACAATATAGAGATTTAATCAAATCCGTTCCATATACAAATAATCCCCAGATTCTAAAATCTGGGGATTATTTTACATATAAGGACAGGAAAGAGCGCAATAGAAGAAGAGTGCGGAAGATGGCATTATGAGATAGGTAGCCACAAACACTACAATTCCTATTTATCGGCTACCTGTTGTTGCTCCGCTTTCAACGCCAATCGCTTTACGATCACCACAAAACCGCCTGTCAGAATAAGGTTTGTAAGGATAGTAAGCAACGATATAGCCAGCAACGGTCCTCCCAATCCATAACCAATCGACACGAAGATAATACCGGCACCCACCTCTCCTCGGGTAAACATACCGATACTCAAAGCCAAACGCTCGGTTAGTGAACGGTCACGATAGAATAACATCGGCACCATCTTACCTATATTAGATAAGGTCGTCACTACCAAAACGTGCAAAGCAATCTCACCCCACGTCATTGAACCAATCTGCGCAACCACACTGTTGCCTGCTGTTAAGCCGAAATCAACTCCCACAAATCGGGGTGCGCTCATTCCTACCAAGAACATAAACAGATATGAGATAACCGTTGCAACGCTCTCATCGGTACGAGAATGGCGATGCTTAGGCCGCATTATCATACCCAACACAAACGCTGGCAAAAGCACCTCAATATGGATTGCGGCGTCGGAGCCAAACAACTGCTTAGAGAGTACATAAAGTCCCTGAAAAGCAAATACCAAGATGGTAGAATATCCCAAAATCGAGCCCCACGACTGATTGAGATTAAAGCGTTTAAGATATGCCCAACCGATATACAGACACACAAATACGACCAGCACAACCACGCCCAACTGCCAACGCATACCAATCATAAAAATCTGCAACGGTATCATTAGCAATATAGTATCGAGGTCATCGAAGATGGCCAATACGCGAGTTTTCTGATACACCCACGACGATTTCAATCCCGCAGCAGCCAGCATCGTAAACAAAATACCGGCCGAAGTAGGAGCTGCAAATCGACTCAACAATAGGGTCTCCTTCCACGCGGCCCAATCGGTAAAATAATTCGATGGCAGCAACACCATATAGTAGAAGCAAATAAGCAACCACGGTGCTGCGGCTGTTGCCATTGCAATAAAGTAGTCGGCCGTATATGAACGCCAACGACTCTTATCTAGTTCAAACTCACGGCCAACGTTTATCATAATAAACGCCAAACACACATAAAGCATTGAATCGAAAAATGGCTTAATTTGTGAGAAAGTTACATCACCCAACACAAAGGGCAATGACTGTGAACATACTAGTCCAAGAATAAGAAAAATGGAGAAAAGTACGATTTTCTTCATTGGTAAAGGTTTATAAATCAATAAACGGTTATCAATACAAAGATAACCGATGCAAATAAAATTAACAAGAAAATCCGCGTAAAATATTCACAACGACCACAAAGAGACCTAAATCTCACAAATCAACAAAGCTAAAACACCGAAATAAGTCCCGATACCATACGTTTGATTGCGCCACTACTCATAAAAACACTCCCAAAAGTTTTATAACCTTCGGGAGCGATTCAAATATTCAGTTAAGCATTTCCGCTTACATCGACATTTTAGAATGGCAAATCGTCGGGGTCGTCATTCATTGCAGGAATAGATTGGGCTGGCTGAGCCGCTGGCTGGCCATAACTTTGCGCCATTGGCTGAGAATAACCACCCTGAGATGGTACAGACTGACCCATCGGCTGAGCCGATTGACCGCTCTGCTGCGCATCACCTCTACGCCCCAGCAGTTTCATCTCATCGGCCATAATCTCGGTAGCGTAACGCTTGATATTCTCCTTGTCAGTCCACTCTCTTGTGCGCAAGCGACCTTCGATATATAGCTGGCTACCCTTTCTCACATATTTATCAACCACATCGGCCAAACCACGCCACAATGTGATGGTATGCCACTCTGTAAGCTCCTTAGCCTCGTTTGTTTGGCGGTCATAATAACGCTCGGTTGTCGCCAATCTCACACGAGCCACTTTCACGCCTGATTCCGTTGTGCGTATCTCTGGGTCAATGCCCACATTACCCACCAAAATTACCTTGTTAACCATATTTTTGTTACTTAAAATTATCTATCGAATCCTCTCACCTCTCAGCTACTGATTGTTAGCATTGGCACTGCCTCCTGTGCCACCTATCGACAAATCGCCAAAATGAATTTTACCGTCCAAGTCGTCTTTCAACGTTCCGAGGAAATCATCATCAGAGCCCTCCAAGAAATCAACCACAACAGGCATATACATCATTCGTTGGCGCATCAGTTCTGGCACACGACGGCTACGACGCAATTTAACGGCATCTTTCTCAGTGGTTAACAACATCGCCTCGGGGTACTGTTTCAGGCACTCAGTCACTTTATTGAGGTCTTCAACCGAATACTTGTGATGGTCGGGGAAATTAAAACTCTTGACAACCTTATATCGCTCCTTCATACTCGACACAAAGACCTTCGGATTACCAATACCTGACATAAGCACAATTGGCATACCCTCTTCCAATCGAGCCTCCGGATTATAGAGCGAGAGCGCATCAGATGGTACTACACGAGTAAAATATATCTTCTGATAAGCAATCTTCTGCAAATCCTTACGCCACAATCGCTGGTCGAGTTGCGACATATTGCTCGCACACTTTGTAACCAAGAAATAATGGCCACGAATAAGCGAATCTACCTTGTCGCGCAACGTACCTGCCGGCAGATAATCATCGGTGGCAAATGGACGGGTAGAATCAACCACAATCACATTGATACGAGCCTCGACGTGACGATGCTGGAATCCATCGTCCATAATAATCAGATTTATTTCGGGGTGTTCCTTTTGAATGCGCTTTATTGCCTCTACTCTGTTCTCGCACACTACGACCAATGTGTCGGGAAATTTGAGTTTAACCTGCAATGGCTCATCGCCCACATCACGATACGATGAATTCTTCTTCACCTCGATATATCCCGATGTACGACGGCCATATCCACGCGATAGCAGAGCAACGTGGTAATACGACCGCATATAGTCGATAATCATCTCTGCCGCGGGAGTTTTACCCGTACCTCCCACCGTGATATTACCCACGCAAATAATAGGGATATCAAACTTCTCGCTTTTGAGAAGGCCGATATCGAACAACCAGTGGCGTATGGTAATCACCAAACGGTAAAAATATGATAATAGTTTTAAGAAGAATTTCATCTCTACGTCATTATTTCGTTGCAAACATCAAAGCATCAAATGTTTTCCGCAACGGCATAATCCACATTCTTGTCAAAGATAGTGAGTAATTTGCAACTTTCCAACCTAAGTCTCATTTTTTTGCATTTTTATCGTTAATATTTCCAATAAAGTCACCAACCAGACCTTAGTATCCAAAAAAAACACTAATTTTGTGGAGTTTTGCATACTACCGCGCAAATTTTTTCGGTTATATATCAGCCGATATTTTAGAGACGAACTTACAACTATGAAACAACTCAAATACATAGCACTAATAATCATCACTTTGGCCACATTGGCGGCCTGCAACCGCAACTCTACGGAGCAGCAGGCCGAACAATCAGAGCCTGAGCCACAACATACAATCCTCTATGGCATAATTGCCGACGATTACACTATCGAAAACGGCGAGATTGGCAAAGGTGAAACACTAGGTAAAATCTTGTCACGTTATGGTGTCTCGGCAACAACAATCGACAAATTGGACAAAGCCTCAAAGGATATTTTCCCACTCCGCCAAATACGGGCAGAACGACCATTTGCGGCATTCCTTACAAACGATACAATCAACACTCCCCATCTTGACTACTTTGTCTATGAGAAGGATTTGGTTGAGTATGTAGTTTTTGGATTTAAGAACGACTCAATAACGATTGAAAAGGGGCAAAAAGATGTAACCATTCGTCGTCAGCGTCGCAACTCCACAATCGAATCATCGCTTTGGGGTGCAATTATGCGCGACAGCCTACCCTACTCGCTCGCAGCCGAGATGGAGGATATCTACCAGTGGACTATCGACTTTTTCGGAATTCAGAAAGGTGACCACTTCACTGTAATCTACGATGAAAAATTAATCGACACCACACACGTTGGCATAGGTCGCATATGGGGTGCAAAATTCACTTGTGGCGAGAAGGATATCTACGCTATACCATTCAAACAGAATGGTAAAATCCAGTATTGGGAGTTCAATGGGGCATCACTGCGCAAGCAACTTCTGAAAGCTCCGCTTAAATTCACACGAATCAGCTCGCGTTTCTCTCGTTCACGACTTCACCCCGTTCACCGAGTATATCGCCCCCATTTAGGCGTTGATTATGCTGCACCAACGGGGACTCCCGTACACGCTGTGGCCGATGGCGTGGTAACCTTCAAAGGCTGGGGAGGCGGAGGCGGCAATACGCTCAAAATCAAACACGCAGGCAATCTCGTTACGGGATACCTGCATCTAAGCCGATTTGCCAAAGGTATCAATCAAGGCACTCGTGTATCACAAGGTCAGCTTATCGGATATGTGGGAAGTACAGGAACATCAACAGGCCCTCACCTCGACTATCGCATTTGGAAGAACGGGGTCAATATCGACCCTCTCAAAGTTCCACAAGAGCCAGCCGAGCCCATCGCCAAGCAGAACGAGGCAGCATTTGCAGTTATCAGGGAGCGCATCGTTGCCGAACTAAATGGCACAGCCACACCCGATATGATTGTAACACAACTTGATTCGCTCACAATACCTGCGGACTCGATGGCCTTGCCAAAAGTTGATTCCACAAAATTAGCAACCACAGAGGCAAAGGAGAAGAAGTAGATTTTCAATTACAGAGCAACTTTTCCGAACTGCAATACAAAAGCCACACATAGGCTTACACCGCAATAAGAACTGATTAGAGATTATGGAGATAGATAAGAAGATAGAGAAATTCATCACATCGCACCACGTTCTCACGTTGGCGACATCAACCACTGATGGCCACCCCTATTGTTGTAATATATTCTATGCCTACAACAAGCAGGAGGGAGCCTTTATCTTCACATCTGATGACCATACGCACCACGCCCAAATGATGAGCAACAATTCCCACGTTGCGGCATCTATCGTACTCGAAACCCGCATCGTAGGCAAGGTGCAAGGATTGCAGATTACGGGAGAGGTAAAGCGAGCAGCCGATGGCGATAAAGCGTTATACATCAAACGTTTCCCCTATGCCGCCGTAGCCGATTTGCAACTGTGGCGCCTGGAAGCTGATTTTATGAAACTCACCGACAACACGCTCGGTTTTGGAAAGAAACTTATATGGCAAAAGTAGGAGTAATCATCGTTGCAGGCGGTTCGGGCCGTCGTATGGGTAGTTCGCTACCCAAGCAGTTTATGTTGCTATCGAACGAGCCTATTCTGGCCCGCTCGATAAATCGCATCCACGAAGCACTCCCCAAGGCCGAGATTGTAGTGGTGCTACCCGAAGCACACGTCGCTATGTGGCAAAATCTCGCGGCCCGATTCGATGTTGCGGCTCATAAAATAGCATTGGGTGGGTCGGAGCGATTTCATTCGGTAAAGAACGGCATTGCGGCTCTCAGCGATGAAGTTTCCACAATAGCCGTACACGATGGAGTTCGCCCGCTCGCATCAAAGAAATTAATTATCAAGCTAATATTAGAGGCCGAAAAATGCGATGCTGTGATTCCCGCCATAGCTCCACCCGATTCATACCGCATAGTCGAGGATAACGCTTCCCGCATCATCGACCGCTCAAAGCTACGCATTATTCAAACCCCACAAGTATTCAATGCCGATGCTCTCCGCAAAGCCTATGAACAGGAGTTTTCGCAGGCATTTACCGACGATGCATCAGTGGCAGAGGCTGCGGGCTACGCGATTACACTTTGCGAGGGTGAGCGCGAAAACATAAAGATTACAACACCGGCGGATATCATCATAGCCGAGGCAATCATTAACGCAGAAGATGAAGAACAACTTTAATTTCAACATAGACAAGCGCACGAAGATACTCACCGCCCTAACGATTATTCTATTCTTAGGCGGAGCGGTATTGTTGTTCTTCTTATATACGGGAGGATTCCTATCGGCGTGGTTTACCTCGTTGGTGCTGGCCATCACCGCGCTAATGATTCTATCCGTTCCGCGCAAAGTTGTGGTGCTGGACAACACGCTTGAAATTCAATGTATTTCCGACATATCGGAAATTGAGATTGCCGAAATTGCTTCTGTCAAGATTGTAAGCAAACGTGAAATGCGTTGGATTATTCCCTTGTTTGCCGCAACAGGATTTTTTGGATACTACGGCAAGTTCCTAAACATCAAGGAATTCGATATTGTATCGATATACGCTTCGGAGTGGAATAATTTTGTTGAGATTACCGATATCTACGACTCTCGCACCTACATTTCCTGCCGCGAGGCCGACTCGCTCATCGCCGCCATTGCCGAGGCTCAAAAGGCCATCGCAAAGCGAATCGAGCAAGACAATAAATCGGGCAAGGAGAGTCTCACGATGCACTCTTATTGGGAGTAACTACTTGCGCTGGATAATCAACACAACACTTGGCAATGGAGATTATCATATCTCATAACAACAAAGAGATTTCCCTTATTGAATATTCCCTCTGCGACACGTTTGCAGGCGAAATGCTCGTTGCCCAATATGCCGATGCGGTATGTTTTATTGCATTTGTCGAACAATTAGGAATAGATGCCACCCTAAACGAGTTATGCTCACGATTCCCAAAGGCTAAATTACGCCAAATCTGCAACACATATAACCCCACCCGATTGCAGCCACAAAAGATACTACTTGTTGGTACAAAATTTCAAATCGAGATATGGCAAACCCTGCTCTCTGTAAACTACGGCGAAACGGCAACTTACTCCGAAATCGCAAGTAAAGCAGGATACCCGAAAGCTATTCGAGCCACAGCTTCGGCAATAGGCCGCAATCCGATTAGCTACATCATACCTTGCCACAGAATAATCCCCGCATCCAAAGATGCAGGGAATTATCATTGGGGTAAAAATATCAAACGTTGTCTATTAAAGAATGAAGGCATAATACTACCCTAATGCCACATCTAACATCATCATCAGTGCAAATCCAAACGCCACACCGATAGTAGCAATATTTGAGTGGCTACCCTCTTGCGACTCGGGTATAAGTTCCTCAACCACAACATATATCATTGCACCCGCAGCAAATGCCAGCAAGAACGGCAATATGGGTTGCAACCAATCTATAAGCAGTATGGTCACAAGTCCCGCCAAAGGTTCTACTACACCTGAGCCTGCGCCATATGCAAACGCCTTCCACTTACTACGCACGCTATCCTTCAAAGGCATCGAAACAATCGCTCCCTCTGGAAAATTCTGAATCGCAATACCGACTGAAAGAGCCATAGCAGCCGCTATGCTAATTGTCGTATCGCCAGCCATAGCACCAGCCAGCACAACACCTACGGCCATACCCTCTGGGATATTATGCAGAGTTACCGCCAGCACCAACATTGTAGAACGCCCCAATCCACTCTTTACACCCTCAGGCTTATCAGAATCGAGGTGAACGTGAGGCACAAACGTATCGAATAATAGCAACGAGAACATTCCCGCTAAGAAGCCCAATACTGCGGGCAGCCAAGCAACACCGCCACTCTCGGCCGTCATATCAATCGAAGGAATCAACAACGACCATACCGAAGCTGCCATCATCACTCCCGACGCAAAACCGAGTAGTAGTTTTTGCAACCACGAAGCAATCTGGTTACGCAATAGAAAGACCATCGCTGCACCCAATGTAGTACCCAAAAATGGCAATAAAAGTCCGTATGCAACTTGCTGATACATAATTTAGTTACTTATATAAATATTTATTTCGCCACAAGCCGTCAACGACAGCTTGTCTGCACTATTCTATCTCAATGCTTCCAAATAATCCACAAAGGGGCTAAAATCCGAGTGTGAATCAACAAATTCATCGTATGAATGCTCTGTATCACCCTCCTCGGGGATATCCGATACCATCTTAACAACCACAACGGGTATATCACCCGACAACTCCGCCGCCTGACAAATTGCAGTTGCCTCCATATCGAAAAGACCCGACGTGAAACCATATTGAGCCTTAACCGTACGAATCATATCTCCATCGACAAACGAATCGCCCGTCCATACCACAGCGTCATCGTGGCCTAACAATGGATATGGCTCGGTGAGTTCAGGGACAAAATCACCCGGAATGCGGCAATCATAATAACGAGCCACGCGTGGAGCAACCAAATCTCCTCTCTCACGCCCCAAAGTCGATGCTGCATAACCCACAACGGCCACTCTATCCACTTCGCCCTTGCAGCGTGCAATAGCCAATGCGGTATTGGCTGCCGACAATGCCTTACCTACACCACATCGAACAACAGAGTATTGATTCTGCGTCTGGCGACCTTCGAGGGCTTTATTCATAAAGCGATATTCGCGCTCGGTAGGAGTTATTATCAGATACTTCATTACCACGCATAATTATATATTGAACCAATACCAGCCTCTTCTGCCTCTTCGCGCGTGTACAAGCATCGCATATATTGAGCCATAGCCTCGTTTGTCGATGCAACAGCAAACAATCCGGGATTACCACACTGCACCTCGTTCAATCCAACAATGTCATCTTTCGATTTGAGCGGAAACGCCTGCTTATAAACTCTTGCCAAAGCTGTGCGAATCTGCTCGGCATTTACATCATTCATTGTCGAGAGATAGAATCCAGTCTTGCAACCCATCGGGCAGAACGACACAATACTTTTTCCCACAACAGGGTCCAAACGCAAATAATAGGCCATCAGATGCTCGATTGTATGCACCTCACCCGAGCCGAGCGGAGCGTGTGCCATTGGGGCGCGAAAACGCATATCCCACGAATGCACAGCCAACTCGTCATTGATTGTATATACCGACCTAAGATAAAGTCCCTCCTTCAATGTCAAATGGTCAACATCAAACGATGAAACAACAGATTTTTTACTCTCCATAATATTTTTGTTTTTAATTAATTATCAATCAATTTTATTCTCCTCGACAACACAATAGTCAAGCCTTCAATATATTACTTATTCACTGGTGACTTACGGTCGAAGAATGGATTTTTCGATGCAGCCGTAACGGGAATAGCAAATACCAAATCGGCACCCTGCAACAAATCCAATCTGCGAGCAGCCCAACCAGCCGAGAAAAGCACCCGCGAATCCAAACGCATATCGGCAATCTTCGAGCAAGCCGAGCCAATAGCAATACCCACATCAACTCCATTCATCACGCAAGGCGTACAAGCAGGTTTTTTCTCACACGACTCGTAACCACAATAGCCACAATTAAGGCCGCACTCCGAATTTTCCTGCTTAATACCAATTATTATGACCGCCTCGGCCTGCAATATATTAGCCGCATCACGCAGCAGGAACTTCATTCCCGACTCTTCGCTCATCTGAATCATTGTTTGCGACAACTGCTCGATATGTTCATCGGTTATCATCGCCACCTCCACCAAATCACGTCCCTTAGCCTTTGGAGCAGTGCGTGCAGCGGTCATAACGGCCTCAGCCAAAGACTTTACGGTATTGGCACGAAGTTCTCTCTCGTTATATATCATAATATCTTCGTTTGCTTAACTTTTTCTCTCGGTGTAAAAATACAACTTTTTCACCAATCATAAAAAAGTTTTACCCCAAAATACATCATATCGCACCCACGCGGCTCTGTACCCACCTCGACGTTGGCTCACTTTTTGCCCCACCGCCAAACAAACGACAATTGTTATGGACAAAATTTTCATATATCAATTCACCGACCCCACCTGCGTATGGTGCTGGGGAAACGAGCCTGAATTGCGGGCTATCGACTATCTGTATGGCGACAAGGTTGAGATAAGATTCATCACAGGAGGATTAATCGAAGATATATCTACCTTCTACCGTATCAACGCCGACAAATCACAAATCATCAGCAAATCCAACCAGTTACTTGCCGAAGAGTGGGTTGCCACATCGGCTATTCACGGTATGCCCGTTGTTGCAAACAATATGCATCTATACACCGAACAATATCCGTCGAGCTTTCCACAAAACATTGCCTACCACGCAGCCAAATCAATCAATCCGCAGAAGGCAAAAGATTTTTTACGTCGCATACGAGAGGCCACATTCACCGAGGGTCAACGCACATCACAAATTGATGTTCTCATAGAGCTGGCTACCGAATCCGATATTGACCCCGTTGAATTTATCAACCAATTCACCTACGGTAGCTCTCAGGCGGAATTTATCAGCGACAGAATGAAGTGCCGCCGACACGGTATCACTGGATTTCCATCTTACCTCATAAAGCGAGCCGACACATATATTATACTCGGTGGATACCAAAGGCTGTCATCGCTCCAATCAGCTATCAATCGTCTTTCAAGAGGAAGATGTCACCCTCGACGCATCGGCCCATCGCTGGCAAACGTCACAGAATTTATCAAACATTACAAGAGTGTATATCCCAAAGAGATAGAGGTTGCTTTCAATATCGACAACGACCGAGCGTCGCTGATGATTAACCAACTTAGGCAGAATAAAAAAATCCACACCTCGCCTGTCGGGAACTCACTACGAATTTCCATTTTGCACCCTAAACAAGCATCGCACGCAGGTATAGGCACAGAGCCAACATCGACAATCGAATCGAGCCAAAACAATGAGAATAAAAAGCTAAAATCGGCAACTTTCAAAATAAAAGAAAAAGCCTTGACATAACCTCAATCTCAATCGAAAGTCTTGATGCGACTTTACAGCAAAATAAGCCAAAGAAAGAATGACGTTTCGCGTTAAGGTTCAATATTTACGCCCTGTTTTGCGACTATAAAAACTGGAATAGACTACTCTGCTTGCAAATTGTGACAACATAACAACTTGCCACACTTAGTTACTTACATTTTCTTACGCATAAATATTCAATAACACAAAACATAAAACACATAATATCAATAGGGTACAAATATAACCCTCAGCAAATATGTAATTTATATGCAAAAAAGTATGAAAATCTCTTGTTTTTAATAAATTTTACTATTACATTTGCACTTAGAAAAAAGCTATTGGTGGTCAAGCTTAGTGAAAATTCGCTAATCGCCACTGATACAGTTAAATTGGAGACAAACATTATGAACACAAATTTGTACATTATCAACCTTCTAAACCTCGTAGTCTTGCGCAGATAACGGGAGAAAGGTTGTGTATATGTACAAATAGGATTATATAAGACCTTTCTCCTTATCGGGAGGGAGGTTTTTTGCTTAAACAAACTGAACTATGAAACACGAACTTAGAAGTGCCGTAACCACAACAGGACGACGTATGGCAGGAGCCAGAGGTCTATGGCGCGCAAACGGTATGAAGAAGGAGCAGATGGGAATGCCCGTAATCGGTATTGCCAACTCATTTACTCAGATGGTTCCAGGTCACGTACACCTCCACCAGATAGGTCAATATGTAAAATCGCTAATCGAGGAGCAGGGCTGCTTTGCGGCCGAGTTCAACACCATCGCAATCGACGATGGTATTGCAATGGGCCACGATGGTATGCTCTATTCGCTTCCTTCTCGCGATATTATCGCCGACAGCGTTGAGTATATGGCCAATGCCCACAAGGTTGACGCTTTGGTATGCATCAGCAACTGCGACAAAATCACTCCGGGTATGCTTATGGCCTCAATGCGCCTCAATATCCCCACAGTTTTTGTATCAGGTGGCCCGATGGAGGCAGGAAACTATAATGGTCGTGGTGTCGATTTGATTGACGCAATGGTTATGAGTGCCGATGATAAGTGTACAGATGAACAGGCCGAGCAAATCGAGGCCTGCGCTTGTCCGGGTTGTGGCTCTTGTTCTGGTATGTTCACAGCCAACTCAATGAACTGCCTCAACGAGGCGTTAGGATTGGCCTTGCCGGGCAATGGTACCATTGTCTCCACCCACAAAAATCGCAAAGAGCTCTTCGCCAAAGCTGCAAAACTCATTGTCGAGAATGCTAAACGTTACTACTTCGAGGGTGATGAATCGGTACTTCCACGCTCAATTGCCACAAAAGCAGCATTCGAGAATGCGATGTCACTCGATATCGCGATGGGTGGCTCAACAAATACCGTACTCCACCTTTTGGCCGTAGCTCACGAGGCAGGAGTAGATTTCAAGATGGAGGACATCGACCGCCTTTCTCGCAAAATTCCCGTACTCTGCAAAGTTGCGCCAAACGGACATTACCACGTTCAAGACGTAAACCGCGCAGGTGGAATTATGGGTATATTGGGTGAGTTGGCTGCCAACTCTCTAATCGACACAACTGTTGCTCGTGTTGATGCTAAGTCGTTGGGCGAAATTCTCGACAAATACTACTACGGCTCAAAAGAGTTCACCGACGAGGCCCGCACAACATACCTAAGCGCACCCGCCAACCGTTATAGCCGCGAGATGGCATCGCAGGAGTGCTATTATGAAGATATGGACAACGACCACGCCGAGGGCTGTATCCGCGATATGGAACACGCCTATTTCCGCGACGGTGGTTTGGCTGTTCTTTTCGGAAATATTGCCCGCAAGGGTTGCATCGTAAAGACAGCTGGTGTTGACCAAAGCCTTATGCAGTTTAGTGGCAAGGCCAAAGTGTTTGAGTCGCAGGAGCAGGCAATGAATGGCATTTTGGGCAACGAAGTAGAGGCTGGCGATGTGGTGATTATTCGCTACGAAGGTCCAAAGGGTGGCCCTGGTATGCAGGAGATGCTCTATCCCACATCATACCTCAAATCTAAGCACCTCGACAAAGCGTGCGCATTGATTACCGATGGTCGTTTTTCGGGTGGAACTTCGGGTCTATCTATCGGCCACGTCTCACCTGAGGCTGCATCGGGTGGAGAAATTGGCGTGGTACGCAATGGTGATATTATCGATATCGACATCACAGCCCGCTCAATCAACCTCCGCATCAGCGACGATGAACTTGCAGAACGTATGGCAGCGTGGACGATTCATAAGCCACAGGGTCGCGACCGCAAGATTCCTCAGTCACTCAGAGCCTACTCATTATTGGTAAGTTCAGCCGATCAGGGAGCAGTCAGAATCGTTCCAGAGGAGTAAATTGAGCCATTTTAGACATTAAAAAGAGATAGAGATATTTACTAAACATTATAAAGCATACTACAACCCCAACTTATATGACAGCAGGTTTTTCAGACAACACGCCACAAGAGACCCCCAAAAATGACTTTCCGCGCATCTCGGGTTCAGAGGCCGTCATTCGCTCATTTTTAGCCGAGGGAGTAGATACTATTTTCGGATACCCGGGAGGAGCTATCATTCCCGTTTATGATGCTCTATACGATTATCGCGACAAGATCAACCATATATTAGTCCGCCACGAGCAGTGCGCAATCCACGCAGCTCAGGGTTACGCACGCGCAAGCGGTCGCACAGGCGTCTGCATCGTAACATCAGGCCCCGGAGCAACCAATACCGTCACTGGCTTGGCCGATGCGCTACTCGACTCTACACCGGTAGTGCTGATTAGCGGTCAGGTGGGCTCAACATTGCTCGGCACCGATGCTTTTCAGGAGATTAACTTTTTGGAGATTACCCAATCTGTCACCAAGTGGAACTGCCAAGTCAAGCGTGCCGAGGATATTCCTGCGGCCATAGCTAAGGCATTCTATATCGCATCAAGCGGCCGTCCGGGCCCTGTTGTGGTCGATATCACCAAAGATGCGCAAGCTGGAATGATGAATTTTGACTATAAGCCAATCAATTTCATCAGAAGCTATCAGCCATATGCCGACATTGAAGAGAGTCAAATTCTCGAAGCGGCCCGCCTTATCAACCTCTCACGCAAACCTATGGCACTCGTTGGTCAAGGTGTCATTTTGGGAGGTGCAGAGCAAGAGTTGAAAGAGTTTTTGGAGAAGAGTGGAATCCCTGCGGCGGCAACTTTGCTCGGATTGTCGGCTCTTCCATCAGACCACCCTCAATATGTGGGAATGCTCGGTATGCACGGCAACTATGCCCCCAACATCAAAAATCGCGATTGCGACCTATTGATAGCTATCGGAATGCGATTTGACGACCGCGTGACGGGAGACCCATCAAAGTTCGGCATCAACGCCAAAATCATTCATTTGGAGATTGACCCCGCCGAGATTAACAAATTGGTCTATGCCGATGTAGCAGTATTGGGCGACGTGAAACAATCACTCCCAATGCTAACCGAGAAGATTTCTCAAAGAGACCACACCGCGTGGTTGGAGGAGTTCCACGCCTGCTACAATATCGAGCGAGAGGATATCATCGAGCCCGCAATCGAACGCAAGGGAGCTCATCTGCGTATGGGCGAGGTGGTAGATGCTGTGGCTCAAAAGTTCGATGATGCGATTTTGGTTACCGACGTTGGTCAGCAACAGATGTTCGCTTCGCGCTACTTCCGTTTCAAGCAGACTCGAAGCATCATCACATCGGGAGGTCTTGGCACTATGGGATTCGGACTTCCTGCTGCAATCGGAGCCAAAATTGGAGCTCCCAATCGTGAGGTATGTCTCTTTGTAGGTGACGGTGGTTTGCAGATGACACTTCAAGAATTGGGAACTATCTTCCAATCGGAGGTAGGCGTTAAGATAATCCTTATGAACAACGGATTCTTGGGAATGGTACGCCAATGGCAGGAGTTGTTTTACGACAAACGCTACTCGTTCACCGAACTTACCAACCCCGACTTTGAACTAATAGCAAAGGCCAACCATATACCCTACCGTTGCGTTGAGCGTCACGAGGAGTTGGACGATGCCGTAAGCGAGATGCAACAAAGCAACGGAGCATTCCTTTTGGAGGTGAGAGTAGAACGCGAGGAGAATGTTTTCCCGATGGTTCCCGCGGGACAGCCTGTTGAAAATATCCGCTTGGAGTAATCTTTAACAACCCAAAATAGAGCACAAAATGGATAAAGAGTTTATTATAACCATATTTTCAGAGAACACAGTGGGTTTGTTGAGCCAGATTACAACAGTATTCACCCACCGCAACGTCAACATCGAATCTATCACAGCTTCGGAGTCGGCCATCGACGGCATCTATAAACATACAATTATGGTGCGCAACGACGAGGACAAGGTAGCAAATTTGGTAAAGCAGATAGAGAAGAAGATTGACGTCTTGAAGGTATTTTGCTACACACCTAACGAGGTTGTTCTTCAAGAACTCGCTCTCTACAAGGTTAAGCGCAGCCGTAACGTAGAGGATTTGGTTCGTCGCCACAACGTACGAATTTTGGATATTCACGACGAATATATCGTTTTGGAAAAGACTGGCCATCGTGACGAGATTCGCGAGCTTTACAAAATGCTCTCACCATACGGCGTGATTCAGTTTGTATGTTCGGGACAGGTTGCAATCATCAAATCCCGCAGCGAGCTGCTAGACGAGTATCTTTCGGTAGTAAACGAAAAGCAACGTCAACTGAACAGCACAAAATAGGAGAAGCGCAAGCACAAAACAAAAATAGATAATCAAGCAATTAGACAAATATAACAGCTGACAACAAGGCTGCAATACTTGAAATAAGATTAAAACAAAATTATAAACAAAAAAATTAAACACTATGGCAAAGATGATTTTTGGCGGCGTCGAGGAGAACGTCGTAACACGAGAGGAGTATCCATTGGCAAAGGCATTGGAGACATTGAAGGACGAGACAATCGCTATCATAGGTTATGGAGTGCAGGGCCCCGGTCAGTCACTCAATCTTCGCGACAACGGTTTCAACGTAATCGTTGGTCAGCGTAAGAACTCAAAGAGTTGGGATAAGGCCGTTGCCGACGGCTGGGTTCCAGGAGAGACTCTCTTCGAGATTGAGGAGGCTTGCCAGAAGGCTACAATCATCGAGTACTTGCTTTCAGATGCTGGTCAGATTTCTGTATGGCCTACAATTAAGCCCTACCTCACACCGGGCAAGGCTCTCTACTTCTCACACGGCTTTGGCATCACCTACAAGGAGCGCACAGGTATCGTTCCTCCCGCAGATGTTGACGTTATCTTGGTTGCTCCTAAGGGCTCAGGCACATCACTTCGCCGTATGTTCTTGCAGGGTCGTGGTTTGAATTCAAGCTACGCTATCTTCCAAGATGCCACAGGTCGTGCTTGGGACCGCGTTATCGCACTCGGTATCGGTGTAGGCTCAGGCTACTTGTTCGAAACCACTTTCAAGCGTGAGGTTTATTCTGACCTTACAGGTGAGCGTGGTACATTGATGGGTGCTATTCAGGGTATCTTCGCTGCTCAGTACGATGTATTGCGTCAGAACGGTCACACTCCTTCTGAGGCATTCAACGAGACCGTAGAGGAGCTTTCACAGAGCCTTATGCCTCTTATCGCCGAGAACGGTATGGATTGGATGTACGCAAACTGCTCTACAACTGCACAGCGTGGTGCGCTCGATTGGTGGAAGAAGTTCCGCGATGCAACTCGCCCCGTATTCGAGGAGTTGTATAGCGAGGTAGCTTGTGGCAACGAGGCTCAGCGCAGTATCGACACCAACTCTCAGCCCGACTACCGTGCTAAGTTGGAGGAGGAGTTGAAGGAGATGCGCGAGACTGAGATGTGGCAGGCAGGTGCAGTAGTTCGCAAACTTCGCCCCGAGAACAACTAACCATTAATTTGTAACACAAAATTGGGTCGAGCTGCGTTATCAACAACAACGCAGCTTGACCTGATTAAAGACCCATAATAGATATTATGAGCGAAAAAGTATATATATTCGACACCACACTCCGCGATGCCGAGCAAGTACCGGGCTGCCAGCTCAACACAATCGAGAAGATTGAGGTTGCACGCCAGCTCGAAAAGTTGGGTGTAGATATTATTGAGGCAGGCTTTCCAATTTCAAGCCCGGGAGATTTCAACTCGGTTGTTGAGATTTCAAAGGCTGTCACAAATCCTACCATCTGCGCCTTAACTCGTGCCGTAAAGAAAGACATCGATGTTGCCGCACAATCGTTGGAGTTCGCTAAGCGTGGCCGTATCCACACTGGTATCGGAACTTCTACATACCACATCTACGAGAAGTTGCGTATGACACCCGAGACGGTGATGGAACAGGCTGTCGAGGCTGTAAAGTATGCCCGTCGTTTTGTTGACGATGTGGAGTTCTACGCCGAAGATGCAGGCCGTACCGACGAGGAGTTTTTGGCTCGCGTAGTGGAGGCCGTAATCGCCGCAGGTGCAACTGTTGTAAATATCCCCGACACTACGGGTTATTGCCTTCCCAGTGAATACGGAGCAAAGATTGCTTATTTGAAGAACAATGTTCCAAACATCGACAAAGCTATCATCTCAACACACTGCCACAACGATTTGGGTATGGCAACGGCCAACACTTTGGCTGGCGTGCAGAATGGAGCTCGTCAAGTGGAGGTTACAATCAACGGTCTTGGCGAAAGAGCTGGTAACACCGCGTTAGAGGAGGTTGTGATGGCTATCAAGTGCCACAACAATCTTGATTTCGAGATTGGCATCGACTCTAAACAGATTATCACCACAAGCAAATTGGTTTCAAACTTGATGCGTATGCCCGTGCAGGCCAACAAGGCTATCGTAGGCCGCAACGCATTTGCGCACTCGTCGGGTATCCATCAAGACGGAGTATTGAAGAGCCGCGAGACATATGAAATCATCGACCCCGAAGACGTAGGAGTTGACCAGTCAAGCATCGTGCTTACCGCACGAAGTGGTCGTGCCGCATTGAAGCACCACCTATCTGAGATTGGTTACAATCCCGAAAACGAGGAGCTTGACGAGATCTATCAGCGTTTCTTGGAGCTTGCCGACAAAAAGAAGATGGTCACAACACGCGACTTGGAGGTTCTTATCGGCACTGCGGCATCACGCCGTCGTATGAGCATTCAGCTCACAGGCTTGCAGGTTGTGTGCGGTAAATCGAGCATACCTTCGGCTACCGTACAAATCAGCTTCGATGGCGACACCTTCACCGAGACTGCGTGTGGTAACGGCCCTGTTGATGCGGCAATCACTGCCGTAAAGAACATCACCAAACGTCGTGTCCACATTGAGGAGTACTTGGTACAGGCTATTACTCGTGGTAGCGACGACTTGGGTAAGGTACACATTCAAATCTCTCACAAGGGTAAGATGTACCACGGTTTCGGAGCTAATACCGACATCGTTACCGCTTCGGTAGAGTCGTTCATTGATGCAATTTCAAAGATAGCATAACCCAAAACGTAGAAGCTATAATAAGATGAATACGCTATTTGATAAAATATGGGAGGCTCATATTGTTAAACGTATCGACGCTTCGACAAGTGTCCTCTACATCGACCGCCAATATATTCACGAGGTTACAAGCCCGCAAGCATTTGCAAGCTTGAAGGAGCGCGGCATATCTGTATTCCGTCCTAAGCAGATTACAGCAAGCCCCGACCATAACATACCCACTCAGAATCAACACCTGCCAATTCAGGAGCCACAATCGGCAAAGCAGGTTGCAGAGTTGGAGAAGAATTGTGCCGAGAATGGCATCGAGATTTTCCCCATCGGCTCTGAGCGTAATGGTATTATCCACGTCATCGGCCCTCAAACAGGTCTAACCCAGCCAGGTATGACAATCGTCTGCGGTGATAGCCACACTTCAACTCACGGAGCTATGGGTTGCGTGGCATTTGGTATCGGAACAAGCGAGGTGGAGATGGTTCTTGCCTCACAAAGTCTGTTGCAGACCAAACCTATGACAATGCGAATCAATGTCGAAGGAAAGTTGGGTAAAGGCGTATGCTCAAAGGATATTATCCTCTACATCATCTCAAAGATGGGTACAGGAGGCGGAACAGGCTACTTTATTGAGTTCGCAGGCTCTGCAATCCGTTCTCTCTCGATGGAGGCTCGTATGACCATTTGTAATATGAGTATCGAGATGGGCGCACGCGGAGGTATGATTGCCCCCGACCAAACCACCTTCGACTACCTGAAAGATAGAGAATTTGCACCTAAGGGTGAAGAGTGGGATAAAGCAGTTAAGCGTTGGAGCAAACTCCGCTCCGAGCCCAATGCTGTCTTCGACAAGGAGGTTACATTCAACGCGGCCAACATAAAACCAATGATTACCTACGGCACAAATCCGGGTATGGGAATGGCTATAAACGGCAAGATTCCATCGTCAAGGGGTCTTGACACTGCGGCTAAAATTTCATATAAAAAAGCTCTTGAATATATGGATTTCAAGTCGGGCGATAATATGATTGGCAAGCCTATCGACTATGTATTTGTGGGTAGCTGCACGAATGGCCGCATCGAGGATTTAAGAGCCTTTGCAAACTTTGTCAAGGGTCACAAGAAGGCCGAGAATGTAACTGCGTGGATTGTTCCAGGCAGTAAGGAGGTTGAGCGTTTGGCAATCGAAGAGGGCCTGCGTGACATTTTGGAGGAGGCAGGTTTTGAGCTTCGCCAACCGGGTTGCTCGGCGTGCCTTGCAATGAACGAGGATAAGATTCCAGCAGGCAAATATTGCGTTGCTACTTCAAATCGAAACTTTGAGGGACGTCAAGGCCCTAACTCTCGCACACTACTCGCTGGCCCACTTGTGGCTGCCGCAGCTGCGATTACAGGAGTTATAACCGACCCCAGAGATTTTTTGTAATTAATCTGAAAGTGTTATGATACAGAAATTTACCACACTTACAGCGACGGCAGTACCCCTGCCTATCGAAAATATCGATACCGACCAGATTATCCCTGCTCGTTTCCTGAAATCGACCTCACGCAGTGGCTTTGGCGATAATCTCTTCTACGACTGGCGTTACGATGAGAAAGGAAAGTTGAAAGAGGAGTTTGTGATGAACAAATCGGAGTTCCGAGGCCCAATTTTGGTAGCAGGCAAGAATTTTGGTTGCGGTTCGAGTCGCGAGCACGCAGCGTGGGCTATCTCAGGCGCAGGTTTCAGAGCAGTAATTTCGAGTCACTTCGCCGATATCTTCCGCAATAACGCTCTGAATAACCACCTCTTGCCCGTAACCGTTAGCGAGGAGATGCTGGCAAAAATATTCCAAGCAATCAAAGAGAATCCTCGTACTGAGATTCGCATTGATTTGTTTGATATGTTTGTTGAGATTTCTGGCACAGGCCATAGAGAGAATTTCAAGATTCCACCCCACAACCGCGAGTGTATGATTAACGGTTACGATGACGTTGACTATCTTGTAACACTCCGAGACCAGATTGCCAGCTACGAACAGAATAAAATAGACGACTAATTTTTCAAACAACACCTATGGGAAAGATAAATATTGCCGTACTCCCCGGAGACGGTATTGGACCAGAAATAGTAGCGCAAGCCGTTAAAGCAGTAGATGCGGTAGCAAAGAAATTTGACTACCAAGTAACCTACACCCACGCTCTTGTCGGAGCATCGGCTATCGATGCAGTTGGTGACCCCTACCCCGATCAGACACATCAGGTGTGTATGAACTCTGATGCCGTGTTGTTTGGAGCTATTGGCGACCCTCGTTTCGATAATAATCCAGAGGCTAAGGTTCGCCCCGAGCAGGGCCTTTTGGCAATGCGCAAGAAGTTGGGTTTGTATGCCAACTTGCGACCTGTGGAGACATTCCCTTCGCTGCTCCATCGCTCACCCCTGCGCCACGACTTAGTCGAGGGTGCCGATTTTATATGCGTGCGTGAACTTACAGGTGGATTGTATTTTGGTCGTCCGCAAGGTCGTTCAGAAGATGGAAATACAGCATACGACACCTGTGTCTATACTCGCTCGGAGATTGAACGCATCTGCCGCTTGGGATTTGAATATGCAGCGCAACGTCGCGGCAAACTTACCGTTGTTGACAAGGCAAACGTTCTTGCCACTTCTCGTCTATGGCGTGAAACTGCCAAGCAGATTGCCGCTGAGTATCCTTCGGTCGAAGTTGAATATATGTTTGTTGACAACGCTGCAATGAAGATTATCCAGCAGCCACGCCACTTCGACGTGATTGTTACCGAGAATATGTTTGGAGATATTCTCACCGACGAGGCAAGTGTTATCACCGGCTCACTCGGCCTGCTTCCTTCGGCCTCAATCGGTACGGGCACATCGCTATTTGAGCCTATTCACGGCTCATATCCCCAGGCCGCAGGCAAGAATATTGCCAACCCAATCGCAACCATTCTATCGGCTGCAATGATGTTTGAGTACGCTTTTGCCGACGCAGAGGCAGGTGCTGCAATCCGCCGTGCGGTGAACTTATCAATTGAGAAGAACATCGTCACAGAGGATATAGCTCCCGCAGGCGTTAAACCAAGCTCTACATCGGAGGTTGGAGATTTCATTGCTGCAAATATCTAAATTTAGAAACAGTTTCTTATCTAATTATGAGTAACGAGAAGAGATATTTCCCCGCCCTGAACGACGTGATGAGTGCCGAGCATACGCTGCGTGAGATTCTGAGTCCTACGCCACTGATGACCAATCACAATCTATCGAAGGATTTTGAGGCATCGGTAATGCTTAAACGTGAGGATTTGCAGATAGTGCGCTCCTATAAGATTCGAGGTGCCTACAACAAGATTCGTTCACTTTCGGCCGAGCAGACCGAGCGAGGAATTGTGTGCGCAAGTGCGGGTAATCACGCTCAGGGAGTTGCATTATCCTGCAATAAGCTGGGCATAAAGGGCAAGATTTTTATGCCCGTCACCACTCCCAAGCAGAAGATTAATCAGGTCAAGATGTTTGGAGGTGACACAATCGAGGTTGTACTCGTAGGCGACACATTTGACCAAGCCAACGCCGCAGCAATTGAGACTTCGCAGAGCGAGGGCAAGACCTTCATTCCACCCTTCAACGACCCCAAAATCATCGAGGGTCAAGGTACTGTGGGTCTTGAAATATTGCAACAAAGCCCTGTGGCTATCGACTACATCTTCGTTCCAATCGGAGGCGGAGGTTTAGCCTCGGGTATTGGAGCAGTGTATAAGCAGATGTCACCCAACACAAAGATTATCGGTGTTGAGCCTGCTGGCGCAGCTGGAATGAAACTCTCATTCGAGCGTGGCGAGGTTACAGAGCTCGACCACGTTGAGAAGTTTGTCGATGGTGCAGCAGTGCAACGTGTGGGCGATATTACATTCGACGTATGCCGCGAGGTTTTGGACGATATTATCACCGTTCCAGAGGGAAAGGTGTGTACAACCATTCTCAATCTCTACAACTTCAACGCCATCGTTGTTGAGCCTGCGGGCGCACTCAGTATCAGCGCACTCGACTACTATCGTGAGCAGATTAAGGGCAAAAATGTTGTATGCGTAGTGAGTGGCAGCAACAACGACATCGTGCGTATGGAGGATATCAAGGAGCGTTCACTCCTGTACGAGGGATTGAAGCACTACTTTGTGGTACGATTCCCACAACGCGCAGGTGCATTGCAGAACTTTGTAAGCAATGTTCTCGGGCCACACGACGATATCACCTACTTCGAGTATAAGAAAAAGACCAATCGCGAGAAAGGCCCTGTTCTTATAGGTATTGAGTTGCAAAATCCATCTGATTTCAAAGGTCTTACCGAAAGAATGAAGCGCGACAACATCGACTACGAATACCTAAACGACAATCCCAATCTGTTTGAATTCTTGATTGGATAGGAGTTTGGCATATAGTAGTTTGACTGATGCAACTGAAAACAATAAATTGCTGAAAATAACATTAAAAACTATTGCAATATGAATTTAATTGGAAACATTATTTGGGTCATATTCGGAGGTATCCTCCTATCGCTTGGTTACCTATTTGGTGGCCTTGTGTTGTGCCTCACGATTGTCGGTATTCCTTTTGGAGTGCAGATTATGAAACTTGGTTTGTTTGCTTTGTGGCCATTTGGCGGCGAGGTAGTGCAATCAAAGACACCGATGGGTTGCTTATCCATCTTACTCAATGTTCTATGGATTATCTTTGGAGGAATCGAGGTTGCCCTCGGTCACCTCACGATGGGTGTAATCTTCTGTATCACAATCATTGGAATCCCATTTGGTTTGCAGCACTTCAAACTTATGATGCTCGCTCTTATGCCATTTGGCAATACGATTGTCTATAAGTAAGCAAATTTATACAGTTAAAGAAGAGCCTACCCAACAATCGCGTTGAGTAGGCTCTATCATATTCACCATTGCCCCATAATTCACATCACACCCACAGCTATCTCATAGCAACAAGAGCTGCAATCTGCTCATTAAACGCATCAGCACCCAGCAACTCCTCAACGGTTATGTGCATACGATAACGCCAATAGTGATTAGGGTTGGCAGGGATATTTATACGCTCAGCATCAGGGTCTGCCAATCGTAATGACTCGTCTATGGCAAGCCAATCCTGCAAAGGCAGAATAGCCAACATCGAACCCGACAACATATGCCGTTCAATAATCGCACGAGCCGTCTCGGCAGAACACTCCGCCTCAGCCTCTCCCTTACGATGCAATACATCTTGCCAATAACGCTGAATTACACCTCTATCCTCACGCCACCAACCTCTAATGGTTGACATATCGTGCGTCGAAGTGGCTGCAACCGACAAATAGGGATATACCAATGTATCACCAAACTCCACACCCATACATTTTGGCATACGCTCAATCTCCAACGATAGAATTCTCTCGCTCGCCATAACATCGGGCACACAAGCTGGAATCATACCCAAATCCTCACCACAAGTAAGCATTCCATTCGATGCCATCAGGCGAGGCAGACGACGCAACGCATTACGCCTCCAAAACTCGTTATGACGATGATAGAAGAAATCCTCGTGCAGAGCTAAATAAGCCTGCTGCTGTTCGGAATTGAGTGTTGCAAACATTCTACTCTTAAAGCCCTCAATACGTGGCACATAGACCTCACCATCGGCAGGATACCTCACAAAGAGCGTATCACCGTCGGAAATATCATTTGCAACGTGCAGTGTGCTATCAAATTCAAAACCCTTCGCTCGAATCTCGTCGGCACTATATGGCATCGAAGGATAGAAGTGACCCACGATTGCACTCGCAGCACCACGCGGCACTTCCCAGATACGGAAGAATCCCAAAATGTGGTCTATACGATATGCATCGAAATATCGAGCCATCTTGGCCAATCGGCTTCGCCACCAAGCATAATCGTCTTGCGCCATTCGCTCCCAATTGTAGGTTGGGAATCCCCAATTCTGGCCCTCTTCGGCAAAAGCATCGGGCGGCGCACCTGCCGACATTGATGTATTGTAGAGTTCGGGGGCAGCCCACACATCAACACTCATAGGAGATACCCCGATGGGTATATCACCTTTCAGTGCAACACCCTCGCGATGCAACGCCTCGTGAGCCTCACGCAACTCTACATCAAGCAGATACTGCATAAAGCCATAAAAACCAACCTCTGCTGCATTGCGCATAGCAAAACGCTGAACTTTCTGCGTATCGTATTCCGATAGTTTCGTCCACCTCTTAAAGTCAACGCACTGGAATCTATCCCGCAATGTGCAATAGACCATATACGGAAGTAGCCAATCACAACTCTGCTCATAAAACTCCTTATAATCTGGCGATTTGAGCAGTTGTTCGCCACACACATCATATAGTTCACGCAAAAATGCAATCTTCAATCTCACCACACGCTCGTAATTGACTGCCGCCAAATCATTCAACTCGTAAGCCATCACGGAATACTTACGCAGGCGATATTGGAGTTTGCTTTTCAACTGCTTATCGACCAATCTACTACAAATCTTCACTGCATCACTCGCTCCGAGATACATCGGGTGCAAAGCAAACGAAGATATGGCATTATAGGGATAGGAATCGCGCCAAGTACAATTTGCGGTAGTATCGTTGACGGGAAGTAATTGAACCACAGACATTCCCACGCCTGATGCCCAGCGGCCAAACTTTACAAGGCTCGAAAAATCGCCACAACCCCAATCCTCGGCACTACGAATCGAAAAGAGAGGAATCGCAACACCTGCTCCACGCCACGCGCGTCGGCCATCTCGCAATCGTAATCCACTGATAACAACGCGATTAGCCACGCTTGCAGGAATCTTTCTATTATCACCCTCCTCGAATTGAATTAAAGCATTGGTTGAGCTATCGACGATAACGAACTTATACTCTGCGCCTTCAACGCTCTTAGGTAATGCAACACTCCAAATCGGAGCTTGTGAATCATTCATAATCAACGCACTCGCCACTCGCCACTCGCCTAATTCCGACGTTTCACCCACTATTGCCAGTCTCTCACCCGATTTTAGAGTGGGAGCCGCAACCGTTATAATCACCTGATTATCCGCAATTTGAAGTTCCGCATCGCGTTTTGCACGACGGAACACCCCCTCTGTGAAAAGCGTAGAGTAGAATGGTTTATGCGCTGGCGTATCCTGCCAATGGTCGAACATTTCGGCATCGCCATCAATCATAACTCTATGAGAGCCAAACTCTTCCTTTCGCAATACCGCGCCATCGGTGGCGCACACTTCATAGCCATAACTGCTACCCATATCGGCATCTGTCTCAACCGACCAATGGGCACAGTCATCACTACTCATTGCAACACGGCGGCCATCGTCGAGCGACAAAAACAACGATTCGCCAGTGTTTGTAAAATATTCTATATTAAATCTTTTCATAAATAAAATAGCGTCTTATCCCCCGCTCGGATAATGGGTGGCATACGCCTGCAATAGAGCGCACAAGCGCACTCCAACTTACAAACATTAAAAATCCTTACCCGTAAAGGCTGCACCCGATGATACTGCTCCCGTCTGCTCCTTTCTGCCTGCCGCATTGAAATTATAACTGAGCGAGAGGGTGAGATGCGGATAACGAGGCTTGACGTATGTGGTCGCCTTCAAAGTTTGGGAATCGCGGATATGGTCGTATCGGGCCGTACGGAACAGGTCGTGAGCGACAAATGAGAGATACAACCGCTTGTTGAAAAACTCCTGACGAATAGCCAAATCGAAATAGCAATATGCCTCCTCACGTCCCTGCGTAAGCACATTGGGGCCTACCACATTGGCATCAAACTGCATACGGGTAGTTGGGCCTAATGTGAAATTATTTATCCACGAGGCCGAATAGCTCGTATTTTCAGAATCGTTACTACCCACGAAATCAGCAGTAAATTTATAATTAAACACGCTTCCATTGAGTGTCATACTCCACCAACGGGTATTTCGAGTCTGTAAGTTAGCCTCTACGCCATAGGTCCTATCACGGCCTGCGTTGATTAACGAGTCGAGCGTAACACCCGGCTCATATGCCACACGAATAAGGTCGTATGTTCCTCGGCGGTTGCGATAATAACCCGTAACGGCCAATGAATTTGATTGCGCAAAAGTCTTGCGATAACCAATCTCGGCTGAATGAATATACTCAGGAGCAAGGTCGGGATTACCTGTCAGACGGGTATAATAGTCTTTATAGGTGATATAGGGCTCCAACTTCCACACACCTGCACGATTAGTACGGTAAGAGTACCCGAGCGAGAAGGTATTATCGTTGGGGGCTTCATATGCAACGTGGGTTGAAGGATACAACTCCAAACGCTTCACATTGCGGTCCGCACCCTCGAAGTCGATTGTAAGCTCGTCAATCATACGGTCGGCACGAACTCCCGCATCAACTCTTACAGGGCCAAACTTGTCGGTAAGCATTGCATAAGCCGAGTGAATCTGGCGACGATAGAAGAATGGAGTGTACATATCGTCCTGCCACTCATACGTCTGTGCCGCACGATTCCAGTAGCGGATTTTGTAATCGCCGTGCTCGCTATATGAGGTGTATTGGTATCCAAGTTCCATCTTTCCCTCCTCTCGGAAATTCTTCTCGTAGTTTATCGAGCCATCGAAATCCCAGTGATGCTCGGTCTCGTAGCCTCGTGTACCCTCATATCGCGCACCCGACAACTCGAAAAGGTTACTCTCGGTATATTCCAACGAGTACCAATCGTATCGCAAACGACCATCGATAGAGAGTTTATCACCACGCTCGTTTATCTTCCAAACATAGTCGGTTGCGAGTTGGCCAATATGCTTCTCTATATAGTTGTGGTCGTGGCTATCGTAAGTGGCATCGTTGATTACATTTCCACCCTGCTCACGATGCTCATAATAGAGCATATCGCCACCATTGAGCCAGCGGCTCATTCCACCCTGCACCTCAACAAGCAATCGATGATTGGATTTGTTAAATTCCCAACCAGCACGACCAATCTGAGAATCGATACTGCTATATCGCTCACCATCGGCATCGGAAGTAGTGATATAGTCATCGACAATAGTAGTTTTAAGCTGATGGAAATCACTCTCGCCCTTGACCTGTGAGCCATTTGCACCAACAAACCAACGGCTTGCACCCTTGCGATAGCTAAGCAAGGCGTCCAAAGTCCAACCGCCAATTGTATTGCCCGACACATTGACAGAGCCGCTAAAACCCTGCTCGTCGTGGCTCTTGGTAATGATATTTATAATACCTACATCACCATCGGTACGATACTTGGCCGATGGTGTGGTGATAATCTCTATATCCTCAATATTGGCTGCGGCAATCTGCGCCAATGCCTGTGTGCCTTCCAACATACTCTGCTTGCCATCGACATAGACCAAAAAGCCTGTGCTGCCTCGGAACGAGACATTACCATCGGCATCGATTCTGATTGATGGAGCAGACTTCAAAACATCAACTGCGGTACCTCCCGATGCAGACAACGATGCAGAGCCACTAATGGTCTGGCGGTCGAGTTTATAGACAATCTTACTACGCTCGCTTGATACAACGACCTCTTTGAGTCCATTTTCTACCATCGAAAGTTTTATCGTTCCCATATCTATCGGGCCT
Organism: Alistipes sp.; assembly: GCA_017465605.1. Taxonomy (GTDB): domain Bacteria; phylum Bacteroidota; class Bacteroidia; order Bacteroidales; family Rikenellaceae; genus Alistipes. Next base: position 100,918 of record JAFTVW010000018.1, read on the forward strand.
TCACCAAAGCGCATAGGTTTGCTGGCATAGGGCTGATAACCGACAATCATAACCGAGAGTACAAACTCTCCGCGACGTACTGTGGGTATTCGGAAAGCACCATCTTTTACTTGGGTATGGGTTATGGTATTGTTCTCGGAGTCGGTAATGACGACATCGGCATACTCGATAGGGGCATTGGTTGCCGCATCGACAACTTTACCTACAACAGCCGTACTCTGACTCTGCGAAAAGGCGCAGAGAGTAAAAAGCATCAAATACAAAGATAAAAAAAATCGTTTCATCTGTTTGAGTTTAATATAACTTCGACCTACGTTGGTCACTTTGAATGCAAAGATAGTAAAAACTATGTTTTTTACTATCACACACATCAGAAAAGCACAATGCAACCGGCAATATAACACAAAAAAAATGGTAGCACCCGCTACAAAAGCAAGTACCACCATTAAAATAAACCAATTTACCATCTCCTTTATAGTCCCATAACAAGAGATGACGACAAAAAACTAATTACCGCCCGAAAGGACAATAAGGCCCAAACCTACAATGAAGAATAGGAACATTACAGCCAATAGCCAATTGGTTTTGCTATCACTACCCTTGAACTCCTTCCATATAAACACGCCCCATATAGCAGCAATCATAGGAGCCCCCTGACCCAGTGCATACGAGATTGCTGCACCAGCCTTACCGGCTGCAATATAGCTAAATGCAGTACCCAAGCACCAAATTGCACCACCTAACATACCCACAAGGTGAGTCGAGGCTGAGCCCTTGAAATACTCGCTATACGACACAGGCTCACCCACAAACGGACGGCGCATAACAAATGTATTAAATACAAAATTGCTTAACAACACACCAATCGAGAAGATAAAGATTGCAGAATAAGGGGTAAGCATTCCAGCAGTTGGCTGCTCAAAGTTATCGAGATCCATAGCAGCTGCAACAAAGCGATAGAAGAATGACATCAAAACTCCTGCCACAACCGAAAGAATCATTCCCTTGCGGTTGGAGCTGCTCTGCTCGCCACTCTTTGCCATACGACCCGATGCAATACCGTTACACACGATAGCCACAACAATTAATGCCACACCAACAAAGAGCAATACGGGATTACCCTTTGGTGCGCCCATATAATTGATTATTACACCCAAAACCAGAGCCAAACCGACACCCAATGGGAAGGCAACCGACATACCTGCCAACGACACCGAAGCCGAAAGCAAGATATTAGATGCGTTGAAGATAATACCTCCAACCAACACACTCAAAATGCCCGAACCGTTGGCCTGCATCAAATCTTCGATGAATGGACGGCCCTGCGAGCCCATACTACCCATCGTAAGACCAATAAGCAGTGCAAATAGCACCATTCCGATAACATAGTCCCAATAGAAAAGTTCATAACGCCAAGTCTTACCTGCCAACTTTTGGGTATTACCCCACGAGCCCCAGCAGAGCATTGTGATAAAGCAGAAGACAACCGCCAATAGATAACTGTGTACGATAAACATATACAAGTAGTTTTAAGTTAATATTTTTTGATTTTCTTGTCTCGGAGTTACTTCTCGATTACTTTTTACGTCGAAATTGCTTAACCTCCTCACGGGTAGGGGCAGCTGGTTGCGCACCCATACGCGTTACGCTGATAGCAGCCGCCGCATTAGCTTCTCCAACAGCATCTATAATACTACGCCCCTCAGCCAGCACGCTCGCCAAAACGCCGTTATAGGTATCGCCCGCTGCCGTCGTATCCACAGCATTGACCTTCAAGGCCTCTACTCGCATAAACATAGCTCCATCGTAAACGAGTGAGCCGTCGCTGCCAAGTGTTACGATGACATTCTTGGGGCCCATATCGTAGATGGCTTTTGCGGCACGTTGCGCACTCTCCATATCCTTAATTTCGATACCCGATATGCGCGATGCTTCGCTCTTATTGGGTGTAATCAAAAATAGGTTATTCAAAAGTTCCTCGCTGAGTGGCTCGGTGGGTGCAGGTGCAGGATTTAATATGACGCGAACACCTGCATTTGCCGCCATCTGCGCAGCATAGGCGACAGTTGCAATGGGAGTCTCCAACTGCATCAGGACAACATTTGCTCCTCGAATCTCATCGGCAGCAGTATCAATATCGGCAGGTGTTAAGTATGCGTTAGCTCCCGATGCGACAACGATACAATTCTCGGCCTCGCTATTTACGGTAATCAACGCCACCCCCGATGGGTGCTCTTTATCGACAAAGACATAGTCTGTAACGATTCCGTCCTGCTTCATTGATTCGCGCACTTGTTGACCAAACAAATCGTCACCCGTCTTGGCTACAAAAACTACACGATTACCATAACGAGCAGCAGCAACAGCCTGATTTGCGCCCTTACCACCAGCATTCATAAAGAAATCGCCGCCCAAAACAGTCTCTCCTCCTACGGGAAGATGAGATGTTTTAACAACCATATCGGTATTGCTACTACCTATGACTATAATATTTTTCATACGCTTTTGATTTACATTATTTATTCAAAGATACATATTTTCACAAATAATTGCAACATCATAAGGGAATTAACTCTATTAATTTACCACTTCGCACCATAATTGCAAACACACAACAAACAAGGGGCGAGCAATAATTATGCCCGCCCCGATAATCATTATACCATCAAGTGGTTTAATAGTTTCTAGATTATATCAAAAGCTATCTCCATCATATTGGTAAAACTTGTCTGTCGTTGTTCGGCAGAACAAGCAGTACCGTGCACCAATGAATCCGAAATAGTACAGATACACAATGCTTCGTTACCGCTTCGCGCTGCATTCATATAGAGTGCCGCAGCCTCCATCTCGACTGCCAAAACCCCCATCTTCTGCCAACTGCGCCACGCCTCGCTATCATCGCCATAAAATACGTCGCTCGAAAGCAGATTTCCTACCTTGTAATTGATGCCCATCGCTTCGGCCTTCTCAACCGCAGCTCGCAACACGCCAAAATCGGCAATAGGAGCATACACTCCCGGGAGGTTATATTGAGCAGCATAATTGGAGTCGCTACAAGCTCCCTGAGCAAATACCACATCTCCCAACTCCAAATCGGGGTGGTAAGCTCCTGCCGAGCCTGTACGGATTATGCGTTTTACACCATAGAAATTATACAACTCATAGGTGTAGATACCAATTGATGGCATACCCATTCCGTGACCCTGCACCGAGACACGTTTACCCTTATACTCTCCCGTAAAGCCCAACATACCGCGTACTGCATTATATTGAACAGGATTCGTAAGGAACGTTTCGGCCATAAATTTGGCACGCAACGGATCGCCAGCCATAATAACTCGGTCGGCGATTTCGCCCTCACGCGCGCCTATGTGAGGTGTGGGTAATGTTGCCATAGCTTTGAATACTCTTTATTGTTTAACTCGAAATACTACAAGTTATCCTTCTCGATATCCTTGAAGTAACGGTATGTGTTAACCTTCAACTCACCAACAGCAGGCTCGTCGCAAACCATAATACCCTTGGGGTGCAACTGCAACGCTGTGATAGTCCAAGCGTGTGATACGCTACCCTCAACACACTGCTGAACGGCGCGTGCCTTCTTGTGACCCAAAGCCAATACCAATACCTGCTTTGCAGAGCATACAGTACCAACACCTACGGTCAAAGCCAACTTAGGAACCTTATTTACATCGTTGTCGAAGAAACGAGAGTTAACAATAATAGTATCCTCTGTCAAAGTCTTAACACGAGTACGAGAGTTGAGTGATGAGAAAGGCTCGTTGAATGCCAAGTGGCCGTCCTCACCTACACCACCGATGAACAAATCAATACCACCAGCAGCCTCGATACGCTTCTCGTAACCCTCACACTCTGCTGCCAAATCGGGAGCATTACCATTGAGGATATTAACATTCTCGCGCTTGATGTCGATGTGAGAGAAGAAGTTGTTCCACATAAATGAGTGGTAGCTCTCAGGGTGCTCCTCGGGAAGACCTACATACTCGTCCATATTGAACGTTACAACATTTGCAAATGACACCTTACCAGCTTTGTAGAGGTTAATAAGCTCGGCATACATTCCAAGTGGAGTAGAACCTGTGGGCAAGCCCAAAACAAAAGGTTCGCTGCTTACAGCAGCCTTTGCATTAATCTGCTCTGCAACATAGTTTGCAGCCCAACGGCCAGCTGCGGCCGCACAATTCTCAATAATAAGTCTCATAATTTTGTTTATAAATTCATTTTAACAAATACTTCAATTGCCTGATATTCAGCCATACCCAATGCATCGTAGGTCTTGGCTGTATTTTGCGTACGCTCCTCGGCACGCTGCCAGAATTCGCGGCTGTCATCACCCGGGAACGGCACGATATCCTTCTGTGAGAGGTGACGATAGATGGCGTGACGCTTCTTGATAAGTTCATCGGGACTCAATGGCACTGCCATATCGACCATACCAATCTCCCACTCCATCCAAGCTCCTCGATAGAGCCATACAACACACTCTTTAATCCACTCCTCACCACTATCACGCAAGCGGAACAAAGACTCCAAAACAGCCTCGGTACATACTCTATGTGTGCCGTGTGGGTCGGCCAAATCACCAGCCAAATAGACCTGATGGGGCTTAACTTCCTGCAAAAGCTTGGTGATTATTTCAATATCCTTATCTGTACGCTCACCCTTCTTGATTCCGCCTGTTTCATAGAACGGCAGATTAAGGAAATGAGCATTTGTATCGTCATTCAAACCAAACGAGCGTACCGCAGCGCGTGCCTCGGCACGACGGATTGCACCCTTGACATTGAGCAGTGCGCGAGGCTCCGGTTCACCTTTCTTCTTTGATGCAATAACCTCTCGAAGCTCGTTCACCCTATCACCCAAACCGAGCTCGCGGGCTGTATCGAGATTTTGAATCACGACATCATCGTGAACGGCAACATTACCCGAAGTCTGATAAGCAACGTGCACATCGTGACCCTGCTCAACAAGACGGATAAATGTACCACCCATCGAAATTACATCGTCGTCGGGGTGAGGTGAGAATATCACAACACGCTTGGGATATGGTACCGATGGAACGGGACGAGTTGAATCGTCGGCATTGGGCTTTCCACCTGGCCAACCTGTGATGGTGTGCTGCAAATCGTTGAACACCTTTATATTGACTGCATCGTAGCTCATTCCTATATTGTCCAACATCTCGCCCAATGAATTTTCGATATAGTCCTTATATGTAAGTTTCAAGATGGGTTTCTCAACAACACCACACAACCATACCACAGCGCGACGCACCAATCGTGGCGTCCAATCGCAAGGGCCAACCAACCAAGGAGCCTTCTTTACGGTAAGGCCATCGGCAGCGGGATCATCGACCACAGCCTCGATATTGGGGTGGTTCTGCAACAAAGAGGCAGGAATCAAACGAGTAGCCTCGCCCTCAACGACCTTAGCGACAACGTTAGTTTTATCCTCACCCCACGCCATAAGTACAATACGCTTGGAGTTCATAACGGTATTAAGGCCCATCGTGATAGCCATCTTGGGAGTATTCTCTACGCCAAAGAACATTCCAGCCTGCATCTTGCGAGACTGATATGTAAGCTGAACCATACGGGTCACAGATTTTGCATACGAGCCCGGCTCATTAAAACCAATCTGACCCTGAGTACCCATACCAATTACCATAAGGTCGATATTGCGAGCCTTGCGGTCGTAATCGGCACAATATGCCGAAAGCTCCGACAATGGCACATCTCCTGCTATGAGGTGGATATTCTCCTCCTTGATATTGACCTGATTCAAGAAATCTTCGTGAATACGATAGTTACGGCTCTGCTGCTCGTTAGACTTGATGGGATAGAACTCATCGATAGAGAAGACTTCAACATTAGCAAACGACACCTCACGCTGCTCATAACGCTTCACAAGTTCACGATATACGCCCAGTGGGGTACGGCCTGTGGTAAGACCCAAAGCAAACGGACGCTGTTCGTTAGCATTATGAGTGTTGATTGCATCTACAATAATATCGGCCACATATTGCACAGCCTGAGACTCCACTTCAAACACCGAAGTTGGAATCTTCTCGTAGCGGTGAATGATATCGCGAGGTGTACCCTCCAACATCAGACCGCCATCTTGTGGTAAAGAGTATTTGTTCTCCATAATTATATCTTTTGAAATTATTTTTTGTTTACAAGGTGCATTACATTATGCTTCACTGCAAGCCCAATCGACTCCTCTACACACAAAGTGCGTAGCCACAGCGCATAATCGCACTTAATTATGCAAATATAATCATTATCTCTGGAAAAATCTAACGAATGGGGGAAAATAATGATGGCAGCACTGGTGTTCAATGACTTATGAGGATTTATGATGAAAGCCTCTCCGAAGCAAAAGTGCAAGGAAATGAAAGGTAATGAGGGCGGACGGTTTTCAAATCATTACCTGATAACGAGATGAGTTTATAAGTCGTTGGAGTTTATTTCTACTCTCTGCCATATTCTGCATAACAGTGTACAACTCGCTGATAACTAATTTTGTAACCAAAAAGAATTAGATTATGCGAAGTACATTTAAGGTGCTGTTCTACGTGAACGGAAGCAAGGAGAAAAACGGTATTGTCCCCA
>JAFTVW010000002.1 GCA_017465605.1 Alistipes sp.
ACTGTGATTCTACCCATTACGGGTACTGTTCCGTCTTTTCTTGCTGCCTGTCTTTTCAGGTAGAAGATAGTTGAAAATGTACTCTTCATAACTGCTACTTTTTTTAGGTTCAAAAATACTTTCAGTAGAGTTATGAGCCGTTACGCAAAATATGTCGGAACACCGCAAAAGAAACGGTAACAAATGAACTTTAACCGTAACTCATCATTTTTTAGGAACAATTATCAAAAATCGCTATAATGCAATAGTTTATATTGCTGAACTTCCGTATTCTTCCATCTGTTTCATGTGGTAACGGATAGGTTACTCAGCTTTGGAATAACTTGGCATTACGTTGGTTTTTGCTGGCATTCCTCCAAAAATCAGAATTTCACAAAACCTCTGTCTGCCAATTATTTTGCCCCAAATTTCTCAATTCAACGAATTATATGTAACTTTGTTGATTTACAATTAATCATTATTTATGAAGGTCGGGCCAAAAAAAGTCATATTGGTGGTATTTTTTATAATACTAGTTACCATATTACTATGGTATTACATCTATAATCCACCTTATCAAAGAAATATTTTTAATTTGGCGACACTTATTGGAGGGTGTATTACGGTACTAGGATTGCCAATAACCATTTATCAAATATTTGAGCTTGAAAATATAACATTAAAGGCAAAAAACAGATGGAATTCGATTTTGATGGCCAGTAAAATATCACGAAGTATCGCTTATATTCAATTACTCAAAAGAGATATCGTGGATGATAAATATGAATTAGCTCAATTACATATATCGCAAGTTACAGATTTACTAATAGAATTAAACTACCTTACTAGCATAATAGAAAAAGATAAACATAAAAAAATAACAGATACAACCAAAAGAGATTCTCAATCAATAAGTAAGCAGATAAACGGCAATGCAAATATGAATAAAAATATATTTTGCAACCACATGGATGATTTAATTTTACACTTAACAGAAATAGAAATTGCATTAAAAAATCAAACATATGAATCCTAAGAACCGTTCACTTATAGAAAAATTAACACAATTAACATTATCGGGTAAATTGTCTTGGCAAGAAACTAGTTCGATGAATGAATACATAATGGAACTTGATTCAGCTTCTTTTATGATATCACAAGAAAACAATAGGTCAATATCGTTAGAGATGCTCAATAACGGAGATAACAGGAGATTGTTAGCAAAAGAGAATCCTGAATCATTTGATTTCTATGTGCTTAATGACTTATTTAATGCAATCCAAACTTCTATTACCAGAGATGCTATTATATTGTCAAACGTAATGGTTGAACTTGCAAAAATCGAAGGCAAATAGATACTTTTAACAAAGCCCACCAGAATAAAATCTGTTGGGCTTTGTTATTTGGGTAGGATTTGGGTAATTTGCACTACCCATATAATCCTACTTGTACGGCACTCGGAAATAGTCAAGCAGCATCTTATAATTATCTTGTGCTGTTAGGCAAGTGTCAAGCAAAAATCCTCTTACCCTATCCCATTCACGCAGTCCTCGATAGTAAAACATCTTTAACTCCTCGGTGATGATAAACGGCACTATGTCATTGGCCATACACTCCTTGAACATAATCAATCTGCCGACACGTCCATTACCATCCTGGAACGGGTGGATACACTCAAATCGCTGATGTAAATCTATAATATCTTCAAGCGACTTATTTTTGATAGCGTTATACTCCTTCAATAGTGCTCGCATCTCTTTGGCTACATTTTCAGGCTCGGTGGTATCCATACCGCCAACTTCATTTGGATAACGCTTATACTCGCCAACTGCAAACCATTCTTTGCGGCCATCTGATGTCCCCGCTTTTAATAGCATATGCAATTGCTTGATTACGCTCTCTGTTAAATGCGACTCGGCATTATCAATTATATAATCGATACACCTAAAATGGTTAGAGGTTTCAATGATGTCGTCAATATTCACACTCTCATCTGTTATGCCGATAGTATTTGTCTCGAAGATGTATCGTGTTTGGTCGTGCGTGAGACGGCTACCCTCAATATGATTTGAGTTGTAGGTCATATCAATCTGCGTGCGATGATATATTCCTCCACGAAGTTGCATCTGCTTCTGTTCACGAAGCGCGGCAAGTAGGGGCATAATGCGCTTACGCTGCTGGCCACGTTTGGGCAACTCCGCATCTGCAGGAATCATCCAACTCTTTCCTACGAGCGTTGCTCCTACAATCTTTCCCACAGCACAATAGTTGCGGATTGTTCGCTCCGAAACATTGTATCGCTTTGCAAATTCACTTACTGACAAATACTCCATATCTTATCTATCGGCAAGTTTGTTGCCGAACTACACCGCAAATATAGCATTTCTTGCCGATAACGGCAAGGTTTAGTCGTTATATTTTATATGCTATATTCACACTAAGACGAAACACAATATCCCAAAGTAAGTAGAACAAAATTCAACTTCAACCTCTCTCGCTATTGCGAAAAAAGATAGTTTTGTAGAACTTTGCAACACGAAAAAAGTTATCAACAACCCCGAAAAAAGAGGTGCGAAACTATTGCGTTTCCAAAATATGCTCTGTAACTTTGTAGGAGACATATTGAAATTTACGGAAGCGTAAGTTTATTCTCGGATAGTGAACGTAGGAAATTCATTTGAACATAGAGAATAAGCGTCCGCATCTCCCGTCGTATCTACACGGTATGGCGCGGGGTTGTTGCTTATTTGAATGTTCGGGCACTCCTACGGCCTACTATCCTCAGATAAGACTTCAGTCCTGCGCTTTCTTTTTGCTACTAACCGCTATCTCCAGGCTGAGGGATAGGAAATACACTATCACGATGGGAAATACAGAATTTATAATTTACGAGATAGCTGATTATTCCAAACAATGTATCTCAAGACGTGCTATAATTAAAAAGAAACTAAATTCGAATACGTTTCTACAAGTATTATTGTATCCCAATATAGCAGAGGGCAGCGAAAATGAAGTAACGGTATATTTATGTAATGGTGATTTTGTAACAACTCAGGAAGAGCCATTTAGTTGCTATATGCCTGAAGGTAAATCATTGCAAGATCTTGAGTTTGGTGATATGCTTACTGCAGTTCTATTTTGATGTCCTATAACCATTGATATTGTTTAGATTATGGATGAAGTATTAGTTAGATGCCATCATTGTGGGTTTGGGATGTCTGCTAAGATGAATTATTGTCATAATTGTGGGAATCCTATGCTATCTCTTGATCGATTTGCGACTTATGGATTACTTGTTTCTGTAAGGGACAATAAATACGGTTATATTAATACCACAAGAAGAATCATTATACCCCATCAATATGAAGATGCACGATTGTTCTCAGATGGGGTTGCAGCTGTTAAGATTAATGGCAAATGGGGATATATCGACACGATAGGAACAGAGATAATATCTCCGCAATACGATGATGCGACTGATTTTATTTACGGATTTGCACAAGTAAAGATGGGGCACAAATGGTATTGTATTAACCATAATGGCAAATGCGTATTTGTAATAACATATAAAAGTAATAATGCATTTAGAGATGGTAATGGTTCGGTTTGGGGTAATAATATGAAGATACAGCCATATGATTATACTAACTTTATAATTATATCTGCGTATGAGGATATTAAGAAGCTGAGCCAAAACGTGTTTATGGTTTCACGGAATGGCAAATTCGGGATTATAAATGGTTGGGGCGACGAAATTGTTAGTCCTCAATATGATAAAATAAACTATCCTTTTGAAGGATATTCAGCAGTCCAACTTGATAATAAATGGGGGTTTATAGACCAAAAAGGGATTAGAATAATTCCATGTATTTATGACACCGTCCGACGATTCCGCAATGGCACTGTTGCAGTAGGTAAAAGCACTAGTACAGAGAGAATAGAGTATGGTATAATCAATAAGTCTGGAGAGATAGTTATTCCATTAAAATATGATGATATAGGCAATATATCATGTGGACAAGTGCCTGTGAAAATAGATAATAAATGGGGATATATCAACACATCAGCAAAAATCACAATTCCCGTAAAATATGATAGCGCATCAGACTTTGACGGTGCTGGTATTGCAACAGCAACATTAAAGGGTTACACAGATGATGGAACTACATATATAAATACATACGAGGTCAATACATCCGGAGAGGTTAAACTCCGAGGAACTGAGTATATAGACGAATATGATTCTTGGGGATATAGTCAAAAAGAGCTTAATGATATGTACCTAGCTGCATATGATGGAATAGCCGAAGCAACTTGGAATACAGATTAAATGAAATGAATATGAAACGCTATCACGGGACAGATAAGGATTCGGCAGAACAAATTATGCGTAACAATATTAATGTAAGACAAGGCGGCGGAGAACTTGGACAAGGTTTCTATGTTGGAAATCTTGCTCACCAAGCATTTGCGTGGGCATATCGCAAAGGAAGACGATTTGGAAGAGGATATGGCGTAATTCAATTTAATATTGATGACAGGGCATTTTATCGATTACAAAGATTATATCTAACGCGCCATCAGGCGGCACGGGAAAGGCTACAGATGCATAACAGAGGGATACAGAGAACATATATATTTGGCGTTGATGCTATAATTGCCCCTGTTGTCGGTGGACGATATATTCCTAATTTTACCCAAATAAAGTTTGAGGGAGATATTGGTAAGGTGTTTATTAATAGCTGTGGTAGAGTTTTATTATGATAGACGAAAATGTATTTTACTTAGTTTATTCGCTTGAACATCAGGGATATGTTAAGCCAAATGAACTGAGTGAGGACGAATGGGGTGCAAACGGTTGCGGGACTGGGGTTTTCGCATTGATAGAAACAAATGACGATGGTTATCGTCATCTCCCTCGTGTATTCCAGATTAAAGCTGTATACGGAGTAGATGTACGAACTTATAATTTGGAGTTTGTAGAAAGAAACCTATACAAAGTCTCTCCCGAACATTTTGGTGATATATTCTTTAGGGTTACGTGGAAACATCGGCAACAATATGTTGGACGGGGAAATATTAGCCGCTTTGCAATATTAACTCCAACCGATATTATGCGATTAGAGGAATTGTGTTTGGAACATAGATTTTTCTTTGTAGGAGAATGATTTGGGATAGAATTATAAAGTCGTTCCGCGATATGTCGAAATACAGATCGAGGATAGTGTGTTTTTCTTCAGCAACATCGTATTGGTATTCAAAGATGTATAACCGAGAATGAAAAAGCGATGAAAAATATATGTGAAATGCACGATATTATAGACTTCCATTCTGCGTGATGAAATAAATTAACACACAAATACTTATGAAAAATTTACTAACCCTAATTGCGCTCCTGCTGGTGGTGGGAGTGCTGACGAGTTGTCGCCAAACTAAAGTATATCCCGATGGTTTAACAACGAAAGCCCTTGAAAATTTCACAACCAAAAATTATGAAATTGCTCTGAAATATGCAGATGAGCATCTTGCCATTTACGCAGATGATGCATATGCATATTGGTTGAGAGCCAAAATCTATGTAAAGTTACATAACTACGACTCGGCACTTAATGATATAGATAATGCTATTAAATATTGCCCTCGTAAAGATAAACGGATGTTATTCGGCATCTATGAAAACAAGGCCGATATTTATAGGCGAATGGAGAGATTCGAGGACGCAATACCATTTTATAAGAAGGCATACCAAACAGCAAAGAAGGTTGCTCCTGAAGTGTTGCCAGAATTGTTAATGCAACAGGCGCACTCTCATTATATGTTAAAGGATTATGATGCAGCAGATGAGATATACAGAAGTCTATTGCAAGACGAAGTTGCTAGACAATCTGCAATGGTTGGTATCGCACGCAATATGATAGAACGGAACGATTTTCAATCGGCTATTGATATATTGAAAGAATGCGAGAAATATGACGACTCATATAGTGATATATATCGATTTAGAATGACAGCCTATGCCAAAATGGGCAGTGTGGAAGAGGCAATTGACGATGCAATAGAATTATTTGAAAAGAGTCAATTTACAACAACAGACTTGATATTACCAATTCTAGCAAGAGATACGAGGTATGCATTAACAAAAGTGGCAGAGAAAATTACCAATAATGCAGAGAGTAGCACCAAATGGGAAGTGCTTCAATATAGGGTTTCACAAACTAACAATTAAGCATTAGGTAGCGATGATATACGAGGAGAAGCAGGAAATGTACCTACAATGTCCTCATTGTGGGAAAAATTTATGTCAAATACCCGAAGTTGGGGAGATATGTGTGGCATTAGAGGAGTTTTAGTGATATGCCCCAATTGTTGCAAGCAACTATCATTCGCATCAACAATTTGTAATTAAACCAAGAAAACTGACTCAAATGAAAAACTACACACTCATACTATTGCTGGCAATCACCATTGTCGGTTGCGACTACAACCATTATGAATCAAGTCTAATTGATAAGCGAGTTTCATCGCTTATTGATAACATAAATAGAGGCGAGCTTACTTTGTCTGCTGATTCCACTTTGTTGGATTTGTTTTATGGAATGGAGCGAAGTGAAGAGTTCTCGGGATATATGCAGCGTGATACTATTTTAGAAAATACTCCTAATATAGTTAAATCAGAGAATACTGCGTGGTGGTATTATAATCCAGACAAAATGAAATTTCGCTCTACATTAGGATTATATATCGACAAGGAATATCCATCGCAGAAAGTATTTCAGCGTATCGAAGAAGCAATAGATACTGCAATGGTAAATAGTTTATCGTATTATTTCTTCCAAATAAGTGCAGATAGTGTTTATAATGCCCGTAGAAATAATCTGCCACAAAATTATGCAGACATCTTCAAGTTTGCTACTTCATTGTTTGACCAAACAACTAAAAGTTTACAGCCAAACACATCTCAATCTGAGTATGATTGTTATTCAGAGTTTAGAGTCTGCGTTGTTGCCCATAAGGTTTTTGAGCAAGAGGGTTTTTCTACTTATTTGCTTGAATCAAGTGGTGACTATAATGGCTCTAATGGTTGTCCAAGTGATGCTTTATATATAACATTAGACAATGAATCTGGTCATACTATTACGGCAGATAATATTATTAAGCGCAGAAAAAGAGAATCATTCAAAAAGTTGCTATACGATAAGTATTGTGCCTATATGGCCAACGAAGGGTATGAATCGTATCTAATAAGTGACGATGTTGATTGGATATGGGAATCCAAAAGCGGAATAGCCCTAATCAACGAAGGTGTTCTCGTTTTTTACAAACCGTATAGTATTGGGCCTGGAGCAATGGGACAAGTTAATTTGATAATCCCGTATGGCGAAATGTAATATATATCCCGCTCCCTCTCAGCCACTCCCCCAAATCACCCCTCCCCTAGTTTGATTAGGAAGGTTTTTTTTAATGCGGTTTTCTGGCGAGATTTTGCCATAGATTTTCTCAAAACGATTGCCTCCGACTAAAAAACCACTCAATTCACTAAGACGTAACATCGGTTGTTAGTTGTATATGTTTAACCATTTAAATTATTTTGTATTATGCAGTTACGACAATCAATGCGCCGAGTGGCTAAGATGCGCTTGGCTTTGGCTGGTGCGAGTGGCAGCGGAAAAACCTACTCATCACTCCTTATCGCCTATGGTATGACGGGCGACTGGTCGAAAATCGCAGTTATCGACTCCGAGAATTGCTCTGCCGACCTCTATGCTCATCTTGGAGGTTATCAAGTCCTCACGCTCGACAACTATGCTCCCGAAACCTACATCGAAGCAATCTCTATCTGCGAACAGGCGGGAGCAGAAGTTATCATCATCGACAGCATTTCTCATTGCTGGGATTACCTATTGGACTACCACGCTAACCTTCAAGGCAACTCATTCGCCAATTGGGCGAAGGTAACGCCTCGACAGAATGCCTTCATTCAGCGTATCCTAACTTCATCGGCTCACATCATCTGTACGATGCGCTCTAAGCAGGATTATGTTCTCTCGGACAAGAATGGTAAAATGGTGCCAGAGAAAGTAGGCCTAAAAGCCGTCCAGCGCGATAATGTGGATTATGAGTTTACCGCAGTATTGGATATTGCAATGAATCACAAAGCCACAACATCAAAAGACCGTACGGGACTATTTACTGGTAAGCCTGAGTTTGTGATTACGCCACAAGTAGGTCAAGCCATACTTCGTTGGTGCAATCTCTCTACAAATGTTCAACCTCAAAACTCGATGCCTTATGTACAGCACAGCCCTGCAGCCTAATCAGGATTTTGCAACTTCGGCCTTAACCGTATGGCACGATGTAGCAAATCATCAAACAGAGAGTAGAGTGATTCCTCTCTCTACAAGCAATACCCTCCATTCTCGCCACTTTATCGAGGCTAACACCAAAGCCGTAGATATTGAGCATCTTCGAGAAGATTGCATTGTTCCCGTATTCTCAAAGGATAACGAGCTAACCATTTCGCACCAGATGTTTATAGAGACCGTGTTGGGTGCAGCGTACCGTATGTTCCCAAACGAGGCGATAGATGCTCCCGATATAGTCGTGTCGCATATAATCAAGGGCAGAATACCCGAAGCAATACATAAGCCCGTATCGCAGTTATTGGAGAGCGATAAGACTATCTACTATGAGCGTATGGCTTTTTGCTTTGAGATACCGACTATCTATGAAGATGTGGCAGGTAATAGGCTTAACCTCTCAATTGGTGGAGTGAGGGCCTATAACCACGAGAATCTATACTCTCGTAAGACTATGGAGCGATTCAAAGTGTTTATCGGATTCAAAAACTTGGTGTGTTGCAATCTGTGTGTTTCGACAGACGGATTGAAAAGCGATATGCGTGTTATGAGTGTGCAGGAGTTGTTTGAGCAGAGCCTACATCTGTTTCAGCAATATAATGCCCAAGCACATCTAACACAAATGAGCCAACTTCAAAATCAAGCACTCTCGGAGCATCAGTTTGCACAATTTATCGGGAAGACGAGATTGTATCAGTTCCTGCCACCAAAGGAGAGAAAAGCACTTCCAGCGATGGAGTTTACCGATAGCCATATCAACTCAATAGCGAGAGCCTACTACGCTGATGAGAATTTCGGACGAGTGGATACGGCAAGTGATATTGACCTTTGGCGAGTTTATAATCTCTTTACGGGAGCAAATAAATCGAGTTACATCGACACTTTCCTCGACCGCTCGCTCAATGCCACAAACCTTGTCACTGGCATAGGCAGAGCATTGAAGGGTGATAGCGAATACGCTTGGTTTATTGAGTAAGAACACTAACCATCAGGCAAGAGGAGTATAGCAATATATTCCTTTTGCCGTTGGTTTTTGAAGTGCAAACCTACTCACTCTCCCGAATATAATATAAATCAGATTACTATTTAATAATCAATACAATAACCTTTTTCCATATTTTTTAATGACGAAATAGACTCTTTCTTTATAGAGAGGATTATAGTATACGAAAATGTGGAAAACAATTCGTTATAAACGGGTAAGTAACCCTGCAAATCTATTATCTAACCCAACATTGAATTTATGCAAATGTTTAAACCACCGTTTAAACCACGCTAGAAGCAATACAAAATTTTGGCAAGAATCAAAATTTACTCAATGCTGTAACCACTTGCTAATCAGGGTACATTTGCACTCGCAATCAGGCAATGGCTCCGTAGCTCAACTGAATAGAGTACTTGACTACGGATCAAGCGGTTACAGGTTTGAATCCTGTCGGAGTCACTTAAGAAAGCAAAAATATATGGAGAGCAAATAGCCCTCCATATTTTTTTGTTCTATATCAATATGTTATACTGATTTCCCGCCCCACCCCAAAACCACTCAAAAACACCACTTTTTCGGTAAATATTATGCCGAGTTCTTGGGGTGTGATTTTTTGGAGTAGTTGAAGAATGAGAGGCTATTGTATTGAATATTTTGTTGCGAAATATTCAGTGGTAGGTATTACGGCCTCAACTTCAACCCATAGGTAGTTAGTGAATCGAATACGTTCATTCTCAAAAGCGAGATAAATTGTTTTTGCTCCATTAGTCGGAATACGTCCATTACACGATTGTGTGCCAAGTGTAGAGTAATCAACATCATAGTTGAGTAGTGAGGCTACTTTTGTGCCATCTTGAAATTGTTTAGCCTGTGATTGATTACGAAATACATACATATTACAATAAGCATCCTCATCTCTAATTGGGCGATTATCATCTAATAACGTATTTAGAATTCCATTGCTCTGTTCTTTCTCATATATAGGTAATCCCATAAATTTTACCTTTTTGTATGAGAGTGAGAGATTGTTGTGAAACTCGCCATCACTTGAACGGTCTTGCTCGCTTGTCGCAATACGTAACGAATATAATATGTCAGTTGTCCCAGTAGGAACTTGAACGGCCACTAAAGCTTTTGCGCTACCTGAAAAAACGGCTTTCAGTTGCCCTCTTAAAGTAAATTTACGAGGTTCCTCCAAACATTTCTGTAAAGATACTCCTTCGACAGCTTTAGCCCCAAAATCATTTTTACCACATTCAACATCCTCCTTATTCACAACGGTCGCATTTCCTAAGCGAGAAATATCATTAATCTTATAGTTAATATCCAAGTCGATATATTGTATTCCATTAGGATTAACTTCAACGTAATATATTGCAGTATTAGCAATCTCAATAGAATCTATAACAGAGGGGGTCCCATTATATGTTTTTAATACCTCTCGACTATCGGCATTACATATTTTAATAGTTATAGGTTTCTCTCCTATGATGTTCCATCGTAATTTTTCTCCACGAAGTAGATAAACGGGGAATGTTTCTGTTTTTTCAAATAAAAGGTCATCGTGCTTCCACGGAGAGACCTTGAAATTTATGACTTGTTGTTCTGATTTCGTAGAGATTTCTGAACTCAGTTTGTTCACTCGTTCTTTCAAGGCCTCACACGCTGCTATCTGCTCAGATTTTAACCCCATAGGATTATAGTCGTAATACAGGTCTTTCCCAATGTTGTACATTTCAACAATTTCATCACCTGATATTGAGTCCCAATCAGTTTGATTTACCAATTGCTCAAGTGTCATTACCCTTTCAAATACTTGATTATACTCTTCAAGGGTGTTTCGAGTTGTTTTGTTAGTACAACTGAGAAGTAATACTGTAGTAGCTAATGTCAATACTACTCTTATCATATCAATATAGTATTAAGAGAGGATTGCACAAGTAAAGCAACCCTCTCAATATTCATCTATTTTCTTTTATTAGTAACCTTTTTTAGTATTGTTCCACCAATTTTGCGCTCTAAGCCTTGCTTTGTTGTGGGAATACCCACCTTATGAGCTATTTTATTTTTTAAGCCACTAATTCCAATTGCTCGCTTTATTGAGAAAGATAATCCAGGTAATTTCATTAATTTACATATATAAAGGAGATTAACACTATTTTCTATAGCTTATTTCTGACATTAATCGTTTTCCTTTCTTAAACCACATATGAGTTATTTCCATTTGAACATCACCTCCCTCACCTGCTCTGGCATCAATACGACGCCCTCTAATAGTCACATCGCCGAATAATGAATACCAGTGAGGCTTTTTGAATTCGTAAGAATATATATTAGAGTATTTTAAAACAAATGTGTGTTGCTTATGCTTATAGTATATATTATCATCACTTGTAATAATTCTACCTTGATTCTTGCGATGAAATAATGAAGCACGATACACATCACCACTTTGATTACGGATACCCAGTTGTTTAAACTTTCGCCATATGGAATTCTTTGCAAATACAGAATATCTCTCTTTGGTTAGAATAGTTGTGTTACCCAATATCTCCAAATGTTTAAATAAAAAGCCCCTATGTAAATAACTTTTTATACTATTATAC
Organism: Alistipes sp.; assembly: GCA_017465605.1. GTDB lineage: Bacteria > Bacteroidota > Bacteroidia > Bacteroidales > Rikenellaceae > Alistipes. The sequence goes on from JAFTVW010000002.1 coordinate 11,928, forward strand.
TCAATAGCTGATGTTCTTGAAGCAAATTTACGACCTTCAATAGTGACTCCATATTGTTTATGTAACAATCCCCAATCTGTCAGCATTATTTGTTCGCGATGTTTGAACCATCTTGATGGTGAAAATAGGGGGAAGAACGATTTGTATATCGCAACATCAGTTGGTGTCAGTTTCGGATTATTTTCTTGTATCATATTGCGAATAATCTCATTCTCTGATTTAGTCAAACCATATATCTCAATCGTATTAGCAGAGCCACCACCAGCAATTCGTCCAAATGCGATTCCTTTAATTCTTTTCTCGACAACATCATCAAAATATACAATCGAGTTTATATTGACCCTATCTTCAGACACCTCTTTTGAATTATACACCTTGCGAACCATACTATCAAACTGATCGCATAGTATAGTGTAACCGTGTGTAATCTTTCTCATTGATTTTTTCGATGGGGTATATAGGTACTTATGCTCCGTTTGAATTGCCCCCATTTCCATTACCATTTTAACCAACTCGTCTGCTACGACTGGTTTAAGATTAGGAATATATATTGAATCCTGTTGAGAAACCAACTCAACAGATTTTCTTTGAGGAAACAATCCTTTTAATAGATTGATATTATATATGTATTCTACTTCATTCAGATTTAAAGAATAGTCCTCATTCTTTTTATGTTTAAGCCCGAAAAATGCATATTCAGACCTTTGAATTATTCCATCAGATATTTGATAAATCACTTTAGTGAAGAAACCCTTTTTTATAATCATACCTTTATCTTTTAATATGTGTACATTATTCTAACTTGTTTTGTTACAATATATTCAATATATATTATCCCAATATGAGACTATTAATATGGTTATAAGTTCTCATCCCTTATGCGATAACTTAATCTAAAGTATTTCATAATCATTTTTTAGTTAATTATTTAATTCAATTTTCAAGAAACAATAATTACATATAGAGTCTTTATTAGACTTGTATATATCCCAATGTAACTCATAATTATTACTAATTTTCACACTCCTATCCTTTGTGTATGAGTATTTTGAGGCAGTTATGGTATAACCATCACCTATACAAAATTTATAATTATTACAAATCGTATAATTAGGATTATCAGTAAAAAGTATTTCGTAACATACACTATTATCTTTTAGACTGTATCTCTCCAGATTCTCTAAATCACAATAGAGAAAGAATTTATTGTCAGTAACTGCCTCGTTGATAGATTTCTTGAAGTATTTTAACTCGATGAATGCCGTACAACTCTCTCGTGTGATTTGGTCATATAGTTTGACTTTAATGTCACAACGAGCCTTGCCATTGGAACTTTTTTGTGTGGATTCAATCTCTTCCAATGATTCCAACTCAATCGAAAACCGCTCCGATGAAGAAAATTCGTATAGGATACCGATCTGTTTGATTATTACACTTAAGTGTAATTGCATAGAAGCCTCGTTGTGAATACTTATATCTTGACCGACTATTTTCTCACATAACAGCCTATAAGATATATTCACAACCTCTCGAAGTCGTTCTTCAAATGTTGGTATGTATCGTTCCATCTACTGGTAACATACCATTCAACTCCTTATGGTAGGTTAGTATAAAAACAAGAAAGTGTGGAGTTGATTTTCGTTTATCTAATCGAAGGTTGTGGAAAGACCCAAGCAAAAATAAACGACACGATACCCCACACTCGAATAGATATGGAGCATCGAAGTACAATAAATATGCACTTCGTCCACAGTCTAAACAAGAAATGAGTGTTGTTCGTTGTCCTTTTGCTTTTGAAAACTTCCACATTTTCGATTAAGGACTATGAAAACACTTTCATCAAATATGTCAGCCTTGTACTTTTAAGCACTCAGCGTAACAAAGGTAGAAAATAATTTCCATTTTGAACAACACTCAATATATTTTTTGACATATTTTCTACCGCAAAGTTCGGATAAACAAACAAATAACACAATAGAATCTACTATTGAAGATATAATTTATTGTTTATAATTTAGGGAAATAAGTAAAACTCTCAAATATAGTTTTTGGCGATGGGATACTTGCTATACCAGCAAGATACTTACAAAAAAAAGGTTACAACCCACTGAGTTGTAACCTTTTGGTTATTGTGCAAATATTATTTGCGGCTATTTGATTAGCGGATACGCTCCTTATACTCGCGTGTGCGGCTATCAACGCGAATCTTGTCGCCTGTGTTGATAAACAAAGGAACTCGAACTGTTGCACCTGTATTTACAGTTGCTGGCTTCAATGAGCTTGTAGAAGCTGTATCACCCTTGATACCTGGCTCGGTGTAAGTTACCTCCATATCGAGTACGGGAGGAAGCTCGGCCGAAAGAACTGACTCCTTCTCGGTGTGGAACATTACCTCTACGATCTGACCATCGGCCATAAGGTCGTAGTTCTCGATAAGGTTCTTGTCGATGTTAATCTCCTCGAAAGTCTCGGTGTGCATAAAGTGTGCACCCAAATCGTCCTCATAAGTGAACTGGTATGGACGACGCTCAACGCGTACCTGCTCAATCTTCTGGCTTACAGAAGAGAAAGTCTTTTCAAGAACATAACCGTTCTCCAAGTTTTTGAGCTTTGAACGTACGAATGCGGGACCCTTACCCGGCTTGCAGTGCTGGAAATCAACAACAAGGAAAGTCTTGTTGTCCATCTCGATACACATACCAATCTTGATATCAGATGCTGTGATTGTCATAATATTGTATTTTTAATTTAGAATTCTCCTTTTCGTGGCGCAAAGGTAATAAAAATCAAGCGTTAAGCAAATTTTTATTGATAAAATGTGCGGTTAGAATCCTCTGCGTTTGAAGTTAACGGAATTTTATACCCTCTATTTCGTGTAGTTTTCCATTTGAATCGATACTTACGGGGATAAATGCTGCAATCCAATTGTTTATGTTGAATAGTCGTGGCGCGCACATCACCACACTATTCCAACCAGCCCTGAGGGGAATGTGGGCGGGCTCTCGCATCCAAAAGAGTTGTTCATCGGTATAAGGCAATTCGTTTGGAGCTTTATGCCAAGTGTTGTAGTGGTATCGATATTTGCCCGGCTCGTTCCATTGTTGCGAAGGAAATATCTCTTTACCGTTTATCCATACTCTACCTTGCGACTCCCATTTTCCTTGCGGACCGATACCATCGGATATACGGTTGGCACGCGATGGCGACTCAAAGCCCACCAATGCCATTATAGTAGTGTCGCGTTCAACGTAAATCTCGGTTTTGAGCCAAGCATTCATTTTTGGGACAGGGGTGATGCCGTATTTTTTGCAGAATGCGTGCATATCGATTACTCCTCCCCAAGCATTGGCTACCTGCATCTCGTCGTGTAGCACTCCACCTATCGATGGGAATGTGACTTGCCATTTGATAGATGCGTTGGCTACCCATCTTACATTGTAATCCGTAAGCAGATTGTCACGATGATAGCTCAAACGCTTTTCAAACTCTACCAAATCCTTGTGTGCTTGACTCTGAGGTGAAGGAATCATCGTTTCAGAACTTAATCCATAGTCTTTGCCGCCCACCCAGAAACGCTCGGCGAAGGCCAATAAGCCCTCTGGCATTCCATTGTGGGGCAGGAGCTTACTATGGTCATCGACATTCACATCGTTCCACAGGCACAATATTCCCCCTAAGGCATTATCTGTGGAAGATTCCGTATTGCAGGGGTTGTGCAAAAAATATCGCGATGTGTTAACCATAGGGCAACCGTTGTTCAGGTAACCCATATATGAGTCGATGAATTTTCTTGGGTGACTCTTTACGTCGAGCGTATCGCCTATCGAAGCATACCATATCTGACCTATCGTTCCATCGTCAGGCGGCAGACCCGGATTCCAAGCAATCGGAATTCGTTGATGGTCGCGCACAATCTTTTCGCAGAAACTCATAAACCCTTTGGGATCATCGACCTTTACCTCGTCTGAACCTATGTGCAGATATGGACAATCCTGCTGAGGAATCTCCTTGAAAAACTCTTTCAGACATACCTCCAATATCTCCATTCCTCTTGGCGTAGCCATACCGCAACCAAACGTACGATTGAAATATTGGCTATGGCCCGGCATATCAATTTCGGGTATAATCATAACGCCTCGCTCTTTGGCATAGGCAATTAATTCTCGGATTTGATCGTAGGTGTAGAACTTACCCTCGTCACGCCCTTTGGGGTGGTATTTGGCATCGTTGAGCTCGGGATAGGCGTGGCTTTCGATACGCCACGCAGGGTTATCTGTCAAATGCCAATGAAAGACGTTGAGTTTATAGGCAGACATCAGATCAATATCGCGTTTGAGCAGTTCAATTTCGCGGAAATTTCGACCAGTATCGTGCATAAAACCTCTTATGGGAAATGATGGATAGTCTATTATCTCAACCTCGGGAACGCGACCCTCTTTGTCGGTAAGCTGACGCAAAGTGGCTGCGCCCCAAATTTCGGCTTGTTTGCTCTGCGCTATGATTATGGCTTTGCCACGTTTCGTAGTCAAAGTGTATTGTTCGCTCGGAGCTCCATCGGTTGGTATGATTTTTATATCTACGGATTTTAGCTTTACCGTTTTTTTGCTCAAATATTTAATCTGTTTGGGTTGTGGAATCAGATTTTGGGCTGTGGGGTTTGCGTATGCCGAGGCAAACATACATACAAGCAGCGATATTATAGCCAATGTTTTTTTCATATTGATAACACTTATGTAATTTGTCTTTGTATTATGTGTAACGTCAAAACAAATATACGAAAAAATGCCGAGCCTAAACTCGGCATTTTCAGTTTATTTATAATGAAGTATCGTTATTTACCCGTTGCAGTATCCTGAGTTGGGAAGTTGACAAGATATACCAAATGCTGCAAATCTCGCAACATATTACGTTTCTTTGGCTTCTTGGGGTTATACACATAGCAGTCGATGGTAATCACCTCGTTGGTGGCCTTATTTACCGTAGTATAGCTCACAAATGGACCTCCCATATAGTAATTCTCAACCTCCCACAAACCACTCATCACAATCCAAGGCTGGTCACCAATACGGATTGTTTTGTATTCGGGTTTGGTAGGGATATAGTTCTCACCTGTCTCGTCAACGACCTTACTTACGGTGGTCATATATGAACCATCGCGAGGACCTGGGATACGCGATGCAAAGCGATTACGAGCCTTGATAAGAGCATCTAATTTAAGCGACTCAACACCCTCATACGGGTATTTGTAGATAAAGAACCCCTCGCTTGCTGTGGGGAACTCCTGCGAAATCCACACCATATCCTCGCTCTTGGTACGCAGGGCATAGTCATCGGGGATAGGCATCTTTACCGAAAACATCTGCTCTACAAGAGGGGTAAGCGATTGAGATGGGAACGCCGAGGCATACGATACTCGGCGGTCGCGCTCGGCTTTCTCCAAAACATATAACAGATTCTCACGATTTTCGCTTACATATTGCGCCAAAGTGTGGTTATCGGGGCCTTGCGCCACGATGTAAACCTGTGGTTTAGCCGTCGCATCATATTTTACCGCCAATGCAGGCTCTTTGATATCGGGACTTACGTTGACAACCAAAATATTACGGTGACGCTCTGTGAGGCTCTTGAAGTTATTTGGCAAAATTCGCATCACGTCGAACATTGGCTCATAGATGGGCAACTCAGCAACGGGCTGCTTCAAAATGGCCTGCAACGTATCGCCAAGTTCGCTAATCCACGCCTGCTGTGCGCACACAACAACCAACTCATAAGGCTTACCGGTGGCATTCTCTCCCGACTGAATAGTGTGAAACGCCTTGCAGCCGACAAACATAGTGCCGAGCAAAGCACAAATAGCGATATTCAGAAAAGCACGTTTCATATCAAATCAACATTTAGTATTATAATAGTTTTATACAGATATATAATTAACGCAAATATACAATAATTAACGCAAATAAATCACTTTCAGCAAAACAAATACCCGAATCCTCGAAAAAAGCATTAATTTTGCAACCAAATAGTCGGCATCTTGTGATGTCCTATTTCGTAACGAAGCAATTTAGAGTATGAAGATAAATCCCGGCAGATTCATTCGACGCATATTTCCCGATATGATTTGGGAGATAGACGACCGCAATGGAATTTTTCTAACATTCGATGATGGCCCAACCCCCGGTATTACCGAGTGGATTCTCTCCACGCTGAAACAATACGATGCCAAAGCTACATTTTTCGTGTTGGGTAAGAATGCCGAGATGTATCCCGACCTTTTGCAACGCATAATCGACGAAGGTCATAAAATCGGTAATCACACCTACTCTCACCAGAAGGGTTGGGGAATGCCATTGGAGAAATATATCGAAGATGTGGATTTTGCCGACGGAATACTCCACACCGAGCTTTTCCGCCCTCCATACGCCCGCGTCACACCATCACAGATGCGAGCTATCGGCCAGCGATATAAGATTATTATGTGGAACGTTCTTTCGCGCGATTACGCCCTTGCCGTTACACCCAAAGAGTGTTATCGTGGTGTTGTAAAGCACCTGCGTCCGGGGTGCATAGTTGCCTTCCACGACAGTATCAAGTCATTCAGAAATATGAGCTATGCACTGCCGAGGATTTTGGAGCGCACCAAAGAGTTGGGACTGAAATGTAAAATCATAGAGTTGTAGTTAAAAAGAGACTCCTCCGAATGAAGATTATTGTAGCCATAACGGGTGCAAGCGGCGGAATATATGCCCGCCAATGTATAGAGCAATTACTCTCGGCCAATCAGGTCGAGCAGATTGCCCTTGTAGTAAGTACAACCGCTCGTGAAGTGCTGCAATATGAAGGCATAGAGTTACCCATATCGCCTAAGATTGTTTGCTACAACAATGACGATATGTTTGCCGCTGTGGCAAGTGGCTCGGCCCGATATGATGCAATGGTGGTTGTCCCTGCATCGATGGGAAGTGTGGGGCGTATTGCATCGGGAGTATCCCTATCGCTCATTGAACGCGCTGCCGATGTGATGCTCAAAGAGCGTCGTCGTTTGGTTGTGGTTGTCCGCGAAACGCCCTATTCGCTCATTCACCTGCGTAATATGACCACGCTGACCGAAGCAGGAGCTATCGTTCTGCCAGCATCGCCCTCGTTCTACTCTCACGCTGTGACCATTGAGGAGTTAGCGATGACCATCACCGAGCGTATCATCGCGCATTTAGGGATTGAATTACCTCACTATGAATGGGGATATACATCGGAATGAGGAGCTGTATAAATCTCCAATAAGGTCGCAAGAAGAGTAAATTTTGACAAAAAAATTGGAAAATAGTTTTTTTGTTCTTACCTTTGTTTGCAGATTAAAACAACTTAAATATTATTGATTATTAGGGATTCTAATCCTTCGGCATCTGTTCTCGGGCAGAGTCATCGGGTTAGGGTTCTCATTTTTTACTGTTATTGATATGGCAAGTGAAATTATTTATTTGACAGCCGAGGGGCTGCAAAAACTTAAAGATGAACTTCAACATATGCGCTCGGTAGAGCGTCCTGCTATTTCAGCGGCTATCGCCGAGGCTCGCGATAAGGGCGACCTTTCGGAGAATGCCGAGTATGATGCTGCTCGTGAGGCTCAGGGTTTGTTGGAGATGCGTATCGCCAAATTGGAGCAGACGCTTACCAATGCACGCGTTATCGACGAGTCGAAGATTGACAAGAGCAAGGTTCAGATTTTGAGCAAGGTTACGCTTCTAAATCACAACAACAAGAAGCAGGTAACCTACACTATCGTATCGGAGAACGAGGCAAATCTTCGCGAGGGTAAGCTCGCTATCGGGACACCTATCGCTAAGGCGTTGTTGGGCAAGAAGAAGGGTGAGATAGTCGAGGTAACTGTTCCCGCAGGAGTATTGAAATTCGAGATTTTGGATATCAACATCTAATCCATCGTATCGCCTAAGACTGGTCGCACCTCACAAACTACAACGGGTGCAAGGTCAACCAGCGACATAAATATAACAGAGCCTGCTCATCGGAGCAGGCTCTTTGCTTTTGAAGTGTGTAAAATTCGGAATTTCAAGATTTGCGAAGCCCTCAAAAACGCAATTCACTTTGGGTAAATGAGCAGCATTTTGACATCATCACCCATTTCAAGGGCAAGCGTAACGCAGAAATCACCGTGTTCTACACATTCTATTTGTTATTGGTGTTCGGGGCGTAACAAATCTTGCACAACCTTTACAGGCGAGAAGGTTGTGATTGGCACCTCGACAAGTACGGTATTCCAATTTGCCATTGCTCCATTCCACAACCCTGGTAACTCCTGCGCACGAAGGTCTCGGCCGCCACTCGACTTTGATGAGATAAATCCAGTCTCGGGGTCGGTATATTCTGTAAGGTTAAACTTGCGGCCTCTTGAATCTTTTACGCCACAAACCAAATCAACAGGATTGAAGTGGGTTGCCGACTGCATCAAATGCATATCCTCGGGAGCAATCTGGCTCGACTCTGCAATCTGTAACGACTCTGTGCCGTTTGCACTGCTTACCCAGAATGGGCCACCACCAGGCTCGCCCTGATTACGAACTACTCCACACACGCGGATAGGACGATCCAAGACCGCTTTCAAGACTGCCGAATTGTAATCAGCAGGAAGTTTTACACAAAGTTTATTCTCAACAAAATCAGCAATAGCCTGCAAATCGCCACCGCCGACCTCCAAAACCTTCATATACTCAAATGCCTGCTCCTGCAACTCCAACAATACACCTGCCAAAGCCTTCTTGTAGATTACGGTATCGGCTTTTCGTGCATCGGTAGTTACATTATCGATATTCTTCACGAAGATAATATCAGCCTCAATATCGTTCAAGTTCTCGATAAGCGCACCGTGACCTGCGGGGCGGAACAGCAACTTTCCATCATCGGTTCTGAATGGAGTATTATCGGGATTTACGGCAATAGTATCGGTTGAAGACTTCTGCACCGAGAACGAGATGTTATACTTCACACCAAACTTCTCTTCGTAGAGAGGTTGAGTTGCGCCAAGCACGTCCCAGAATCCGCCCATATGTTCTGCCGATACTGTGAAGTGGATATAGACTTCATCACCTGAACGGGCATACAATGCTCCCTCCACCAAATGCTCCTCAACAGCCTTACGGTTGCCATCTGTGTAGGCGTGGAACGTAACCAAACCCTTTGGTTTTGAGCCATAACACAATCCACACTTCACGATTGCCTCAACGATTTCGTCCTCCGAAGCATCGGGTGTGATATACTGTGATAGTTCAGGCCAGAATGCAAATTTCTCGATGTTATCCAACAAGGTGTCAATTCCCTTGCCGCGCTTATCCTCATTGACAAACTCAAAAAGCTCCTTGAACATACGCGTAGCTGCTCCCGATGCGGGAACAAACTTCACAACACGCATTGCGGCCGATGCAGCATCGTAACGGGCAACAGCTTTCGACAACTGCTCTTCGTCGAGCTTTAACACTCCATCTCCTACTGCGGCGGCACGCACAATTTTGAGATATGGGAATCCATTGCGGAAATTTTCAATTTGTTGTTCAACCTGCTCAACAGTGAGACCGTGCTCCTGAATTTGTTGTAAATCTTCTTTGTTAAACATAGGCATATAGTTTTAGTTTGTTTATTTCATCATTAATTCGCTGTCACCACACATATATATCCTCCTATTGCGATACCTTTTTCCACCTCTTCACAAAAAATCTCCCGCACCGCTTGAAACAATATGATGTATTAAGTATAGGTAACAACCTAAAAATTATCCAAATTTACAAAATATTTTCTAACTTTGTGGAAGAATGCCGATTATTTTTATCGCATTAAGCATAAAATCAATAAAAAAGCTATACAATATGAAACATTTATTCTCATTTGCAGCGATACTTCTTTTCGCAATCTCTGCGCAAGCTTCACCACTTTGGTTACGCTATCCGTCAATTTCACCCGACGGCAAGACTATCGCATTCGCCTATAAAGGAAGTATCTACACCGTTGCAACTACGGGTGGCGTGGCCACACGAATAACTCCGATGGCCAACTACGACACATCGCCAATTTGGTCACCCGACTCAAAGACCATAGCATACGCAAGTAACCGCTACGGCAATTTCGATATATTCACTATATCGGCTAAGGGTGGCGCTCCTACTCGCGTCACAACATTCTCGGGAGCAGACTCTCCATACGCATTTTCACCAGATGGAAAACGCATCTACTACGGAGCATCTCTCGCTGACCCCGCGTCAAGCGCGCTCTTCCCAAAGAGCTCTATGAGCGAATTGTATGCCATCAATATCGAGGGTGGCCGTCCAGAGCAGATTTTGGCTACACCCGCACAATATATCGACTTTAATCGCAGTGGCGACAAGTTCCTATATCAAGACCGCAAGGGTGGCGAGAACTATTGGCGTAAGCACCACACTTCGTCAATCACTCGTGACGCGTGGATTTACGACACAAAAACAGGCAAGCACACCCAGCTCACAACGTGGGAGGGCGAGGACCGTTACCCACGCTTTGCCGATGGCGATAAGACCATCTACTTCCTGAGCGAAAGAAGTGGCTCGTTCAACGTATGGTCGATGCCTGCGGATAATCCGACAGCGACCAAGCAGGTTACAAAATTCAAGACCCACCCCGTACGTTTCTTGACCGTCGCCGACAACGGAACACTCTGCTACGGATTCAATGGCGAGATTTACACTCAACAAGCCAACGGCTCACCAAGCAAACTCAAAGTTGAAATCATCGACGAATCGCCCACCGACAAAAACACATATCTGAGTGTTACTGGTGGTGGCAACGCTGCGGTTTCACCCGACGGCAAGCAGATTGCCTTCATTTCACGCGGTGAGTTGTTCGTAACATCTGTTGACTACACCACCACAAAACGCATCAGCGCAACTCCTCAGAGTGAATCTTCACCGAGCTTTGCAGCCGACAACCGCACATTGGCTTATGCATCGGAGCGAGAGGGCAAGTGGAACATTTACACCGCCACAATTGTTCGCGATGAGGACCCCAATTTCCCCAACGCAACGCTTATCGAGGAGAAGCCACTTTTCAAGGACAACAAGATTGACCGTGCATTCCCAAAATATTCACCCGACGGTAAAGAGTTAGCCTTTGTAGAGGGTCGTTGCCGTTTGATGGTTATGGATTTGGCATCGGGCAAAGTGCGTCAGATTACCGACGGTAGCCAACACTACAACACCGCTGGTGGCATTGATTACAAATGGTCACCCGATGGAAAGTGGTTTGCTCTGAGCTACACCGGTAATGGCCACGACCCATATTCAGACGTGGGTGTCGTTAGCGCACAGGGAGGTAAGATTGTAAACCTCACAAATACAGGTTACTTCTCATCTAATCCACAGTGGGTATTAGACGGCAATGCATTGCTATTCACAACCGACCGCTACGGAATGCGTAGCCACGCTTCGTGGGGCTCATTGGAGGACGTGATGATTGTATTCCTCAACCGCAAGAGCTACGAGGAGTATCGTATGAGCAAGGAGGAGTACGAACTCTATCAGGAGGCCGAGAAGAAGGCCAAATCAGACGAAGCAAAGAGTGGCGATGACAAAAAGAATGACGATAAGAAAGATGACGATAAAAAATCAGCCGACAAGAAAGATGAGCCCAAAGTCAAGGAAATTGAGATTGAATTCGATAATATTGACGAGCGCATCGTACGCCTTACGCCCTATTCGGGAAGTGTGAGCAGCTACACAATAAGTAAAGATGGTAAATCGCTCTTCTACATTACTTCGCTCGAAAGTGGATACGACTTATGGCAGCTCGATTTGCGCGACCGCTCGAATAAGATTGTACAAAAGGGCATCGGTTCGGGTTCTTTGGTTTGGGACAAGAAGAGAGAAAATCTCTTCCACTTGGGAGGCTCAATGAAGCGATTCAAGGGTGGCGCACCCACTTCATCAAGCACAATCGGAATCCGTTGCGAGATGTCGTATGATCCAGCCGAGGAGCGTGCTTATATGTTAGACCGCATCTACCATCAGGAGAAGGAGCGTTTCTACACAGAGTCAATGCATGGTGTTGATTGGGAGGCTATGTATAAGAACTATGCCCAGTTCTTGCCCTACATCAATAACAATTACGATTTTGCCGAGATGGCCAGCGAGTTGCTCGGTGAGTTGAACGTATCACACACTGGTTGTACATACTCAGGCGACTCGGATAGCAATAGTGAGATTACAGCTCAGCTCGGAGCTATTTTCGATATGAAGGCTAAGGGCAATGGTCTTACTATTGCCGAGGTTATCGCAGGTGGTCCACTCGACAAGGCATCGATGGATATTAGGTCGGGCGATGTAATCGAAAAGATTGATGGTGTTGAGATTAAGGAGGGTATGGACTACTTTCCTCTTCTTAATCGCAAAGGAGGCAAGCGCACTTTGTTGTCACTCTATCGTCCTGCCGATGGCAAACGCTGGGAGCAGGTTATGACCCCAACATCGGTTGGTACAATCAACAAATTGCTCTACAAGCGTTGGATTAAGCAACGTGCCGCAGATGTTGAGCGTCTATCAAATGGCCGTTTGGGATATGTTCACATTGAGTCTATGAACGACGGTAGTTTCCGAACTATTTATGCCGACATTTTGGGTAAGTATAACCACTGTGACGGTATCGTAATCGACACTCGTTTCAACGGTGGAGGTCGTCTGCACGAGGATATCGAGATTCTTTTCAGTGGCGAGAAATACCTCACTCAGGTTATTCGTGGGAAAGAGGCTTGCGATATGCCGAGCCGCCGCTACAACAAACCATCTATTATGATTACCTGCGAGGCCAACTATTCGAATGCTCACGGCACACCCTGGGTATATCAGAAGATGGGCATCGGCAAGGTTGTCGGAATGCCTGTTCCTGGTACTATGACAAGCGTATCGTGGGAGCGTCTGCAAGACCCAACACTCACATTTGGTATTCCAGTTGTGGGTTATCGTATGGAGAACGGCCAATACCTCGAAAACACCCAGTTGGAGCCAGATATCAAGGTTGCCAACTCGCCCGAAGTTATCATTACAGGTCGTGACGAGCAGTTGGAGGCAGCAGTGAAGGCTCTGCTCGAAGAGATTGACAGCAAAAAGAAGTAATCCGATATTAGGTATGATTAAAGAGTATATAGATTATCCGTTACGCGAACTAAATAGTTTCCACGTCGAGGAGCAGGCCGCTCGAATTATCGAGTTTGACTCGCCAAACGATTTGGACAAGATCTTCTCAGCCGAGAATCGACCCTCGAAGTGGTATGTCTTGGGTGGAGGAAACAATATTCTCTTCACCCAGCGATACGATGGGGTGCTGATTCACCCTATGGGTTGTGGCATCAGCATAATTGATGAGAACAACGACTCTATCACCATCTGTGCCGAAGCTGCTGTCGAGTGGGACGACTTAGTGGAGAATTGTGTTGAGAGAGGGTTGTGGGGAGCGGAGAATCTATCACTCATACCGGGTAGCGTAGGAGCATCACCCGTACAAAACATCGGAGCATACGGAGCTGAGGCAAAAGATATAATTTATCGTGTACACTACTTCGACACCGAAGAGTGCAAGCACCTCACTCTTTCAAATGCCGAGTGCAGGTTTGCATATCGCGACAGCATCTTCAAACAGGAATTGAAGGGTCGTGCGATAATTACTTCTGTTGAGTTCAAGCTCAGCAAACACCCTGCGCCAAATTTGGGCTATGGCGATTTGGCCGCCGAAGTGGAGGCAAGAGGTGGAGCAACGCTTATCAACATTCGCGAAGCGGTATGCGACATACGACGTCGTAAGTTGCCCGACACCTCAAAGATTGGCAATGCTGGAAGTTTCTTCAAGAATCCCGTAGTTGATAAGTCGGTCGCCGACAAGTTAAAGGCGAGCCACGAGGATATGCCTATCTACCCTACGGCCGACCCCGACAAGTGCAAGTTGGCTGCTGGGTGGCTCATCGACCGTGCTGGTTTGAAGGGTGCGCGTCGTGGAAATGTAGGCGTACACGAGCGTCAAGCTCTGGTATTGGTTAACTTCGGAGGAGCTACGGGTGCCGATGTGATAAATCTTGCCCACGAGGTACAAAAGACCGTTTACGAAACATTCGGCATTGAGATTGAGGCCGAAGTAAATATTTTGTAGAATAGATTATGCTCATAGAGAGATTTCAAGAATATGTAAATCGCCAGAATCTTTTCACTCGTCAGGACAAGATTCTGCTCACCGTATCGGGTGGTGTCGATTCGATGGTGTTGATGTCACTATGCGTCAACAGTGGCTACAAGGTTGGAATTGCACACTGCAATTTCTGCCTGCGCGGTCACGAAAGCGACGAAGATGAGATTATGGTGCAGGAGACTGCCCGACGATACGGCATTGAGTGCCACAACAAACGCTTCGACACACAAGGCGAGATGGAGCGTACAGGAGAGTCGATGGAGATGGCCGCACGACGTCTGCGCTACGAATGGTTTTATGAGCTATGCGATAAATACGACTATACGGTTATTGCCATTGCTCACCACATTGACGATTCGATTGAGACATTCTTTATCAATATGTTGCGAGGCACAGGTTTGCGAGGTCTTACGGGAATTAGCAACCGAATGGGAAGAGTTGTTCGTCCGCTGATGTTTGCCACACGCAAAGAGATTATGGATTATGCTCTTCATAAGCACATTACATTCCGCGAGGACTCATCGAATCGCTCAACAAAATATTTGCGAAACAAAATCAGACTGGGTCTTATTCCCCGCCTAAAAGAGATAAATCCACGCTTTGCATTCATTATGAATCAGAACGTGGCACGCCTCACCGCTGCACAACAATTTATCGATTGTGCCATCGACAACATCTTCCAGCAGGCAGCTCATAGCGAGGGAGATATCTGCACAATTGATATTCAGCAAATCCAGCACGCACAGACTCGCAACTTTGTGATATATGAAATATTGAGTTCGCGTTTCGGCTTCAAAGGAGATGTGGTTGATGCTTTATGCAAGGCTCTTGATAGCGACTCTTCGGGCAAAAAATTCTACTCACGCAGTCACGTCGCATACGCCGACCGTAACAAAATTGCAATCGCACCAATCGAGGAGCAAGACCCCTGCGTGGTGATGGTTCAGCAGGGCCAGCAAAGGGCTTATTGCGGAAACTCGGTACTCTATTTTGAGATATGTGATGTCGATAGTTTGCCAACATATAACGTAGCCGATAATATCGCTCTGCTCGATGCCGAGAAGCTATCGTACCCACTCCAACTCAGACGATGGAGCGATGGCGATAGTTTCACGCCGTTTGGAATGAACGGCAGCAAAAAGGTGAGCGACTACCTGATTGACCGCAAAATATCGATGGCCGAGAAGGGTCGCCAATTCGTACTTATTTCGGGCGATGAGATAGCGTGGCTTGTAGGGCGACGCATTGCTCACCCATTCCGCATCACCGACAAGACAGAGTGGGTACTGCGTATAACCAGAGAGACACTTTAAGCAATGGCTAAATCGAGCATAAAATTCAAAGATAGCGTTGAGCGTTTCGAGCAACTAAAAGCCGATATTGCGGCTCGCCGTTTTGCACCCATATATCTGCTGATGGGAGAGGAGAGCTACTTTATTGACACCTTGTGTGATATGCTCTCACAGAGCATCTTAGACCCCGCAGAGCAAGCTTTCAATCAGATAACCGTCTATGGAAAAGATAGCGAGGTGGGGCAAATTGTCAATCTGTGCCGTCAGATGCCGATGATGGGTAGCTACGAGGTAATAATTGTCAAGGAAGCCCAGCAACTTAAAAGCATAGAAAAACTATCTCTCTACACCTCAAAACCTCAACCATCGACAATACTCATAATCTGCCACAAAGAGAAGAATCTCGACAAACGCTCTGCGCTCTACAAGCAGTGTTCAAGCGCAGGTGTGGTTTTCGAGTCGGTGCGCCCTCGCGACTATGAGATTGGAGCGTGGCTAGGAAAATTTGTAGCCTCGAAGTCGCTATCCCTTACACCCAAAGCCTTACAGATGTTAACCGAGCATCTCGGGTGCGACATATCGAAGATTTCCAACGAGTTGGACAAGCTAATCATCTCGCTACCCGAAGGCACAAAACAGATTACCGACTCCATAATAGAGGATAGAGTAGGCATATCAAAAGAGTTCAACAATTTTGAGCTTTGCAATGCAGTGGCCACCTTCGACGTGGCCCGATCATTGCGAATTGCCGACCATATGTCACGCAATCCGAAGGAGTATCCACTACTGCTCACAATCTCCACCCTATTTGGTCTATTTAGAGATATGTTTATCGTAAACTATCTCCGCTGGCAGACTAAACGAAAAGGAATTGCCTTCCCCGACAATATGGAGCTAATGCGCACGCTCAAAAAGAGTAATGTCTATGCTGTCGAGGAGATAAAGCAACAATCGGCAAGATGGGAAAATCGAAGGGTATTCAATATCTTGGGGCTGCTGCGCGAGTACGACGGCAAGAGTAAAGGCATTGATGCAGGAGCTGCCGACGAAGGGGAGCTTCGCAGAGAATTGTTGCTGAAAATATTTATGCAGTAATTTTTAGAGTAAGTTTCCTATTTCCACACGTTTCTCTCCCTTAAACTTGCAAAAGAAACCAGAAGTTTTAGCAATGATCCAAGAGCGCGTAAAATATATGATTTTCAACGGAGAGCTTCAAGCCGAGCAGCACTCTCCGATGCCATTCGTATATCAAATGATACATTCGCTGGCGTATAGCTGCCGACACACCTCGCGACACATTGAACTTCTCAACCAAGTGTCCAAACGGCTTTTCGGTGTAGAGCTGGATATCGACACGCGAGAGATTGAACGACAAGCATCGATGCTTTTGCAAGCCAACAAACTCTCTCGCAACGCCACAATTGGTATTCAGCTTGCGCTTGATGCCGATGGCAATCACACACTCAAAAGTTGTGGAAGTTCAATATATCAAGGCTATGTTCTGCGAAGTCTGCGCCCCGAGGTCACAACACTCCCAATGACAAATCCTCTTGCCGACTACCCCACTTCGGCATCAATCGAAGCTCAGGCTTTGGCCGATTCCATCGCTCGATGCAGAGGTTATCACTCGGCCATAATGATTGGTCCAAAGGGAGATATAAATTGCGATTCGGCCAATCCGATATTTACTATCAAAGGCTACACCCTCTATTCACAATCCTCCAATTTGGCATCGGTGGAGCGTACCGCTGTTGAGCAAGCAGCAATGAAGGCTGGATATGGGGTGCAACGTATGCAGATGACAGCTCTGGAATTAGAATCGGCCGACGAGGTATTGATTGGCAGTTATCAAGGCCTATCGGCAGTAGCCCACATTAACCAAAAGGCTTATATGGCAATTGCTGCCGAGCGCATAACCGCTATTATGGAGCAGAATTACAACAGCAAAAAATAAAATTACAAAGATATGCGTACTGCTATATTCCCGGGGTCATTTGACCCGTTTACCAAAGGTCACGCGGCACTTGTCGAGCAGGCACTTTTGCTCTTCGACAAGGTCGTGATAGCCATAGGCGAAAACGTTAACAAAAATTCGCTTCTCAAAGCCGAAGAACGCGAAAGATTGATTCGCGACTACTATACCGATAACCCCAAAATCGAGGTTATCAGATACTCCACCCTCACGGGCGATATCGCTCGCGAGGTGGGTGCAACGGCTATTATTCGAGGACTTCGCAACACGATTGATTTTGAATACGAGCGCACGATGGCACAAGCCAATCGCCGTATATTTCCTGAGTTGCAGAGTGTAATGTTGTTTACACCTGCCGAAGTTAGCGATATTTCATCATCGACCATACGAGAACTGCTTGCATTTGGCCGTGATGTCTCGGAGCTGATGCCCGAAGGCGTAAGGCTCGAAAATTACCTCACGAAAGAGTAACAAAATTTATTTTAATAACAATTAGGCCGCTTAGGCGGCTTTTTTTGTGTCTATATGCGACAAAGGGGTTGCAATATCGCGCAATAGTTTATATATTTGCGGTTTAGGAGATTATGTAAGACAACTACACTCTACACACAAATAAAGCAAACCAGAAAACAACACTAAATATGGAATTTACAGCAGAGATGATTGCCGGTCTATTAAACGGCACAGTGGTAGGCGACAAGAACGCAGCCGTACACACCGTATCTTCAATCGAGGGCGGCAAGAAGGGCTCACTCACCTATCTAACAAATCCCAAATATGAGCAGTTTGTATATACAAGTCAAGCCTCTATCATTCTCGTAAGCAACGACTTCGAGCCAAAGAGTGATGTTCAGGCCACACTTATCAAGATTCCAGATGTGGGTGCGGCTGTCCTCCAACTTTTGGAGATGTACAATGCTATGAAACCTCAGAAAAAGGGCATCAGCAAGATGGCATCTATCTCAGATAAGGCTACACTTGGCGAGGATTGCTATGTTGGTGATTTCGCGGTAATCGAGGCTGGCGCTGTAATCGGAGATGGCGCAAAAATCTACCCACAGGTATATGTAGGTGATGGAGTGAAGGTCGGAGCCGGCACTACGCTCTACCCGGGTGTGAAGATTTATGAGGGCT
This sequence comes from Alistipes sp., assembly GCA_017465605.1. GTDB lineage: Bacteria > Bacteroidota > Bacteroidia > Bacteroidales > Rikenellaceae > Alistipes. The sequence continues at coordinate 30,531 of JAFTVW010000002.1, forward strand.
GCCGAGTGGGAGCCAACTGTATTATCCACGCGGGCGCAGTTATCGGAGCCGATGGCTTTGGTTTCCTGCCCAAGCCCGATGGTACATTCGACAAGATTCCTCAGTTGGGTAATGTTGTCATCGAGGATAATGTAGAGATCGGAGCAAACACCTGCATCGACCGTGCAAAGACCGATTCTACCATCATTCGCAAGGGCGTAAAGCTCGACAACTTGATTCAGATTGGCCACAATGTAGAGGTTGGTGAGAATACCGTATCATCGGCACAAACAGGTATAGCAGGCACATCGAAGGTGGGCCGCAACTGTTTCCTCGCAGGTCAGGTGGGCATTGCCGACCACGTTACAGTGGGTAATTATGTAAAGATTGGCTCACAGTCAGGATTGGACAAAGATGTTCCCGATGGAGAGATTCGCTTTGGCTCGCCCGCATTGGCTGGAATCAATTACCACCGTTCATTTGCCGTATTCAAGACCCTGCCAGAATTACAGCGAAGAGTTGCAGCTTTGGAGAAGGCAGCGAAAGAGGCCGCAACAAAGGAGAATGAGTAGATTTCCGCACAAACAAAACATAAAGAATATAAATTAACACTATAAAATAAAAACGAGATGAAAAAGATTTTTACAATCGTATTGGCAGCTGCCGCATTGGTAAGCTGCGATAACGGCACAAAGTACACTATTTCGGGTAGTGATGCTGCTTTTGAAGATGGCAAGATGGCATTCTTCCAGAAGGTTGAGAACCGCAAGATGAATCCCGTTGACTCAGTTGTAATCGCAAAGAACTCTTTTAAGTTCAAGGGCGAGGCTACCGAGGCTCCTTATATGGGTTACGTTACTATTGGCTCATCAAACCCTCGTGAGGCATTAGCCACAGTTCCTGTATATGTAGAGGCTGGCAAGATTACAATCAACGTTGTTGATGCCGAGAAGAAGAATTTCACTGCAACAGGTAGTCCATTGAATGATGCCTACACTGAGTTCAACAACAAGATGGAGGAGATTTACGACCGTATGGGCAAGGCCCATGAGGCTAAGGACGATGCTGGCGTTCAGGCTGCTCAGAAGGAGGTTGCCGAGTTGCGTTATAACACTATTATCAACAACGCGGCAAACCAGTTTGGTAGCGACCAGCTCAGCAGATCATACTATCAGTTCGAGCCTCAGCAGCTTCTCGACATCATCGCTGCAATGCCAGCCGAGAAACAGGAGAAGATGGCCGATATGAAGAAGGGTGCAGAGCAGGCTTTGAAGGTAGCTCCCGGTAACCCTTATATCGACATCACCGAGCCAACACCCGACGGCAAGCAGCTTTCATTGAAGAGCGCAGTTGAGAACAAGAAGAATAAGTATATTTTGCTCGACTTCTGGGCTTCTTGGTGTGGTCCTTGTATGATGGAGGTTCCCCACTTGAAGAGTGCTTATGACAAGTATCACAAGAAGGGCTTTGAGATTTACGCAGTATCTTTGGATCAGAACAGAGAGAATTGGGAGAAGGCCATCAAGGAGAAGAAGATGAATTGGTTGCACGTTAGCAACGTGAAGTATTGGGATACTCAGTCTCGCAACGACTATGCTGTAAACTCAATCCCTGCCAACTTCCTTATCGATTGCTCAACAGGTAAAATCGTAGCTAAGGGCTTGCGTGGCGCAGCTTTGGAGGAGAAACTCGCAGAGCTTTTGAAGTAATATTCTCAACAACACGAAACAATGATTACCCCTCCCCATAAAAACACGGGGGGGGGTAATTAGTTAATACACAAACCATTACAATTACCCAACAATCATAACATACAATTTACCAATCATAATTAACACATTTACTATGAAAAAGATTTATTCCTTTATCGCTATTGCAAGCATCGCTGCGTGCTACGTCGTTAGTTGTTCCTCTCCCAATTCATACATTGTAACGGGAAAAGATACAACAGGCCGTTGCCCCGACGGAGAGTGGGCATACCTCGCCATTCAAAAGAATGGCTCAGGCGACATTCAGTACATTGACTCAGTAAAAATCAAAAACAATGAATTCTGTTTTGAAGGCAAGATTGAGCAGCCAACTATTGCCTCCGTTAGGACACGCGCATACAATGATTCTCTGAGATTCGACAAACCAATAATCGTACACCGCTTTATTCTCGAAAATGGGCGAATTCAAACAGCGTTCAACAACGACATACACACTCCTGTTGGGACAACATTAAACCTCAAAATCGTTGCTTTTTTTAATGGTATCTTCTCCCTCTTAGAGAAAGCCGAGAGTGAGGGTTGCAGTGAGGAGGAGATTCTCGATTTGGGTTTTGAATATACACGTAAGCAAATAGCTGACAATGCCGATAATGAGTTTGGTGTTTTTGTAGCAGATTATATGGCTCATGAATTTGGCCCAACCAATCAGTTGGAGTTATATGCACTTCTACCTCACAAGCAGGAGTACTTCGCAGAACAAATTGAAGAGGCTAAACAGGCTACTCGTTTCGAGATTGGCAATCAATACAGCGACGTTACCGAGCCAACCGCCAACGGCAAAGAGATTTCATTAAAAAGTATTGTCGAAAAAGAAGGTAACAAATTTGTATTGTTGGAGTTTTGGGCTTCTTGGTGCGGACCCTGTATGAACGAGATGCCAAACTTAAAGGCCACATATAACAAATTCCACCAAAAGGGATTTGAGGTCTATGCTTCATCGCTCGATGCCAACAAAAAGGATTGGGAGAACGCGATTAAAAAGATTGAAATGGAGTGGATAAATGTTAGTGGTTTGAAAGTAAACAATTCACCCGCTCCCAAAGAATATTACATCTCAGCTATTCCTGCCAACTTCCTTATCGATTGCTCAACAGGCAAAATCGTAGCTAAGGGTTTGCGTGGCGCAGCTTTGGAAGAGAAACTCGCAGAGCTTTTGAAGTAATCTTCTCAACAACTATTTCGAGGACATTTCGACAATATATTTGAACGTAGATTCCCAAATCCCGATAACGGATTTGGGAATTTTCATTATATTTGTCATAGATAACGGTTGATTTAATCACACAATGGAGGAGAAGTCATCAACATATCGCATTATGGGCATCGACCCCGGCACGAACTATATGGGTTATGGTATCATCGAGGTCGAGGGTAACAAACTGCGCTCGGTGGTGATGGGCGATATCGACCTCCACACGATGAGTGACCCATATCGCAAGTTGCGCTACATATTTGAGAGAGTGAGCAAGTTAATAAAGGACTACCAACCGCGCGAAGTGGCTTTGGAGTCACCTTTCTTTGGAGTCAATGTACAGAGTATGCTCAAATTGGGACGCGCACAAGGTGTGGCTATGGCCGCAGCTCTAAGCTTTGACAAGGAGGTTTACGAATACGCCCCCTCGCGCATCAAGCAAGCCATAGCAGGCTCAGGCTCGGCATCGAAGGAGCAGGTAGCGGCAATCGTAAAACGTATGCTTAAATTGGACTACACTCCACGCCGATTAGATGCCACCGATGGTATGGCCGTAGCTATGTGTCACTACTTCACAGCCCGCACGCCCATATCGGTTGCAATGGGTACGGAGCGAGTGAAAGGACTTGGAGGAGGTAAAAAAGCCGAGAAGGGTTCTTCGTCGTGGGAGACATTCCTCAAACAAAATCCCGACCGAATAAAGAAATAAAACACAAGGGCCAAAGGTTCCAAATACAAAAAAGTAGTGGCTGTCCAGCATTTGTTGCGACAGCCACTACTTTATTATATAAAGGTACTACGACCGCTATTTTGCGTAGCTCACAGAACGAGTCTCGCGAATAACGGTAATCTTCACCTGACCCGGATAGGTCATCTCGTCCTGAATCTTCTTAGCTATATCGTGTGACAAAGACTCTGACTCCTGATCCGAAAGTTTGTCAGCACCAACAATAACACGCAACTCACGACCCGCCTGAATAGCGTAAGTCTTAACCACACCAGGATATGAGAGCGCGATATCCTCCATCTCTTTCAAACGTTTGATGTAAGACTCTACAACCTCACGACGTGCTCCTGGGCGAGCTCCCGAAATAGCATCACAAACCTGAATGATAGGAGCAATCATCGAATTCATCTCAACCTCGTCGTGGTGAGCTCCTACGGCATTGCATACGTCGGGCTTCTCCTTGTACTTCTCGGCGAGTTTCATACCAATAATTGCGTGTGGCAATTCTGGCTCATCATCGGGCACCTTACCAATATCGTGCAACAGGCCTGCTCGACGTGCAGCCTTAACGGGCAAACCCAACTCCGAAGCCATAATACCTGCAAGGTTTGCGGTCTCGCGTGCGTGCTGCAACAAATTCTGACCATACGATGAACGGTATTTCATCTTACCAATAAGACGAATCAACTCAGGGTGCAGACCGTGAATACCCAAGTCAATAGCGGTACGTTTACCCACCTCGACAATCTCCTCCTCAATCTGTTTCTTAACCTTAGCCACAACCTCCTCGATGCGAGCTGGGTGGATACGACCATCGGTTACAAGCTGATGCAAGGCCAAACGTGCAATCTCACGACGCACAGGGTCGAAACCACTCAAAATAATAGCCTCGGGAGTGTCATCTACGATAATTTCGATGCCTGTTGCGGCCTCCAAAGCGCGGATATTACGACCCTCGCGACCAATGATTCGGCCCTTAACCTCGTCGCTATCAATATTAAATACTGTAACAGCATTCTCGATAGCAGTCTCAGTTGCGACACGTTGAATCGAAGTAACGATAATACGCTTTGCCTCCTTCGTAGCTGTGAGTTTTGCCTCCTCGATTGTCTCGTTGATATATGAATCGGCTTCGGCCTTAGCCTCTGCCTTCATATTCTCGATAAGGATATTCTTGGCCTCCTCTGTACTCATTCCCGAAATCTGCTCCAAACGGATATTCTGCTCCTTAATCACTGCGGCAAGCTCCTCCTTGCGATTGTTAAGGTTCTGCATCTGAGCCGACATCTGCTCTTTAAGGCGGTCATTCTCCTTGATTTTGTGTTCAAGTTCACGCTGCTGATTCTGCAAGTTCGACTCAATCTGCTTTGCACGCTGCTCGCTCTGAGCAATCTTCTGATTACGCTCGTTGACTTGACGGTCGTGCTCACTCTGCAACTTGATAAACTTCTCCTTAGCCTGCAAAATCTTCTCTTTCTTAATCATCTCTCCCTCGGCCTCAGCCTCACGAAGAGCTGCTTCACGTTGCTTTTTTATCGTATTCTTCGTGATGTAAAACGTCACCAAATAATAGACGCTCACACTCACAATAGCCGACACGATAGCTGTTATAATAACTGTTGTCATTGCTTGTAGTAAAAATTATTGTTAATATATGGTTATATGTGTTATCATCAATCTATCATATACAAAAAAACCGCATAGAAGTTCCTTTTCTTGTTTGACGAATCTGCCGATAAGTCAAGGTGTGGGGCTCCGGAGCTCGCAATCGTCCAACGGTGTCGCAGCACACTCCTTGCGGAGTTAAGGCCTGATTTTGAAAAACCGAGAGTTGACCCAATGTAATAAGTGTTCAGTTTCGCAAAGCTATAAGGAAATCTATGCGGGTAGATTTTGTATATAAAGAACTATTTTTCAACTTTTCAATTACCTCTTCACTCGGTAAAGGTTTGCATTTCAACCAACGTCAATCATTTGCAACTCAATGCAGCCAATCTCAATCGCCCCCCCTCACACTACTTAGCCGACTTAGCGCGTGGCAAGCGATTAAGATGTTTATCCAATCGTTGCGACAGGGCATCGAGGGCCTTCATATCGTCGCTCTCCAACTCATTCTGTCGTGTTATGGCGATATTGTTTATACTTAGTTGCAATGCTGTGATGGCCAGACAATCTTTGATGTCGAAATTTTCGCCAAAAGTCTTCTGCAAGGTTGCCAAATTGGTATTAACCTCACGCTCTGCCAAACGATACACCTCCTCCTTATCGCTGTCGATTGTCAGCGAATATGCCTTACCAGCCACTTTGAGGTTTATCTTTTGTTTAGCCATCTTTCAATTAATTCTCCTCTGCCTTTGTAAGCAGTGCGATGCACTTGTCAACCTCCCGCAATAACAGGTTGATACGCGCACGCGATTTGGTTTTATCTGTTGTATTTCCGCTCAAACTCTCCGCCAAACGCAGACGTTGCACCTCGGCCTTCAACTCGCGCAACTGCTCCTGTTGCTCTCGCACTTCAACTCGCAACGCATCACGCTCGATGCGAAGTTGCTCGCAATCGGCTTCAAGTTTCTCATACTGCGAGATAATGCGCTCGGCTTGTGCCTCTATGTGCTTTATGATGCTCTTACAAGCCATCTTACCAAAAGTTTGTAACGGTTTTCACTCTCAAAGATAGAAAAAAAATATTTTTTTCGCAAATTTTAGGGTTAGGGATATCGATTTTACACTAACTTTCTATCTCTTGCCCTTTTTGTGCGATGGCGCAATGACTTCACCGAAGAGGTCATAATCCTCGGCTCCCGTAATGCGCACATCGTAGAAACAACCTCTTCGCAACTGACGCAACTCGCAGGGAATGAGAATCTCTTGGTCAACCTCAGGCGAGTCATATTCCGAGCGCGCAACATAGTAATCGCCCTGACGAGAATCGACTATAACGCGCATCACACGCCCTACACGCGAGAGATTATTCTCCAACGATATTTGCTCCTGAATCTGCATAATTCGCGCAGCACGACGCTCCTTTTCCTCTTCTGGAACATCATCAGTAAGCTCCGTCGCTGAGTATGTTCCCTCCTCCTCCGAATAGGGGAATACGCCCAACCTATCGAAACGCACCTCACGCACAAACTCCTCCAACTCGGCAACGTCCTCCAACGTCTCGCCCGGGTAGCCCACAAGCAGTGTTGTACGCAAGGCTATATCGGGAATTTGTCGGCGCAGACGCTCGATAAGTTCCATCGCCTCGGCCTTAGTATGGCGGCGTTTCATAGCCGAGAGCATCTTATCGGAGATATGCTGGAACGGGATATCAAGATACTTGCAGATTTTAGGCTCACGAGCCATCACCTCAATCACATCTTCGGGAAATGCAGCAGGATAAGCATAGTGCAGACGAATCCACTCAATACCCTCTATACGGCACAATTCCGACAGCAAATCAGCCAATCGGCGACGGCCATAAAGGTCTATACCATAATAGGTTGTATCTTGTGCGATAACCATCAACTCCTTCACTCCTCGCTCTGCCAAACGTCGAGCCTCCTCCAAGATGGTCTCCATTGGCACAGAGATGTGCTTACCTCGGATAAGGGGAATAGCGCAATATCCGCACAACCAATTACACCCCTCGGAAATTTTCAGATAGGCATAGTGCGCAGGAGTTGTAAGCACTCGCTCGGTCGCAAGTTCGGCCCTATGCTGGGCACCCAACGCAGCTACAATATCGGCCCAATCGTTCACACCAAAATACTCATCAACTTCGGGAATCTCCTCACGGAGTTCATCGGCATATCGCTCACTCAGGCAACCCACAACAAACAATCGCTCGATAAGACCCTCCTCTTTTGCTCTGACAGCCGCAAGAATCGTATCGATACTCTCCTTTTTGGCATCGCCGATAAATCCGCAGGTGTTGATTACAACCACATCGGCATCGCCACGGTCGCTATCGTGCTCCAATTCGTAGCCTGCCGCTGCAAGTTGCGCCATCAGATGCTCACTATCGACCGTATTCTTTGAGCAACCCAAAGTTATGACATTGATTTTTTTCATCTTACTTATTCCAAACTATATGACCATTAATATTATGCTTGTCATATACAGCAAGAATATCTTCGCAAAATGCCACAATTTTAGCATCCCCAGTCGATTTCGCTAACTCGTACAAACGTATAAACATCTTTTTACCTGTTTCTGTTTGTTTAAAATTCTTTTTTAGAAAATTATGTTGAGCGCATAAAGTCTGACCATTCTCTATAACAGCCTTACCTCCTAAATCCTTCGGCTTGATATGATCGACATGCAATTCAACACCATCTTCACGACCTCTGCCACATATGACGCATTTGTATCCATCCCGTTCTAATATAATTTTCTTCTGCGCAGATGTAAAATCTTCAAGAGTCCTATTTATAACATTTGCAGGATCATATCGGTATATTCCTTTACCAATCTTTTGTAAAAAACCTTCTTGCGCCAATTTGCGGATACCTCTATCAGGATCACGAAATACTTTACCCGTTAATTGTCTATATTGTTCTGTCACCCAATCGACAACTTCGGGGTGCCTTATATCTTGATTTGGGTGAGCAATAAAATATTGCATTATTAGATCCCTTTGCTTAACTTCGTTCATAATGGTTTATAAGTTTAATAGTTGTCCATTCTCTTTTGTAATTCTATTTTTAGCTAATTCGCAATACGAAGAATCTAATTCCACGCCAATTCCCACACGATTTATCTTTTCTGCCACAAGGAGAGTCGTTCCACTACCAGCAAATGGGTCAAAAACAATATCACCCTCATAACTAAACATTTTAATACATCTATATGGAAGTTCCTTAGGAAATGGAGCAGGGTGCCCGATGCGCTTTTTACTCTCTCCATTGAATGTCCATACACCATTAGTCCAAGCCATAAATTCATCTCTTGATATATCTGATTTCAGGGAACCTTTTGTCTTTTTCCAACTTCCTTTGTATAGGACTACAATTAATTCAACAGGTGCTATTACCACAGGAGCTGATGCCGACTTCCACGATCCCCAGGCAGTCCTACGAGATATATTGCCTTCGTTCCATATAATAGTTGACTTGTATTTCCAACCACATAACTGTGCAATTTTTGTCAAATCCGCACCCACCGAATTGCTGCCACCCTTATTCTTATCTAATGGAATATTCAAGCATAGTCGAGCTTGATCGTTACTCCACTCATAACAATTTTCCAACCACTGACGCGAAAATTCAAGATAGTCACCATAGGTAATTGTATCATCATTTGAATTGTATTCAATTCCTACATTGTATGGTGGAGATGTAACAATTAAATCAATAAACTCTTGATTAAAAAGTTTTCTATTTAAGCAATTATCATTGTACAAAACAATGTTCTTATTTCTGAAATATTCGCACATAATCTCTTTCTTGGCCAAAATCCTGTTACTTTTTCTCCCCGAAAAGGGCATCTACAAATTGGTGACGGTCAAACATACGGAGCTGGTCAATACCCTCGCCAATGCCGATATATCGCACAGGGATATGGAATTGGTCGCTGATACCTATTACCACACCACCCTTTGCCGTACCGTCCAACTTAGTGATTGTAAGCGAAGTAACCTGCGTAGCCTGAGTAAATTGACGAGCCTGCTCAAAGGCATTTTGGCCCGTTGAGCCGTCCAACACAAGCATCACTTCGTGGGGTGCATCGGGGATAACCTTTGCCATCACGTTACGAATCTTTGTAAGCTCGTTCATCAAGCCCACCTTATTATGCAGACGACCAGCCGTATCAATCAGCACCACATCGGCTCCATTGGCCACAGCCGACTTCAACGTATCGAAAGCCACAGAAGCAGGGTCAGAGCCCATCTCCTGACGAATCATCGTAGCTCCTGCACGCTCGGCCCATACCGCCAGCTGGTCGATAGCTGCAGCTCGGAAGGTGTCGGCAGCTCCGATATAGACCTTGCGACCTGCTTTGGTGAGTTGTGCGGCAAGTTTTCCGATTGTTGTGGTCTTACCAGCACCATTCACACCCACAACCATCATAACATAAGGAGTCCCCTCCTTCACCTCCAAACCAAAATCCTGCTGCGACGAGTGCGACTGCTCCATAAGCGACGCAATTTCATCACGCAAGATGGCATTCAGCTCGGAAGTATTCATATACTTATCGCGAGCTATACGCTCCTCGATACGGTTGATAATCTTGACGGTAGTCTCGACACCCACATCTGAGGTGATAAGCACCTCCTCCAAATCGTCCAGCACATCGGCATCGACAGTTGAACGTCCTGCAACGGCACGCGCCAACTTAGAGAAGAATCCCTCCTTTGTCTTTTGCAGGCCAGCCGACAGTTCCTCCGTCTGTGCCTGTTGCTCCTCGGCGGCTTGTTGCTCCTGCACTGCCTGCTGCTCCGCCGATAGCGGCTCAGCTGCATTATCTCTTTTCTTCTTAAAAAGGTCAAAAAATCCCATAATCTTATCTGTTTTTAAGCCAACACATTCCGCGTGGCAAATTATCGCACAAATTTACGTTTTTTTTGCGGCACTACCAAACTTATATATTAATGTATAATATTTCTTCTTTCAAGTGTTTGGGCGTTTATGAAAGTTTTTATATCTTTGCAATCTAGCCACGAAATTTCGGCGTACATATTTTAGAAAGTGTTTTCGCACTCTCCCTAACAGAAAATGTGGAAGTTTTCAAAAAAACGGAGGTGAACGAACAACACTCACTTCTTGTTTAGACATATGAGGTTTTCGCATTTAATCTGCAATACACCCCATAATCTATTCAGGTGTGGGGCATTGCATCGTTTATTCCGTTTAGGTCCTTCCACAACCTTCTGTTAGATAGACGAAATCAACTCCACACTTTCTTTATTTTTAAGCCACAAGTCGCATCGGAGTTGTACGACACCACAAAAACCTAACCTATGCGATACATTTTCTTCCTATTCTTTTTGGCAGTTGTCACTGCCGACGTATTTGGCGTAATCTACGCAACCGACCAAAGCCAGCAACCCAAAAACAACGGAATCACACTAACTCGCGCGGCAAGTTCAGCGCAGTCGTACTCCTACTTGGTTTTTACCAATAACAACAAGTACGATGTTACGATTACATACATCATCGATGGTTGCGCACCCACTAAAATCTCGGTCAAGGCAGGCGAGAGCAAAAAGACCACATCGGCCTACAAGAGCTCTTCCAACGTCGAGACCGTAGTTGAACCGCTTTACAATAAAATCGAACTAAAAACCAAGCCCACGAAGAAGAAGTCCTCAAAGACCAACCTCAAATAACCTAACACCAACATCACGATAAATCCACATTACCACACACCACAAAAAAAATGCGCCTCCCGACGGGAAGCGCATTTTTTGCATTAGGCTCTGCGAGATTCGCAACCTCATACAAAAATAATTATTTCTCAGCGAAGTAAGCCTTGATATCAGCCTCCTCCAAGATATTCTGAGTCTTGAAGATATAAGCACCTGTCTTCTCTGATTTCACCATCTTGATACACTTGGTGTACTTCTTGTTGGTACCCGTTTTAAGGGTTGCAACTACTTTCTTTGCCATAACTCGTCAATTGTTATTTAATTTCACGATGTACTGTCACCTTCTTCAAGTATGGATTGTACTTACGACGCTCCAAACGGTCGGGTGTGTTCTTCTTGTTCTTAGTGGTGATGTAACGTGACATTCCTGCAACACCACTCTCCTTCTGCTCGGTGCACTCCAAAATCACCTGCACTCTGTTACCTTTCTTTGCCATTTGTTACTCTGATTTTTAGTAAACTTTCTTAGGTGCAGCAGCCTCCTTCAAAGCGGCAGCCAAGCCCTTCTTGTTAATTGTTTTCATTCCGGCGGTGGTCACCTTCAAAGTGAGCCAGCGGCCCTCCTCCTCAGACCAAAAACGCTTTGTCTTCAAGTTCGTGTTGAACTTGCGCTTGGTCTTGCGGTTTGAGTGAGAAACATTGTTACCCACTACTGCGGTCTTACCTGTAATTTCGCAAACTCTCATTGTTTTTACGTTTTAGTTTCTATCCCCTCACTATAAGGGTGCGCAAAGATAAGGAAAATAAATTCAAAATTCAAAATTAGAAATTCAAAATTTGCTTTTTGGGAGTAAATTTGTTCTCTGCGGCTCGCAAAGCAGAGAATTTATCCTATGGCAAGGCTATTTTTCAGCTCCTTATAGAGCATCTCGATTGCATAGGCCGATGCGCGATTCACTATTTGCCCACGATCTGTTCCGCAGTTTCTCATCACTGCCACCGTATGCGTAGGCGTTGCAACAGCAATCCACACAGTACCCACAGGTTTCTCGGCAGAGCCACCCGTAGGGCCTGCAATGCCTGTGGTCGCAATAGCATAATCGGTCTCACCCACACGACGAGCCCCTTCGGCCATCTGACGAGCCACCTGCTCGCTTACTGCTCCGTAGCGCATAATATCCTCGTAGTTCACACCCAGCACATCGCGTTTCGCCTCGTTGGCATAGGCTACCACACCACACTTAAAGTAGGCCGAAGCTCCCGCCATAGCGGTAAATCGTGAAGCGATAGTACCGCCCGTACAACTCTCAGCCGTAGATAGCGTTAATCCTCTCTCGCACATAATATTGTGAATCAGCTCCTGCATCGAAGCATTTTCAAAACCAACAATATTGTCGGGAATTATTTTGTAGAGTTTATCGAAGAGAGCATCTATCGTCTGACGCATCAGAGCCTCATTCTCCACATCGTATGCCGACAAGCGCAAACGCACCACATTCGGAGCTGGCAAATAGGCTAATTTAATCCCTACGGGAAGGCTATCCTCCCACTCCGATATACGCTCGGCCAAAATCGACTCGGCCACACCCGCTGTAATCATCGTGCGGTGGATATTGGCGTGCAACGACAAACGTGCTCTGAGTCGGGGCATCACCTCATCTACCATCAAATGCTCCATCTCGAATGGCACACCCGGAAGCGATACTACAATCTGCCCTTGCTCTCCCACAAACAACATTCCGGGAGCAGTTCCGTGAGCATTAAACAACACCTCGCATCGTTCAGGCACCATCGCCTGAGAGCGATTCAGTTCATTGTACTCAATTCCACGAGCCGCAAGCATCTCTCTAACGTGTGTAGCCACACGACTATCCTCACGCATAGGCGATGAGAAGATTCGTGCAAGAGTGAATTTGGTGATATCGTCCTTCGTTGGGCCCAATCCGCCCGTAATAATCACCACATCGGCAAACGCCATAACTCGTTGCAGAGTCTGGGTTATCTGCTCGGCTGCGTCGCCAATTGAAAGTTTCTCGACAACGGTGATTCCTGCCGAGTTAAGATGTTTTGAAATACTTACCGAATTGGTATCGACAATTTGGCCGATGAGAATCTCATCGCCAATAGTTATAATTGCAGCTTTAATCATTTTATTAGATTTTATTTTGCAGCGGTGTCCGATACGGAGCCATCACTCGGCTCAACTCGCTGAGATGCCTCTGATTGCCCGGTTGTCGCTCGTTCACTATCGTCTTGCTCCGCATTTGCCTGCTCGGCCGCAGCTCGTTGCTCGGCTTTTCGCAGACGTTCATCGACACCTAAATGTATATTACGAAGCGACTCTCCTCCACCATATATAAACTCGCTACCGATTTGCACCAAAGTAGCTCCCGCCTGCAACATCTCAAACACATCGTCGGGAGTGGATATTCCGCCACAACCGATAATTGGGTATGTACCCTTCGAGCGAGAATAGATGCGGCGAACAACCTCTATGGCACGATTCTTCAATGGACGGCCACACATTGCACCGTGAGTGCGTCCTATCGAATGCATCTGTGAAGCAGACTTCTGCAAACCGTGACGGCCGATAGTGCCACCACACGCCACGATACCATCGAGTGGTGTATCGAGCATAATATCGGTCATATCGTCAATCTGCTCGTCTGTCAAATCGGGCGAAATCTTCAACAAAATGGGGCAATACTGATTCTGTCCTCGCCTAAAATCAAACAACGGAGCAAGTATTGCCATTAGCTCCTGCTTCGATGCAGGAACATAAGGCTCTGAGGTTGTATTGCAACAAACATTGACAGTAAAATAGTCAACATACTGATACAACGGACGGAACAAGCGCAAATATTCAACTGCGGCCTCCTCGGGCGGGGTTTTGGAATTTTTGACTATACTGCAACCCACCACAATACGGCTACGATGCTGCTTAATATTCTCAATCACCTTCTCCACGCCAGCACTCTCGATGTCGGCTCTATAAATCAACGCTTTATCACCTTTGAGCAAAATCAGATTTTCATCTCCTCGCTCCACTCTTTGAGGCTTGGGAGTCACCGAACCAATCTCGACAAATCCAAAACCTGCGGCGGCCATAGCATCAATCATCTCGCCATCTCGGTCAAAACCTGCGGCCAATCCGACAGGCGAAGTAAAATGCATACCAAACACATCGCGTTCGAGATTTGCAGCCGGCACACCAAAACGCTGATGGAGCGCATATCGTCCGATTGCACTCTTCGATGCCGCGCGCCACACCCACTGCTTGAAACGGAGTGAAAAATCGGCACTCGCCAAATATTTTATCGATTTCAATACTTTCACGAGGACAAATATACGAAAACTTCTCTCACATTAGGCTCTTTCGCATATTTTTCGACACAAGTAGGCCCAAAAATTGATTTTACAACAGAAATAAATTATCTTTGTATAATTGAACTAAGACAAAATTTACTACCTATATGAAAACTTTTAACGACTCTAATTTCTTGTTACAAACCCCCACTGCCGAGCGTTTGTATCACGACCACGCATCAAAAATGCCTATCATCGACTACCACTGCCATCTCGACCCTGAGTATGTGGCCAGCGACCACCAATTCCGCAACCTTGCCGAGATATGGCTTGCAGGAGATCACTACAAATGGCGTGCAATGCGCACAAATGGTGTTGATGAGCGTTTCTGCACAGGCGATGCTTCGGACTGGGAGAAGTTTGAGAAGTGGGCCGAGACAGTTCCTTACACAATGCGCAACCCGCTATATCATTGGACCCACCTCGAATTGAAAACAGCCTTTGGAGTTGACAAGCTACTCAACCCCGCATCAGCACGCGAGATATACGACCACTGCTCAGCTCTGTTGCAGCAGCCTGAGTATTCGGCTCGTGGCCTTATGCGTCGCTACAAGGTAGAGGTGGTATGCACGACAGATGACCCCATCGACTCGTTGGAGCATCACATCAAATGCCGCGAAGATGGCTTCGAGTGCAAGGTTTTGCCTACTTGGCGACCCGACAAAGCTATGGCCGTTGAGAATCCTGCTTCGTTCAAGGCATACATCGACCGATTAGCAAAGGTTTCGGGAGTGGAGATTCGCTCATTCGCTACGTTGCTCGATGCACTGCGCGTACGTCACCGCTTCTTTGAGAGTGTTGGTTGCCGCCTGAGTGACCACGGAATTGAGGAGTTCTATGCCGAGGATTACACAACAGCTGAGATTGAGGCTATCTTTGCAAAAGTATATGGCGGAGCAGAGCTCTCCGACTCAGAGATTCGCAAATACAAGAGCGCAATGCTCGTGGAGTTTGGCATAATGGATCACCAGACAGGCTGGACTCAGCAATTCCACTATGGGCCTATCCGCAACAACAATAGCCGTATGATGGCCAAATTGGGCCCCGACACAGGATTCGACTCGATTGGAGACTTCAACACCGCAAAGAGTATGGCTAAATATTTGGACCGTCTCGACTCGCAGGATAAGCTCACAAAGACTATCCTCTACAATATCAATCCACGCGACAATGAGATGGTAGCCACTATGATTGGCAACTTCCAAGATGGCAAGATCGCTGGCAAGATTCAGTTCGGTTCGGGCTGGTGGTTCCTCGACCAGAAAGATGGTATGGAGCGTCAGATGAACTCACTCTCGCTACTCGGTCTTTTGAGCCGTTTTGTGGGTATGCTCACCGACTCGCGCAGCTTCCTGAGTTATCCTCGTCACGAGTATTTCCGTCGCACACTCTGCAACCTTATAGGCAACGATGTTGAGCAGGGACTTCTTCCCGCAAGCGAGATGGATTTCTTGGGACAGATGGTCGAGAACATCAGCTACAACAACGCCAAAAACTTCTTCAAGTTCTAACGCTGGAACTTCAACCTAATTAACAACTGCATACAAACACAAAAAAAAGAGGAGAAACAATATATGAAAACCAACTATCAAGTGCGTTATGCCGCACACCCCGAAGATGCTAAATCATACGACACAGAGCGTCTGCGCCGAGATTTTCTTATCGAAAACGTCTTTACAGCCAACGAGGTGAATATGGTCTATTCGATGTATGACCGTATGGTTGTGGGTGGAGCTATGCCCGTAGGCGAGGCTCTGCCGTTGGAGGCCATCGACCCACTCAAAGCCCCCTACTTCCTCACTCGTCGCGAAATAGGAATCTTCAACGTTGGAGGAGCAGGTACTGTGCGCGTGGGAGATGAGAGTTTTCATCTCGACTTCAAGGAGGCTCTCTATTTAGGTTCAGGCGAGAGAGATGTCATTTTTGAGAGTGACGATGCTGCTGCTCCCGCAAAATTCTACTTCAACTCCACTACGGCTCATCGCAACTACCCCGACTGCAAAGTCACCAAAGCAAATGCCATCGTGGCTCAGATGGGCTCATTGGAGGGCTCAAACGACCGCAACATCAACAAGATGATTGTAAGTCAGGTGTTGCCTACCTGCCAATTACAGATGGGTATGACTGAATTGGCAACAGGTAGTGTGTGGAACACTATGCCAGCTCACGTTCACTCACGCCGTATGGAGGCATATTTCTACTTTGAGCTTCCACAGAGCGATGCCATATGCCACTTTATGGGTGAGCCACAGCAGACTCGCCATATATGGCTTCACAACGAGCAAGCCGTATTATCGCCTGAGTGGTCAATCCATAGCGCAGCCGCCACCCACAACTACACATTCATTTGGGGTATGGGCGGTGAGAATCTCGACTACTCTGACCAAGATTTCTCGGCTATAACCGACCTTAAATAACGACAAAGCCACACACATAAGCTATATGAATCCGATAGAAAATTTTTCACTCAAAGGCAAAGTGGCCCTCGTGACGGGTGCAGCCTACGGTATAGGTTTTGCCATTGCAGAGGCTTTGGCATCGGCTGGTGCAAAAATCGCTTTCAACTGCCGCCGCAAGGAGCATCTCGACAAGGCGTTGGCCGACTACGCAGAGAAGGGAATCGACGCCAAAGGTTATTTGTGTGACGTCACCGACGAGCAGGCCGTAGGGAAGATGATAGAATCCATCACCGAAGAGCTTGGGGCTGTTGATATTTTGGTCAACAATGCGGGCATAATCAAGCGTATCCCAATGCACGAGATGTCAGTTGATGAGTTCCGCGAGGTGATAGATATCGACCTTACAGCAGCCTTCATTATGGCCAAAGCTGTGATTCCTTCGATGATAGAGCGTGGTGGAGGTAAGATTATCAATATCTGCTCGATGATGTCGGAATTGGGACGTGAGACCGTTTCGGCCTACGCCTCAGCAAAGGGCGGGTTGAAGATGCTCACACGCAACATAGCATCGGAGTATGGCCGTTATAATATTCAATGTAATGCCATTGGCCCGGGCTATATAGCCACACCGCAGACCGCACCACTGCGTGAGCGTGATGCAGAGGGCAATCGCCACCCATTCGACTCGTTCATCGTGGCAAAGACCCCTGCCGAGCGTTGGGGTACGACCGACGATTTGATGGGCCCCGCCATATTTTTGGCATCAAGGGCTTCGGATTTTGTCAATGGCCACATACTCTATGTAGATGGTGGAATATTGGCCTACATAGGTCGCGGTCCACAGTAACAACCCTATTGATAAAGAGCCACATAACACTAATTTTTGACGCTTATGAAAAACCTCTTATTGGCAATATGCCTGCTCCTCGGCTCGTGTGGAGTTGTAGGCCCGGGATTGTTTATCGAGGTTGAGAACGAACTCGATTTTGCTCGCAACGGCGAGGTTGTAGAGATTGAGTGGGAGCAACTACAAGGTGCTGCCATCACACCTGAAAAGGTGGTTGTGTTCGATAACAACGATAATCAAATACCTTCGCAGGTGATATTCGACAACGAAGGGAATCCCACGCATCTGCTATTCACGGCATCGGTCGAGGCCAACTCTTCGAGCGTGTATAATATTCGCCGCAAGGTGCGCGAGGAGTATCCTCCACAAGCATATGGTCGCTATGTTCCAGAACGTATGGACGACTATGCGTGGGAGAACAACTTAACAGCCTATCGCATCTATGGCCCACGCCTGAAAGACCCTCTCTCGCAAGGTGTTGATGTGTGGGTAAAGAACACTCCAAAGATGATTATCGACGAGTGGTTTGCTCGCGGCAACTATCACCACAACTACGGTGAAGGTATGGATTGCTATAAGGTTGGCAACACGTTGGGAGGTGGAGCGTTGGCAGTTGTTGATGGCGGGGAACTTCTGCTATCGGGCAACTACACTAAGCAACTTTGCACCGCCAACGGTCCAATACGCACAAAGGCCGAATTTGAATATGCACCAATAAACGTGGCTGGCAAGAGAGTTATTATGCATCGCACGATATGGCTCGATGCCAATAGTCGATTCACTTGTCAGGAGTATTGTTTGGAGGGTTTCGAGGGTAATATTGAGGTCGCGGCAGGTATCGTACTGCACGATGTAAAGGCTCAAAGTGATGGAAAAGATTATGTAGCCATCACCGAGCCCGCATCGGACTCAAAAGAGCCTGAGCGCGATGGCAACATATCGCTGGCGGTGATTCTGCAAGGTGGCGAATCCTCTTCGGAGATGGATTACCACGCCGTAACATTAAGAAAAGTGCAAGCTGGCGAGACTATCCGAATGTGGAATGGCTCGGCGTGGAGTCAGAGCGGAGTGAAGAGCCACGAGGAGTGGCAAACCGAAGTTGAGCAAATGCGTCAACGCATAGCATCACCCCTCACCGCAAAGTTCATCAAACGCCGCGAAGCAAAGGGAATTCAAAATTAAGAATTCAAAATTGGCTAATACTCTATCCGACATCGAGTTGGATAGAGTATTTCTTTATTGTTGGTTGTCAAGGGAATTATAAAACAGTCGTAAGACTGCATCATTCCGCATTTCTTCATTGGTGAGTATTGGAGAAGATAGTTAGCAAATATAAAGAAATGATAGAATCTACCGTTTTTTTACGGCCTTGCTGTGTGCGACAATAAAAAACTCTCCCTTTAAGTTATAGGGGCCGCCGAAGGGGAGGGAGTGTGTTTTGTCGCAAAGTCATTCTTTGCAACGTGGTGTATTATAAGGTGGATTCTTACATTTTTGTATGGTAGATAATTGCATCACCCACCCTCCCCAATACAAAAATGTCAGAATGACGGTTTTTTGTTTTATTCCACTTTTTAGCCGTAAAAAGTGGAGCAAAAAGCGGCGCAATGATAAATTTTAGGGGTCAGTCAATAAAATTTCCTAAAACAGATGCTTCGCACTTTTGAAGCAATCAAAAGGTCTCTGTTTTTTAACGGAAATTTCACCGTCTGCCCTGTTTCCTAAAATTCATCGGTGCGTTTTTTATTATAAAACGTCATTTCATATTTTCGAGGTCTCGCGACCTTTTTATGAGTGTAAGTAAAAAATCATAGAAGAGTTGTGAAACTCAAAATGTTGAAATCTACCGCTTAATTACGGCCTTGCAAAGAACAGCCTTTGCTACAAAGTAAATCATAAAAAGGTTTTCAAAACCTGATTTTGAATTTTGAATTCCAAAAAAAAGCCACCCCCAAACGGGAGTGGCCTTGTAAGTATCTATTTGATTATAGATTACTTGTTGTAAGCCTTCATAACTGAGATGAGGTCCAATACCTTGTTTGAGTAACCCCACTCGTTGTCGTACCAAGATACAACCTTTACGAATGTGTCAGTCAAAGCGATACCAGCCTTAGCGTCGAAGATTGAAGTACGAGCGTCACCCAAGAAGTCAGATGATACAACGTCCTCGTTAGTGTAACCCAATACACCAGCCAACTCACCCTCAGATGCAGCCTTCATAGCCTCGCAAATCTCAGCGTATGTTGCAGGCTTAGCCAAGTTAACTGTCAAATCAACAACTGATACGTCCAAAGTAGGAACGCGGAATGCCATACCTGTAAGCTTACCGTTCAACTCAGGCAATACTACGCCTACTGCCTTAGCAGCACCTGTTGATGAAGGGATAATGTTGCCAGCAGCTGCGCGGCCACCACGCCAGTCCTTCAATGATGGACCGTCAACAGTCTTCTGAGTTGCAGTTGTAGCGTGAACAGTTGTCATCAAACCGTCAGCGATGCCCCAGTTGTCGTTCAAAACCTTAGCGATAGGAGCCAAGCAGTTTGTTGTGCAAGATGCGTTAGAAACGATAGTCTGACCAGCATATGTGTTAGTGTTAACACCGCATACGAACATAGGAGTCTTATCCTTAGCAGGAGCTGACATAACAACGTACTTAGCACCAGCCTTGATGTGAGCCTCAGCCTTCTCAGCTGTGAGGAACAAACCTGTTGACTCAACTACATACTCAGCCTCTACCTCGTTCCACTTCAAATCCTCAGGATTACGCTCAGCAGTTACGCGGATAGCCTTACCGTTGATGATAAGAAGGCTCTTCTCTGTGTCGTAGTCGATAGTACCCTCGAACTTGCCGTGCATTGTGTCATACTTAAGCATATAAGCCAAGTACTCAACTGGGCAAAGGTCGTTAATACCTACTACATCATACTTCTCTGTCTGAGTGCAAGCTGCACGGAATACCATACGGCCGATACGTCCGAAACCGTTGATACCAATCTTAATCTGTGCCATAATTTGTTTTGTAATTTATGTAATAAAACTTTGATGTCCTGAATCTTGTCAATCGGGCAACGCTTGGCGAGCAAGTTATTGTTACTCGATTAACACCGCAAAAATATACACTTTATATATATTAAGCAAATTTTGGTCACGAAAAATAGTAAGATTTTTCATTAACTTAACATTGGGGAACCCGAAATCGGGAATTCAAAATTCAAAATTCAAGATTCAAAATTGCCTTCGGGCGGGAATTATGAATTAGAATAAGACAGATAAAATTCTCCCTTTAAGGCAAGAGGGAGTACCCGAAGGGGAGGGAGCGTGTCTTTGCCGCAAAGTTTTTCCTTGTAGTATAGTTTTGTTTTATTCCACTTTTTAACCGTAAAAAGTGGAGCAAAAAGCGGCGCAATGATAAATTTCGGGGGTCAGCCACCGAAATTTCCTAAAACAGATGCTTCGCACTTTTGAAGCAATCAAAAGGTCTCTGTTTTTTAACGGAAATTTCACCGCCTGCCCTGTTTCCTAAAATTCATCGGTGCGTTTTTTATTATACACACGTTATTACACA
>JAFTVW010000019.1 GCA_017465605.1 Alistipes sp.
TAATGCAGTGTCCCAAGCTCGTGAAGATCGTGATCAACCAGGGTATGGGTCAGGCTGTTGCCGATAAGAAGCTTATCGACGTAGCACAGGCCGAGCTTACTCAGATCACAGGTCAGAAGGCAGTTCAGACCAAGTCAAAGAAGGATATCTCAAACTTCAAGTTGCGTAAGGGTATGCCTATCGGTGTACGTGTAACGCTTCGTGCCGAGCGTATGTATGAGTTCTTGGAGCGTTTGATCGCGGTGGCTATGCCCCGTGTACGCGACTTCAAGGGTATCAACGAGAAGTTCGACGGCCGTGGTAACTACACTTTGGGTATCACCGAGCAGATCATCTTCCCCGAGATCGACATCGACAAGATCACCAAGATCTTCGGTATGGAGATTACTTTCGTAACTACGGCACAGACCGACGCTGAGGGTTACGCCCTGTTGCGTGAGTTCGGTTTGCCTTTTAAGAACGCTAAAAAGAACAACCAGTAATATGGCAAAGGAATCAATGAAGGCACGCGAGGTAAAGCGTGTGAAGCTCGCAAATCGTTACGCTCACAAGCGTGAGGAGATTGCTGCAAAGGTTAAGAGCGGTGAGATGGATCACGAGGAGGCATGGATCGCCCTCTCAAAGTTGCCCCGCAACTCGAATCCCATCCGTCAGCACAACCGTTGCAAACTGACGGGTCGTCCTAAGGGTTATATGCGTCAGTTCGGCATCAGCCGTATTCAGTTCCGTGAGATGGCATCAAACGGTCTGATCCCCGGCGTAAAGAAGGCCAGCTGGTAGTAGATCGCTGTCGCAGGGGCGCACGATGCGCCCCGAGCGACTGTTTTTTCAACGTGCGGAAGGCAGTAGTGCGACTTGTCGCCGCCTAACCCCGTTGAGTATTATTAAAGGATGAGTTATTCGTAGGTGCTCACGGGTGCCTGTGTATATATATAAGTATATCAGCGAATACACATTCTATACAGATGCAGAGTCCCGAGTAGGTGGAGTGCACGTCGAGGAAAGTGCCGTTAGATGATGGTAACTTCTCGGTCGTGGAGGCCACGGAAAAGGTTAGGCATCGAGTTACACATTCAAGGGTCGCAGATGGCTGTCGATTGTGAATCGTTGTGTCCGCTCGGGGCGTAGAGCCGTGGGAAGGGTATAAGATTCGCGCGGCGGGTATTGTGGCGCAAGGGGGTAGCCGTCGTGGCGTGACGCTGTGGCGGTGTGCAGATGATGCAGGCTCCCTGATGTGACAGAGGTAGTGGCTGAATCGCACTGGCGATTTTTGGTTGCACCTTTTGTCATGTGAGAAGGTGACAGTTTGAGTTGATGCGCTTTGCCGAGTGGCTGCTCGAAAGAGCGGGACCGTGTGAAGGGTGGCTGCTCGAAGGAGAGAGGCCGCGTGAAAGGTGGCGGAGTGCAGAAGCTGAAATTGTTGCGAGAGAAGGTGACTAAGGGTAACATATTGGGCAAAATGGCGCAAAAAGCGTCGGTCCAATGTTATTTTTATGTTATTTTTTCGTTTTCGCAGCCGCAAATGCCTTATAATAAGCCATTAGATAGCGATTTATTGGATTTTTTTGCATATATTTGCGCGCCCATATTGGGTGAAAATAAACAATTTAACTTAATTATTAATTTTTAACTTTTAATTCACCATGACAGATCCTATTGCGGATTTTCTGACCAGAATTAGAAACGCGGTGAAAGCCAACCACAAGGTGGTTGAAGCTCCCGGTTCAAAAATTAAGCGAGAGATCACTAAGATCCTCTACGAGCAGGGCTACATCTTGGCCTACAAGTTCGACACAGACGAGAAGGGTCACCCGACCATCAAGATCGCTCTGAAGTGGGACGCAGCAACCAAGACCAACGCCATCAAGAATTTGAAGCGTGTAAGCCGTCCCGGTTTGCGCCAGTACGCATCGGTTGACACCATGCCCCGTGTATTGAACGGTTTGGGTATTGCCATCGTTTCAACATCAAAGGGTATCATGACCGACGCTAAGGCTCGCAAGGAGAACGTAGGTGGCGAGGTATTGTGCTACATCTACTAATCGAAGTGCTCTCTGGGCATTAATTAACTAACAAACAAACACAAAAGAAAATGTCAAGAATTGGTAAATTACCTGTAATCTTACCTGCAGGCGTAACCGTAGAGGTTGCTGCCGACAACACGGTAAGCGTGAAAGGGCCTCTTGGGACACTGAGTCAGAAGGTTGATTCAGACATTAAGGTCGAGGTTGGTACTCACACCGACGCAAAGACTGAGAAGGAGTTTGCTGCCGTGATGGTAAGCCGCCCCACCAACCAGCCCCGTCACCGTTCATTGCACGGCTTGTACCGCGCACTCATCAACAACATGGTTATTGGCGTATCTAAGGGCTATGAGATCAAGCAGGAGCTCGTAGGTGTAGGTTTCAAGGCTGAGGTTAAGGATGGTATCCTTTACATGGGTCTTGGTTACTCACACGATGTTGCTCTTATGCTCCCCGCCGAGGTTACTGCAACCGCAGTTACCGAGAAGAAGGGTAACCCCATCGTTACGTTGAAGTCTATCGACAAGCAGTTGGTAGGTCAGGTTGCTGCAAAGATTCGCTCACTGCGTAAGCCGGAGCCTTATAAGGGTAAGGGTATTAAGTTCGTAGGCGAGGTAATCCGTCGCAAGGCCGGTAAGTCTGCATCAAAATAGTAAAATAAGTCAAGCATTATGTCATTAACAAAGATAGAAAGAAGAGAGAGGATCAAGATGCGTATCCGTAAGATCGTGAACGGTACGCCCGAGCAGCCTCGTATGACCGTATTCCGCTCTAACAAGCAGATCTACGTTCAGTTTATTGACGACCTTGCAGGTGTGACTTTGGCAACAGCTTCTTCACTCGATAAGGAGGTAGTAGCCGAGGCAGCCGGTAAGAACAAGTGTGAGATTGCCGCATTGGTAGGTAAGTTGGCCGCCGCACGCGCAATCGAGAAGGGTATCTCATGCGTAGCATTCGACCGTAACGGATACCTTTATCACGGTAGAGTAAAAATGTTAGCCGACGCTGCTCGTGAGGGTGGCCTTAAATTCTAAGCGATATGTCAAATACAAACGTAAAGAAAGTTCGTACAAGCGACCTGGAGCTTAAGGATAGGCTCGTAGCAATCAACCGTGTTACCAAGGTAACCAAGGGTGGTCGTACTTTTAGTTTCTCTGCAATCGTTGTTGTAGGTAACGAGAACGGTGTTGTAGGCTATGGCCTCGGTAAGGCATCGGAGGTAACCTCAGCAATCGCAAAGGGTGTAGAGGACGCAAAGAAGAATTTGGTAAAGATCCCCGTAATCAACGGCACCATTCCTCACAAGCAGGAGATGCGTTTCGGTGGTTCAGAGGTTATGATTCGTCCGGCAGCTCCCGGTACCGGTATCATCGCCGGTGGTGCAATGCGTGCCGTGTTGGAGTCAGTAGGTATCAAGAACGTGCTCGCAAAGAGCAAGGGTTCTTCTAACCCCCACAACCTCGTAAAGGCAACCGTAGGTGCATTGTGCGAGTTGCGTGACGCACACAGCGTAGCACAGTTGCGTGGTATCTCAATGACTAAGGTGTTTAACGGTTAATTCATACAAAGACAATGGCAAAGTTGAAAATTACTCAGGTTCGTAGCCAGATCGGCACGACCGCGCAGCAGCGCAAGAATCTCGCGGCTTTGGGTCTTCGCAAGATTAACCAGAGCGTAGAGCACTCTGATTCAGTAATCATCAAGGGTATGCTCGAGCGCGTAAAGCACCTCGTAGTAGTAGAGGAGGTAAAGTAAGTTTAACTCAAAAAAGAAATTCTGAAGATGGAACTCAATAATTTGAAGCCCGCCAAGGGTTCAACACACCACGACAAGCGCGTGGGTCGCGGTGCTGGTTCAGGTCACGGTGGTTACTCAACCCGTGGTTTGAAGGGTGCCAAGTCACGTTCGGGTTACTCTCGCAAGCTCGGCTTTGAGGGTGGTCAGATGCCTTTGCAGCGTCGTCTTCCCAAGTTCGGTTTCAAGAACCTGAAGCGTGTAGAGTACAAGCCCATCAACCTCTCTACGTTGGAGGAGTTGGCCGCAAAGAAGGAGCTCACTGCAATCAATATCGACACCTTGATCGGTGCAGGTTTTATCTCGTCAAACGACCGAGTTAAGATCCTGGGTAATGGTTCAGTTACAAAGGCTCTCACCGTTACGGCACACGCCTTCTCTAAGAGCGCCGAGGCTGCTAT
Organism: Alistipes sp.; assembly: GCA_017465605.1. Taxonomy (GTDB): domain Bacteria; phylum Bacteroidota; class Bacteroidia; order Bacteroidales; family Rikenellaceae; genus Alistipes. Next base: position 4,220 of record JAFTVW010000019.1, read on the forward strand.
TGCAGCTGCTGGTGGTAGCGTAGAAAAGTTGTAATTTAACAAAAACAGAATAAGTTATGAACGGTTATCTAATTGCTGGTTTGTTAGTAGCGATCATCGTATTGCTTCTGGCTACCAACAAGAAACTCGTTGAAACATTGAAAAACATGTACAAGATCGAGGAGCTGCGTAAGCGTATCTTCTATACGATCGGCCTCCTTCTTGTATATCGTTTGGGATGTTTTGTGGTAATACCGGGTATCAACCCCAACATGTTGGGCGCTGATTCGGCATTGGCAGACCAGATGAGCAGCAACACCCTTTTGGGTCTTTTGGACGTATTCTCTGGTGGTGCATTCGCCAATGCAGCGGTTCTCGCACTCGGTGTAATGCCCTACATCACCGCCTCGATCATCATTCAGCTGCTGGGTATCATGGTCCCCGCAGTTCAGAAGTTGCAGAAGGAGGGTGAGAGCGGCCGCCGCAAGATGAACCAATGGACACGTTTGCTTACGATCGTGGTGCTCTGCATCCAGGGTCCTGCTTACATGGCCAACCTCTACCGTACGATGCCTCAGGAGGCTTTCGTAATGGGAGGTACCCCCTATTTCTTCATCTATGCAACAGTGATCCTCATCGCAGGTACCATGTTTACCATGTGGCTCGGTGAGCGTATTACGGACAAGGGCATCGGTAACGGTGTCTCAATGATCATTATGATTGGTATCGTAGCCCGCCTGCCTCAGGCGTTGATGGCCGAGTTTACCGCTCGCGTCAGCACCTCTACGGGTAGCCTTATCATGTTCGTTGTGGAACTTGCCCTACTGTTCTTGGTGTTCCTGGTATCTATCGCAGTCATCCAGGCTGTTCGCAAGATACCTGTACAGTATGCTAAGCGTATTATCGGTAACAAGCAGTACGGTGGTGTACGCCAGTACATCCCCTTGAAGATGAATGCAGCAAACGTTATGCCTATCATCTTCGCACAGGCTCTTGTTATGGTACCCGCATTGATCCCCGGCTTGCAGGCAACCTTTGCCAACATCCAGGGCTTCTGGTACAACTTCACGCTTGCTGTGTTGGTAATCGCCTTCACCTATTTCTACACCGCGATTATCATCAATCCTCAAATGATGGCCGACGATATGAAGCGTAACGGTGGCTTTATCCCCGGTGTTAAGCCCGGTAAGCAGACCGTGAACTATATCGATACCATTATGACGAGAATCACTCTTCCCGGCTCAATCTTCCTTGCATTGGTGGCTATCATGCCCGGTCTTGCTATGAAGTTCTTGGGTGTTCAGCAGCAGTTCGCTTACTTCTATGGCGGTACTTCATTGCTGATTATGGTGGGTGTTGTTCTCGACACTCTGAAGCAGATTGAGAGTTACCTGTTGATGCGTCACTATGACGGTTTGATGAAGACCGGACGTATTCAGGGTCGCTATTAAGAGTCGCCGATTTTAGAAATTTTATCGGAGCCCGTAAGATTATATATAAGTATGGCCACACGCGTATAAAGGTGGCGAGTGGTAAAAACAAATAAGATGATTCATTTAAAGACTGATCAAGAGATTGAGATCTTGCGCGAGAATAACCTGCTGGTGAGCCGCACGCTTGCCGAGGTGGGTAAGAACATCCGTCCGGGTGTCACCACGCGCGAACTGAATCGCATAGCCGAGGAGTTTATCCGAGCCAATGGCGCAGAGCCTGCGTTCTTGGGTTATCAGGGTTATCCGGCATCGGTTTGCATCTCGGTCAATGAGCAGGTCGTACACGGAATTCCGGGTGACAGAGTCATCAACGAGGGCGATATCGTATCGGTGGATGTAGGTACGTTTTTGAAGGGGTTTGTTGGCGATTCGGCTTATACGTTCGCCGTAGGAGAGGTCAGCACAGAGGCACGCCGACTTCTGGAAGTCACCAAAGAAGCTCTTTATAAAGGTACTGCACAGGCAAAGGTCGGAAATCGCGTAGGCGACATTTCGGCAGCCGTGCAAGAGTACGCCGAAAGCAATGGCTATGGCGTAGTGCGCGAATTAGTGGGTCACGGTTTGGGACGGAAAATGCATGAGTCCCCCGAGGTACCCAACTTCGGCGCACGAGGCAGAGGACCACTGTTGAAGGAGGGAATGGTAATATGCATCGAGCCTATGATCAATATGGGTACGAAGGCAGTAGTCTTTGAGCGTGACGGCTGGACCGTACGCACGAAGGATCGCAAACCATCCGCACACTTCGAATTTGCAGTGGCTATCCGCCGCGATGGCCCCGACGTTTTGACAGACTTTAATATAATCGAACAGGCACTTAACACAAAGTAAGCAAAAGACTCTATGGCAAAACAGACTGCTATTGAACGAGACGGAACCATTATCGAGGCGTTGTCACACGCTATGTTCCGTGTCGAATTGGATAACGGACACGTTATCACGGCTCATATCTCAGGCAAGATGCGTATGCACTACATCAAGATCCTGCCCGGAGATAAGGTCAAAGTGGAGATGACCCCCTACGATTTGAGTAAGGGTCGCATATCCTTTAGGTACAAATAATTAAGATTGCTTGAAAATTATGAAAGTAAAAGCATCAATCAAGAAGAGAAGTGAGGATTGCAAGATTGTAAAGCGTAAGGGAAAGCTTTATGTTATCTGCAAGAAGAATCCTAAGTTCAAAATGCGCCAAGGGTAATATTCAAACGATTAATTAAAGTAAAGAATTTATGGCACGTATAGTTGGTGTAGATTTACCAAAAAACAAGCGCGGCGTGATAGGTTTGACCTATATCTATGGTATCGGTCGTAGCACGTCGAGCAAGATTCTGGCAGCAGCTGGAATCAGCGAAGATATTAAAGTAAGCGACTGGACAGACGAGCAGGTAGGTGCAATCCGTTCAACAATCGCAGAGATGGGCTTGAAGGTAGAGGGCGAGTGCCGCTCATTGGTTCAGCTCAACATCAAGCGATTGATGGATATCGGATGCTACCGCGGAATTCGTCACCGTCTTGGTCTTCCTGTTCGTGGTCAGTCAACCAAGAACAATGCACGTACTCGTAAGGGTCGCAAGAAGACAGTAGCAAACAAGAAAAAGGCAACAAAGTAATAAATAAGGAGTTATTATTATGGCAAAGAAAACTGGAACAGTTAAGAAGAAGGTTGTTAAGGTTGGTGCCGTTGGTATGGCTTTCGTACACTCGACTTTCAACAACGTAATCATCACCATCACAAATGAGGTAGGTGAGGTTATCAGCTGGTCTTCGGCTGGTAAGATGGGTTTCCGCGGTTCAAAGAAGAACACTCCTTATGCAGCACAGACTGCGGCAGCAGACTGCGCAAAGGTTGCTTTCGATATGGGCTTGCGTAAGGTTAAGGTTTATGTTAAGGGTCCCGGTCAGGGTCGTGAGAGCGCAGTTCGCACAATTCACGGCGCAGGTATCGAGGTAATGGAGATTATCGACGTTACACCATTGCCACACAATGGTTGCCGTGCTCCTAACCGCCGTCGTGTATAATTTGCACTTTGCAAACGTATAGACAACTTGACAAACTTTAAGTTAAAAGAATTAAAAAAGTTAAAACAATGGCAAGATATATATGACCAAAATCAAAGATCGCCCGTAAGTTTGGCGAAGCTATCTATGGTGCGGATAAGGTGCTTGAGAAGCGTAACTATCCTCCCGGACAGCACGGTCTTGCTCGCAAGCGTAAGAAGAACTCAGAGTATGGCGAGCAGCTTTCAGAGAAGCAGAAGGCAAAGTACACATACGGTATCTTGGAGAAGCAGTTTGCACGCACATACGAGGCAGCTGCGCGTATGGGTGGTATCACAGGTGAGAACTTGTTGAAGCTACTTGAGTGCCGTTTGGATAACGTAGTGTATCGTTTGGGTATTGCTCCCACTCGTGCTGCTGCACGTCAGTTGGTGTCACACCGTCACATTTGTGTAAATGGTCAGGTAGTGAACATTCCTTCATACCAGCTCAAAGCAGGTGATGTAGTATCAGTACGCGAGAAGTCAAAGAGCTTGGAGGTAATCACAGAGTCTTTGTCGGGTGCATCACGCAGCCGTTACGCTTGGTTGGAGTGGGACGGAGCCGCAATGAGCGGTAAGTTCTTGCAGAAGCCTGAGCGTGAGGAGATTCCTGAGAACATCAAGGAGCAGCTCATCGTCAACCTGTACTCGAAGTAGTAATTAACACAAATTCAATATTTTATGGCAATATTAGCATTCCAGAAACCTGAAAAGGTTATTATGCTCGAAGCTACTGCATCGTTCGGAAAGTTTGAGTTCCGTCCGTTGGAGCCAGGCTTTGGTATGACTGTCGGCAACGCTTTGCGACGCGTTTTGCTCTCATCGTTGGAGGGTTATGCAATTACGACCGTAAAGGTAGCCGGAGTGAACAATGAGTTTGCCGCTATCCCGGGTGTAATGGAGGGAATGATGGAGATAATCTTGAAGCTCAAACAAATCCGCTTTTTGCGTACCGTTGAGAACGAGGAGTTCGAGAAGGTAACTGTAAACGTAGCAGGTGTTACAGAGCTTACAGCAGGTTATATCTCAAATTACCTTTCATCGTTCAAGGTCTTGAACCCCGAGTTGGTTATCTGTCACTTGGCCCCAGGTACAAAGATGCAGATTACCATCACAATTGGTAAAGGCCGTGGATATGTGCCTTCGGAGGAGAATGCTCCTGCTGATAAGGAGTTGGACGTACTTCCGATTGACTCAATTTTCACACCCATCAAGAACGTCAAATACTCGATTGAGGACTATCGCGTCGAGCAGAAGACCGACTATGAAAAGTTGAATTTGGAGATTACTACGGACGGTTCGATTCATCCCAAAGAGGCCTTGAAAGAGGCTGCAAAGATTCTCATTCAGCACTTTATGCTCTTCTCAGACGAGAAGATTACAATCAATATGGACGACACCAGCGATAACGATACTTTGGACGACGAGGCATTGCGTATGCGTCAGTTGTTGAAGACCAAGCTTTCGGATCAGGATTTGAGTGTACGCGCACTCAACTGCTTGAAGGCTGCTGATGTTGATACCGTAGGTGATTTGGTAAAGCTAAACCGTAACGATTTGTTGAAGTTCCGTAACTTCGGTAAGAAGTCGCTTACAGAGCTGGACGAGTTGCTTGCATCACTCAATCTTAAGTTCGGAATGGACGTATCACTCTACAAACTTGATAAAGACTAATTATGAGACACAATAAGAATTTTAACCACCTTGGCAGACAGGCGGGTCACCGCAAGGCAATGTTGTCGAATATGGCATCATCGCTCGTTCTGCACAAGCGCATCGAGACTACTGTTGCTAAGGCAAAGGCAGTACAGAAGTTCATAGAGCCTTTGGTAACAAAGTCTAAGGAGGACACTACTCACTCACGTCGTGTAGTATTCTCATACCTCAAGCAGAAAGAGGCAGTAACAGAGTTGTTCCGCACTATCGCCCCCAAGATTGCTGAGCGTCCGGGAGGTTACACTCGTATCCTCAAAACCGGTTTCCGCTTGGGTGACGCTGCTGATATGTGCATCATCGAGTTCGTTGATTTCAACGAGGCTTATACACTTGGTAAGCTCCCCGCAGCTGCTGAGGAGGCTAAGCCAAAGACTCGTCGTTCACGCAAGAAGAGCGCAGACTCAGTAGAGGACGCAACTGTTGTAGCAGAGAAGAAGGCTAAGGCTCCAAAGGCACCTAAGGCTACTGCTGCTAAGGCAAAGGCTGCTCCTGTTGCTAAGAAGACCAACGTAGGTAAGAAGATGTAATTTTACATTATATTACTGATGACCCGTTTCGCCCCAAGCGAAGCGGGTTTTTTTATTGGTCACAATAACTATTATAGCGAAAATGTGGCAATGGTAAAATATTATTTGTAACTTTGTCTTACCGCAACGTGCGGTACATACATATTTAGAAAGCGTATTCTTATTCCGCAACGGTGAACTTCGACAACTCATTTGTAGTAGGGGATATAGAGAACGCTCTGCTTTGGTATCATATATGTTGATTGACATATATCGCCAGAGTGTGAGCCGTTATATCTACTACAAGGCAGTCGAAGGCCTACCGTTGGATAGAAGTGGCTCGCACTTTCTTTTTATGTGTGTGGGGTTAATGTGATAGAATGTCGTTGAGCCGCGACAATTATTTGAGGGTATGGTTACGATGGTCGTTTTGCTTGCAACATTGGCGATGAACGCAGCAAGCTATGCGCTTGGGGTGGATTAGTGGTGCAAAAGTGTGGGGAGTAAAGGGTAATCTTTATTACTCATATCAGCCCTGCACTCCTACACTTCCAGCAATCCCTAAAAACAGCAAAGGCGAGAAACACATGTTCTCGCCTTTTCAATATCCTATTCAACGATTAATCCTCGTCAGTATCGGTGTAAGCCTTCAACAACTTATCCTGTACATCTGATGGAACCTGCTCATACGATGCAAACTGCATTGTGTATGTCGCAGCACCCGATGTGAGTGATGAGAGAGATGTTGAGTAGCGATACAACTCAGCCAATGGCACGCGAGCGTTCAAACGGTCGAAGCCCTTGTCAGACTCCATACCCATAATCATCGCGCGGCGGTTCTGCAAGTCGCTCATTACAGCACCCATATACTCACTTGGAGTCAATACCTCCACATTGTAGATAGGCTCCATAATCTTTGGACCAGCGTTACGGAATGCCTCCTTGAAGGCGTTACGAGCTGCCAACTTAAATGAGATTTCATTTGAATCTACTGGGTGCATCTTACCGTCGTAAATCACAACGCGGATATCGCGAGCGTAAGAACCTGTAAGTGGGCCCTCGTCCATCTTCTCCATAATACCCTTCAAGATAGCAGGCATAAAGCGTGCGTCGATAGCACCACCAACGATAGAGTTGTAGAACTGCAACTTTCCGCCCCAATCGAGGTCGTACTCCTCCTTACCCTTGATGTTTACGGTGATATCCTTACCGTTAGCCTTGTACTTAGTGGGTTCTGGCATACCCTCATAGTAAGGCTCAACAACCATATGCACCTCGCCAAACTGACCAGCACCACCCGACTGCTTCTTGTGGCGGTAGTCGGCCTGAGCTACCTTTGTAATTGTCTCGCGATATGGAATCTTTGGTGCGAAGTACTCGATTTCGAGTTTGTTGTCGTTAGCCAAGCGGCTCTTAACGATATTGAGGTGATGCTCACCCTGACCTTGAATGATGGTCTGCTTCAACTCCTTAGAGTACTCAACCAAGATAGTTGGGTCCTCATACTTAATATCGTTCAACAACTTGCCGAGCTTCTCCTCGTCGCCCTGCTCCTTAGCCTTGACAGCTGCACGGTAGCGAGGCTCTGGGAATACGATAGGAGCTACGCGTACGTGCTCACATGCGGCCAAAGTATCGTTTGTGCGAGTACCCTTCAACTTAACTGTGCAACCAATGTCACCTGCCGACAACTCAGTAACCTTGATACGGTTCTTACCTGCAACTGCGAAGAGCTGTGAGAGCTTCTCCTTATTACCTGTGCGGCTATTGATAAGCTCCATACCCTCGGTAATCTTACCACGAACTACGCGGAAATATGTAATCTCGCCGATGTGCTGCTCAATCTGGCTCTTGAAGATGAATGCAACAGCTGGCTGAGTCTCGTCGGCTGCCAAATCCTCACCCTCGATAGTTGTGAACTTAGGAGCGGTAGTAGGAGTAGTTGGGCCAGGGGCAACATTGATGATGAACTCCATCAAACGCTTTGTACCGATGTCGCGCTTACCGCTTGCACAGAAGATAGGCATAATCTCGCGGTTTGCAACGCCTAACTTCAAACCAGAACGGATATCGTCCTGAGTAAGTGCGCCCTTCTCGAAATAAAGCTCCATAAGAGCATCGTCGTAAACGGCAGCAGCCTCTGAAAGCTCCTGATTAAGTGCCTGTGCATACTCCAACTGGTCCTCAGGAATCTCCAACTCCTCGCGAGTACCGTTCTCGTCAGTGAAGCGATAGAGCTTCATCATAAGTACATCGATAAACGATGTGAAACCAGCACCCTGCTCAACGGGATATTGTACGATAACAGGCTTAACTGATGATGCAGCGCGGATACCCTCTACTGTGGCCTCGAAGTTAGCCTTGTCGCCGTCCAACTGGTTGATAACACCGATGAGTGGCTTGTTCAAAATACGAGCATAGCGTGACTGAATCTCAGCACCTACCTCCCAACCATTCTGAGCGTTGAGTACCATAATACCCACGTCGCCTACCTTGAAAGCAGAGAAGAGGTTACCGCAGAAGTCGTCAGAACCCGGGCAATCTATGATATTGAGCTTGCGGCCCATAAACTCGGTGAAGAGTGTAGTTGCGTAAATCGAGCGTTTGTACTCGTGCTCGATGTCTGTATTGTCCGAGAGAGTGTTGTTATTCTCGATACTACCCCTGCGGTCGATTACCTTACCCTCGTAAGCCATCGCCTCGGCAAGGGTAGTTTTACCCGAGCCTGGGGCTCCAATAAGAACGATGTTCTTAATCTCTTTTGCTGAATAATTTTTCATATTCTTTGAAGTTTTATAGGTTTAACTTATTCGCTTTTTCGTGTTTGCGTTCAATTCATAAAGTTACGAACTTTTTTCTAATCTGCAACACTCTGCGAGGGAAAAATTACAGAGTAGGGCGCAATTTTAATAATTTTGCGATTGTTTTGCCGCTGTTCATTATATTTTAAGCACTCGGCGTGAGAGTTTATATGTCGTTGATAATCTGCATCGCAGCTGGAAAAACCGAAGCAAAAAATATGGCTATCACGCCATATAGAGCGCAATAGCCATCGTATAGTTTGAAGAATCTTGCTTTATCGCTGTTTTGAAGTCGATATTATGTTAAATAATAGCGACCTCATCTCTCTCCTTTATATTATTTGTAAACCTCTTCGCGTGGCCACTGTTTCGAGAGATTGGCAGTTCCTAGTACCATAATAGCCATCGTAGCTGCTGCCTGCTCTTGATATTCGGGGATACTTTTGTTGAAGGTATCTCGCTCGGTGTGCCAAATTTCAAGATAGCTGAATCCGTAACCCTTTGGGTCGGTATGCTCGTTCATCTGCTGGGCCGGAATACCCTTTGTCATAAATACCGTTGCATCTGTTCCACCTGCCTGCTTTGGTTTCTCGCGTGGTTCGAGAGCTTGAATCTTGAAGTCGTAATCGGGATATATCTCGCGAATATCATCGGCCACTTTCTCATACTCTTTCACCAACGATTTGGGTACCGAGAACGAAACATATGGCAATGGGCCGCCATCGCGGTTAAACATATTAGAAATTTTGGGTAATAAATCCTCGTGCTCTTTTACCCAAGCATACGAGCCTAACAATCCAAACTCCTCGCCTGCGAAGAGAATAAACTTAATTGTGCGCTCTGGTTTTGCTCCCGATTGAGCAATCATACGCGCAGCCTCCATTACCGCCGACACGCCTGAGCCGCAGTCAACACCTCCTGTCGCTACGTCGTATGCGTCTAAGTGACAACCCACGACAACATACTCGTCGGGATACTTCGAGCCTTTGATTGTGGCTACAACATTGTGATAGGGTACAGGGCCAATCTTGAAGTAGTTGCGAATGTCAAATGTAAGAGTAATGTCGCGACGTTGCGATACCAACTTGTGAATGCGCGCATACTGCTCCTCGTCGAGTTTGATGTCGGGTACGGCGGGGAGATTATCGAATGTGATGCTGTCGTATATAACCTCGCGGTCATATGCGGCAGTGATGGGTACGGGTGCCGACTGGATAAAGCCCAATACGCCGGCTGCCACCATCTCGTCGTAGAACAGAGCAGGTGTAGTGGTGTCGATAGGCTTCTTCTCGCCATCTTGACCCGCCATCTCGCGGTTGTACTTCGCCGCCTCGACATTAGCTTCGATAATCTTCTTGCGGGCTGCAGTAGCCTTTGCGCTGTGGGGAATGTTTGTGCCTCGGCTCTGGCCGTTTACCAATACCCAAGCACCTTTGAGTCGGCCCTTCATGCGGTCAAACTCGGCCTGTGTGCGAGGCTCGATTACCACATGGCCTGTCTGTATGCCCTTCGTACCGACTGAGTATGATGGTGTTGCGAAGTGGAGATTCATATGCTCCTCGCCGCTCATATATCCCCACCAACCTCCGCGGTTGAAACCTACGCTAAGTTCTCCAGCCTTCTCTGTGGTGACTTCAATGCCCCACTCAGTAAAACACCTTACGGCCCACTCAACGGCGTTGTCGTAAGCTGCCGAGCCAATGGGGCGGCCACCTATGCGGTTACACAATATGTCGAGATGTTGCATCGTGCGATTATCCTCGCGTGCCATCTGCTGAATCTTCTTCACTGCGGCATTTTGTGCTGTCACACCGCAAGGCAGAAGAAGTAATACGATTAGTAATAGTCTAAGTCTCTTCATTTTCTTTCTCAAAAATAACTAACTCAATGTGTCCTTATTCAGAATTCAAACAATGCCCGCTTTTTGGGCGGGCATTGCAATCTCATATACTTTGCTCACTCTCTTAGAAGACCTTCTGCCAGATAAGAGCCGAAGAGCCAAGGATAGCAGCGTTCTTACCCTCGATACCAGAAGGCAACAACTTAACCTTATTCTTGAACATTGTAAGGTTAGTCTCCTCCAAATACCACTGAGTAGGCTCGAAGATGTGCTTACCAGCCTTAGCCAAACCACCGAACAAGATGATAGCCTCGGGTGAAGTTGTAGCCATCAAATCAGCCAATGCCTTACCCAAAACCTCGCCTGTGAAACGGAATGCCTCCTTAGCGATTGGGTCGCCCTTGTCGGCAGCAGTTGACAACATTACAGCCTCGAACTTAGAGAATGGAATGTCGCGCAACTCGCTCTCGCAGTTCATCTTAGCCATCAACTCAAAAGCAGTACGCTTGATACCTGTTGCCGATGCATAAGCCTCCAAACAACCCTTTCTACCGCAACCGCACTCGCGGCCTGATGTGCGGCTATCAACTGCGATGTGGCCATACTCACCAGCAAAGCCATCGTGACCATAAATCATCTCGCCATTGCTTACGATACCAGAGCCAAGACCTGTACCCAAAGTGATAACAACATAATCCTTCATACCTTTTGCGTTACCGAATACACCCTCGCCGATAGCAGCAGCGTTAGCGTCGTTTGTGATAGCAACCATCACACCAGGGAACGAAGCCTTGATATCGTCAACGAAGTGGAACATACGACGTGACTCATCTGGGTTAGGCTCATCGTCGCGGAACTTCCACAAGTTTGCGGGAGTCTCAATCATACCTGTATGGTAGTTTGCGTTAGGCGCACCAATACCAATACCGATAAGCTCAAAATCGAACGATACGCTGTCGATAAGAGCGTGCATAGCCTCGCACAAAGTTTTTACATAGGTAGGATAGTCATCAAATTTCTTGTACTTCTCGGTTGAAATTACAGACTCACAGAATACGGTACCCTCCTCATCGACCAAACCAAAAGCAGTGTTTGTACCGCCGATGTCGATACCCATAGCCAATTTTTTCATAGTTTCTTGGTTAATTATGGTTAATTGTTAAAAGTTAAATCGTAAAGTTTGTTTGGTCAAAGTTAAGTATAAAATTCTTTTTCTTCAAACTTTTTCTTAAATTTGGGGCACGAAGAAGTGAAGAATATACAAAACAACATAAAATTTCCATAATTCACTATGAGAAACAACGACGAGATTCTTGCGCTATTCGAGAACTATTTGGCGCAAATCCAACTCCCCGAGGAGCCTCATATACTCTACTCTCCGATACTCTACTCGATGTCGGGAGGGGGTAAGCGTATCCGTCCCACAATCCTATTGCTTGCCTGTGAGGCGTATGGTGGCAATGTGCAGGAGGCACTGCCTGCGGCAGCTGCGGTTGAGATGTTCCACAATTTCACTCTGCTTCACGACGATATTATGGATAATGCCGAGGTGCGTCGTGGCAAACCTTCGGTATATGCGAAGTGGGGCGAGAATGTGGCTATCTTGTCGGGCGATGCAATGATGATTTATTCATATCAGCTTTTGCAGCGAGTTCCCGAGTCGAAGTTGGCTCGAATAATGAATATCTTTACCCCTATGGCATTGCAAGTGTGCGAGGGTCAGCAATATGATATGGATTTCGAGACCTGCTCAAAGGTTGCCGTAGTGGAGTATATGCGAATGATTGAACTCAAAACCTCAGTCCTATTGGCTGGCTCGGCTATGATAGGAGCTGTGCTGGGCGATGCCTCGGCGGAGGAGTGTCGCAAGATTTATCGCTATGCGTTGGAACTTGGTTTGGCCTTCCAGCTGCAAGATGATTTGCTCGATAGCTATGGCGAGCAGGCTGAGCTTGGCAAGAGAATCGGAGGTGATATTTTGGAGGGTAAAAAGACCTACCTGATGTTGCAGGCAATGAGCCGTGCCGATGAGCAGGATAGAGATATTCTGCGTCACACCTATACCGATACAACTCTCTCGGAGGAGGAGCGAATTTCTCGCGTGAAGGCCGTTTACGATAAGTATGATATTCCTCATTTCGTTGAGCAGCAGATTTCGTTGCGTTTCGAGCGAGCGTTGGCTCTGCTTGGTGAGTTGGCTTTGCCTGAGGAGCGCAAGGAGCATCTTCGAGTGTACGCTCAGAACTTGATGGGCCGCAAGAAATAGTTGTCCGAATCAAGACCTATATAGAAGTGGGAAAAAGAGTCTGAAAAAGATGGGAATCAAGAGAAAAGATATAGAGATAATGGCCCCAGTGGGGTGTATGGAGTCGTTGCACGCTGCAATTGAAGCGGGAGCCGATGCCGTATATTTCGGCGTGGGAGTGCTGAATATGCGAGCTCGCTCATCGGTGAATTTCACGCTCGACGATTTGGCCACTATCGTACATACGGCTCACGCAGCGGGTGTCAAGACCTATCTTACGGTCAATACCATTCTCTACGATAACGAGATGGAGGATATGCAGGCCATTGTTGACCGTGCCGTAAAGGAGGGTGTTGATGCTATCATCGCTGCCGATGTGGCCGCCATTATGTATGCCCGCAAGGTGGGTATGGAGGTGCATATCTCCACACAATGCAACATCTCAAATATCGAGGCTGTGCGATTCTATGCCCAGTGGGCCGATGTGGTTGTTTTGGCACGAGAGCTTAGTTTGGAGCAGATTTCATATATCTCGGAGGCGATAAAGCACGAGGATATTCGTGGTCCGAAAGGCGAATTGGTGCAAATCGAGATGTTTGCTCACGGAGCTTTGTGTATGTCAATTTCGGGGAAGTGCTATTTGAGTGAACACGAGGAGAATTGTTCGGCCAATCGTGGTGCTTGCCGCCAAATATGCCGTCGTAAATATCTTATTACCGAGATGCAGACAGGCCGCCAGCTATACATCGATGGCCGCTATGTCCTCTCTCCGAAGGATTTGTGTACGGTGGATTTCTTGGATAAATTTATTGGTGCAGGTGTCAGAGTGCTCAAAATCGAGGGCCGCGCGCGTGGCGCAGAGTATGTGAAACGTGTTGTGGAGAGCTACGACAAGGCTCTGCGAGCCATCGAAAGCGAGACCTACACCCCAGAATTTGCCACCCAAATCAAGGAGCATTTGGCCACAGTCTTTAATCGAGGTTTCTGGGAGGGTTACTATGCAGGCCGACCAATGGCCGAGTTGTGTAATCGCTATGGCTCGGCTGCAACCCAGCGTAAAGTCTATGTGGGTAAGGTAACCAACTTCTTCAAGAAAATATCTGTTGCCGAGGTGCTTGTTGAGGCCGCTCCGCTCAATCGTGGCGAGGATATTTTGTGGATAGGCGAGACTACGGGCGTGGTGGAGCAGAAAGCCGAGGGTTTGATGCTCAAAGAGCAGATTGTGGAGCATATCCCGCAAGGAGTCTATTTTTCGATGAAGGTCGATAGGGTGTTGCGCCGAGGCGATAAGCTCTATAAGATGATGCCTTCGGAGGAGGTCGATAAGGCCAAGTATGTGCCTAAAACAATATGATGTTTGCGCAAAACTATGAATTAAACTGATTATAACTAAAACTAATATACCTATGTTTACATCTGAGATTTATTCAAAGCGTCGCGCCGAGTTGCGCCGCCGAGTTGGTTCGGGTTTGATTTTGCTCCCGGGTAATGTGGAGTCACCGTTCAACTATCCAAACAATACATATAACTTCCGTCAGGATTCAACATTCCTCTACTTCTTTGGCCATAATGTGCCATCGTTGGCGGGTGTTATCGATGCAGATTCAGGTGAGGAGTTCCTCTATGGTGATGATTTTACTGTTGACGATATTATTTGGATGGGCCCTCAGCCTACGATTCGCGATTTTGCCGAGCAGATTGGCGTTGCCACTGCAAAACCTATGGCAAAGTTGACCGAAGATGTGAAACAGGCTATCGCGCTTGGCCGCAAGGTTCATTATTTGCCTGCGTATCGTGGTGAAACTAAGCTGATGCTTAGCGATTTGTTGGGTATCGCTCCTGCTATGTTGCACGCGCATAAATCTTTGGATTTGTTGTTTGCTGTGGCCGAGATGCGTGAGAAGAAATCAGCCGAGGAGTTGGCTGCATTGGAAGAGGCTTTCGAGATTGGCTATCAGATGCACACCGCAGCTATGCGTAATACCTCAGTAGATCGCACCGAGCACGAGGTTGCAGCTATTGTCGATGGTATGGCGTTGCGATATGGTACGGGCGTTTCATTTACCACAATCCTTTCGCAGCACGGTGAGGTGTTGCACAATCACGACCATTCAGGCGTGATGGCCGATGGCCGTCTGCTATTGTGTGATGCTGGCGGAGAGCATAAAAACGGCTATGTGTCAGACCATACCCGTACATTCCCTGTCAATGGAAAATTCACTCAGAAGCAGAAAGACATATATAATATAGTATTGCGTGCGCACGATGCCGCTGCCGAGGCTTTACGTCCAAATATGATGTACACCGAGTACTCCGACGTAGCCTTCCGAACAATTATCGAGGGCTTGAAGGAGCTTGATTTGGTGCGTGGTTCGGTTGATGATGCGTTGGCTGCGGGTGCAGGCTTCCTCTTTATGCCTCACGGATTGGGTCACGGTATCGGCCTTGATGTTCACGATTGCGAGAATATTGGCGAGCGTTCATTCTCATTTGGTGAGATTGCCGAGCGAGCTAAGGCGTCGGCTTGTTGTATCACACGTCAGTGGTGGCGTTTGATGCCGGGTACTGTGCTGTCAGACGAGCCTGGAATCTATTTCGTGCCAGCTTTGATTGATAAATATCGTGCCGAGGGTAAGTGCAAGGGTATTGTCAACTACGATAAGTTGGAGGAGTATCGCGACTTTGGTGGTATCCGTTTGGAGGACGACCTTATTGTTACCGAGACAGGCTCGAAGGTTGTGGGCGATAAGCAGATTCCTATTAAGGTTGAGGACGTTGAGGCCATTGTCGGTCAAATGTAATGTTGCCTATGCCAAGAACTCTCTTTCTCTTTGCTACCGAAGGCGAAGCTGCTCGATTTCGGCAACTTAGGCCCGATGCCTTGATTGAAGTCGTGGGTGTGGGTATGGCTGAGGCTGCGGCAGGTGCAGCAGAGTATGTTGCGCGTTATGCTCCGCAACGGGTTGTATTGGCAGGCATAGCTGGTGCGTGTGGCAAGGAGTTAAGAGTAGGAGAGTGTGTTGTGGTGGTCAGCGACTGTGTGGCGGCATTACCCGAAACCTATCGCGTGGAGTATAGTGGTAGAGAGTGGGGAAATTTACCTCGCGTGGCCTCTTATACGGTGAATCGCACAGGTGAGAACCTTTCGCTCAGTTACTTTGCAGGGCGTGATTTGCCTGCAATTGAGCAGATGGAGGGTGCAGCGGTGGCTGCGGTATGCCGCAGAACGGGTGTGGAGTATCTGCATCTGCGAGCTATCTCGAATCGCGTGACGGACAAGCGAACTGACTGGCGCATAGGGGAGGCAATCAATAGTTTAACAACAGCTCTTGTTGAGTACTGCAATCAAAATTTATGATAGGTAAAATCTTTAAGCTATGAAGAAATACATTGTATATATTATCTTGGCCGCTTTGATGATTTGCGGACTCTTTTATATGCGCGATGGCATCAGCCTTTGGCTGTCAACCATCGGAACTTATGTGGTAATCAGCGCGGTAACCTTTTTTTTGGGCTGGTTGCTCGGATATTGGGCTACGCGCAATCGTTATAAGCGTCGCATCAAAGAGTTGCAGGCAGAACATAAAACAGCAATAGAGAAGCAACGTGCCGAATTTGCGAAGTGTACGTCGCCATCTAAATCCAATGCAGAGTCAAATTCTTCATCGCTTTTGAACGTTGCCGAGCAGGCTGCATTGCAGAAGTAGTCGCAATCGCTTAAAATAGATAACAGTCGGGCCGAGAAGATCGAAATGTATAACCTAACCTAAATATATTATAATGAACATATTGAAACGATTTTTAGCTGTCGTATTGGCGTCGTTTGCCATAGTTGCGCAATCGGAGGCTATGGCTGCCGCAGGCGCAAGCATTAAACCTGCGACACTCACTTGTGAGTATGCTACCAACCCATTGCTTGATATCCAGAATCCTCGTTTGGCGTGGGTGAATCAGAATCCAGCGATGACGCAAGGTGCAGCACAAACGGCATACCGTGTGCGTGTAGCTACCTCTGCCGATGGTTTCAATAAGCCCTATTGGGATTCGGGCAAGGTGTCATCTTCTGAGTCTGCTTTTATAAAATACGCTGGCCCAAAGTTGAAGTCACGCACTACCTATTGGTGGCAAGTGATGGTTTGGGACGAGCAGGACAGAGCTTCGGAGTGGAGCGAAGTGCAGAGTTGGAATATGGGAATGCTCTCGGCTTCGGAGTGGAAGGGTCGATGGATTGGCGCGCCTTGGCAGGGCGAGGAGTCCTACGATGTGATTAGTAGCAAGGAGTTTTTGCCCGCTCCACTATTACGCAAAGAGTTTTCGATAAGCAAGCCCATAAAGGAGGCCCGTTACTATGGTACGGGATTGGGTTATCACGAACTATATATAAATGGTAAGCGTGTGGGTGAGGATTATCTCTCTCCCAATCAGACTAACTACGATAAACGTCCTAACCTCGCCAATCGAGGTATCGTTGTTACCGACCCGTTCAACGAATATACCGTAATGTACCTCTCGCACGATGTGAAGGACCTGCTTACGCAGGGCGAGAATGCCATCGGAGTAATCTTGGGTAATGGTTTTTACGATATTATCACCCATTGGGTGCAAGGTTATGGTACACCTCGATTCATCGGTCAGATAGAGATTCTCTACGAAGATGGCTCTCGCGATGTGATAGCTTCTGACGAGTCGTGGAGCGTAGAGAAGAGTGCTATTGTGAGCGACCAAATATACTTCGGTGAGCACTACGATGCTCGCTTGGAGCACGATGGTTGGTCAACAGCCGATTACGATGACTCGAAATGGGAAAAAGCTGCATTGAAACGCGCGCCATACGGAAAACTTATTCCGCAGAATGGCCCAGCCGACCGTATAACTGAGCGTTTCGAGCCTGTGGAGTTCGAGAAGAAGGAGGGTGGAGTTATTCGTGTGAAATTCCCCGTAGAGGTTTCGGGTTGGGTTGCTTTGAAGAATATTGATGCAAAGCGAGGTCAGACTATAAGCATTAAGTATTTGAGTGAATCTCCCGGAAACGGAGCTAATACCTATACGGCCAAAGGTACGGGCAATGAGTCGTATCACGCACGTTTCACTTGGTTTGTGTTCTCTGAGGTCGAAATTACAGGTATCGATAATCTTACAGCCGAGCAGGTTGAGGCTCACGCAGTGAATTCTGATGTTGAGAAGTCGGGAAAGTTTGAGACCTCTAACGAATTGATAAATAAGATAAATCAGATTTGGCAGCGAAGCCAACTCGATAATATGCACGGAAGCATAGCCAGTGATTGTCCGCATCGTGAGCGTTCAGCCTATACGGGCGATGGTCAGGTGGCGTGTGTTACCGTTATGCATAACTTCAATGCGCAGACCTTCTATAACAAATGGTTGCGTGATATTCGCGGTGCGCAGAAACGGAGTGGCTATGTCCCCAACGGAGCTCCTTGGCAGCCGGGTTGTGGTGGAGGAGTAGGCTGGGGTGCCGCTATGGAGATTATGCCCTGGGAATTCTATCGTCATTATGGCGACCGCAGAGTCTTGGAGCAGAATTTCGAGGCGATGTGTAACCACGTTAGATGGATGACTACGTGGGTTGATGACGATACAGGTCTGATGCTCTCGCACGATGTGCAGCAGTGGGTGAATTTGGGCGATTGGTTGCCTCCTCGCGAGTTGCCGCGTGCAGAATTGGTGCATACATTCTTCTTGGTACATTGTGCCGATATTGCCGTTAAGGCTGCGCATACATTGGGTTACAATGAGCGCGCAGAGGAGTTTATCCGTATTCGCGACAAAGCGGCTGAGGCATTCCATCGCGAACTCTACGACCCAAAGACAGGCTCGTACGGTAAATATGGTAGCAATGTGTTGGCTTTGAAGTTGGGTGTTCCCGAGGAGCGAAGAGAGCGGGTAGTGAAGGCTTTGGTCGATAATATAGCCGAGGTTAACGACCACCTTGATACAGGTATTGTGGGTACTCGCTATCTGTTTGAGGTGTTGTGTGATAATGGTCATAAGGATTTGGCCTATAAGATTATCAATCAGCGAGATTTCCCAAGCTTTGGCTATTGGATTGAGCAGGGGGCAACAGTAACGTGGGAGAATTGGAATGGCCGCGATTCACATAACCACCCGATGTTTGGTGGAGGAATCGGCTGGTTCTATCGTGATTTGGCAGGATTGCGAGCTATCGATGCTGGATTCCGCTCATTTGATATCCGCCCCGTTATTCCGCAAGGTTTGGAGTGGGTAAATTATACTCACGATACTACCTATGGCCCGATTGCAATCAGTTGGAGCTGCCGCGACGGAGAGTTTTCAATCACTTGCGATGTGCCTGTGGGAGCTACCGCAACCGTTTGGATTCCTTTCAAGGGTGAGGCTCCGAAGGTAAAGACGGGCGATAACGTAATTGCAAAGGGTGTTCGCGACGGCTATGCTCTTTATAAAGTCAAATCGGGTAGATATAGCTTCAAGTCGAATATTTAGAGACGTTTGCTATGAATAAATATAAATGTGGTGACAGGATAATGCTATCCATCTCTCCTTGCCCGAATGATACGTTTATGTTTGATGCGATGCTTAACGGCCGTATCGATACCGAGGGTCTTGTGTTCGATGTCTCGTATCGCGATATCGAGGAACTGAATCGAGGAGTGCTGTCAGCGCAGCCCGATGTGAGCAAGATTAGCTGTGCCGTGTTGCCGGCCATCACTCAACACTACCGCCTATTGTCGTGCGGTGCAGCTCTCGGGCGTGGAAATGGCCCTTTGTTGGTTCGGCGACGTGGAGAGAGCAGCCCAATTCGACGTATAGCGGTCCCGGGTATTTATACGACAGCCAATGCCTTGATTGAGCGATTGTTCCCCGAAATCGCCGAAAGAGTGCCAATGCTCTTTTCGCAAATTGCCGAGGCCGTCGAGCGTGGCGAGTTCGACGCAGGAGTGCTTATCCACGAGGGTAGATTTGTCTATGGGCGTCGCAATCTTGAACTTGTTGCCGATTTGGGAGTTGAGTGGGAGAAACAGACCTCACTACCTTTACCGCTTGGTGGTATTGTTATGCGGCGGGAGTTGCCAACGGAGCTATTCGATAGGGTAGAGCGGGTTTTGCGGCGCAGTATAGAGTTTGCATTTGCCAATCCTATGGTGTCGCGTGACTATGTGAAGCAACACGCTCAGGAGTTGGAGGACGATGTTATTGATAAGCATATTTCTCTATTTGTGAACGACTATTCGCTAAATTTAGGAAAAGAAGGGGTCTTGGCCATTGAACAATTGGTGGGCCTAAGTGATGTGTAGCGAGTATTTCACTATTTTTGATTCGGCAAAGTTATATTTGTTAACCTTGCAAAAACTGTTATTTGATAAGTAATATAATGTGTAAGGCTGTTTGTTTTTAAGCAAACGGCCTTATTTAATTTCAGTTTGTAAGTAAACATAGGTAGCTATTGCAGAATCTATCCACATTTGGTGGATTTTTTCAATATCATTGATTGTAAATGTTTAAGAATGTAAGATTGCCCGAAAAAAAATGTTGAAAAAAAATATGCACAAGATGCAGAAAATTTTGTTTTTGAATGTTTTTTTGTTATATTTGTATTCGGAAAACGTTTTTAGAACAGTGTTTTACGCAAGACCAGCGCGGTTTTACGTGACGAAATGACACTCTTTTGATTTTGGTGTTTTTGACCATTTTTCGAGTGTTTTTCACCATTGTTTTAATTTGTTTTTCGGTGCGCAATGTTCTGAAAATAAGCGATTAACACGTAGTTTCGAGATGGCAGAAGAAATGTCGTCTGCGAAACATTTGCTTATGTATGTAAGGCCGTATTTTCGGGACTTATTTTGCCGGCATTGCCTATTGAAGTGAAGACCAACTTAAACTAATAATAACCGTTAAAATTAACCTATTTTAAGAACAAAGAACCGAGAAAACACTAAACTTTATGAGGCATACGTGCTTCATCGGGTCAAAAATGACCCCAAAAACAAATTGAGAAAAAATTTAACCAACACTTTTTATTAATTAAAACTTTCTATTTATGAGGAAAACACTCTATTACGGATTGTCATTACTCTTGATTATGGGCTTCATGATTAGCAGCATAAGCGCATATGGGTCAGGTGTTATGACAGATTCGCCAGAGGAAGGCGTTTTTCAGCAAGGCAAGAAGGCCA
>JAFTVW010000020.1 GCA_017465605.1 Alistipes sp.
ACGTCATTCCTCATTTTTACATCAACTAACCAGCGGTGATAATATCAGGGTATATGTAAAAATGTTGGAATCAACCTTTTATTAAAAACCTTCCAAAGAACTAACCTTGCCGCAAAGTTCTTCTTTGCAAAGTCGTTCCTATAAGGTAGATTCCATCATTTTTGTATGGCAACTAATCTTTTCTAATCACTCACTCTATTACAAAAATGCGGAATGACGTGTTTTATTTACATTAATCCACCGCTTAATTATGACCTTGCAGTGTGCGACAGTCAAATACTCTCCCTCTAAATTAGAGGGAGTACCCGAAGGGGAGGGAGTGTGTCTTGCAGCAAAGTCCCTTTTGCAAGGTGGTTTCTTACAAGGTAGATTAATCCGCTTTGCGGCTTTTGGTTGCTACGGTTCGGCAAAGTGTGCAAGCACACTCTGCTCTCACCTTAATCGCAACCTTCTTACATTTTTGTATGGAAGATAGTTACATCACCAACCCTCCCCAATACAAAAATGTCAGAATGACGTTTTATATTTTATATTCCCGCCCGTCAGGCCAATTTTGAATTTTGCATTTTGCATTTTGCATTCCCCCATTTACTCCTTTTAGAACTATTTATAGTCCTTTTTGAAGGTTTTTTCGCCACATATTGCGGAGTTTTGCCCCAATTTATCTGTGATTCGCAACAATAAGGGGGTGTTAACCACATATATTTGGGTGTTCGGTAAATTTAATTCACCTTTGCAACCGATAGCGGACCGCATAGTCCGTTAACAGCAAAATCAAAAAACATTAACAACTGTACGTCGTGTCGTATCACTGCGGCTACACCTTGCATAAAGATATTTGCCGGTAGGCGTACAAAAAAAACAAAGTTATAATGAAGATTTTTACAAAAATTGCTTTGGCTATCGTAGCCACTACAACAGTTGCGACATCTGCAATTGCAGGTGGTCCTATGACTAACACAAATCAGAGTGCAGCTTTCTTGCGTAGCATCGCTCGCGGTACATCACTTGATGCTGATGCTGTTTACAACAACCCCGCTGGTGTTGTATTTATGGAGAATGGTTTCCACCTCGGTATCAACGACCAGATGGCTTATCAGACTCGTACTATCACCTCTACTTTTGCACCTTTTGCAATGGGCGTTGGAAATAGCGGTATGACAAAGGAGTTTGAGGGTACTGTTTTCTCTCCATTGATTCCCAGTGTTCACTTTGCTTGGAAGCACAACCGTTGGGCTGTGATGGCTGGTATCGGTGTGAATGGCGGTGGCGGTTCACTTGAATTCGATAATGGCTTGGGTTCTTTCGAGCGTCAGTTCTCAGTTTTGCCCGGAGCTATCTCTCAGCTCGGCGCACCTTACGGTTTGTCGGCTAACCAGTACAATGTAGATATGTACTTGAAGGGTAATTCAATGACTTTGGCTTTCAATGTTGGTGCTGCTTTCCGCATTACAGATTGGTTGTCAGTAGCAGCTCAGGTACGTTTGGGCGTAACTTCAAACGGCTATGAGGGTCACATCAAGAATATTCAGACTAACCCCAGCTGCGCACTTCTCGGTTTGTCAGGTGCTATGATGCCTGCTTCACAGTTCTTCCAGGCTGCTGGTGCTGCTTTGGGTCAGGTTAATCCTCAGATTGCAGCTATGGCAGGTCAGTATGCAGCTCTTACATCAGACCACATTCTCGACGTTAAGCAGAAAGGTACTTCTATCAGCCCTGTTTTGGCATTGGCTTTCCACAAGGGTCAGTGGGACGCATCTGTAAAGTATGAGTTCAAGATGGCAACTGAGTTGGAGATTGAGTCGGCTGAGGTTTCAGCTAACGACCCTGTTATCAACGGTTTGTTCCCTAATGGCGCAAAGGTTAAGTCAGAGACTCCCGCTTTGTTGGCAGCTGCTGTAAGCCGTCACTTCGGTCCTGTAAAGGTTACAGCTGAGTGGCACCACTATTTCGATAAGGACGCTGAGAACTCATTCTCACCCGTTATCGAGGGTAACACTAACGAGTACTTGCTCGGTGTTGAGTGGCAGGTTGCAGAGCGTTGGTTGGTATCGGCTGGTACACAGCGCACAGCTCTTAATATGAACGAGAACGCATACTCAGATATGAACTTCTCAATCTCGTCTTGGTCGGTAGGTGCTGGTTTGGCTTACCTCTGCACAGACAATATCCGTCTTAACCTCGGTGTAATGCCTACATTCTACGATGAGGCTAAGGCCGTAGGAGTTGATAGCAATGACCTCGATTTCACCGATGTATATAACCGTACATCTTGGGCTTGGGGTATCGGCTTGGACTTCAAGTTCGGTAAATAGTTCTTGGAATATGAGCATCGGCCGCCGAGCCAGCAAATGGCGGTCGCAGCTTTAAGATAAGCTCCATTTGTAGGGAGATACGGACAGCTTGCTGTCCAAACCGCAACGGGGTATAGCAGTCGTTGGAATTGCAATGCGCGCAAAGGTCGAAGAACAACTCGACAATCTGAATGACGCGACGATTCGGATTGACGAGGAGCTTGGAGGCCTTACAAAATGCACTCCTTCGCTGCTTACCTTTCAGCGGTAGGCTACAAAAAATAGGCACAACAGGTATTTTTTTGTTGATTGGTTTTGCGTGTTGTGCATAAAAGATATATTCTCTTTTTGTAGGATATGGTTTTTTGATTGCTGGTCGGCTGTGCTCGTAAGAACACAGCCGTTTTTTTGTGATTATTTGTCGGTTGGATTGCGCGAGGTGTGTGCAAACTGGCACATTTTGTTGTATATTTGCGCCGTAATAACTTATTTCATAACAATTGTAGGAATTAACTCACTCATTATGAATGCACTCTATACTATTTTGTTGCTCGTAATTTCAAATGTCTTTATGACTTTTGCGTGGTATGGCCACTTGAAATTACAACAAATGAAACTCATCACTTCGTGGCCATTGTGGCTGGTGATACTCTTTTCGTGGGGTATTGCGCTGGCCGAGTATTCGTGCCAGATTCCTGCCAACCGAATCGGTTTCACAGGCAACGGAGGCCCATTTACCTTGATGCAGCTCAAAGTGATGCAGGAGGTTATCACGCTGATAATCTTTACGGTCTTTACCACAATATTCTTCAAGGGTGAGACTTTGCAGTGGAATCACTTTGCAGCATTTGTCTGCTTGATTGCGGCGGTATATTTTGTCTTTATGAAGTAGCGGACCGGCTTCTGCACTTCACCACTACAAACGCCCCACAAATCAAATCCGATGACACGCGACGAGTTGGAAATTTTGCTTCTGCCCGAGGTGCGTAAGGCTATCGAGGAGAACATCGAGCGTGACCCGCTGAGGGTTGCGCTGGATAGGCACGTTCCCCACGCAAGAGTTGTCGCCTCACAGGTGAAGTATCTGCAACGTGCCAAAACGAAACTGCCGCGATTGTATGCTGTGCGTGCGATTCTGCCCGATAGAGCCTTCGAGCAGTCGTCGAGCGATGAGTGTGCTGCTGCAAAACGTCTCGGTGGCGGAACGTTGCTCGATTTGACTTGCGGTTTGGGTGTCGATTCGATGCACTTTGCCGAGCGATTTGAGAGAGTTGTGGCGTTGGAGCGTGACGAGGTGCTGGCCGATGTGGTGCGCGAGAATATGCGCCGTATGGGCTTGGAGAATGTCGAGGTGGTGACTGCTTCGGCCGAGGAGTATGTGGCGCACGCTGTGGAACGTGGCGAGCGATTTGATTGGGTCTATGCCGATCCCGATCGTCGCACTGCCGATGGGCGCAGAGTGGTACGTTTGGAGGAGTGTTCACCAAATGTGGTGGATATGATGCCGCTTATTGGGCAACTGACCGAGCGTGTGGCCCTGAAAAACTCTCCTCTGTTTGATGTTGACGAGGCCTTTCGATTGTTCGCAGGGTGTGGCGTGGAGGTTATCTCGTTGGGTGATGAGTGTAAGGAGGTGATGATATATATCGATGGCCGAGAGCCGATGTTGGCCGCTGAGGCAATCTCTCGTGGCAGGATTGAGGTTAATCTCTCGGATTTGGAGCGATTTGCGGCCGAGCAACGTGAGCTTACGACCGAAGATTTTGCAAGTGATGAGTATCGCTATCTGGTGGTGCCTGATGTGGCATTGCAGAAGGCTCGCTTGGTGAAGTATGCACTCGGGGGTAAGGCCGACGTGTGGAGTAATAACTCGTTTGGCTTTGCCCGTACGATGCCCGATGAGGTTGTGGGGCGTGTGATGCCGATTAAGCAGATTTATCCCTACGATGTGAAACAACTAAAACGTCGCTTCCGAGGCGAAGGGGTGGATATTTTGATGCGTGATTTTCCTGTTGGAGTCGATGAAGTGCGTCGCAAGGTAGGTATGAAGAGCGGCAGCAAGCACCTCATAGCACTCACCCGCATTGAAGGTAAGGCTTACGTCGTAGAGTTAGAGTAAAAGATGGTTTCGGCCATCTTTTATTATTTTTCTGCCCTGCAATTTGATAATTCCTATGAAAAGTCGTAACTTTGATTGATTATGCGCCCGAGGTGGGGCGGAATCGAAAGTTGATAAACTTGAAAAACCATTTTCCGATGAGTAACGAAAAATTGACAACAGTTGCGTTGATATACGATTTCGATGGTACGTTGGTGCCGGGGAATATGCAGGAGTACGATTTTATCCCTGCTGTGGGTAAGAGTAACCGCGAATTCTGGAACGATGCCAATGTGTTGGCCGAGACCCAAGATGCCGATCCTGTGTTGGCCTATATGGCGCGTATGATTCAGGAGGCGCAGAGTACGGGCCTCTCGCTTCGTCGTGAGGCATTTCAGGAGTCGGGTCGTCACGTGCGTTACTATGCGGGTGTGGAGCAGTGGTTTGCGCGTATCAACGAGTATGGCCTGAGCCGAGGTATCCGCGTTGTTCACTACATCAACTCATCGGGTCTGAAAGAGATTATCGAAGGCACTTCCATCGCTCACGAGTTCAAGAAGATTTACGCCTGCTCGTTCCTCTACAATGTTGACGGTGTGGCCTATTGGCCCGCCTGCGCGGTGAACTATACCAACAAAACTCAGTTTATCTTCAAAATCAACAAGGGCGTAGAGTCGGTTTACGACACCCGTCTTGTCAACCAATATATGGAGGAGAATCGTCGCCCGGTGCCATTCAAGCGAATGATTTATGTGGGTGACGGAATGACCGATATCCCTTGTATGCGTTTGGTGAAGAACTATGGCGGCCATTCGATTGCCGTATATAATCCTGCCGATAAGGGTAAGCGCAAAGAGATGAACACCTTGATTCGCGACAATCGTGTGAGCCACGTCTGCCCAGCCGACTATTCCGAGAACTCTGAGATGGATACGCTGGTCAAGACCATCATCGATAAGATTGCCGTTGATACTCGCTTGGAGCAGTTGGAAAAGCCTCGTTTGTAGCGTAGCCACAGGGCGAGAGCAGAAATATGTGGTAATAAGCCCATCAAAGCCTCTATGCGAAGCCGAATGGAAAATATTAATTGGCATTTGAGCCAAATGCCGATGCTCAGAGTGCTACTGCCCATTGTGGTAGGAGTGATTATAGCCGACCGAGTGACATTCCCGTTGTGGAGTGTGGCGGTCGGTTTTGTTTTGTTGCTCGGTGTGGCGTGGTGGCTGAGGACTCGTACTATGGCCGACATATATCTGTTTGCAGCTTTGATGCTGCTTGGTATTATGGCCGTTGAGTTGCGAAGAGGTGACCCTGCATTACCAACCGAGATAGCAGAGAAGGAGAACGTTGTAGAGATTGCCATCGACCGCGTGACAAGCCGCCGCGAGGGTGTGGTGTTGTGCGATGGGCGTGTGGTGGCCTATCGGCAGAGTGTCGGCGAAGCAGCGTCGCAGGCTGCCAATTTTGATGTGCGAGTTGTAGCCGATTCTGCGGTGGGAGTGCAGATTGGTAGCCGTTTGGTGGCTAAGGTGCGCCTAAGACCATTCAATCCAGAATCTGAGAATCGCTACGAAGCCTATATGGCTCGGCGTGGTGTTGTGGGGCAGGTATGGCTAAGAGATTATGATGTTATATATCACACGCTCTTGGATAAGAGAGTGGTGAGGTGGCTGCACGATAAAGCCTTGCAGAGACTCAACAGGCTATCGCTTGATAGCGAGGGTCGTGCTGTGGTCGAGGCGATGACAATAGGCGAGAGGGCCTCGATTAGTCGCTCCTTGCGCGAGGAGTACGCCCGTAGTGGCTCGGCTCATCTTTTGGCGGTGTCGGGTCTGCACGTTGGATTTATTTTTGCGATAATCAATCTCTTGCTGCTCTCTTTTGCTTTGCTACGACACGGGCAGTTGTTGCGTGTAGTACCTGCCGTAGCGGCCATATGGCTCTATGCGGCTGTTGCGGGAGCATCGCCCTCGGTGGTGCGTGCTGCGGTGATGTTTACGCTATTGCAACTTGCATTTCTCTTGTCGGCACGAACTCACGCCCTTAATTCGTTGGCTTTTACGGCAAGTGTGATGATTATATGGAATTCCTCGCTCATACACGATGTGGGATTTCTGCTTTCGTTCTCTGCGGTGGCTGGTATTGTAGTCTTTGGTGTGCCGCTGGCATCGTGGCGAAGGGTTACAGTGCGACTATTTGAGCGTAGGTTGGTATATCAGAGCTGGCGCAGGGAGTTAGCGCAACGCCTACTGCTGGCTGCGTGGCGTGCATTGGCGATGAGTGTTGCGGCTTCGGTGGTGACGATGCCTCTTACGGCCTATATGTTTGGCGTGGTTTCGTGGTGGAGTATAGTTGTCGGGCCGTTGATGATTCTACTCGGTATGGCAACCGTAAGTGTGGCAATGGTTTGGGTGTTGATGCCAATAGGAGCATTGGAGGGCGTGGTGAGTTGGGTACTCGACCTGCTTACCCGCGCGATGAATGGTATTGCCGAATGGTGCGCACAGAGCCATTGGCTTATCTATGAGGGATATATGAGTAAAGGTGTGTGCGAGGGTTGCTATCTGCTTATCGTGCTTTTTGCGTTGCTGTTATGGAGCCGACCCAAAGGCGATAGAGAGCACACCATTACCTTGTAAACTAATCGTCGAAATCCTCGTCGTCGATGTAGAACTCCTCCATCAGGGCATCTATCTCGCGACGTTCCTTTTTGGTGGGGCGGCCTGTGCCACGCTCTCGGAATACGAAGATGGTTTCACGAGGTGTGTTGAGTTTGTCGAGTTCTTCCTGCGGTGTGATGTTGAGCAGATAGTTGGGGACAAGTTTCGCACCCTGACGGCTCGATACAAGGTCGAGGACTTTGTAGGTATAGGTTACTGGCATACGCTTGATACTGATTACATCACCCTGCTTCACCTCACGCGATGGTTTAGCATAGCTGTCGTTCACCAGCACGCGGTTGTTGCGTATAGCATCGGCTGCATCGCTACGGGTCTTGAAAATTCTGACGGCCCAAAGATATTTATCTAATCTAACTTCACTCATAATTTTTGCATTTCATTGTATCTATTGCAGTAGTTTTGCGGTTTGGCTTGCAACTAATCCGTATTGTGTGAACCCTCCTGTGTTTGGCGGCTCACACTCAGAATCATTCCCAAGCCTATCGAGGTGAATAGTAGCGATGAGCCACCTCGCGAGATAAGCGGCAGGGTCTGACCTGTTTCGGGTATGATGTTGACAGTCACCATAATATGCAGTAAGGCTTGCCCCGTAATCAGCAACGCTATACCCAGCGAGAGCAGGGCAGGATACTTTTTGGGACACCGCTCGAAAATCTCGATGGCTCGGAAAAATACCCATACATAAAGTGCCACAAGTATCATAGCCATCACAATACCATACTCCTCCACGAAGAATGCAAAGGCGTAGTCGCTCTCGGGGTGTGTCATCTCAACTCGAACTGCGCTCTGGCCTGCACCACGACCCAAAATTCCACCGTTGTAGATGGCAATCATCGAGCGTTCAGTGTCGCTTAGCTCCTCGACGGGTATCTCGGTGCGGTCGGTGGTCCACAAATCTACCCAAGTGGAGATTCTACCTCCTGCCGTATGGCTGCGACCCAAGCCGAGTAGTGCTACAAAGGCCACGCCAACCAATGCCCAACCGATGATTCTAAAAATCTCAATCCATCGCACTCGGCCAATGTAGAGCATTGCAAGCGATAGTACAAAAGCCAATACGGCCGACGATGTGTGGGCGGGCATAATGACCATACAGGTCAGAACGATGGGCGCAAAAATCGGAAGGCCACCCTCGCGCCAAATGCGGCGTTGCTTTTCGTTGCCCCACGTCCAGAAGAGTATGCTCGGAACGATTTGGGTCTCGCGTATGGTCGATTGGCGGCGAGCCAACTGCCGAGCGAGGAACATAACCAGCGCAATCTTCAACATCTCCGATGGCTGGAATTGGAATCCTGCAATGGATATCCAGCGAGCTGCTCCGTTGGTGGTTGCTCCTGTGAAATATACCGCAGCGGTTAGACCTATGGCTACAACCCACAATATGAGCGAGAAACGGCGATAGGTGTTGCTGTTGATGCGGTGTACGGTAAAGAGTGCCACAATACAGATGGCCAGCAGAGCCAACTGCGAGCTTAGGAACGATGCAGTGGTGAGGGCCGAGCGAGGGTTGTAAGCCATCTTGGCCGTTGATGAATAGACCACAAGCACTGAGATAATCATCAGCGCAATGATAATCACCCACAGCACTCTGTCGCCTCCAAACAATCGAGCCACAACCTCTTTCGCTCCGCTCTGCTTGGCGGAGGATTTGCTCTGCTCGTAGCTCTCCATCATATCGGGGCGTACCGCTACATCGTCATCGTGGCCAATCGATTCGGCACCCGACATTGAGGAGCGCGTGTCGATTTGGCTCGGCTCGCGGCGGATATGTTTCGAGTAGTCTATCTCTTTGCGGCTCATACGGCTCGTTGGTTATCTATTTATTGTTTGTTTATTTGTTTATCACATTATTGCGTACCCACTCCTTGAAGAGCTGGCCTCGCTGTTCATAGTTCTTGAACAAGTCGAAACTTGCGCACGCTGGCGACAAAAGCACCGTATCACCCGCCTCGGCAAGCGAGCGAGCCGATTGCATAGCCTCGTCGAGCGATGAGCAACTCACAACTTGTGGCACAATGTCGGAAAACTCCTTGATGAGTTTCTCGTTGTCAAGACCCATACACACCAGAGCCTTCACCTTCTTGCGGGCAAACTCTTTCAGGGGCGAGTAGTCGTTACCCTTGTCTGTGCCACCTGCAATCCAAACCACGGGGCGGGTCATACTCTCCAAAGCGTACCACACCGAATCGACGTTGGTAGCCTTCGAGTCGTTTATCCACTCCACACCGTCACGCTCTCCCGCAGGCTCTAAGCGATGCTCAACGGGCGAAAAATCGTAAATCGAGCGAGCCACCTGCTCAGGCTCTACACCTGCCGCCATTGTGGCCAATGCTGCCGCCATAGCGTTGTAGGAGTTGTGCAGGCCGCGAATCTTCATCTTCTGAGTGTTGAGAGTAAGGCTCTTGCGACCCACGCGAATCTCAATCTCGCCATCGGGCATCATAAATCCATCGCCTGCCGAGCTTGCCACCGCTTGTCGGGCAGCGAAGGGGAGCAGTCGCTGGCGTAGCTCGTATTTTGGAAGCTCTGCGGCTATCACCTCGTCGTCGGCCGAATAGACAAACGCACAGCGTGAATGTTGGTTACGCACGATGCGCATCTTCGAGTCGATATAGTTCTGGAAGCAGTAGTCGTAGCGGTCGAGGTGGTCGGGCGTGATGTTCATCAATACGGCCACGTCGGCTTTGAAATCGTACATTCCATCGAGCTGGAACGAGCTGAGTTCCAAAACATACCAGTCGGGTGACGAGGTCGCAACCTGATAGGCGAAGCTCTCGCCAATGTTGCCACCCAAAGCCACATTCATTCCCGCATCGCACATAATTTTATAGATGAGCGAAGTGGTTGTGGTCTTGCCGTTTGAGCCAGTGATACATATTGTACGCGACTTGCCCATATATCGTGAGGCAAACTCCATCTCCGAGATGATGGGCACTCCCTTTTCGCGCAGGGCCTTCACTGCTGCGGCTTTTTCGGGTATGCCGGGGGATTTTACAACCTCGTCGGCTGCCAAAATACGCTCCATCGTGTGTCCTTGCTGCTCGTACTCGATTTGCCACTCGTCGAGGACTTTGGTGTAGCGTTCTGCTATTTTACCTGCATCGCTCAGGAAGGTATCGAAGCCCATCTTCTTGGCCAATACAGCCGAGCCGTAGCCACTGATGCCACCTCCCAAAACCACAATTTTCTTGCTTCGTTTCATATCTTTTCTACTCTGTTTTTCGGTCTAATTATTTTGCGGTGTTAGTTTTCCGCATTTGCTTTGTCACGTTTGTTTCTCGCGTTTGCTTTGTCACGTTTGTTTGTTCACTATCGAATCTTCAATGTCACCAGCGTAAGCGCACTAAGTAGCATCGAGAGAATGAAGAAGCGCATCACGATTTTGGTCTCGAAGATGCCCGACTTCTGATAGTGGTGGTGCAGAGGTGCCATCTTGAAGATGCGACGGCCCTCGCCATATTTGCGTTTGGTGTACTTAAACCACGCCACCTGCATCATCACCGACAGTGACTCCACAAGGAAGAGTCCGCACATCAACGGCAACAACAACTCCTTGCGGATACACAATGCAAATACCGCAATGATACCTCCAATGGCCAGCGAGCCCGTATCGCCCATAAAAATCTGAGCAGGGAATGAGTTGTACCACAAAAATCCGAGCAATGCTCCGCACAATGCGGCTGCAAATACCACCAACTCGGCAGATTCGGGTATGTACATTATATTGAGGTAATCGGCATAGATGATGTGCCCCGACAGGTAGGCCAAAGCACCCAGCACGATGGTTATCGGCACACTTACCGAGGTGAGCAGACCGTCAAGTCCGTCTGTAAGATTAGCTCCGTTCGATACGGCCGTTACCACAAATATCGCAACGGCAATGTAGATTAGCCAAGTGAGCCATTCGTTGCCAAAGCCGAGCCAGCTGTAATCGAACTCGTTGTCTTTTATGAATGGAATTGTGGTTTTGGTGGTCTTTTCGGGAGTGGGGCTCATTACGGTACGTTGGGTCTGAGTGACGATGGTCTGACCCTCCTCGTTGAGATATACCGTCTCGGTGGGAGCTGCCACCTTTTCGCGGATAACAACCTCCTGCGAGAAGCACATCACAGTACCTACAATCACTCCCAAACCTACTTGTCCCACAATCTTGAACTTACCCTTCAAGCCATCTTTGTTGTGGCGGAAGGTCTTGATGTAGTCGTCCAAAAAACCGAGCGTACCGAGCCAAATGGTCGAGATAATCATCAACTGAACGTAGATGTTGTCCAACTTGCCGACCAAAATAATCGGAACCAGCACCGCAAGCAGAATCAGCACACCGCCCATCGTGGGAGTGCCTTTCTTCGAGAGCTGCCCCTCTAAACCGAGGTCACGAATCTCCTCGCCAATCTGGTGGCGTTGCAGAATGCGTATGATACTACGGCCAAAAAAGATGGTAATCAGTAGCGAGATTACAATGGCTGCCGCCGAGCGGAATGAGATATATTGAAACATACCCGCACCCGGCAGGTCGTAATGTTCGTTCAGGTATTTGAAAAGTGAATAGAGCATACTTTTTAGTGGTTACTTTTGTTCTTTTATTTGTGTTTGGTTAATTTTTGGGTGTTATTCTTTTGAAACTTTTTGCTTTTTATCGGGTTTGCTGATTCTCTTATCGGGTTTGTCCCTCAAATGCTGCGCGAAGCTCCTCTCTATCGTCGAAGTGTTGCTTCTCGTGACCGATGATTTGGTAGGTCTCGTGTCCCTTGCCAGCAACAAGTATTATATCGCCCTTGCGTGCTAACATTGTAGCAGTGCGAATGGCCTCTCGGCGGTCGCTGATACGAAGCACCTGCGCCCCCTGCTCCACACCCTGCATCATTTGGTCGAGAATGGTCTCGGGATTCTCGGTGCGGGGATTGTCGGAGGTGAGAATCGCTATGTCGGCTTCGCGCGAGGCTATGCGTGCCATCTCTGGGCGTTTTGTGGCATCGCGATCACCGCCGCAACCGCATACTACAATTAGTCGCTGACCCTCATCACGAATATCGTTGATAGTCGAAATCACATTATCCAGCGCATCGGGTGTGTGGGCATAATCGACAATAGCAACCCGCCCATCTGTCGAGCGAACAGGCTCGAAGCGGCCACTCACCGAGTGGAGTGTACTCATACCTTGCAGCAGCTCCTGCTTGTCGGCTCCCAGCAAGGTGGCAGCTCCATATACAGCCATCAGATTCGATGCGTTGAATCGGCCGAGGAAGTTGACCCACACTTCGTTGCTGTCGATTTTCAGCAACATACCGTCGAAGTGCGTTTCGAGAATCTTGCAACGGAAGTCGGCCATCTGTCTGAGCGAGTAACGGCTCACCCGAGCGCGACAGTTCTGCACCATAACTTCGCCATTGCGGTCGTCGGCATTGGTAAGCGCAAAGGCTCGCTTGTCGAGCGAGTCGAACAGACGCTTCTTGGCCTTGATGTATTCGGCAAAGGTGCCGTGATAATCCAAATGGTCGTGTGTGAGGTTGGTGAAGATGGCTCCCCTGAATCTCAGACCTCGGATTCGCTCCTGCACCACCGAGTGTGAGGATACCTCCATAAAGCAGTAGTCGCAACCCATATCGACCATCTCGCGAAGCATAGCATTCAAGCGAATGGTGTCGGGAGTGGTGTGGGTTGACTCTATCTCACGCTCGCCAATACGATAGACCACCGTCGAGATAAGTCCCACCTTATAGCCCATCGCCCGATAGAGGTCGTAGAGCAGAGTGGCTATGGTTGTCTTGCCGTTTGTTCCCGTTACGCCCACCAGCGCAAGCTGATGCGAGGGGTTGCCGTAGAAGGCGGCTGCCATATCGGCCATAGCCGAGTTGGAATCCTCGACCTCGATGTAGCTCACCCCATCGACAATCTTTTCGGGCATCTGCTCGCATACGATAGCCGTAGCTCCACGCTCAATAGCCGAAGAAATGTAGTTGTGACCATCGCTCTGCGTACCTCGTATTGCGAAGAAGCAGTTGCCCTGCTCGACCTTGCGTGAGTCGTATTGCAGGGCCGTTACCACGCTGTCGGTCGTTGCGGTGAATGAGCGTGGGGTGATGGCTGAAAGTATTTCGCTTAATTGTTTCATCGTTGTTGTAAGTTTTAATATGTCTATTTGAGTGTCAGATTCACAAGGTGACCCGACCCTATCTCACGCCCCGCAGGAATACTTTGTGAGCGCACTGTGCCTTTGCCTGTGAAGTGGACTTTCAAGCCTCGGCTCTCCAAGAGGTAGAGTGCATCGCGCAGACCCATACCCACAACATTAGGCATTGTGTTGGGGTTGGTGATGCTCTTGATGTTGACGTTGAGCAGCGAGTCAGTGACGGTTACACCCCAACCCTCGCGGTCGGAGTAGCTCACGCGTGGAGAGAATCTGTCGGCCACACGACGTATGTGGGCAATGTTGCCACCCTTGACGTGGTGGGGATAATGTTTCTTCTCCGATGGGGTGAGGTTCTGATGCCAATCTTCATCACGGTAATAGATGTAGTTGACTATATCTCGCTCCACAGGGCCTGCCAAGCCTGCTCCATAGACCGTAGTGCCTCGTCCTCGGCGGGTGAATATTGAGGTCATAACCGTATATTTCGGGTTGTCGGCGGGGAAATAGACCACCATCGTACCCAAATAGTAACCATCGGAATATTTTATGCCACTCTGGGCAAATTTGGCAGTACCCGTCTTGCCTGCAACGCGGAACGAGAGCGTGTCGCGGAAGAATTGTTTGGCTGTACCTGTGCGGGCAGTCTCCTCCAAGCACTCTCTTACAATCATAAGCGTCTGGTCGGAGCATATGCGCTCGTTGATGACGCGTGTAGGGAAGCGGTCAACCACCGTCTCACCACGACGTACCTCGCTAATTAGGCGTGGCGCAACCATACGACCTCGGTTGGCAATGGCGTTGTAGAGTGTGAGAGTGTGAATCGGCGGAAGCTCAATGGCATAACCGTAACCCATATTTGGTAGGGTGTGGGTACTCCACTTTTTCGTGTCACGCTCGTAGAGTGGTGCAGCCGTTCCCATCTGGTCGAGTCCCACCACCTTCTCTAATCCCAACGTCGCGAGGAACTTCACATATCGCTCAGGATTGTTTTTATAGTGCTGATAGATGGCCTCGGCAAAATAGACATTCGATGACTGTGCCGTTGCCTCCTTCAAATCTATATCCTTGCCGATGTTGTGCGAGTCTTGAATCAGAGGGCCCTTTTTGCCGCCGATTCTTACCGCTCGACCTTCGTGAGTGTCGTAGCGTTGGCTCATAGGCATACCGCAATCCTCCACCAAAGCGAGCATAGCCGCCAGCTTGAATGTCGAACCCGGCTCCATACGACGGCTCAGTGCGTAGTTCTCTTTTTCGATGTATATACCGCTTCGCTCCGAGCTTTCACCCAAGTTGACCATAGCCAATATGTCGCCCGTAGCCACTTCCATCACCATCGACGTACCCCAAATGGCCTTTTGCTCGGTGAGTTGACGGCGCAGGGCTGCATCGGCAATGTGTTGTATGTCAACGTCGAGCGTGGTTACTATGTCCAATCCATCTTCGGCATCAATATTTTCGGCACTATGCACAAGCGTTGAGAATCCCGGGGCAATACGTTGGCGGAGCATACGACCATTCTTGCCTTCGAGGGTTGAGCGGTAGAATGCTTCGATGCCGTAATTACCCTTGTCGCCCACCAATCCGAGTGTACGGCGACCCAACTCTCCGTAGGGATATACTCTCTGATCGATAGTCACCAAATTGTAGGTCATTCCCATATTCCAATTCAAAATGGGGTATTTGCGCAGAACTTGCCACTCGTTATAGTCCACCGCGCGAGGTAGAATAGCTACGGGGTGATGGTCACGAATCGTATCGTAGAGTTTGACGGTCTTGTATTCGTCACGTCGCAACATATCCCACACACGACCAAAAAATCCCTCGCTGCGTGGTATGGTAGTATCCTTGCGATAAATGACCTGATAGTGCTTGTTGTGGGCTTTAATCATTTCGCGGCGGTAGTCGGCTGCCGAGCGGTCACCAAAGAAGTTCGACAGTAGCTTGCCTAACGTATCGGCCTGCTCCTTGAAGGTGTTTAACGAGTCGAAACCATCGCTACCCATATCGAAATCAACACGATAGCGCAGGATAGAGGTTGCCAATGGCTCTCTGTCACGCGAAAGAATGGAGCCACGACGTGAATAGACCGAGTCGGCTACGAAGATACGCTTCTCCAAACGCTCGGCATTATAGGCCACCTCGCCACTGAATGCCAGCACCCAGATAAGTCGCACTACAACGCACAAACCCACAAGGATAAAGAGTCCATAGACCTGCTTTACCCTCGAAAACATCTCGGCTCGTACATCTATTTCGCGTTTCTGCTTTGCCATATTGTTGTGCCGCACGGGTGCGGCGGAATCTTTTAGTTCAAAAATTGTTACTCCTCGACCACCTCTTTGGGTTTGTGGGGGTCTTGCAGGTTGATGCCTCGGCGCGATAGCTCGTCGCGTATGGCTTGGTGGGTGGTGCGTCGGTAGAGTTGCTCCTGCAAACGGATTGAACGCTCCCTGACAAGTTGCACCTCACGTTCCACTTGCGAGTAGCGCAAGTCGGCATAGAGCGCACTGAACATCACAAATATACTCAGCACACACATTACTGCAATAGCTACCAAATAACCATAATGCTCCTGCACGTTTCTATTCAAAAGAATGTTGCCCGAAAAGAGTTGCCAAAACAGTCGTGAGCGTTTCAGGCGTTGCTTGGCCTGCTCGCGGCTCTTCTCCTGCTCCTCGGTGCGCTGTTGCTCGCGGTCTTGCTCGATGTCGTCGTCGGCCTCGCCACTCTGCATACGCAGCACCTCACGACGCACCCTGCGACGGAACTCCTCGTCCTCCTGCAATCGGCGAAGCTCCTCCTCGGTTAAGGGGTCGAATTCATCATTTACGGGTCTCATCGTGAAAATGTTTTGTATTAAAGAGTAAAAATTTTTCTATAATCTATCGGGCGTGGCCATTTTGCTACAATTTTATTGCAGCTCGCATCTTGGCCGAGCGTGAACGTGGGTTGCGTGCTATCTCCTCAGCCGAGGGAGCTATCGCCTTGCGTGAAACAAGCTCGAATGGTGTGGAGATGCGACCAAAGAAGTCCTGCTCAACTTTGCCCTCGAAGTTGCCGCTACGCATAAAGTTCTTTACCAGCCTATCCTCCAACGAGTGGTACGAGATGACCACTAAGCGTCCTCCCGGGCGCAGGAGTTTGAGCGATTGTTCGAGAGCCATCTTCAAGGCCTCCATCTCACCATTGACCTCAATACGCAGGGCTTGGAACAACTTGGTGAGGAATTTACTCTCATCGCGCTTGGGGGTGCAGGGGCGTACCGCTTCGACAAGCTGAGCGGTGGTTGTGATGGCCTGCTGCTCCCTATGACGCACGATGCACGATGCTATCTTCCACGTCGTATCCAACTCGCCATACTCTTTGAGTATGCGGGCCAGCGAATCGGCATCGTATGTGTTTACAATGTCGGCTGCTGTGCGACCACCACGCTGATTCATACGCATATCGAGCGGTGCTTCGCCACGAAACGAGAATCCTCGGTGGGTGGCGTCGAAGTGGTGTGACGATACGCCGAGGTCGGCCAAAATGCCGTCAACCTCTCTGACTCCACGCAATCGCATAGCACCTCTGAGGAAGCGGAAGTTGCTCTCCACATAGTGAAATCGCTCATCTTGTGGTGCATTACTGAGCGTGTCGCGGTCTTGGTCGAAAGAGTAGAGCTGCCCCTGCTCGCCCAACTTCGAGAGGATATGGCGCGAGTGGCCACCTCCGCCAAAAGTGAGGTCGCAATATGTGCCGTCGGGCTTAATATCAAGCAGTTCGATAGACTCCTCCAAAAGCACCGGAACGTGGTATGTAGTATTGTCGTTTGACATTATTTTTTCGCCTTAATTTATAGAAGGTATATTTGGGTGTAAAGATACTGCTTTTAAGAGAAATCTTCCCTATTTTTTGAGGATAAATTTTGGGGGATTTTTTCTATTTGGGTCAAATTGTTGTGGCAGGGTGGTTTGGAGTGGTTGCTTCGATGCGAATTCGGGTGGGCGTTGGTCTGCGAGAAGTTGATTCGAGATTGGCTGTTGGGTGCGATGTTTTGGGAAGAAGGAGGACGTGAAATTAAAGTTTGAGATTTGTAGTAGGGTGCGAAAGGTGAAAAAAGTTAAAAATTTTATTTCGCGCGGAAGTATTGTGATTCAGCGAAATAGACTCTTAATTGGCAACCGTTGTAATTAAATAATTGAATTTTATTGTCAAAATACTTGACAAATACTTTTTGATGTATTATATTTGCACTATCGTTAGCTCGCAATGCTTTCCAAGAAAATGGCTCTATATGGCAGCGTAGGCTCTATTTATAGGGAGGATTGCAATCGTGGCGCGAATGATTACTAATAGATAAATTTTTGAACTTTAATTTACTCTGAAATATGAAACGTTATTTATTAACATATCAACATTGGCCACCAAGAGGTTTTCAACAAACCTCTGCAACGCCCTAATTCGCACAGGATAGGTGGATTATAATCTGCGGGGCAGATTGTATTAACAAAAATTAACATCAATTAACAAACTTTTCAACAAATGGCTCTCGTCAATGTGGCGGGTGGCCTAAACCTTTACACTCTAAACTATGAACCGAGAAAAATTAACTACTGCCATCAAGACCATCGCCGAGCGTGATGGCTACAACTTCTACTGCGATGGTGAAGCACTGATGCCACGATTCGTTAGCAGCTATCCTGCTTTGTGGCTCACCCCTCCGCGTTTTGAATCGATGAAGGGGCGCAATCACGGCAAAATCATCTACTCCGTAAAGATGCACGCAATGCAAGACGGCCTGAAATACAGCACCGAGCAGCGTAATGCAGCGTGGGCGAAGATGGAAGAGGATTTGGTGAATATCTTTTCGCAACTATCGGAAGAGGATTTTGTGGTTGCAGTCGAGCAGTTGAAGGTGCAGCATAGCTCGGCCACGATGACAAACCACGCCGAGGTGGCGGCAACGGCTACGGCCAACGTAATAACATTCTTTTAACCTAAATTATACCTTATGAAATTTACATCTATACCGAAATCCTACTCCTCGTATGCCGAGCCGTTAGTGTATGCGTTTGATACTCAGTCGGAAAAGGCTGATGTTGAGGTGCGTATAATAAATGCTACGACCAATGAGGTGATAGGACGAAAAATGCTCTACGGGGTGAGCGAAGGGCAGATTGACATAGCTCCCTATCTGCGACGTGCGACAAGTGTGCAACTGCCTGATGCGGTGGAGTATAGTCAGATTCTTGAAACAGGCGTACAAATTAAAGTGAAGGTTGAGGTGGCGGGCGTAACTTCCTCATCTCGCAACTTTATAGCTGCCAAACTCCCCGCTTCGACCTATTTCACCCTGCTCACCGACCAGCTTCACCGCCGAACAATGACCCGCGACGAGTTCGACGTCATAGGATTCTACTCTTCGCCCGATGCTGTGGTCGAGGTCGTGGTGGAGGTTTGGGGTAAGAGTTACGGATACCTCACATTGGAGCAGGCCACAGGTGGGCAGTGTGCAGTTGCCGTAACGGCTCTCGATTTTGACGATGGGCCAGAGGATTTGAAGGTCTCGTTCAAGGTTGATGGCGAGGTGCTGGCCGAGGTGGAGTATGAGTTGAAAGAGAATCTGCGTGGAGCGCGTCGTCTGGCGTGGCTCAACAGCTCGAACTCGCTGGAACTCTACACCTTCCCGATGCGAAAGAGCATACTCATCGAGGCTACCCGTCGCCATATTGAGAGCCAGCTGGGTCGTGAGGCTGCCGAGGTAGAGCACGATGGCGAGTTGAAACTTTTGTCGGCATACGAGCCGCAATCTCAACTCGAAGCCATCAGCAAGATTTTCACGAGCCAGCGAGTGTGGCTCATCGAGCGAAATGTTTGTCGAAAGGTGGAGTTGCGAGCAGAGCGAGTATTTACTCTGCCCTACGATGAATTGAGCTTGGTCGAGGTTGATATTTGTGCCGCAGAGGAGGGCGTGAGGTTATGATTACGCTGATGATTGATTCGGTAAGGTGCGATATGCCTGAGTCGGCGGCGGCTATCAAGGGAGTGGGTTGTTTCGATGTGGCGGCACTGAAAGATATTGAGGCGTGGCGTGCGGGCCAAAGCATCAATGTCGAACTTCCCTCCAC
This sequence comes from Alistipes sp., assembly GCA_017465605.1. Lineage (GTDB taxonomy): Bacteria > Bacteroidota > Bacteroidia > Bacteroidales > Rikenellaceae > Alistipes. The sequence goes on from JAFTVW010000020.1 coordinate 19,314, forward strand.
TCCCACAAACGACAAGGTGATGGGGTATGCCTTCGATGCCACGACTGCCGAGCGATTCAACGCTCAAAGGCATCAAGCTGTGGTGGCGGTTGATGGGGTGGAGGTGGCAAGCGGGGTTGCATATCTGCTCTCGGTGGAGAGTTGCCCCAGCGGTGCGCGTAAGCAGGGTAGGCTTTTGTATCGTCTGCGTATAACTTCGGGTGCGGCATCGTGGGCCCAAAGTGCCGCACAGACCAAGCTGAGCGAGATGTTTGGCGATTATGAGGTGACGCTTGATGGTCAGACTATCGAGCAGAGTTGGCAGTCGCAGAGCCTTGTGAAGTTTCTTCCCGTACACCACGACAATTACGATGCCCCGTACGATGGAGAGTCGCTCTATGCTCCGCAGCGTGTGATGAGTGTTGATGATTACTTCCCGTTTATTCGAGTGGCTGACATCGTGCGTGGAATTTTCGAGGCATCGGGCTACACGCTTGAAAGCAGATTCTTTGCCAGCGAGGAGTTTCAGAAGTTGCACATCGGCGGTCGTTATCCCTCGTCGGGCGGCTCTCAGGCACGTCTGACGGCTTCGACCGGATTCTGTGCTGGCCGCAGCAAGGAGGTGTCGGCTACGGCCGATAGCTTCGGTAGAGTTTATGCCACGCCCCTTATGCTGGTCAACTCGGTGGGAAATTTTGTTGATACCGTCTCGGCTGCCGATGGTGAGGGACTCTACAACAATGGCTCGGTGCTTACTATTGATGATGTGGGAGTGAGCTATGCCCCGACTACAAGCGTAAACGTAAGTTTCGAGTTTGACATCGCCTACACAACCGACTATCGTATCCTCTCGCGTGAAAGATTGCAGGGTTTTGATGGCGTGTATATCGGCTCGGATTGTCAGATGCAGCATCGTTTGGTGAATCCATTTACCGACCGACGTGGGTCGTTACAACCCAACACAGCGTATCGTTGCGTGGTGTTCGACCACTCTTCGGGTGCAACCTATCGCGTGGTGTGCCGCTATGGCTCGACCACGACAACGTTAGCCGAGTTTTCGGCTCGCACCGCAAGTGTGGTAGTGCCATTGGAGGCATCGGGCGCAGAGTGTGAATTGCAGGTGAAGGTGTCGGAGAATGAGTACCAAACCTATGGCGGCGATTGGGCACTGTATGATGGATACGTTACGGAGCGAGGTACGACCGAGGTGGAGTTGAAGCTCCGCACGCAGCCTCAGAAGATGAGCCCTTCGAGCCGATACAATTTCAACCGAATGTATCTCTATGGAGCGGAGGCAGGACAGCAACTTACGCTTAGTCGAGATTGCCGCTTGAAAGCTATTTTTACGGCTTCACCATCAATCGGCTCGGCACTCAGCTTTGCCGATGTGGCGGCTTACGATGTGACACAAGCCGAACTGTTGACCTCGCTCGCCGAGATGTTTAACCTCAGAATTTTTAGCAACGAGGCGGCCCGCAAGGTCTATATCGAGCCTTACGATGAGTTTTATTCGAGCGAGGTGGTGGATTGGAGCGACAGGCTGCTACGCTCGGAGCCTATCAAAGCTGAGGATATGGCTGCGGGGTGTCACCAAATGCGTACTCTCACCTATCGCTCGGAGGTGGAGGGTGCGGTGGAGCGATTCAATCGCGAGTGGCAGACCACGTTGGGCCGTTGGAGTCGCACGACAGATTCGCTGGTGGCCCTGCAAGGCGAAAAACGCGAGGTGCATAGTCTCTTCTCGCCCACTTTGTCGGTGGCAGGAGTGGTGGCATCGGCTCCGTCGGCTTGGCTCTTGGAGGTGGGTGACCGTGATGCCGATGCCCTTGCCGATGGAGCGTTGCGAATAGTGCGTTACGAGGGGTTGAGGACTCTGCCTGCGGGTCAGAGGTGGGGATTCCCTTCGTATGGAACGAGTTATCCGTTGGCGGCCTTTCATCTGCCTGAGGAGTTTACGCTCTGCTTTGAGGATAGGGATTCGGTGAAGGGACTGCATCGCTACTACGACAATGAGTGGCGCAGAGATGAACTTCGTCGCACGTTGAGCGTGAGTCTGCTGCTTTGGCCTGAGCAGGTAGCTGCGCTTTGGGAGTATGGCTCGCAAAATCCTAATTTGGGCTCGACCTTCCAACTCCTATCGAGCGGTGAAAGTGCGAAGTATAACTTGCAATCAGTCGAAAGCTACGATGTGGGGAGCAGCGTGGCGCGATGCAGATTCGTGCGTTGCTTGAATGACTGATGTGAGGTGATAACGCAAGTAGTCAACCAACAAACAAAAATTAGAGTAAAAATTAATTGAAAAACCCTAAAAACAAACCAATTAGAAAATTTATGCAAACCAAAATCACAATCAGAAACGAAGCTCAAACCTGCTATATCGACATCGAGGGTGTGATAGGTGTCTCGGAGCAGAGCCAATTTGAAAATGCGACGTCGAGCGTGGCTACGTTTGAGGCATTTCGTCAGGAGGTGGAGCGTATAAAGCGTGTGGCAGCGACCTCGGTGGTGGTGAATATCCGTTCAACGGGTGGCGATGTGAACGATGCATTGCTCATCTACGATGCATTGCAGAGTCTCGATGCCAGAATCACCACACGTTGCTATGGCTATACGGCCTCGGCTGCTACGATTATTGCGCAAGCTGCAAATGCGGGTTGTCGTGAGATTTCGAGCAATGCACTCTACCTGATTCACAACTCCCACTGCTCGATAGAGGGTAACGCCTCGTCGTTGGAGGCTCGTGCAGAACTGTTGCGTAAGACCGATGAGCGTTTGGCTTATCTCTATGCTCAACACTCTGGACAGCCGGTCGAAACATTTGTCGCGCTGATGGCCGAGAATAGTGGTGAAGGTCGCTGGCTGACAGCCGAGGAGACCGTAGAGGCGGGCTTGGCTGATAAGATTATTGATGGATTGATGGTGGGAACGCTCTTGCCCGAACAGAACGATGCGCAAGATAATCCGTCGGATACTTCGAGCCAAAGTGGCGAAGTAGCGGCACAGAGCGACCTGCCGCAAAACATCTCAAAAAAGGAGCTGGCGAAGGCGGTCGATTCGGCTGCCGCAGCGGTGGTACGCTATCTGATGCGTCGCTTCTCGTATCGTTGGGAGAAGTTGGTGGAAGGCTGGCGTGAGAAGCGCGAGAAGCGTGAGAATGAGCGAAAGAGTGAGCGAGAAATCAAGCGTGAGCAGAAGCGTCAGTCGAAGCAGACGAGTGGCGACAAGGCAGGTTCTGCCGATGTTGCAAGTTCTGCCGAAGTTGCTTGTCCGACAGGTACTGCTTGCCCGGCCGAAACCGTTCACTCAGCAGAAACCGCTCACTCTGCTGAAACAATCCATTCTGCCGAGCAGACTCCGCAGGCTGCTGTGAGTAGATCGGTGGTGGCATTTGATAGCGGTCAGCGACTCTACAAACGTAGCGAGGTGAAAGCTGTCGAGGACCCCTCGATGAATCGCCTGCGCTCGGCGGCAAACCAGCAGGCTTATGCCGATGATGTGCGAGCATTCAACACATTGAGATAAAATTATTTACCCTAAAAGAAAACTTATTGAAAACATTAAAAACCAAAACATTATGTCAAATATTATTGTAAACCCTAAGAACTATACAGGTCACGAACTCGATACAATTTTCTTCCGTCCGTTGCTTTCGGGCCCTTCGGCAGAGTCGCTCGGAATCCGTATTCTCTACAATATGCCGATGCCAACTGTGGTACAGATGTGGGACCACTCGGGCAACGTGCTTAGCCCATTCGATGAGGCGTCGGCGTGGAGTGGCGGAACAAAGACTACTCATTATCAGAAGACAATCCCGATGTCGCGTGTGAAGGCCGAAAATGCCTTCTCGGCAAGCGATTACTTCTCGACAATCTTCGAGCTTATCACCAATCGCTCAGATGTGAATATGGAGGATTTGACCGGCACAGAGTTGGAGGTGGCCGAGACCGAGTTGTTCCGCCGTGCCATTGCCGAGAGTATCCGTATGAACTTGTGGTTGGGCGACAAGGGCGGAGAGTTGGAGACTGGTTATACCAGCTTCGATGGTTTGTTGAAGATTATCAACGAGCGTGTGAAGAATGACGACTTCTATTACGCTAAGGGCGATTTGGATTCGCAGTTGAGCAGCTACACCGTGCAGGAGATTTTCGATTTGATGATTCGCAAGGCTTCGCCACGCTTGAAGGGTCTCTACAATGAGGGTGAGGTGGCATTCTTCGTATCGCCTATCATCTATTCGTTGTATGAGTCATTCCTCGACAACAACTTCGGAACGGCTGCCTATACCGATACGCAGACTGGTCGTCGTACGTTGATGTATCACGGATTCCCCGTAATCGAAATCAACCTCGACCCCGCAATCTCTTCATCGAAGCTCTCGCAGAACTTCTGCTTCTTTACCGACCGTCGCAATCTCGTGATGGCGGTGAATACGGCCGATAGCCCCGGCTCGGAGGTGCGTATGTGGTACAACCCCGACCAGATGGAGAATCGTCAGCGCGCTGTGTTTGCAATCGGTTGCGAGATTTTGGACGATGAGCTGGTGTGCGCATATACCAATGTGACAGAGTAAAAAAGGTGAGCAATGACCGAAAATAAGTTTTACAAACCCATAGGTGGTTTGGTGCGTGCCGAGCTCTTCCACCCTTCGCAGATTGGTGCGATAGAGTATGCGATATGGGGTACGGGCATCGAGGTAGGGTTGGTGGACGATGCTTCGAGTTATGTCGAGCAATTTTCGGCCGACAACCGACAGGTGAGCGTGTTGCACACGCTCACCCTCTGCTCCGACCGCAATCAGGCGCAGGAGTGGTTTGACGAGGAGTTTCTTCGTCGTGCGGCAGCTGATGGCGTAGTCGCTTTGGTGGAGTTGGCTACGGGTGAACAGATAAAGGTGGGCTGGTGTAGGCGTATGGGATTCGAGCAGGCTCTGCGACTCGAAAAACTCGAATTTGATTCGGGCGAGGGGTTGAACGATTCACCGCGAGTGAAGCTTGTGCTTAGTTGCCGAGATGTTACATCGGCTCTTAAATAATGAGTAAAATTATGAATGACAATAAGAGAGAAACAAAAACAAAGAGCCTTGTGGCTGTGGGTAACCGTACTGTGGAACCTCTGTTTGGAGTGAGTGGAAGCGTGGTGCAGAGCGATAAATTTTGGCGATGGGGCGACGACAATATGATGCCATATGCCCTCTCGCTTATGTCGCGTCGCTCGACCACACATCGACGTATCATAAACGACAAGGCCGACTACATAGCGGGCAAAGGTTTTTCGTTTGATGAGAGCGAGCCTTTGCTTGCGGCTTTGGTGCAGCGTGCCAATGGTGAGGGTGAGTCGCTCAGAGATATTATCAGCCGTTTGGCATTCGATAAGGCGTTGATGGGAAATGCATTCTTGGAGATTGTGACCGATGCGAACCACTCGTTTCTGTCGCTATACCATCAAGATGCGTCGCGTTGTCGTATAATGCGTGATTCGCAGCACGTTATGATGCACCACGATTGGAGTGCCTTCACACCCTCCGATGCACGTCAACTGCCGCTCTATCCGCTCTTCGAGGAGCAGCCCGATGGCTCGTTACGCTCGGTGGTGCATTACAAAGAGTATGAGCCGATGTTTTCGCACTACGGAGTACCGAAGTATATTGCGGGTATGGGAGTGTCGGCCATTGCCTATAAGACCGATTGCTGGAATATCTCGCGTTTGGATAATTCGTTCCAGCTATCGGGCGTGATGATGCTCGATGCTTCGGCAGAAAATGAGTCGGAGGCCGAGCGTATAGTGCGTGCTGCCGAGAGTAAATTTGCAGGAAATCCCGGGCAGGTGATGTTTGTAATCAGGGAGGGAGCCGAGAGCGACAATTCGCGTTTTATACCCATCGAGTCACGCAACGAGGGCGATTGGAGTAAACTGCACGACCAAGCAACGGGCGATATAGTGATTGCTCACTCGTGGTTCCGCTCATTGAGTGGATTGGACTACTCGTCGGGATTCAGTGCAGAGCGAATACTTCACGAATACGAGGTGGCACTCAATACGGTGATTTTGGCTGAGCAGGAGGAGTTGATGACACCAATCAAGCGTGTGATACGGGAGATTGTGGGGATTGACTCTTCGTCGCTCGATATAATCAACCGTCCGCCTACACGCTCGAAACCTATATATATGAAAGTGTGGGAGGCTCGCAAGGCCGATGGGTTGGAGTATGATGCTTCGGACGAGCGTCAGCAGTGTTACCTCTCGGAGATAACCAAGTATAATGTAACCAAAATAAATTAGTCGCAGAGAGTTATGAAACAGATAATTACGCCTTCCGAAGTGAAGGCTCTGGCATTTGCCGATGGTGAGTATCTTGCATCAGAGGTGATAGCTGTGGCCGATATAGATGCGGTTATAGAGCAGTGGATTTTGCCCGTTGTGGGCGAGGGTTTATTAGAGGCTGTGGCCGAAGGAAGCTATACGGAGATGGTAGAAAACTATCTGAAACCCGCAATTGCGGCCTTTGTGCGCTGTTTGGTGCAGCCTCGATTGAATACGGTGACGGGGCAGGCGGGTTTGGCTGTGCCTGTGGGTAGCTATCGCAAGGCGGCTGATGAGCAGGCTCGCAAGGAGCTATCCTCGTCGCTTATGGTCAGGGCAAAGGCATTACGACGAGCGTTGTCGGGGTATTTGGAGAGCCACTCCGACCAGATAGCGGAGTATGACCCCGAGCAGAATATCTTAAATCGTTGTAGTTGTTATGGAGGTGTTGTACAAATACATTAATGGTTGCGTGGCAGGGCTGGTGGCCCTGTTCACGCCACTCGTGCCGCTGGTGTGGTGCGTGGTGGGATTCATAGGATTTGATTTTGTGACGGGTGTGATGGCCTCGCGTGTGGAGGCTCGCAGAGCTGGGCAGGCGTGGTATTTGGAGAGCCGCGAGGCGTGGCGTACGGTAGAGAAGTTGGGGTTTACGGTTGCTGCTCTGTGTATGGCCTACACGATAGATGTGTTGGTGCTGGATTTTCTTGCGCTCAATCTGACAAAACTCTTTGCAGGTTTTGTGTGTGGAGTGGAGATGTGGTCGTTCATTGAAAATGCCTGCCGTATAAGCGATGCTCCACTGCTAAGACACATTCGTCGTGTGGTGCGTCAACGTATAAAAGAGGAGGTGAAGCGAAAATGAGTAGAGGAATAGAGAATTGCAATCCCGGAAACATTCGTCGTTCGAGGGTGAGTTATAAGGGCGAGGTGCACCCCTCACAAGATAAAGCCTTCAAGCAGTTTGAGTCGATGGAGTGGGGATATAGAGCTATGTTTGTGTTGCTCGATACCTATCGGGTGAGATATGGGCTCTGTACGTTGCGCGAGATGATTTCGCGTTACGCTCCACCTGAGGAGAATCATACGGCACTCTATATCGATGCTGTGTGTGATGCGACAGGAATAGGGGCCGATGAGCCGCTTAACACTCGTTGTAGGGAGGATATGGTGCCTGTGGTGGCTGCTATGTCGAGAGTGGAGAACGGTTGTGCGGCCAATCGTAGGGAGGTTGAACGAGGTTTTGATTTGACTTGCTGGGATTGTTAAATTATTGTTAAAGATGGTTTTTTGATATGGCAATATGATGTATGATTATTATCTTTGAGCCAGTAAATGTGCCTAAATGTCCAATTTTTCATTCGGCCGATTTTGATTTGGAGTGGCGAGAATGGGGTTTGGCAGGGCAGAAAAACCATTTTATGAGCGAATTATATACTATTATGCTTGCCGTGTTGGCTGTGTTGGCCATCTCGGGTCTTTATGTCGGCGTGACAAATGACGCTGTGAATTTCCTTAATGCTGCAATCGGCTCGAAGGTGGCTAAGATGCGTACAATCTTGGCGGTGGCTTCGGTGGGTATTATTATCGGAGTGTTGACCTCGACCGGAATGATGGAAGTGGCCCGTAGCGGTATGTTCAATCCGGGATTGTTTACCTTCCACGAAATTATGATTTTGTATGTGAGTGTGATGTTTGCAAATGTGATTTTGCTGGATATCTACAACTCGCTCGGATTGCCCACTTCAACCACAGTTGCATTGGTTTTCAGCTTGTTGGGAGCTGCTATTGCGGTGTCGCTGTATAAGATTTCGGGCGACCCCACGCTCTCGATTGCAAGTTTGGGCGGATTCATCAACACCACTCGCGCTATGGGAGTTATCTCGGCAATCTTGTTGTCGGTAGTTATCGCATTCATCTTTGGTACAATCATAATGTGGATTTCGCGCTTCATTTTCTCGTTCCGTTACTTGGGATTGTTCCGTAAGTTTGGTGCGGTTTGGTGTGGTGCGTCGTTTACGGCAATTGCTTACTTCGCAGTCTTTAAGGCGTTGAAGGGTGTGCTGGCGGGTACGGCAATGTATGTATGGATTAATGATAATTTGCTTATATCGCTGATTTTGTGCTGGATTGTATGCTCGATTATCTTGCAGTTTATGCAGCTATTCCGCATCAATATCTTGCGAATTAATATCCTTTCGGGTACGTTTGCTTTGGCGTTGGCCTTTGCGGGTAACGACCTTGTGAACTTTATCGGAGTGCCTTTGGCGGGTCTCGATTCTTATAATATCGCCAAGGAGGCTGGCTCGACCACAATTCTGATGGAAGGATTGAAGGAGAATCTGCCTGCGCAGTTCATCTGGTTGATTTTGTCGGGCGTGGTGATGATTGTAACACTCTGGACTTCGACAAAATCTATGCACGTGTCGCAGACCGAGATTTCGCTTGCAGGTCAGGGCGACGATATGATTTCGGGTGAGCAGGATTCTAACGTGTTCTCTCGTTCTATCGTGCGTGCTTCGCTCGGTATGTCGAACTTCTTCGATAAGGTATTCCCCGAGTCGGTCAAGAGCTATGTGGGTAGCCGCTTCGAGTATGAGGACGTGGAGAAGAATGGCGCACCTTACGATAAGATTCGTGCTGTTGTGAACCTCACAACTGCCGCGTTGCTTATATCGGTGGGTACATCGTTCAAATTGCCCCTTTCGACAACTTACGTCTGCTTTATGGTGGCGATGGGTTCGTCGCTTGCCGATAAGGCGTGGGGCCGAGAGTCGGCTGTTCACCGTATTACAGGTGTGATGACCGTTGTGATGGGCTGGTTCGTTACCGGTATCGGTGCATTTATCATCGCTATCGCAGTGGGATTGTTGCTCATTTGGGGCGGCACGATTGCTTTTGCGGTAGTTACTGTGGCTTGCGCTTATATGCTTGTGAAGAGTAACTTCATCGATGCCAAGAAGAAGGAGGAGAAGAGCGAGAGCATTGCCGACAACGACCAAGTGGATTCTGTTGTTGGCGAAGTTTGCCGAATGATGAAGGTTTCGACTCAGATTTACGACCGCACGTTGGTTGCTGTATTCAAGGAGGATAGAAAGGCTTTGAAGGAGCTTGTGCGTGAAGCAACCGAGATGTACGACCAGTGCCACAAGATTAAGTATAGTCTAATGCCGGCATTGCGTAAGATGAAGGGCTCGGGATTGGAGCTTTCGCTCTACTATATTCAGGTGGTTGATTACTTGAACGAGATGGCTAAGGCGTTGGTACACATCACACGTCCTGCATTTGACCATATCGACAACAACCACAAGGGATTGTCGGAGGAGCAGACCGAGGACTTGAAGCATATCAACGACGATGTGGCCGAGATTTACGGCAACATCAACCGTATGCTTACCGAGAACGACTTCCGCGATATTGATGTGGTGCTTACTATGCGTGACGAGCTCTTCGAGCGTATCGCAGCTACCACAAAGTCGGAGTTGAAGCGTATCAACAATGGTGAGGGTAACACTAAGGCGAGCTTGTTCTACCTCAATATTATGAGCGAAACAAAGGCAATGGTGTTGCAGGCGCGTAACCTTTTGAAGGCTCAGCGTTACTTCCTCGAACACTCTGGTATGCCAAAGAACTGGTACAGATAATAGGAATTTAGAATTCAATATTCTAAATTCAGAATTGATTAATACTCTATCTAGCGTTGCGTTAGATAGAGTATTTTTTTTGCATCATTACCTTGTTTTATTGTTAGGTGTCAACGGATTCATAAAACAGCCGTAAGAGAGTGTCATTCCATATTATCTTCCCTGCTTTCTCCTGTGAAGAGGTGCAGAATGAAGTAGGTGTATATAAAACGAAACGGGTGCTACGAATCGTATCGCAGCACCCGTTTGTGTTAATTAGCCGAAGAACTATTTGCGGGCAGCCTCGTCGAGAGCCTTGCGAGCCTCCATCATAATCTCCAACCAAGGTTGTTTATGGTCGGTGATTTTTGTGTTGCGAATCTTCTCCAATACAGCATCTACACCACTCATATCGGCTCCTGCGGCACGCAGTGCGCGAACCTTCTCCGATACCTCGATACCGTCAATCAAACGCTCAAAGCGCATAGATGAGCGGTTGAAAGGATATACCAAGTATGTGTCGCCTGCCATCCAACCTCCGAAGCGAGAGTCGTATTGTGGGTTCTCGGCCCACGAGTTGTAGGCCCAACGCAAGAATCCATCGTAATCGTGAGCGATATTCTTCCAACCCAAAAGTTCGGCCTCGTAGGGCTGAGAGGTTGTGAATGTGTTGGGGTATGCGGGTGTGCAGCATACATAGAATGTAGTGGTGTAACCCTGAGCTCGACGCTTAATGATATCCTCGGGAGTTACTGTCTGGTGGCGCATTGCGGCACACACGTCGCGCATCATAGTGAACTTCTCGTAAGAGCGGTGGTTGTCGGCCAATGCAAAGCCCATCTCAGGTGCGCACTCCATCAACACCTTAGCAGCAGCCTGCATAGCCTCGGGTGAACGCTCGTCCATTGCAATATTGGTGATTTTGAGCCAGCCCTTAGACTCCAAGTGCTTCTTGAAGTCCTTCAAGAATGGCTTCCAAATAACGGGGAAGATGGGTGTGTTAGGCTCGGCCTTCACGGTAACAACCTTGCCCTCCTTCTCGTCGAAATACTCCAACTCACAGTTCCAGGGCACCATTGAGTAGCAATTGATGTACTTGTTGATACCGATTCCGAGCATAAACTCTACCCAACGGTCGAATACCTTGTAGTCGTAGCTCCAAGAGCCGTCCTTATGCTTTGTCCACTTAATCATAGGCTCGTAGGCGTAGTAGCACTGGTGATTCCAGGGGTCTTTGTTGAGGGTAGCGGTGATAACCTTTTGGCCAGCATTGCGCAAACGCTCCATCACTGGTTTCATTGCCTCAAAGTGAGCATCGCTCCATAACTCTACACCGTGAGCATAAGCTACCGACGATGGGTGCTGCCACAAATCGAGGTGGAAACGCCACTCGGAAGCGGGCTTCAAAGTCTTGTTCAATACCTCTACCTCCAATGGGAGCTTAGTTGTACCCCAGCCGTTGTGGCTTACGACAACCTCTGCGGTGTAGGTGCCAGCCTCGACATCACGAGGAATTTCAAGGCTAACCCATACGGGACGTGTGGTGCAAGCTGCCATATCGAAGCGTGAGAGTGTGTCGAGCATATCGGGAGCGATAACTGCCGGGCCACCCTTTTTGAATTTATTGTAGGTTGGCTCGTCGGCCAATGTGTAGCGCACGAAACGAGTCTCGGCGATAGATGCGGGCATTGAGCCTGCCGAAGAGGTGAAATCGCTGACTGTGCACTCTATGCCATTGATAGCCTTAGAACTCCACAATACGATTTGAGCCGATGCACGCTCACCCTTCCAAGCAGTGATGTGGAAAGGCTGGTTTGATACCTTCTCGGGGACGATGCTACGAGCATATTGGCTCTCGGGGCAACCCCACGCAGCATTGAGTTTGCCACTCACGCCAGTCCAAGCAGTCTGCTGCTCAGGGGTGAGAGCTACTGGATCGTCGGCCTCGGCAAAGGTCTCAACGGGTACATACTCTTGGCAGCTTGCGATGGTTGCTGCTGCCATTAAAGCAAATGTTAGATTTTTTAATGTTTTCATTCTTTGTGGTATTTGTATATGTTTGAATTTCAATGTGAATATTCGCGCTTAATGTTTGCAAATATATGTAAAAAAAATATATAGCAACTCTTTTGTTGAGTTTATTTGCAATTTAGTGTGATTTTTTTCTGATAAATAAGGGGCTGCTAACAAACTTGTCTGGCAGCCCCAAATGGAATCTATAATGCAAAGATTATTTGCGTGAAGCCTTGTCGAGAGCTGCACGAGCCTCAGCTACAACCTTGTCCCAGGGCTGGGTGTGGTCGGTAACGTTGCCCTTGCTAATCTTCGCCAATACTGCATCAATAGCCGATACATCTACACCTTCGCGGCGCAACTGGCGTACCTTCTCGGCAACCTCGATACCATCACGCAAACGCTCGAAACGGATTGATGTGCGGTTCTCAGGATATACCAAGTAAGTGTCTGCTGATGTCCAGCCGCCGTAACGAGAATCGTTTACGGGATCAGCAGGCCAAGAGTTGTAGGCCCAACGCAACATACCATCGTAGTCGCGTGACAAGCCAAACCAACCGAGGAACTCAGCCTCGTAGGGGTGTGAGTGGGTGAAGGTGTTGGGGTAGAGTGGGCCGCAGCAAACGTAGAATGTGGTATTCTGACCTGCTGCACGACGCTTTGCGATATCCTCCAACGATACGAACTGGTGCTGTGCAACACATACGTCGCGCATAACATTGAACTTCTTGAATGACTCGTGGTTGTCGGCGATAGCAAATCCCATCTCTGGCGCGTGCTTCTTCAATACGTCAACAGCAGCCTGCATAGCCTCAGGAGCGCGCTCGTCCATAGCGATATTGGTGAATGACAACCAACCTTTTGCCTTCAAGTGCTTGGTGAAGTCCTTCAAGAAGGGCTCCCAAATCTTTGGGAAGATAGGCTTGCCGGGTTCAGCCTTAACAGTTACCATCTTGCCCTCCTTCTCGTCGAAGTAGTGAAGCTCGCAGTTCCAGGGTACCATAGAGTAGCAGTTAATCATCTTGTTGATACCCAGGCCGAGCATCATCTCAACCCAACGGTCGAATACCTTATAGTCGTAGCTCCAAGAGCCGTCCTTGTGCTTTGTCCACTTAATCATATCCTCATAGGCATCATAGCACTGGTGGTTCCAGGGGTCTTTGTTGAGTGTTGCGGTGATAACCTTCTGACCAGCATCAGCAAGACGTGCCATCAAAGGCTTCATAGCTGCAAAGTGCTCGTCGCTCCACAACTTCAAACCCTGTGCGCGTGCAACAGAGGTGGGGTGCTGCCACAAATCGAGGTGGTAAGCCCACTTGTCGGCAGTTGCCAAAGTGTGCTTCTGAACCTCTACCTGCAATGGGAGGCGAACCTTGCCACAACCCTCGTGAGAGATTGTAACCTCAGACGTGTAGATACCCTCGGCAGCGTCTTGTGGAACATCGATTGTAACCCAAACAGGGCGAGTGGTGCGTGCCTGCATATCGAAACGGTCCAACTCGTCAATCATATCGGGCTGGATAGTTGTGCCCTTCTTCACCTTGAAACGCTCGTCAGAGATGGTGTAACGTACGAAACGAGCCTTAGCAATCGAAGCGGGGAGAGTAACATTGCCCGACTTGAAATCTGCAATCTCACACTTCACACCGTTAGCACCCTTAGCTGTCCAAAGTACGATTTGAGCCGACTGACGCTCTCCCTTCCAAGCCACAACTTTGAGTGTCTCGTTGCATACATCGGCGGGTACTTCGCTACGGCCGTAACGCCAATCAATCGAGCCCCAGCCGCCGTTGAGGGTCTTTTTAACCTCGCCCCACTTAGCCTCAGCCTCAGGAGTGAGAGCTACGGGGTCGGCTACCTCGACAAATGTGTCAACGGGGACATACTCCTTGCAACCTACGATGGTCACTGCCGCCATTGCGACAAACAAAAATTGTTTAATTGTTCTCATAGAATTGATAGTTAGTATTTATTGTTAATATTTTTGTCTTTGCGCAAAAGGGTGCGACTATGCTGTCACAATCCGCATATTACTTACAAATATAAGAAAAAATACCTTAACAGAGGCTTTGAATCCAATTTTATTCTTCCCGTAGCCTATAATTACACTATTATTTATATCTTTGCCACATACTTAATATGATTAAAAATGCGATTCAAAGAACTATATAACACATTTGTTCTAGCCATATTGGCTGGTTTGATGATTGGTTTTGGCGGCGTAATATATCTGATGTGCCCCAACCGTATGGTGGGAGCTTTGCTCTTCTCGTTTGGTCTGCTTACAATCATCTGTCAGGGTTTTGCGCTCTATACGGGGCGTATTGGATATTTTCGACAGTATGGTTTGGCGAGTATTCTCACAACTATTGTCGGTAACTTTGTGGGTACGGGCCTTGTGGGCTTGGCATTTCGCCTGACACGCCATACGGTCGATATAGAGTCGGTGGTGGCTCCCAAGTTGGCCGACTCATCGCTGAGCATATTCCTGCTCTCGATTGGTTGCGGTGTGATGATGTATTTGGCCGTTGACTCTTATCGTAAATCCAAGTCGTGGTTGTTTGTTGTGATGCCCATCGTGGTATTCATTCTCAGTGGGTTGGAGCACTCGATTGCAAATATGTTCTATCTTACGCTCGCAGGGGCGTGGGGCGTAGATGCTCTGCGTATTACGCTCATTGCGTTGGTGGGCAATGCCGTTGGTAGCTGGTTGATTAACTCTGCCAACTTTGTAATCAAGGAGCGTGGTGCGGATACAAAATAAATAATAAAGAAACAAATTCAACGAAGTTATAATATTATGAAAAAGGTACTTTTTACACTTGCGGCAGCGATGATTGCTTTTTCGGCTGCGGCAGATGAGGGAATGTGGCTCTTGCCCTACCTTCAAAAGATGAACATCAAGGATATGAAGGCTAAGGGTTGCAAACTCTCGGCTGAGGATATCTATTCGATGAACCAATCTTCACTCAAAGATGCTATCGTGATTTTCGGTGGCGGTTGTACGGGTGAAATCGTATCGGATAAGGGTTTGGTATTTACCAACCACCACTGCGGTTATGGCTCTATCCAGCAGCTCTCGTCGGTTGAGCACGACTACTTGAAGTATGGTTTCTGGGCAAACTCTTTCGAGGAGGAGCTTCCCGTTCCAGGATTGGCAGTGCGTTTTGTGCGCTCGATTGAGGATGTTACAGCTCAGGTTGTGGGCAATATCCCCTCAATCGCTTCGGAGCAGGAGCGTCAGAAGCAAGTGAGCGAGAACATCAAGGGTTTGGCTGCCGAGCTTAGCAAGAAGCACAAGGGAATGAGCGTTCAGATTGTTCCTTTCTTTGGTGGAAACCAGTATTTTGCATTCGCTTATGAGGTTTATACCGATGTGCGTTTGGTGGGTACTCCCCCTTCGTCAATCGGTAAGTTTGGTGGCGAGACCGACAACTGGATGTGGCCACGTCATACTGGCGACTTCTCAATCTTCCGCGTATATGCCGACAAGGACAATAAGCCTGCTGCATACTCAAAGGATAATCAGCCATATCGTGCCGAGCGTCATTTGGAGATTTCGATTGCAGGATACAAGGAGGGTGACTTCTCGATGATTATGGGCTTCCCAGGCTCGACTCAGCGTTATATGACATCATACGAGATTGACAAGATGTTGGAGGTCGAGAATCCTCAGCGCATCTATATTCGTGGTGAGCGTCAGAAGATTTTGTGGGAGGCTATGGAGGCTAGCGACGAGATTCGCATCAAGTATGCGTCGAAGTATGCAGGCTCGTCAAACTATTGGAAGAACTCAATCGGTATGTCTCGCGGTTTGAAGAAACTTAACATCAAGTCGAAGAAGCAGGCCGAGGAGCAGGCATTCCAGAAGTGGGCCGATGCAAATACTCTTCCTGAGGAGAGATTCATCGAGGCTCTGCCCAAGATTAAGGAGGCTACCGAGAAACTCACCGCTTTGGAGGGTGCAACACAATATTTGAGCGAGGCATTCTTGCGTGCTGTGGAGATTATTCAGGCTGCTCGTACATCTGTGGAGCGTTTGGACGGTTTCTACAAGGACTACGATGTGGCTTTGGACCGCAAGGTGGCAAAGCGTATGCTTACAATCGCTCGCGAGAATATGCGCCCCGAGGATTTGCCTTCTATCTATACAGAAGTGATTGATGCTAAGTTTGGCGGCAATGTCGAGAAGTATGTTGATTGGTTATACGACAACTCTGTGTTTGCTTCGGCTGCTACGGCTAAGGCTGCAAGCAAGGAGGTTCGCTCGGCAGATCCTGCTTATGTGTTGGCCGAGTCGGTTGTAAACAAGATGATGACCTACTCGCCTGAGATTCAGAGGTTGCGCCCACTCTACAACGAGGGCCATCGCTTGTATATCGCAGGTTTGATGCGTATGCAGCCTAATAAGGCGTGGGCTTCTGATGCTAACTTCACAATCCGTTTGACTTATGGTAACATCTTGCCATACAACCCAGCTGATGCTATCACCTACAATTACTTCACAACATTGGAGGGTGTGATTGCAAAGGAGGATAAGTCGAATCCTTTGGAGTTCACCGTTGAGGAGAAACTTAAAGAGTTGTACGCAAAGAAGGACTACGGCCAGTATGCCGACAAAGATGGTAAGTTGCACGTTGGTTTCCTTTGTAACCTCGATATCACAGGTGGTAACTCAGGCTCGCCCGTATTGGACGGCAAGGGTCGTTTGATTGGTTTGGCATTCGACGGTAACTGGGAAGCTATGTCGGGCGATATCGCTTTCGAGCACGAGTTGCAGCGTTGTATTGCTGTGGATATTCGCTATGTGTTGTTCGTGGTTGATAAGTTTGCAGGTTGCAAGCATATTATGGACGAGCTTACTATCGTGAAGAAGTAATCAAATAGTAACGAGAACCGATATTGTGGGCGGTGGTGATTAGCCCAAGCGCACGATATCATACGCAATGAGGAGTGTTGAAAAGTTGTTTTCAGCACTCCTTTTTCTGTGAATAAGTTGTTTTAAGAAGAATTTTCTGCATATTGAGCGAGTTTGCACGTAAAAGTTTGCAAATCTCATAAAAAATCACGAATATTGTCAGAATCCAAATTTGGGCAGTGTTCGTTGCCCGTAGTTTAGAAGTATAAACAACCTAAAATAGATAATTATGAAGAGATTTTTGATTCTTGTTTTGGCATTGGTGAGCTTTGTGGCGTGCTCCAAGCAGGTGGGTTACACCGAGGAGGATTTATATAAGAGCTATGCTCCCGATGGTATCCCGTTTGTGGTGGCCGATTCGATGTGGCAGGCCGATGGATATGGTAACCACCGAGCTACGGTCGAGGTCGAGAGCGATGGCCGCGTGGCGCGTGCTACGTTGCCGTGGCGTCGCCCCGATTTGCGCGTTGAGAGCAAGGGCGTGATTGTTGTCGATGTGGCAACAGGTGAGCAGTTGAGCAACGTCGTAGCCCAAGAGGTAAACGCCGAGCGAGGTGTTATCCTCTTTGAACCAAAGTCGGGCAAGGGTCAATACCACATCTACTATATGCCATACAATTTCCTATATGGCTGGCACGACGCTCGCTTCGGCAAGCCGTGGAATCATTACTTCCCTGCCGAGTATAAACCCGCTAAGGAGTGGGCCGATGTTGCGGCTAAGGCCGAGAATGTAGTCGATGCAAAGGTGCTTTGTTTCGAGGAGCGTTCACGATTCGATGCCTTTACTTCTATGGGTAACATAGCAACAGCAGCCGAGACTGAGCAGCTCCGCAAGGCGGCCACAAGTGCAATGATACTCTTCCCCGAGGATCGTGTGTTTCAAATCCGTTTGAAGGACAAGTTGCCTGTGCGCTGGGTTGAGCGTGGCGCGTCAAACGAGTTTGAGGGTGTGGCTTGTCGCAACGAGTACTACACTTGGCAGATTGGTGTGTGGGCCGCAGGTGGTGATTTGAATAATTTGAAGGTTGAGTTTGGAGACCTTCGCTCTGGCTCGAAAGTTATCGAGGCCAATTCGATTACCTGCTTCAATTTGGAGGGCGTGAATTGGGACGGAAAGCCACTCACGTTTGATGTCGATGTGAAGAAGAACGAGGTGCAGGCCTTGTGGTGCGGAGTGCAGATTCCCGAAAATGCAAAGGCTGGCACATATAGTGGCGAGATGAAGGTGTCGGCCGAGGGCATTGAGCCTCAGATTGTTGAGGTGGCAATTACGGTGAATTCGGAGGTGCTGGTCGATCGTGGCGAGGGTGATTTGTGGCGTATGGCGCGCCTGAGTTGGCTCAACTCACAGATTGGAGTGAGCGATGCTCCCACACGAGGTTATAAGAATGTTACCCGCGATG
The DNA here is from genome assembly GCA_017465605.1 of Alistipes sp. Classification (GTDB taxonomy): domain Bacteria; phylum Bacteroidota; class Bacteroidia; order Bacteroidales; family Rikenellaceae; genus Alistipes. Next base: position 37,550 of record JAFTVW010000020.1, read on the forward strand.
GAAACACCATCACTGCTACCGAGAAGCAGGTGAAGGTTGCCCAGAATGGATTACCCAAGTCAATAAAGGTCGGCAAAAATGAGGTGTTGGCTCGCCCATACGAATTTGTGGTTAAGACCTCGAAGGGTGACGTGGCGTTTGATGGTGGCGAATTGAAGTTCACAAGCGAAACCGAAGGCTCGGTAAGCTGGGAGAGTCAGGCCAAGAAGCAGGGTATCAATTTTGTGTGCCGTGCGCGATTGGAGTTCGACGGTTATGTCCATTATGAGGTTGAGGTTTCGGCCGACGAGAGTGTAAAGGTGAAGGATATCTGCTTGCAGACAAAATACACCCCTTATAGCTCAAAATACTTTATGGGTGCTGGCCACGATGGCGGTCTGTGTCCCACGTCTCATCGTTGGGATTGGAAGGGTAGCTGGGATAGCTATTGGATTGGCGGTGCTGAGGCAGGTGTGAGAGTTGAACTTCGTGGTGGTAGCTACAATGGCCCGTTGATGCGTGACTACACCCCCAAGCAGCCTATTTCGTGGGCCAATAATGGATTGGGTTATGTAGATGTCAAGCGTGCCGCAAGTGCAGCCGTTGTGGCTGGTTCGGGAGCGCATACACTCTCAAAGGAGCCATTGTGCTTTGAGTTTGATTTGCAGATTACTCCCGCCAAGCCAGTCGATATGGCCAAGCACTTTGGCGAGCGTTACTACCATAACGCTCCTCGCTATTTCAATAGCGCAGGTAAAGCCGAGGGTGCAAATGTGGCCAATATCCACCACTCAAATCCCGAAAATCCCGTTATCAACTATCCGTTTATTGCGGGCGACAAGTTGAAGGCGTTTGTAGATGAGCAGCACAAAGATTCGTGCCGTATAAAAATCTATTATACAGTCCGTGAGCTTACTAACTACACCCACGAGATTTACGCCCTCAAATCGTTGGGCCACGAGATTTTGGCGAGTGGTCGAGGCTATGGAACTCCGTGGCATCACGAACACCTAATCGATGACTATGCCCCTGCGTGGTACACCGAGTTGCCCAACAATACAGCAGATGCGGCATTGGTGCTGACCAGTTTCTCGCGTTGGATTAACTACTATTTGGAGGGTCTGCGCTGGATGTTCGACAACTATGGAATCGACGGTATTTATATGGACGATGTGTCGTTTGACCGCCCTGTGATGAAGCGTATGCGCCGAATTATGGACGCTTATCACCCCGACGCACTCATCGATTTGCACTCTCACCGCGACTACTCAAACGGCCCTGCACAGCAATACACAGGCTTCTTCCCCTACATCAACCGTTTGTGGTTTGGCGAGGGATTCAGCTATACGAAGATGACTCCCGACGAGTGGTTTGTAACCTTCTCGGGTATTCCGTTTGGCCTTACAAGCGATATGTTGGAGGCCGGTGGTAACCCCTGGCTCGGTATGGTGTATGGTGCGACTTCGCGCCACTCGGCAGGTTTCAATCCAGCTCCGATGTGGAAGTTGTGGCGTGAGTGGGGTATCGAGTCGTCAAAAATGATTGGTTATTGGGACGAAAAGCCCGTAGTCAAGACTTCGCACCCCGAGGTGATGGCAACTGCTTTTGTGAAATCCGATGGAGCGTTTATTGCAGTTGGTAACTTCTCGTGGAAGAAGCAGAGTGTGACACTTGACATTGATTGGAAAGCGTTGGGTCTTGACCCCTCTAAGGTAGAGATTTTTATGCCTGAAATCGAGGAGTTCCAGTCGGCACAGACGCTCACTCCGTCGAGTCGCATCTCGATTGACGTGAAACGCGGAGTGGTGGTGATTGTCAAGAAAAAATAGAATTTGTTATATAACTTCCCATAAGGCAGGGGCAGCTCAACAAGATTAGTCGAGCTGCCCCTACGTTTTGGAGTATATTTGTGGTTAATACTACCTTAGTTGCGAATGAAGTTCTCCACTTTCAAGTTCGAAACTTTGCTCTTGAAATCACCAGCTTGTTGCAATGGGAAGTAGAGTGTGGGGATATAATCATACTGTTTCTTCTCGGTAATCCAACGCTTTTCGCGTTTGAGCTGGTCTTGCAACTTGCCATTCACATAGAGGCGAGTGGCCGAGTTGGTACACTCGATACGAATGTCGGCACTCTTACCCTCCTCCACATAGTAATCGAATGTGTTGAGATAGCCGTCGCGCACGAATGCCATACGGCCATCAATGGGGCTGCTGAGATAGAACTCGGTAACCTTATTCGAGAAGAGCAATGTACCTCGGTCCTCCTTTGCACAATCGATATGGAAACTGATTGTATGGTCGAAACCTGCCTCTGCGTGAGGATAGCTCTTGCCCGGCTTCACCGATGGAATAGTATAGACCACGCTATTAGGCTCGCCATCGAATCGACCCAACTCGTTTATGCCCGGAGCCTCCGAGAGCAACTTACTTTTGCTTACGAACTCCTCCACAGGCAAGGTCTTGTAGGTCGGACTCCAAGTAATCGCTGAGACAAGGTGTAGGGCTGGATAGCAACGGTGGTGAATATCGTCAACCGAGATTCCATTCTCTGCAATATCGTTCCATACGCAATACATCGCACCCAGCAGAGAGGGGTCGAGTGGCTCCATCTTATGGTTGTTGATGATGGTAGGATCCCACTTATTGTAAATCTTGTCGGCATCGAAATAGTCGGCGTAGTATCCTGCGGCGGGTACTATGTACATATACCACGAGGGGGCTGTTATCATCTTGTATCCGAGCTTCTTCATATCGGCAGGGTTGGAATATTTTGGATACCAACAATGCATAATCACGTTGTCCACCTTTACGGGAGTCTCGCCTTTGGCGTGAGTCAGAGCACCCCAAATGCAGGCTTGCTTACCAAACTTCTCGACAAAACGAATGTAGCGATCGGTGAAGGCGCGGAACTTCTCTACGGTCTCCTTGTCCTTATTTGAGTATTCATCTGTTCCGATGTGTACCTGCTTGCCTACAAATACGGGGTCGTCGCCACTGAGATACTCGGTGAACAACGAGTCGAGGAAGGTATATACATTAGGATTGTAGAGGTCGAGATGGTCGAGGCCATACTCCTCTGAACCAAACTCCTTGCGGAAACGCGAAAATGCCAGCGAGTGCGAGGGAACATCGATTTCGGGAATCACGTTCACATATACTTTGGCGGCTTCTTTCTGGAATTGGCGGAACTCATCTTTGCCATAGTAGCCGTCTTTGGCTGTAAGCTCTGGGAATAGTTCGCTTTCCAGACGGAATGCAGTGTAGGTCTTATCCCAAGTATCCTCGTATTTCTTTGCAGCACGGTCGTTGAGATGAATCTGGAAGGTGTTCATCTTGTAGTAGGCCATAATTTTGGCATACCTTTCCAGATAATCCAAAGGAATATACTTGCGGCCGCAGTCAATCATAAATCCACGCATAGCGTAGTCGGGCCAGTCGCGTATGCTGCCTTTGGGAAGGTGAGCTCCCTTGCTCGCCTCCATTATCTGTAACAAGGTGCGAGTACCCCAATAAGCACCTGTCGCGGTTTGGGCATTAAGGGTGATTTGGTCGGCAATGTCGATGCTATAACCCTCGTCGCCCAACTCCTTGTCGCTTACGAGATTGATGACGATAGCACCCGTAGCACCCTTTACGGCTGTTTTGGCGACTTTGGTCTTCATAGCTTTTCCGAACAAAAGACCATAGTCCTCGGCCAAAGCCTCGGCGACGTTGGCCAGCTCGGCGTTGGTGAAGATGACTTTGGTCGTAGCACTAATGTTTACTACTCCCTCGCCTCCTTGCCAGTGGCGCAATTCGGGAATCACAAATGGCTTTTCATTGTTGGCCCACAGTGTGGTTGTGGCGCACAATGAAAGTAGCATAAGATAGAATGTAAAGATTCGGTTTTTCATATTTGTGTTAGGTTTATTGGATTTAGCCTATTTTATACCAGTCGGCGGATAATCTGCTCTCTGTCGCCGTAGAGGAAGTCAATAATCGGAATTTCAATCATCGTGTAGGCTCCCGCCTTTTGGCGCAATACGGCACGCGCACCTGCCACCAAAATCTGACTTGTGAGTGCAGGGTTGTTGATGCTCATATTGAACTCAAAACGCTGATTCTGGGTCTTGCCCGAAACACCCTTGCGAACCATATTTACTCCGTGACCCATATCGAGAAGAGCATCTACACTCTCGACCTTTGTAACGTGGGTCTCGTCGTGAACGAAGTATGCATCGTTCTTGATTGCCTGCTCAACCTTGTCGAAGTCGTAACCCTCCTCCAACTCGATGTAAACCATACGGCGGTGGATTCCTGTTCCCACAGGGATTGTCATCGAAAGAGCAGCCTTCACGCCCTCGATAGCCTTCACTGCTACCGTATGCCCCATACTCATACCTGGACCGAAGTTGGTGTAGGTGATTCCCTGCGGAGCGCACACCTCCAAAAGTGCGCGTACAACCGAGTCGCTACCCGGGTCCCAACCTGCCGAGATAAGAGCTGCGGCGTTGTGCTGGCGGGCAATCTCGTCGAGACGAGCGCGTGTGTCGGCAATGCCGCTATGTATATCGTAACTATCGACTGTCGAGATGCCTAACTTCAAAGCCTCCTCGGCACTCTTTTCAACCAATCGCGAGGGGGTGCAGAGGATTGCAACGTCAACTCCTTCGAGTTGTTGCAACGAGCTTACAACGGGGTATTTCGACTCTCCTGCCGTAGCTACCGACGAGGCACGTCGTACGATACCTGCAATCTCAAAATCGGGTGCAGCTTCCAATGCTTCAACTACATACTTGCCAATGTTGCCGTAACCTACTACGGCTGCTTTAATCTTTCTCATAATCGGTATCCTTTTTGATTAACTAACCTAATATTGTTGTATTATTCTTTCGTAAAATTGCACTCTTGCTCTATGTCGCCTTGTAATATCGTTGCTACTCTTCGCTGCCCTCTTGCGTAGGATTGCTGAATACGTTGAATCGGCGCAGGCGGTGGTTGCGTCGGCTTAGAACAAGCAACTCGATAACGAGCAATGCGAGTGCTACGCCCAACGGATATTGATACTGCTCGTTGTACTCCTCGTAGCGTAGGGTAGTGAGTTCGCTCTTTTCCATTGCATTGATTCCTGCTACAATCTCGTCTAATCCAATCGATTGCTTTGTCGAGCGGACATACGCTCCGTCGCTAATCGATGCAATCTCCTGCAACATACTCTCGCCCAACTTTGAGACAACCATCTCGCCATTCTCGTCCTTTACGAATTCGCCATCAATTTCGATTGGAGCTCCTTCGGGAGTTCCGATTCCAATGGTGTAGATGCGTACTCCCTGCTCTTTGGCTTTGCGGGCAACCTCTATGGCATCGCTCTCGTGATTCTCTCCATCGGTAATGAGGACTATTACGCGGCTCTTCTCGTTCTCGGCCGAGAAGGTGAGCATTGCCATCTCCAATGCTTTGCCAATATCGGTTCCCTGCTCGCTGACAAGCGTGGGTGAAAGACGCTTGGCGAAGGCTTGGGCCATACGGTAGTCCGAAGTGATGGGTAACTGCACCATAGGCTCACCAGCAAAGGCTATGAGTCCCACGCGCTCCTGCTTCAACCCCTCGAAGAGTTTGTCGATGGCATATTTGGTGCGCTCCAATCGTGTGGGTTCAAAATCCTCGGCCAGCATCGAATTGGATACATCGACCACAAGCATCATCTCCACTCCTTTGGCCTTCTCCTCGCGGAGCTTCGAGCCAAACTGAGGCTGGGCAGCTGCCACAACCAAAAAGATGTATGCCAAAATAAAGAGTGAGGCCTTCAATCTGAGGCGACCCTTCGAGAAGTCGGGCATCAGGCCCTTCATCAGCTCAGGATTACCAAAGCGGGCTACCAAAATGCGGCGGCGACGTGCGGCCAATGCGTAGATAATCATCAGCAACGGCACTAACGCCAAGAGATATAATATTTCGATGTGTGCAAATCGGAACATAGTCTTATGGAATACGTTTTAGCAATAGGTGGCTCATCAAAAACTCGGCTGCAAGCAGTACGATGGCCGCAAGCAGAAGCGTGAACCAATGTTCGTGATATAGCGTAAGGTCGGTAATCTCGACCTTGCTCTTCTCCAATTCGTTAATCTCGTTGTAGATACTCTGCAACTTCTCTTTGTCGGTGGCTCGGAAGTAGCGACCTCCCGTATGAGAGGCAATCTCTTCGAGAGTCTTTTCGTCAATCTCGACGGGCATCATCTGGTAGCTCACGTTGCCAAACATATCCACCACAGGATAGGGAGCTTTGCCGCGAGTTCCCACTCCCACAGTATAGACCTTGATTCCCATATCGGCTGCGATGTCGGCCGCCATCAGCGGGCCAATCTCGCCACGATTGTTTACGCCATCGGTCAGCAGGATTATTACCTTGCTCTTGGCATCGCTCTCACGCAGACGATTCACAGCCGTAGCCAATCCGTTACCGATGGCCGTTCCGTCCTCAATCACGCCACTGCGCAGGCGCGAGAGCATCGTGATAAGCGAGTTCTTGTCGGTTGTGAGCGGACTTTGAGTGAAGGCCTCACCTGCGAAGGCTGCAATACCTATGCGGTCACCCACGCGGTCGTTGATAAAGGCCGCTGCAACCTCTTTGGCCGCAACCATACGGTCGGGCTCGAAGTCGCGGGCAAGCATCGAGCCCGAAATATCCATCGCAAGCATAATGTCGATACCTTCGGCATCGGTACGGCTCTTTTGTTCTATGATTTGCGGGCGGGCCAACGCTACAATCATCAATGCTATGGCGGCACATCGCATCGCAAATGGTGCGTGGCGCAACCAATATCGCAGTGTGCGTGGCGCACGGCGCACTCCTTCGATTGAGGATATGCGAATGGCCGTACCTCCTCGCAGGGTGCGATAGATATAGAAGGCTATAATCGGTAGCAATACTACGAGTAGCCACAATAGATATGGATTTGCGAATCTCACAGTCGTTTACTTTTTCGTTTTCTATGGGCCAATTACCAATTCTTGCGGCCCTTTACAATTATGCCCTTTGCCTTTTTGTCGAGCTTGTCTTGGGTCTTGTCCTCCTGAGCCTGAATGGCATCTAAGAGCTGCTTCTGCTGCTCCTCGCTCATACCACTGCGATTCTGAGGCTGCTCGTTAGGCTTTTTATCCTCTTGCTCGTCTTGTTTATCATCGCCGCCACCATCTTTATTCTGGTCTTGATTCTGCTGCTGATCCTTGTTGGGGTCTTGCTGCTGGTTTTGGTCCTGATTATTCTGATTTTGGTTTTGGTCGTTGTTCTTATTGTCCTGATTTTGATTCTGATCCTGATTTTGGTCCTGTTGCTGGTCTTGATTCTGATTCTGATTTTGATTTTGTTCGAGCAACTTCTTGGTGAGGGCGTAGTTGTACTTCGCCTCCATATCATCGGGACGCAGAGTCAAGGCCTTGCGGTAGCTGCTGAGTGCCTCTTGCAACTTCTGCAGGACAAATTGGGCATTACCTAAATTATAATATGCGTCGGCACGCGCCGCGTCGCTCTGCAACGAGTCGAGAGCTGCCTTTTTCAACAAACCCTCGGCTTGCGACAGGTAGCCTGCGCTCATATTGGCCTCAGCCGACTCGGCATTTTGTGTGGCCGTAGAGTCGGCCATAGCTTGCCGAATCAGAGCGTTAGCCAAATTGTATCGCCCCTCGAAGAGCGTGCTATCGTGCAACATAGCCTCCTCGTAAGCCTCCGAACTGCGGGTGTAGAGCTCTCGGTTAAAGAGTTTGTTACCCTTGCGTATCAAACCCCTCTCAGGCATATTTTGGGCCTCGACCGATGGCGCAAGGCTCAGCAGAGCCACCGCCACCAAAGCAATATATCTCAATAGATTTCTCATATCCTACTTGCTCTGCTGGTTTTGGGGTTTAACATTGTTTTTGGTCTCGGCCTTTTTTGCTGGACTCTCTGCGGGAAGGTCATCTGCATCATCGTCCTGCTCTGTGGGCTCCTCGGGCTTGGTCTGCTCGATAAAGTCCCACGCGGCACGATAGGCGGCCTCGTTCTCTTCGGCTTCGGGTATAGCTTTGGCGAACTTCACTAAATCGGCATCACGCAAAATCTGGGTCAAATCCATCGCGCTCTTCTGCGGAAGCTCAATATCTCGCATTGCGTCGATAATCTCGTCAGATGTCATCTCCATAGCACCCACAGCATAGCGGCCAGCGATGTAAGAGCGGAGAATGTCGGTCAAAGTCGAGTAGTATAGTTTGTGCTTATCCTCCTGCCATAAGCGTTCCCCGCGCAACTTCTCCAAAGCGGCAAAAGCGATGACGTGGGGTGGCTGTGGTGGAGCAGGCTTGAACAAATCGCCCAAATTCTTGCCGTAGTGGCGCATAATGCGAATAGCGGCATAGATAAGAAGCGCAAGTAGGAGCAATGCCAGCAGTGTCCACTTGATATAACCTGTAATCTCGGCAAACTTGAATGGGAGGTTGTGTTGTGGCTTGATGTCGAAAATGGTGTGCGACGTCGAGTCGATAAGGAACGTTGTGACAAGCAAATCGAGCGTGTCCGTAGAGCGAACAGTGTCGATAATATTCTTATCGGCAAACATCACCTGTGGTACGACACGATGGATTCCCTCCTCGAAGGCAGCCAGCAAATAGCTCTTGCGGAGTTTCAGTCGGCGACCATCTCGTTCAAGAGTGTCGATAGCGCAATCCTCGATAAGTTCGTATGCCTCGGCTCCTTCGCCTCCAAAGTTGGGGAAGAACACGTCTTGCATCAAATCCTTCTCAACGTCAATCGAGTAGGTGAATCTATCGCCAATGCCAATCGAGTCGGGCTCAACCTGTCCACTCACCTTTGGAGTATTGTTGGACGTTGTAGTGCCTTCGTCTTGTGCTGTGGCGACAAAAAACGAGCATACGCCAACCACGATGGTCAGCGTCAGCCACAATTTTGCATTTTGAATTTTGAATTTTGAATTCATTATTTGCTATCTCTTCTTAAAGAGCTTTATCAGTTCAACCACATAATCGCCATCGGTCGGAATCATTGCCGTATCTATGCGATTGCGACGCAGTAACTCGGTAATGGCAGCATCGCGCTCGGCCCAACTCTCGGCATAGTGTTCTCTCACGCGGCGTGACGAGGTGTCAACCCACACCTTACGGCCTGTCTCGGCATCTTCCAGCTCAACTATGCCAACATCTGGCAATTCGGCCTCGCGTCTATCCCACACTCTGATACCCACCAAATCGTGCTTCGAGCCTGCAATTTTGAGTGAATCCTCCAAAGCGGCTGCATCGCGTGGTGAGTTCATAAAGTCCGACAGAATAAAGGTCGTACATCGTTTCTTATTTACATTCGTGAGGTATCTCACCGCCTCCGAGATTGCTGTACGTTTCGACTCGGGGCGGAATTTGATAAGCTCGCGTATGATGGTGAGAATGTGGCTTCGACCCTTCTTTGGCGGGATAAACTTCTCGACCTTGTCGGAGAAGAATATACAACCCACCTTGTCGTTGTTCTGAGCAGCCGAGAAGGCCAATACGGCGGCAATCTCGGTGATGACGTTCTTCTTCAATCGCTCGGTAGTGCCGAAACTGCGCGAATCGCTCACATCGACCAATAGCATCATCGTAAGCTCGCGCTCCTCCTCATAAATCTTGATGTGGGGCTTCGACGAGCGGGCTGTAACGTTCCAATCAATATCGCGCACATCGTCGCCTGCGCGATACTCCCTCACCTCAGAAAACGACATACCACGTCCTCGGAAAGCAGTGTGATACTTTCCTGCGAAAATCTCGTTTGATAGACCTCGGGTCTTAATCTCGATTTTGCGAACTCGTTTGAGAATATCGTTCTCGCTCTGCTGCATCTCGGTTAGGGTACTACGACGTTGTTAAGAATCTCGGTGATAATCTGCTCGGTTGAGATGTTCTCAGCCTCGGCCTCATATGTTAGGCCAATACGGTGGCGCAATACATCGTGGCATACGGCACGCACGTCCTCGGGGATAACATATCCACGACGGCGAATGAAGGCATACGCACGGGCTGCCTTAGCAAGCGAGATGCTGGCACGAGGCGAGCCTCCGTAGGCGATAAGTGGCTGCAATTTCTCCAAGCTGTACTCGGCAGGCTCACGGGTTGCGAAGATGATGTCGATAATGTACTTCTCGATTTTCTCGTCCATATAAACATCTTCCACCACGCGGCGGGCCTTCACAATGTCCTCGGGTGTGATAACCTTTGCGGGCGAGGGCATTCCACCTCCTGCAAGATTCATACGCACAATCTCGCGCTCCTCCTGCTTTTTGGGGTAAGAAATCTTTGCCTTCAACATAAAACGGTCAACCTGCGCCTCTGGCAATGGGTATGTTCCCTCCTGCTCCAATGGGTTTTGAGTTGCCAATACGAGGAATGGCTCGGGCAACTTGTAGGTCTCATCGCCGATTGTCACCTGACGCTCCTGCATAGCCTCCAAAAGCGCACTCTGCACCTTAGCGGGCGAGCGGTTAATCTCATCGGCCAGTACGAAATTGGCAAATACGGGGCCTTTGCGAACTACAAACTCCTCGCTCTTCTGAGAGTATATCAGCGTACCGATGAGGTCGGCGGGGAGCAAATCGGGGGTGAACTGTATGCGGGCAAAATCGGCATCTACGGCCTTTGCCAATGTGGTGATAGCCAAAGTCTTGGCCAATCCGGGAACACCCTCCAACAAAATGTGACCATTCGAGAGCAAACCGATTAAAAGCGTATCAACCAGATGGCTCTGACCCACGATAACCTTGCTCATCTCCTGACGAAGGCTATCCACAAATACGCTCTCGCGCTCGATGCGCTCGTTAAGCTCCTTGATGTTGATTACTTCACTCATATCTCTAAAATCATTTTTCGGTGGCAGACGGCTCGGCCGCTTGCCGTAGTATAATTATTATTTTACGTTGTTACTTTTTGTATGCGCCTGCGATGGCTGTTCTCACGCGCATACACATAACGCACGCGAGAGGTATATTATTGCAAATATACAAAAAAATATTGTGCTGATGCTTATTGTCTTGATTTTCGCCTGCCGAAGCGTAGTATGCCCAGAGGAGTGGTATGTTGTGGATATGATGCAATTATTTGAAATACAATAAAATGCAGAATATGCGTCGATGGATTGCATTTTATCGTGAGTGGATTTTATTTGCCTTTCGGATTGTAATTATTGGTGGGCTGAAAATAACAAATCGAAATTGCGTGTTTTCCGTTAGGCAAAATAAAATTTTCGGACGAAAAGTTGGCTAATATCGTCCGAAACATAGATTTTAGATGTGTTGGATTCCGTTCTATCTTGCCTACAAGATAGCATAAGGAGTCGTTTGCGCGACTCCTGTTTTTCGATTAGTTGTAATATCAAAATGTGTTGCTATCTGGTATTTGCGTGATAAATAGTTGTAACTCAACTACTTTATGTTCATATTGGAACGGAATCTCACATTGCGGCGAGCCGCAATTTTCACTTTCTCACCTGTGCGGGGGTTACGACCCATACGCTCAGATACCTCAGCCATCGAAAATACACCGAATCCTGAGATAACAACTTTCTCTCCTTTATCAAGAGTCTCCTCTGCAATTTTGAACAGAGTGTCAACAATCTTCTTTACTTCACTTCTCGACGTGGTTGTTGTCTCTGCTATTGCGTTGACTAACTGCGATTTGTTCATACAATTAAGGTTTTGTGGTTAGTTATAGGTTATAATGTGTAATACGAAATTACATATAATATTTTACACTTCCAAAATTTTTACACATTTTTTTTGCGCTGATAATGAGTGGTTTGGCAAACATTTCAAAAAAAAGTTATTAAAAAATTTGCGTAAAACAAAAAAGTGTTCTACTTTTGCACTTGGAGAGATGGCAGAGTGGTCGATTGCGGCGGTCTTGAAAACCGTTGAGCTGCGAGGCTCCGGGGGTTCGAATCCCTCTCTCTCCGCAGTAAAGGGTGTAAATCAAGTAGTTACGAGATTTACACCCTTTTTTACACCCAAAAATCGAGGTTGAGTGTATTTTTTTTGAATTTTTAAGATAAATGCTGGCGAAAAAAGAAGAATGAGCGTCTTTCTCTTTTCGTCAGCATCTTTTTTGAGTGCTGCCCAAGCGAAAATAAGTTTAGTCCGTTTTGGGTATATAGCCAATGGACTAAACTAAATCTATTTTGACCTATATCTTAATTATCTGAAATAAACAACAATACATTCCACTCGAAAAAATGTCGAAATGACACCCTTACAACTTTGCGTTATTTTTCGTGCCTTTGTCGGCTGAAGAGCATAAAGTTCTTCCTTTATATGAAAAATAACTCGAACTTACATTACTATATTTCAGCAGCGTACATCTACATCCCATATCAGCACGAATTGGGAGGACTGAAAGTAATGTAATTCTCTTTCAAAATCACTAATAAATATAAATAATTGTATGAGCAAAGTGCAGTTGTTCATAGTGGTGCTATGGGCATTGCTATGGGCTGAGGGCAGCTATGCCCAAAATTCTCATGTACTGACCTTAGGGTAGATGTTTGCTCTGGCAGACGAAAATAGCAAAACTATAAAGGCTGAGGAGGCTGCGGTTACAGAAGCGCAGCAGACGGTTAAGGCAGCCAAGAATGGCTATCTGCCTGACATTGACATCTCTTTGTCGACGTGTTATCTCGGCAATGGTTATCTTTTAGACCGTGAGTTTCTGAATGGGCAGAGTGTTTCGATGTCCCACTTCGGAAATAATTTTGCCATCAAGGTTACTCAACTTATCTACGCAGGTGGTGCTGACAAGGGATTTATGGTAATTGTGTAAAAATGTGATACTTTATAAAGAGTCGGCTAAAATACCCGCCTGAGAATTAAGTGTAATTACAGTCACTTCAGGATTGACACCGATTCTGAATGGAGCAGTACAACCAAGACCGACATTGATATAAAGCGTCTGTTCTCCACAATCATATCTGCCAGCAACCTCTTTGAACGAGAATGTTGCAGGAGTCCACCCGAATATCCTTATTTGGGCGTTATGTGTATGCCCCGAGAGCGTAAGCGGAATATCCGTATCGGGTACAACTTCGGCTTTCCAGTGGCTTGGGTCGTGCGAGAGAAGAATCCTAAATCCATCAGTTCCGTCCATCGCTCTCTTTAGGTCGCCTTGATGAATCGTAGGAAATCCTTGTTGGCTAAAATTTGCGTTGTCAACACCTATGAATGTAATCTTAGAGCCATCCTCAGCCTCTATGACTCTGTTTTCGTTTCTGAGTAGAGTCCAGCCAAGAATATTTTTTTGGAAATCCACTAAATCTTCAACAGCTTTGTTTTTGTCAAGGTTGCGGTCGAAACCATATATCATAAAGTCGTGATTACCCAACACAGACAATACCCCATATTTTGCATTCATTGTTTTGAGAATGTCTGCATAAGGCTCGGCCTCGCTTCTTCCTATGGTTACCATATCTCCAGTGAAACATATCAAGTCGGGAGAGTGGCTGTTGATTTCATCTATAAATTTCTTAAATTTTTCAGGAGAATCATCAAATGTCGATAAATGCAAATCTGAAATATGCACAATCTTGAAGCCATTAAACGCCTGCGGTATATCCTTGTGGGCATACTCTACTTCGATTGATTCAACCTTCCATCGACCAACGAAATATCCATATGCCATAAGGCTCCAAAATAGCACTACCAGAATAATTGCTAAGCCCCCAAAGAGCCTGTATGGTATATGTAAATCTACTATTTTGCCAATGCACCATCCCAGAAACCAAAGGATATGTGGAACCAATGCCAACATAATAGCGCCTACAAGGCAGAAACATAGCATTATTTGTGTAGCTTTCATATGTCAATATTCTTCATTATAACAAAAGTAATCAAAAATATTAGCATAAACGCATTTAATACGACTTTATTGCCAAGAGTAGTTCATTATTTGTAAATATACGAATCTCCATCGATATTGAGGTCAAACGCTCCCTCTCCGCAATAAAGGGTGTAAATCAAGTAGTTACGAGATTTACACCCAAAAATCAAGGTTGGGTGTGTTTTTTGATTTTTTAAGATAAATGCTGGCGAAAAAAGAAGAATGAGTGTCTTTCTCTTTTCGTCAGCATCTTTTTTAAGTGCTGCCCAAGCGAAAATAGGTTTATTCCGTTTTGGGTATATAGCCAATGGAATAAACTAAACTTAAAAAATAATCTCCAAATATTTTGTATATTAAAAATAATCCGTACTTTTGCATTAACAAGATTGTTAAACCATATTGTTAAATCTCTATATTAACAGAAAAATAATGAGTGAACAAGTAGCACAAAGCAAAGAACAACAGATACTTGAAGCAGCAGAGCGAGAGTTCTTAAAAAAGGGTTATGATGGAGCAAGAACAATATCAATAGCCAAATCAGCGGGTGTGACACACGCTATGCTACATTACTATTTCCGTACAAAAGAGCAACTCTTTGAACGTATCATCGACAAAAAGATATCAGAGGCAGTTCCTTTGTGGACACATTTTCTTGGTAATAGCGACCTTCCGTTGGTGGAGCGTATCGAGGAGGCAATATCTGTCCATTTCGATTTTGTTACGAACAATCCCGACCTCCCTCGATTTTTGATAAATGAGGTACTTCCACACAAAGAACGACGCGACCTTTATTATTCAAAGGTGGCTAACTTTCTCCATCTCTTTGATAATCTTCAAAGGGAGGTAAATGAGGCGGCTGCAAGAGGAGAGGTTGAGCAGTTCGATGTATTATTGCTGTTTCAGTCCGTTTTATCACTTAATATATTCCCATCTGTAATGAGAAACATGATTGAGAACTTAATGAGCAACAACAGACAATCAATGAAAGAGATTTTCGCTCAGCGCAAGGCTGAAAATATAGAACTGATTATGCGAAGAATCAAAAAGATATAGAGATTATGAAACAGACAATTCTTCTGTCAGTTATGATGCTAACGGCACTTGTTGCACAAGCGCAGACGCTCGAAGAGTGTTGCCGTTTAGCACGAGAACACTATCCCGAGATTAGGCAATACGACCTAATAGCGGAGACCGAACAGTACAACATATCGAATGCTGCTCGTGCGTGGATTCCGCAGGTGGTACTCTCAGGACAAGCTACCTATCAATCGGCGACACCTACCTATCCTGAGGCATTCAATCAGATGATTGCCGCCAATGGATTGGATATGTCGGGTGTTCGCAAAGACCAATACAAGGTAGTTATCGATGTATCACAGAACATTTGGGATGGAGGTCAGTCAAAGGCTAATCGGGAGATTGCCGAGGCGGAGGCTACCGAGCAGCGTAGCCAGGTAGATGCATCACTCTACGACCTACAATCTCGTATTCAGAATCTCTACTTTGGTATTCTTCTGCTTGATGAGCACGTAGCACAAACCGAAATACTCATAGAGGTTTTGGATGCAAATTTGAATCGTATGTGCACATATTATAAAAATGGCGTGGCGATGCAATCTGATGTCGATGCCGTTGAGGCAGAGTTGCTCACTGCTCATCAGGCCCTATCTCAAGTAGAGGCGTCACGAGCAAGTTATCGCCGAATGTTAGAGGTATTTATCGGGCAGTCCCTTACGGATAAAACACTCACTCGCCCCGCAATGGTAGAGGTTGCAAGTCGCACTTCGGCACACCCTAAACTTGTAATGTTTGACGCTCAAACTGACAGACTCGCTGCACAGCGCAAGGCGATAACCGCATCTACAATGCCACGATTCAGTGCATTTGCACAAGGTTATTACGGATACCCTGGGTTGGATATGTTCAAGAGTATGGTATCCGCAAAGTGGACGCTCAATGCCGTTGTTGGTGTGCGTATGTCGTGGAATATTGGAGCATTCTACACCAAGAAGAACAACCTTAACAAATTAGATGTAGCAGAGCGACAGATTTCAGTACAGCGTGATATCTTTCTCTTTAATACCCAAATGCAGTCCACGCAAGATGATGGCGAAATTGCCCGTCTGCGTAGCGCATTGGAGGATGATAATCGCATTGTAGAGTTACGCCGCTCTGTGCGTATGGCTGCCGAGTCAAGGTTGGAGAATGGTGTCATAGATGCCACAGACCTACTGCGAAAGATTGCCGATGAGACAACCGCCACGCTCAATCGTAGCACACACGAGATAGAGTTATTACAAGCCACTTACAGATTAAAAACAATATTAAATCAATAAAGTCTATTATGAAACGAATTGTAAATATTCTTGCGGCAATAATTGCTGTATCGTGCAGCAATGAGAGTGATTACGATGCACAAGGCACATTTGAGGCTACCGAAGTTGTAATATCAGCTGAGGGGACAGGGCGAATACTCAATTTTGATATTGTCGAGGGTGAGGCAATTGAGGCAAATAGCAAGGTTGGTGATATTGACAGCCTACAACTGCACCTGCAACGAGAGCAGTTAAAGGCTCAGCAAGTAGCACTTTTAAGTAGTCGCCCCGACAAGGAGAAGCAAGTGGCATCAATACGCAGTCAGATAGCAAAACAGCGTGCGGAGTTGCAACGTGTCGAGAATATGTTGCGTGATGGTGCAGCCACAACCAAACAGCGTGATGACATCAAGGCACAGATTGATATTCTAGAAGGTCAGCTATCGGCAACTCTCTCTACAATCGACAATAACACTTCAACTATCAACGAGAATGCCGCAGCACTCGAAGCTCAGATTGCAGCCCTTGACGACCGCATTACAAAGTGCCGTATCTCGTCGGCAGTAGGCGGAACAGTCTTGGTGAAGTATGCCGAGGAGGGAGAGTTCACTACTGTGGGTAAACCTCTGATGAAGGTAGCAAACCTCGAAGATATTTATCTACGAGCCTACTTTACATCTGACCAATTGTCGAAAGTTAATTTGGGCGATGAGGTAACGGTTACTGCCAACTTTGGTGGCGATGAGCGATACGACTACAAGGGTCGTGTAGCGTGGATTTCAGCCGAGAGCGAGTTTACACCCAAGAGTATTCAGACCAAAGATTCCAGAGCAAACCTTGTCTATGCCGTTAAGATTGCTGTTAAAAATGATGGTCGCTTAAAAATTGGTCTTGCAGGAGAGGTTAAGTTGTAAAACTGCACACTATGTCAGCCATAAAAGTTGAAAATATATCAAAGAGTTTCGGCAAAGTAAAGGCCCTTGATGGCATCTCTTTCGAGGTCGAAAGAGGTGAACTGTTTGGTCTTATCGGTCCTGATGGCGCGGGCAAAACTACGCTTTTCCGACTACTGACAACACTGCTTAACCCCGATGAGGGACAGGCGGAGGTTGATGGCTTTGATATTGTCAAGGGTTATCAAGCCATTCGTGAGCGTGTGGGATATATGCCTGGGCGATTCTCGTTATATCAAGACCTGACAGTCGAGGAGAATCTCGACTTCTTTGCCGCTCTGTTTGGTGTGAAGGTGGAGGACTCCTACGATATTATTGCTCCTATCTATCGCCAAATCGAGCCATTCAAAAGGCGTAGAGCAGGAAAACTCTCTGGCGGTATGAAGCAGAAACTCGCCTTGTCGTGTGCCTTAATACATCGTCCAAGCGTGCTCTTCTTGGATGAGCCGACAACAGGCGTTGATGCTGTATCACGAAGTGAGTTTTGGGATATGCTCGCTGACCTCAAACATAAGGGTATAACAATCCTCGTATCTACACCGTATATGGACGAGGCTTCACGATGTGATAGAGTAGCATTATGTAACGAGGGTCGTATATTGGGTATAGATACTCCAACGGATATTGTTGCAGGCTTTGATTCTCCACTATACGCAGTGCAAGCGGATAATATGTATCAACTACTTATTTCAGCTCGAAGAGCAAGAGGTGTTGTGGAATGCTACCCATTTGGCGAGGCACACCATCTTATAGTTGATGCAGAGTTCGATATTGGGCAATTCAAGGCGGAACTTGCCGATGTGCAGGGTTTGTGCATAAAACCCGCCGAACCTACCATTGAGGATATGTTTATAAAACTGATGAAACAATGAACGACTACATAATATCTGTCAGAGAACTAACAAAATGCTTTGGCGACTTTACCTCTGTCAATCGCATCTCGTTTGATGTTCAACGAGGTGAGATTTTCGGTTTCTTGGGTGCTAATGGTGCAGGTAAGACTACGGCTATGCGTATGCTCTGCGGATTAAGTTACCCAACTTCGGGTAGTGGTACGGTGGCTGGCTGGGATGTGATGCGCGAGGGTGAGCAGATAAAACGCCATATCGGCTATATGAGTCAGAAGTTTTCGTTATATAACGACTTGACTGTTTGGGAGAATATAAGGCTCTTTGCTGGTATCTATGGTCTGTCAAAAGCCGAAACCGAGCGTCGTGCTACCGAGGTACTCGAAAGGCTCAATTTCTCATCGGAGCGTAACACCCTCGTTGGTTCGTTGCCACTCGGCTGGAAACAAAAATTATCGTTTGCCATAGCGACCATTCATCGTCCCGAGGTGGTCTTTTTGGATGAGCCTACGGGTGGCGTAGACCCAATTACACGCCGTCAATTTTGGGAGATGATTTACGAGGCTGCCGATGGAGGTACGACTATATTTGTTACCACACACTATATGGATGAAGCGGAGTATTGCACGCGAGTATCTATTATGGTTGATGGCGAGGTGCGTGCACTTGACACCCCTGCACGCCTTAAAAAACAATATGCCACAGAGTCGATGGATGAGGTCTTCCGCATCTTGGCTCGTGGTGCAAAGCGAGGAGAGTAGGCTGATATGAGAGGAAATTTTCTATCGTTTGTAAAGAAAGAGTCGTTGCACATCCTGCGAGATGTGCGCACGATGATGATTGTGCTACTTATTCCCGTAGTGCTGATGATACTCTTTGGTTTTGCCATATCTACAGAGGTGAATAACCTCAATGTGGCAATAGTTGCACCTAATCGCACAGAGGGTGTGCGTCAGGTGGTAGATAGGCTTGCAAATAACCCCTATTTTACGGTTGTCGGCTACGATAGCAGTATCGATATAGATGCAGCGTTGCGTAGTGGCAAGGCTGATGCTGTTGTGGTCTTTGATGAGGATTTTGAACATCTGATAACACAGCGTGCGGAGGGCATAGATACCCACCCAGCAATACAGTTTATATTCGATGCCTCAAATACAAATATAGCACAAACGGGTACGGCATATCTGCAAAATGTGGTGTCGGCAGACCATTTGCAACAGGAGCTGCTAAATCTGCATCTGCTCTACAACCCGCAGATGAAGTCGGCATACAACTTTGTACCTGGTATTATGGGACTTATCTTTATCCTGATATGTGCGATGATGACCTCCGTATCAATCGTGCGAGAGAAGGAGATGGGAACGATGGAGGTGCTACTTGTATCACCCGTTCGACCTATCAAGATTATCCTTGCCAAGATGATTCCCTACTTTGTAATTTCGTGCATAAACCTTGCGACCATACTACTTATTGCCCGCTATCTGCTCGATGTGCCGATGAGTAATGGCGTGTGGAGTATTGTAATAATATCTGTCATTTATCTATTGCTTTCGTTGGCGTTGGGATTGTTGATATCGACTATTGCATCGTCGCAAGTGGTGGCGTTGCTTATCTCAGCAATGGTTATGCTCTTGCCTATGGTAATGCTATCGGGTATGGTTTTTCCTATTGAGAATCTTCCCACGGTATTAAAGCCATTGCCTTATATAGTGCCTGCACGATGGTATACCGAAGCAAACCGTAAGTTGATGATTATGGGACTTCCACTATCGGCGGTAATGAAAGAAGTGGCAATACTTATCTTTATGACCTTTGTACTTATGGGTGTATCACTTAAAAAGTTCAAGGATAAACTTGAATAGCCTATGCGACAACTATTTATATTGATACAGAAGGAGTTTACGCAGATATTCCGTAATCCATTTCTACCCAAACTATTTATCATCTTCCCCGTGATGATAATGTTGGTTATGCCGTGGGTAACGACAATGGATGTCCGTAATGTGGGTGTGGCAATTATCGACGAGGATGGCTCTACACTCTCTCGCCGCATATCAAGCGATGTGCGTGCTGCCGAATATTTTACTGTTAATGATGAGGCGACAACGCTCGACAAGGCACATAGTCTATTGGAGGATTGCGAAGTGGATATTATCCTGCAAATACCCAAAAACTTTGAGCGAAATATTACAAGCGTTGAACCAGAGAAATTGGATATATCTGCCAATGCTGTGAATGCCACAAAAGGGTCGCTTGGTAGCCAATATCTTGTGCAAACTATAGGCTCAACACTATCAAAATATATGAGTGAACAGGGCGTGCAACAAGCCTCCGACCTTATTGCGGTGCAGAATCGCTATAATCCAACACTGAACTATCGCCATTTGATGATTCCTGCGCTGATGATTATGCTTCTGATTCTTATCTGTGGTTTTATGTCGGCAATAAACATCGTAACCGAGAAGGAGAATGGTACCATCGAGCAGATAAATGTTACGCCCGTAGGTAAATTCACCTTTGTTCTCGCCAAACTTATTCCCTTTTGGATAATAGGTCTCTTTGTTGTCACTGTAGCGATGTTTGTGGCGTTGGTAGTCTATGGCCTTACTCCTCTCGGCTCACTTTGGAATATCTACTTGGCAACGATTCTCTTTATCCTCGGGTTCTCTGGATTTGGTGTTGCAGTAGCTAACCTATCGGATAATATCCAACAGACAATGTTTGTGATGTTCTTCTTTGTTATAATCTTTATGTATTTGAGTGGCCTGCTTACACCGATTAGTTCTATGCCCGAGTGGGCACAGAAATTCACCGTAATTTTGCCCCCACGCTACTATATCGAAATTATGCGCTCGGTCTATTTGAAAGGTACTACATTTTTGGAGATATGGCATAACTTTGCCGCCCTCGGAGTCTTTGTTATCATTTTCAATCTTCTCGCTACCATAACATATAAGAAACAAGTATAAAACAATAATGGGACCTCAATTCAAGTGGTCGCCATTATTATTTAGAGTTTCATTCCTCTGTTTTTCTTTGGCTGAATAGGCTGACGGAATGATTGTCGGAGTTTATCGTATTGCTCACTAAACCATTGGCTGATAGGTATTCGATTTGCGGTTAAGGTAAGTCGTCTGTCGTTATCTCGCAGAATCTGTAAAGGGGTATTATCCGTAGCAAACCATCTGTTATGCTCCGAGGAAAATAGTCGCCCCGTAAAGTTCAGAACCCTACCCTTAATCAACTCGGCAAATTCCATAGCCGAAAGACCGATTTGCTTGGCAAGGCGTTCCAATCGTAGAAGATTAGCAAAATCGGGATACTAACGATGGGCAGTATTGATTATCGAATTAAGGATGTTGGTCTCCTCCTTATGTTCGGCCTCCTTTGCTTCAAGAGCCTTGCGATGCTCGTTATCCTTATTCATCATTGCCCTGCTATGTTCTACCTCCATTTGCTTGATATTGGTTTGCAGTTGCTCGATTGTTTCATCTCGGATAGCTATCTCGTCCCGTAAATCCTCGTTCTTGCGTTCTAACGATTTCATCTTACCGCTACCGAAAAGAGAACTGACA
>JAFTVW010000060.1 GCA_017465605.1 Alistipes sp.
GTCAGCCAATAAAATTTCCTAAAACAGATGCTTCGCACTTTTGAAGCAATCAAAAGGTCTCTGTTTTTTAACGGAAATTTCACCGTCTGCCCTGTTTCCTAAAATTCATCGGTGCGTTTTTTTAATTCCACACACGTCATTCCGCATTTTTACATCAACCAACCTTCGGTGATAATACCAGGGTCTATGTAAAAATGTAGGAATCAACCGCTTAATTACGACCTTCCAAAGAACAGTCTTTGTCGCAAAGGTTATTCTTTGCAACGTGGTGTATTACAAGGTAGATTAATCCGCTTTGCGGCTTTTGGTTGCTACGGTTCGGCAAAGTGTGCAAGCACACTCTGCTCTCACCTTAATCGCAACCTTCCATCATTTCTTTATACTTGCTATTTATCTTCACCGACCCTCACCAATGAAGAAATGCGGAATGACGCAGTCTTACGACTGTTTTATTATTATTTTGCATCAAACAAATCATAAAAGGGTTGCAAAACCCAATTTTGAATTTTGGAATTCAAAATTCTCCAATATCTCGATATGAGCTAAATAAATCCCATCAGCAGCTTAATTTTCATAGAAAATTATTAACTTTGTTGCTTGATTGGCCGAGAGGCTGGTATGAGTGAGAAAATTCAAAAAAATAGATAAGATATGACACAAGAGGAGTTGTTTAAGAAATTGGTTGCTCACTGCAAGGAGTATGGTTTTATATTCCCTTCGAGTGAGATTTACGATGGCTTGGGTGCCGTTTATGATTATGGTCAGAATGGTGTTGAGTTGAAGAATAACATCAAGCGTTATTGGTGGGATTCGATGGTTAAGCTCAACGAGAATATTGTGGGAATCGATGCGGCAATCTTTATGCACCCCCGCACTTGGGAGGCTTCGGGCCACGTTGCAGCGTTCAACGACCCTCTCATCGACAACAAGGACTCTAAGAAGCGTTACCGTGCCGATGTGCTTATCGAGGATTGGTTGGCAAAGCAGGACGAGAAGATTCAGAAGGAGGTCGATAAGGCTCGCAAGCGTTTTGGCGAGGCATTCGACGAGGCTCAGTATCGTGCCACATCACCACGCGTAGCAGATATCGCTGCAAAGCGTGATGCTGTTCACACCCGTTTTGCCGATGCACTCAACGATAACAACCTCGAAGAGTTGAAGCAGATTATCCTCGACTGCGAGATTGTATGCCCTATCTCGGGTACTCGCAACTGGACCGATGTGCGTCAGTTCAACCTGATGTTCTCAACTCAGATGGGCTCAACTGCCGAGGGCGCAAATACCATCTACCTTCGTCCTGAGACTGCGCAGGGTATCTTCGTGAACTACCTTAATGTGCAGAAGACAGGCCGTATGAAGCTCCCATTCGGTATCGCTCAGATTGGTAAGGCATTCCGTAACGAGATTGTGGCTCGTCAGTTTATCTTCCGAATGAGGGAGTTCGAGCAGATGGAGATGCAGTTCTTCGTGCAGCCCGGAACCGAGATGGAGTGGTGGAACAAGTGGAAGAATACCCGTATGGCTTGGCACCGCGCTTTGGGCTTCGGCGACGAGAACTATCGTTTCCACGACCACGACAAGTTGGCTCACTATGCAAATGCAGCAACCGATGTCGAGTATAACTTCCCATTTGGTTTCAAGGAGGTGGAGGGTATCCACTCTCGTACCGACTTCGACTTGGGCCGCCATCAGGAGTTCTCGGGCAAGAAGATTCAGTACTTCGATGCCGAGCGTGGCGAGAGCTATGTGCCATACGTTGTGGAGACTTCGATTGGTGTTGACCGTATGTTCTTGCAGATTATGTCGGCTGCCTACTGCGAGGAGAAGTTGGAGGGTGGCGACGAGCGCGTAGTGTTGCGTATTCCTGCGGCGTTGGCTCCAACGAAGGTGGCTGTTATGCCACTCGTCAAGAAGGACGGTCTGCCCGATGTGGCACGTCAGATTATCGACGAGTTGAAGTACGACTATGTGGTGGCTTACGACGAGAAAGACTCTATCGGTAAGCGTTACCGTCGTCAGGACGCTATCGGTACTCCGTTCTGTGTGACTGTTGACCATCAGACTTTGGAGGACGGAACTGTTACGGTTCGTCATCGCGACTCAATGCAGCAGGAGCGCATCAAGATTGAGGCTCTGCGTGCGATGGTCGATGAGGAGGTATCGTTCCGCAAGCTCTTCAAGAAGATTCAGGCATAGGAATTCAAAATTCAAGATTCAAAATTCAAAATTGGGTTTTGAAAACCTTTTATGATTTGTTTGATGCAAAATAATAATAAAACAGTCGTAAGACTGCGTCATTCCGCATTTCTTCATTGGTGAGGGTCGGTGAAGATAAATAGCAAGTATGAAGAAATGATGGAAGGTTGCGATTAAGGTGAGAGCAGAGTGTGCTTGCACACTTTGCCGAACCGTAGCAACCAAAAGCCGCAAAGCGGATTAATCTACCTTGTAATACACCACGTTGCAAAGAATAACCTTTGCGGCAAAGACACACTCCCTCCCCTTCGGGTGCTCCCTCTAAGTTAGAGGGAGAGTTTTTGGCTGTTCTTTGCAAGGCCGTAATTAAGCGGTTGATTCCCGACATTTTCGCATAGGGCGTTGTATTATCACCGCTGGCAGATGATGCGAAAATTGGGAATGACATATTTGTTTAATTCAAAATTGGGTTTTGCAACCCTTTTGTGATTGAGTTGGAGGCAAAATATTAAACCTATATTGCTATGTCAAAAGATATTCACATTAAGGTTAAAGTAGGCTACGTACTCGCTGCCATTGCGGTATGTTTTGTTGTTGGCTACGGTATTGGTAAACTCATAGCACTATTATAGTGGGTAGAATATTAGCCATAGACTACGGCACTAAGCGTACGGGGTTGGCCGTTACCGACCCTCTGCGTATTATTGCTAATGCGTTGGATACGGTCGAGACCAAGCAGTTGGAGAGGTATCTTGCAGACTATTTCGCCAAAAACGACGTTGATATAATAGTCGTGGGCAAGCCCTCGCAGATGAATGGCCAACCATCGGAGACGATGCGCTACATTGAGCCGTTGGTGGGTCGTCTGCGTCACGCCTATCCCGACAAGCAGGTGGTGATGTACGACGAGCGATTCACCTCGGTTATGGCTCACCGCACGATGTTGGAGAGTGGCATAGGCAAGATGGCCCGCCGCGATAAGGCTTTGGTCGATAGAATCTCGGCCACGATAATACTGCAATCCTATATGGACTCTATCGAATATAATGCGGATAGATTCCGTGAGGCGTTCAAGTAATGATATAATATAAAAAGATAAAGTTATGATATATCCAATAGTAATTTACGGTTCGCAGACTCTGCGTAACAAGTCGGTGGATATTACGCCCGACTATCCAGAGTTGAAAAAACTTATCGATGATATGTTCCTTACGCTCGAAGAGGCTACAGGTCTTGGTTTGGCTGCACCACAGATTGGCAAGAATATCCGTCTGTTCGTGGTAGATTGTTCTCCATTTGCAGATGAGGTTCCTGAATTGGCTGACTTCCGCAAAGTCTTTATCAACGCCGAGATATACGAAGTATCGGAGCAGACCGACCTCTTCAACGAGGGTTGTTTGTCGTTGCCTGGTCTGCACGAGGACGTGCGTCGCCCTGTGGCTATTCGTATGCGCTACTTCGACGAGAACTTTGTGGAGCACGATGAGGAGTTCGACGGCTACCCCGCGCGTGTTATCCAGCACGAGTACGACCACTTGGAGGGTAAGGTCTTTACCGACAGATTGTCGCCCTTGCGTCGTAACTTGTTGAAGGGCAAGATGACCAAGCTGGCGAATGGTAAATACCGTTGTGCCTACAAAACTAAATAAAATAAAAATCGTCTAAAAAGGCTATTTCGGCATTTGCCAAAAGAATTCAAAATTCAAAATTCAAAATTGGCTAATCCTTTGTCTAATTCGATATTAGACAAAGGATTTTATATAATATACACACGTCATTCCGCATTTTTGTAACAGAGTGAGTGATTAGAAATGATTAGTTACTATACAAAAATGATGGAATCTACATTATAATAAACCACCTTGCAAAAAGTGACTTTGTGGCAAAGACACACTCCCCCCCCCTCTTCGGGGACTCCCTCTAACTTAGAGGGAGAGTTTTTGGCTGTTCTTTGCAAGGCCGTAATTAAGCGGTAGATTTCAACATTTTGAGTTTTACAACTCTTCTATGATTTTTTACTTACACTCATAAAAAGGTCGCGAGACCTCGAAAATATGAAATGACGTGATATTTATTGTGTAA
>JAFTVW010000055.1 GCA_017465605.1 Alistipes sp.
AGGGAGTGTGTATTTGCAGCAAAGTAAATTCTTTGCAACGTGGGTTACTATCAGAATGACGGTTTTATGTTTTATCCCACTTTTTAACCGTAAAAAGTGGAGCAAAAAGCGGCGCAATGATAAATTTTAGGGGTCAGCCACCGAAATTTCCTAAAACAGATGCTTCGCACTTTTGAAGCAATCAAAAGGTCTCTGTTTTTTAACGGAAATTTCACCGTCTGCCCTGTTTCCTAAAATTCATCGGTGCGTTTTTTATTATTTCTTGTGTCAAAGTAATCGTAAAACAGTCGTAAGACTGCGTCATTTCATATTTTCGAGGTCTCGCGACCTTTTTATGAGTGTAAGTAAAAAATCATAGAAGAGTTGTAAAACTCAAAATGTTGAAATCTACCGCTTAATTATGACCTTGCAGTGTGCGATAACCCCAAAAACTCTCCCTCTAAGGCAAGAGGGAGCTCCCGAAGGGGAGTGAGTGTGTCTTGCCGCAGGGTAATCGTAAACCAGCCATAAGACTACAAAATGACAGTCCCTCTTTGTGTTATGATGCAGTAAATTTGCACACTCTGAATCTGATTTTATAAAAAAAATGCCTGTGGCGGTACAACGTTAGATATTTATGCCTATATTTGCATTAAATATTGTATAACGATATGAGAAACAGTACACATAATTTGTTTTGGTGGCGTTCATTGGTAATTAAAGAACAATGACGTAGCTACCTGTGTGTACGATTTCAAGAATTACAGTCGGAGTAATGATGCCATTGTTCAGAGTCGAACGATGGTTTTTTTATTGCTCGGGCTGTTGAACGATGGAAAATGTAAATAATAAATATAGTTAGGTTATGAAAACAAAGAAATTTGTATTGTCGGAGAGCCAAATGCCAACAGCGTGGTATAATATTGTGGCCGATATGCCCAATAAACCGATGCCTTGTCTTGACCCTGTGACCAAGCAACCCGCAACTTTCGAGTCAATGAGTCGCCTACTCGGCGAGGAACTTGTGCGACAGGAGCTCTCTCAGGAGCGTTACATCGAGATTCCCGAACAGGTTCAAGAGCTTTATAAGATATGGCGTCCTACGCCCGTTGTGCGTGCCTACAATTTGGAGCGTATGCTCGACACTCCCGCCAAGATATATTTCAAGAACGAAGGAACATCTCCCGCAGGCTCGCATAAACCCAATACAGCTATCCCACAAGCATACTATAACGCCAAGCAGGGCATCAAGTTCCTTGCTACGGAGACTGGTGGTGGCCAGTGGGGTAGTGCGATGGCATTGGCTTGCCAATATTTCAATATCGACTTGCGTGTCTATATGGTGCGTGTGAGTTGCCAGCAGAAGCCCTATCGCCGTCTGTTGATGAATGCGTGGGGTGCAAATGTTATCCCTTCGCCCAGCAATTCAACCCGCTATGGCCGTAGGGTATTGGCAGAAGACCCCGATTGCTCTGGTAATCTGGGTATCGCTATCTCGGAGGCTGTGGAGAGCGCATTGGAGCACGGCGACACTACTCGCTACTGTTTGGGTAGTGTGATGAATCACGTCTTGTTGCACCAGACCATCATCGGCGAGGAGGCTTTGCGTCAGATGGAGATGGCGGGCGACGACCCTGATATTGTGATTGGTTGCTTTGGTGGTGGCTCAAACTTCGCAGGTATCGGTTTCCCATTTATCCGTCGCAATATCTGCGAGGGTAAAAAGACCCGCGTAGTGGCCGTCGAGCCAACCTCTTGCCCCAAGCTTACTCGTGGCGAGTTCCAATACGACTATGGCGATACAGCAGGCTTAACTCCAATGATGCCTATGTTTACGTTGGGTCACTCGTTCCAGCCCTCCGATATTCACGCAGGAGGTTTGCGTTATCACGGTGCAGGCCCAATCGTGAGCCAGCTCTATAAAGATGGCTTGATGGAAGCGCAGTCGGTGGCTCAGTTGGAGACCTTCTCGGCAGGTATGCTCTTTGCCAATAGCGAGGGTATTATCCCTGCGCCAGAGTCGTGTCACGCTATTGCAGTTGCAATTCGCGAGGCCAAGAAGGCCAAGGAGGAGGGTCGCGAGAAGACCATCTTGTTCAACCTTTCGGGTAACGGAATGATTGACTTGTATGCTTACGAGCAGTACTTCGCCAACAAATTGGTTGATCATGAGGTTTCAGATGCCGAGATTCGTCGTGCGGTTGATGCTTTGGATAAGATTATCAAGTAAGGCACAGATAGCGTAGCGTTAGATAGCAATTCTCTTTGCGTCAAAATAAATCCCCAAAAGTTAGAGCACACTTTTGGGGATTATTCATTAGAAATCAAGCAGTTTGTATATCTCTCTTGTGCGCGACATCGAAACCCTCTCTTGATAGTGCCACCACTCTTTGGCGTAGGGACGAAGTCCTACGGCGTCCATAATCTCAACCAGCAGGGTGCGGTTGGCTGCCGCTTCGGCCGAGATTATGCCCTGCTTTTGCATCTGGGCAATGTAGGCTTTGAAGTGTTGTAGTGTGGTGTTGCGCCCATCACCAATCCACGCCTCGCGGCCAAAGTGGTCAAATGGGGCTCCCATATCGAGTGCCCGACCATCTTTGTCGGCAATAGTCAAATCAACCGCCACGCCAAAGTTATGTCGCCCGCCACGCGATGCCTCGGCAACGTATGCGGTATATGGCGTGCCTTCAACAGCTTGACGCATTCGATGTTGCGCGCTTTGAGGACGTGCTGCATCGTAGATGAGTAGCCGGTAGCCGGGCTTACGTTGCCGAAGAATCTGTTGTGCTTGTGCAATCTTGCGGGCGAAGTGGGGAACGAAGTATGCCTTACGCAATTCGCCATAGATATTTTGCTGCATAAAATTGTTGGTCGTGGCGTAGCGCAGTTCGACCAAAATATCTTTGTCGAGGGTGCTGATGTCAACCAACCCCATCTTCCGAATCAGGCTATCGTAGTTGGGCAACTCTTGTGGCTGCAAAGCGCTGAATGTAAAAAGAGCCGCACACAAAGTGATTGCGGCCCTCATTATTTTTCCCATCTTTTGAATGGCTTTTTGAGTAGTTGTGAATTGTAATATCGTCTGTCGCCCGTAACCTCTTCTCCGAGCCACGCGGGACGTTCAAATTGTTCATCGGGGTCGGACAGCTCCACCTCGGCCACCACAAGCCCCTCGTTATCGCCAAAGAAGCTATCAACCTCAAATGTATGCTCTCCGCAGGGAACCAAGTAGCGGCACTTTTCGATTGTGCCTTTACTATATTGCAATAGCTCACGAGCCTGCTCAACGGGAATCTCCCACTCCCATTCGTTGCGCGAGATGCCTGCATTGTCAGTGCGACCTTTTATTGTGAGGAAGCCCTGCTCGTTGAGTGTGCGTACACGCAACGTCAACTCATCAGATTTGGCAATGTAGCCTTGACTGATGCGTAGCGCAGAGGTTGCTTGGTCGCGAAACTCTCCGCAAACCAGGAATTTACGTTCTATCTCTCGACCCACGAGTTTGGTGTGGCGTTTAGAAACGTTGTTGGATACCAATACCGAATACACCCTGTGCAAAAGCACCAGTCATCTGGTAGCGGCCCTCAACGAAAATTGCGGTATTCTCCTTGATGTTGTATTGCAGACCCAAACCCAAGTTTGGCCCGAGTCTAAACTCTTTGGTATCCTCGTATTGGGCGTATTGAGCATCACTCTCGGTGTCGGGAACTTCGCCCATATTGCCTGTGATAGTATCAAACTTCCAAAGTGAGAATGATACTCCTGCCAATGGGTAGAGATAGAGGCGATTCTTTGCGATGTTTGCCAAATAGTGGAAGTTGATGTCTGCGTCCCAAGTGCTAACTCCCTCATTCTTTGCGAAGATGTTTAGTCCAACCTCTCCGCGTATATAGTCGTTGAAGTAGTATTGTCCTTTAACTCCCACACCGACTTTTGAAATCTCGCTACCGTAGATGGCGGCGATACCAGCTCCGTATTTACCCTTTTGGGCGTATGCTCCAACGCTGAGAAGAGCCAAGCATACAACAAGTATAAATCTCTTCATAGTAATAGTATTTGGTTCGTAATTAAAAACTCCGACTCCTCGGCTGTGCATTCCGCGAGATGGTCGCTGCGGCAACTTTCGAGGGCTATCGTTATACAAAGAAACATAAAATTTTTTATTGTTCCCATTTTTTTGCGTGCGAAATTCAATGTTGCACTCTTTTTTCTGCTCTTTGGTCGAAAAAATTATACATTTGTAGTATGAATTACGCACTGATAACGGGAGCCTCTTCGGGTATAGGCCGAGAGTATGCGCGAGAACTTGCCTCGCGAGGCTACAACATAATGGTCGTGAGCAACGATGCCACTCAGAATGAGCGTGTGGCCGAGAGCCTGCGCCACGAATTTGGGGTCGATGCGGTGGCTATGTATGCCGATTTGGCGCGGCCCGATGCAGCCGAGGGGCTCTATGCCGAGGCCTGCGCAAAAGGCGAAGTGGAGGTGCTGGTGAGTAATGCGGGATTGTTGCAGTTTTCGACTTTGGAACGCACTTCGGAGCAATCAATCGAGCGCATCATTGCACTCCATTGCACCACTCCCTCCAAGTTGTGCCGACTCTTTGCCGCAAATATGCGTGAGCGTAGCAGAGGATATATCGTGCTTATGTCGTCGATTACGGCCTATATGCCCTATCCGACCATTTCGCTCTATGCAGCATCGAAGGTCTTTCTTCGCTCGTTGGGCCAATCGTTGTGGTATGAGATGCGTGGTAGTGGGGTGAAGGTTTGCACCGTTTTCCCTTCGGCTGTTGACACGCCGTTCTATAAGTTGGAGGATAAAATGCGTCGCCGATTGTTGCGGTTAGGGCTTATGCAGTCGCCCCAATATGTTGCTCGTAAGGCTTTGAGTGCGGTGTTTGCGGGCCGTAGGCGTTGCTTCCCGGGGGTACTTACCCGAATCATCGGCCTACTCTGCGCCGTAGCTCCTGCGTGGGCATTACTTCCCATAATGAAAATCCCTGCCGTGAGACGTATTCTCGAAAGGGTGTAGCTATGCTTTGAGCCTATATCCAACACTCCGAACACTTATAATCTCAACCTCTTTGTCGTCTATAAGGCGTCGTCTGAGCCGCGAGATAAAGACATTCAGACTGCGCAGATTATAAAAACTGTCATCACCCCAAATCTGCATCAAAATCTGCGATGCTTCCACCGTCTGACCAATCCTGTCGCACAGGTAGCTCAATACCTCCGCTTCGCGAGCCGAGAGTTGTTGCTGGTCGCCATCGAGTATGAGTATCCCCGAATCTGATAGAAACTCATAGCGACCTATTCTGTATTGTTTGTTGCTGTCGGTTGTAGTTCTCAGGCGACTCGCCAGCGAGCGTATTCGCACCATCAACTCATCAATAGCAAATGGCTTGCGCAGAAAATCATTGCCTCCTATCTCAAATCCCTTTACAACATCTTCCGTCGATGAGCGAGCCGTAAGAAATAGTATGGGAGCCGAGCAACCCTCCTTGCGCAGATTCTTGACCAGCGTATATCCGTCCATTTGCGGCATCATAATATCGGTGACGATAACATCGGGCTGAAATCCCCGCCACGCAGCAAGTGCCATCACGCCATTGTCGGCTCTTTTTATCTCGAAATTATGGTCGGAGAGTGTGTCAGCCAAAATCTCGGCCAACATACGTTCATCTTCAACCAGCAGGACTTTTATTTTATTGTTCATCTTGCTCTACATTATTAGGGAGGGTTATTGTTATGGTTGTTCCTTCGCCTTTTCGGCTCTGTGCTGCAATTATGCCACCGTGTCGTTCAACTATGGTGCGGGCATAGTAAAGGCCAAGCCCATAGCCGCGTACATCGTGCTTGTCGCCTGTCGGCACACGATAGAATTTATCAAAAATATGACCAATGTGTCGCTCGGCTATACCTATTCCGTTGTCGCTGACCGAGATGGTTGTCGAGTTGTCGCTCTGCTCGACAACGACCGAAATCGTCACCTGCCCGAGCGAATATTTTATCGAATTATCTACTATGGTTTGCAGTATGTTGCGAAGATGGAACACATCGGCCGAAATGAGTGCCGCGTGGGGACAGTTTAGCGATGTGGTCACCTGCTTGCCTACGGCCTGACAACTCCGAAGAATCTGCTCCAAAAGTGGTCGAAGTTCTACGGGTTCAGGGTTGTGGCTACCACGCCCCTCCTCTTCGACCGATACGGCCAAGATACGCTCAACCATCGACGAGAGGCGAGTTAGTTGCAGTGCGACAATCTCCAAATATCGCTCTCGGCGCGTGGGGTTGTTGTCGGCGGCGAAGTTGCGCAGTGCATCGTTGGCGGTGTAGGCTACCGAGATGGGAGTTTTCAGCTCGTGGGTGATGTTGTGTGTCAGGTCGCGTCGCATCTGCTCCAACTCCTTTTGGCGGAACAGGGTGCGAATCAGATAGACGAATGTGAGCGATAGCAGAATGATTATTACCCCCGACGAGAGTATCAATCCCCACATCGTCTGCCAGATTTTGCGGTATGGAACTTCTATGCTCACCCTGAGCGCAAACATTCCGTCGTCGATGTCGGCCACCATCGTAACAGGCCTATTAAGTTGCTCCTGCTGCCTTTTGTGCATTATTACACGCTCCGACGAGGCATCTATAACTTCGAGGTTGTAGGTCTGCAACGCGTCCAACTCCATCAGATTGTCTTGGAAGTGGAGGTCGAAATTGTCGAGATTCACATTAATCGAAATCACCTCGCTCGGCTTCATCGGGTCGTAGTTGATAAAACTCGAATATATACTCTTGTAGATTGCCGATTGCACTCGGCTGTGAAAATCCTCCACCGTGTCGCGATAGAGCCTCACCACCCACACTCCTTGTACGATAGCCACTCCTGCGAGCAGGGCCACCACGCAGATTGATATATAGCGGAATGTAGAGCGTCTTATCATTGCATAATATTCTTTATACAAAAGTAAAGAATAAAACCCACACAAAAAAGAGCGTTAACATTTGTTAACATTTCTTAACACTTCGTTAAACCTTTTTTGCATTTCTGCGTGCTATCTTTGCTAAAAAGATAATTATTATCCGAATGAAAAAATGTATTCAGTTATTTGCTCTATTATTTATTGTGACCTTTGCTGGCTATTCGTGCAGCGACCCGTCGCAAATCAAAATCGTGAAATTGGGTGACTACACGCCGCTCGATGTGCAGGCGGTAAAG
The DNA here is from genome assembly GCA_017465605.1 of Alistipes sp. Taxonomy (GTDB): domain Bacteria; phylum Bacteroidota; class Bacteroidia; order Bacteroidales; family Rikenellaceae; genus Alistipes. The sequence goes on from JAFTVW010000055.1 coordinate 7,195, forward strand.
CTCAATGTAAGCGATGAGCCGCTGATTTTCAATCAATGCTATTGCACAGGCAATGGCGTTGTGCTGATGCAACTCTCTAACGCAGCGTTGCCTTGTGTCTATCTGTTCGACTATCAGGGAAATCTTATCGCAAAGGGTTGTCCGCAGGGTCGTGGGCCTAACGAGTTGGTTAATATGGATATTCGTTTCTTTGCCGAGACTGAGCGCGGATTCCAGCTCTTCGATAGCACCCATAAAATTTGTAATGTTGAGGTTGTAGCCGATGGCACAATGAAAATCACTGACCGCAAAGAACTCGCATACAAGCAAGCGGCTAACTATCTCACCTATTTGGGCGATGATAAATATGCTCTTTTGGCCGAGCAAGATGGTGCTCAATATCATAAAAACGAATTGTGTATATCGAGCCTTGATCCCGATTTTGAGACCTTCTTTTTCGGCGAGTATCCCACTGCCGATACTCCCGACAAGATTTTTCTATGTTTGAAGAAGGGCGTGGCTTCGATTCCGCGAAAGAGATTTGCATATTTCTACTACAACTTTGGCCGTTTCCGTATGTACGACTACAATGGCAAAATGATTCGTGAGGTGGGAATCGATGGCGAGTGGAACGTAACCCCATCGAGCGATTTTTCGCAACTCAAAAGATATTTCACCAACCAAACTGCCAACGACAGTCACATCTACTCGATGTACACAGGTGACCACCGCGATCCCGATGCTGGTACAAGCATTCTCCAATGGGATTGGGAGGGTAATCTCGTTGGTCAATTTGTGTTGCCAGGTAAGTTCAACCGTATGAGTGTGGCCAAAGATGATAGTCAGCTTGTGCTGCTCAATCTTGATAGCGACGAGGTGGAGATGTATGTAGCAAAACTACCAAACACAAAATAATTTAACTCAAAACTTATATTTATGAAACGCTTGCTTTTTACTATGCTTGTTGCAATGGCCGCCATCTCTGCACAAGCACAGACTTGGCAACAGCGCTTGCCCAATTTGGATAAATTGAAGTACAAAACTTTCGAGAACAAATTTTGGTCGATTGACATTCCTAAGCAGTTCGACCATCATAATCCATATATGCATAAAGACTCCGTAATCTTTTATGGCGGTGGAAAGGATTATGTTACGGTAACTAATAATTATTCGGAAAATTGGCTGGGGGAGAAACGCTACACATCTATTTCAGTCACTATGATTGAGGCCAAGTATGGTAGCTCGGCCAGCATAAAGAAGTTTTTTTTGGGTGCGAACAATGTGGAAATTTTGTCGAAAAAGGAGTTTGAAATCAATGGCTACAAGATGACAAAGACATTTGAGCATTTCTCCGATAAAAAGTTAAACCTTTTCAGCGTGCGCTATCGCTTTGTGGTGGGTGAGACATTTGTCGAGATAGATATTTGCTCGGAGGATATCAATGAAACTCGCCATTTTGAGCCTATGATTGATAAAGTCGTACAGTCCTTCAAACTCAAACGTCCTATTCAGCAGTAGGATCAGGAATTGCAATATACCAACTCATTAACAGTTGTTAACGTTTCTTAACACTTCGTTAAACCTTTTTTGCATTTCTGCGTGCTATCTTTGCAGTAGGAAAATCGCGAACTTCCAACCAACGGTCTATGTAATGGCCAAGTAATTAACTATTTATTTGACAAAAAAGTTCAACTATTAAATTGTCTATGTTTATGAAAAAGTTATTATTTCTTGCCGCAATGCTACTTATGGTCGGGGGTACATCGGCTCAGAAAAAAGCAGACAGTAAAACAGTCTATATTATTGATGGCAAAGTCGTAACCGAGCAAGAGTTCAAAGCGATTCCTTCGGGCAAAATCAAGAATATGAATGTGATGAAGGGCGCAAAATCGGTTGTCGTTGCCTCGACCGAAGATGTTAAAGAAGAGGCAAATGAGATGATTATTACAGGATTTAGCAAAGAAGGTAAACAGAGTGTTCATATAGCATCATCTGATAGCCGTGATGTTGAACTTGAAATATCATCAATTCTTGCCGAGAAGGATAAGAATTTGGAAATCCTCAAAAAAAACAAAGTGGAGGGCGCAAGTATGGTAATTGTTTCCCCTAAGTTGAAGAGTGAGAAGGATTTGAAAAGAATGGGTGGAACAATTCATACCACTCACACAAACGTTACCAATGGCGATATAACAAATGTCACAATCACATCAAACAGCGATGGTAATAAATTGATGTTGAACGATAAAGTCCCTGTTATGATTGTATATGGCGCAGATGGAAAGAGTCGTAAGATAAAAGATATTTCTGAAATTGATGCTTCTAAAATAGAGTCAATGACCGTCTTGAAGCAAGAACAAGCTAAGAAAATTTATGGTAATCAGTATGGTGATTTGAAAGATGGAATCATCGTTATTAATTTAAGAGATACCGAAGACAATGCCACTCCACAACAGCGAGCCGAGAAAATTATAACAGTGCGTGGCGATAATCAGGTGGGAGAATCTTTGTTATATAAGTTACGCACCAACGGTGTACTCTTCTTAGGGGATAAAAAACCAATCCTATTGGTTACCGATGCCGATGGCAAAACTGCTAAGACGGAAAGCGTGGAAGATATTAAAATTGGCGATATCGAGTCGTTCGAAGTTATAAAAGACGAGAAGAAAAAGGCCGAGTATGAGAAGAAGTATGGTCCATCGAAAGATGGTTTTGTCCATATCGTGCTGAAAAGACTCAAATAATCACCTCGGTAATGCGTGAGTGGCCTATTGAATATAAATACTGGTAATATTAATTTCAGGAGCCACTCACGTTTTTATCTTAATTCAAAATTGGCTAATCCTTTGTCTAATATCGAATAAGACAAAGGATTTTTATATAATATACACACGTCATTCTGACATTTTTGTATTGGGGAGGGTGGGTGATGCAATTAGTAGCTATACAAAAATGTAAGAAGGTTGCGATTAAGGTGAGAGCAGAGTGTGCTTGCACACTTTGCCGAACCGTAGCAACCAAAAGCCGCAAAGCGGATTAATCTACCTTATAAGAAGTGCGTTACAAAGAATAACCTTTGTGGCAAAGACACACTCCCTCCCCTTCGGGTGCTCCCTCTAACTTAGAGGGAGAGTTTTTGGGGTTGTCGCACACTGCAAGGTCATAATTAAGCGGTAGATTTCAACATTTTGAGTTTTACAACTCTTCTATGATTTTTTACTTACACCCATAAAAAGGTCGCGAGACCTCGAAAATATGAAATGACGCAGTCTTACGACTGTTTTACGATTACTTTGACACAAGAAATAATAAAAAACGTCATTCCACATTTCTTCATTGGTGAGGGTCGGTGAAGATGATTAGCAAGTATGAAGAAATGTAGGAATCTACCTTATAATACACCACGCTTCAAAGAATAACTTTTGCAGCAAAGTCTATTCTCTGCAAGGCCGTAAATAAGCGGTTGATTCCTACATTTTTACATATACCCTGACACTATCACCGTAAGTTGATTAATGTAAAAATGAGGAATGACGTTTTATAATAAAAAAAACGCACCGATGAATTTTAGGAAACAGGTCTGGCGGTGAAATTTCCGTTAAAAAACAGAGACCTTTTGATTGCTTCAAAAGTGC
>JAFTVW010000021.1 GCA_017465605.1 Alistipes sp.
AGCCTCATCATTTTAGAAGTTGTATAACAAGAGCTATTTTTAGGCCCTCGAAACCCGAAAAACCGCAGTTTACTTGGCGTAAATGAGGATTTTGAGGGTAAGAGAAACGTCAAAAGAGCCTTGTTAGACAGCTTCTATTTTGTTTTACGGCTCTTTTCTAATAGAATCACTACCACTCGGATTCTAACGCTTCGATAGCTTCGTCAACACTATCGGTCAGCGTAAGAATAAGATTTTTGTAACGGCCCGCCGTATGCAATGATTCCAGCAGAGGGTAAACAGGCATCTGACGACTCCAATAATCCTTGCCCAAAAACACCATCGGCGAAGCAAAGCCAAAAGTTTTATAGTGATTTTGAGCAGCATCTTGGAATATCTCCTGCATAGTTCCTGCACTTCCGGGCGAATATACCACACCGCCCTTTGCAATAGCCAACAAACCATCTTCGCGGATACTATTGTCGAAATACTTTGCAATGTGGCTGGCAAACGGCGTGGCAGGCTCGTGGCCATAAAACCACGTTGGAATACCTATACTGCGATACTTCTCGCATCGGGGATAACGAGCCATAACCTCAAAAGCCAACGCCAGCCAACCCTTATCCTCGAATCGTGGCGCAGCTTTCAGAATCGTGACCGCCTGTAACAACTCCTCCTCATCTCGACCAGCAAACCAAGCTCCCAAATGGGTAGCCTCCATAGCTCCGGGACCTCCACCACTTACCATCAAACGGCCTCGCTCGGTAAGACGTTTGCTAAGGCGTGCCACATCTGTATAGACCGCATCGGCACGCAACAGCGAATGGCCACCCATAACGGCCACCACATCGCGCTCGTCATACTCCGAGAGCATATCGTGCAGAGCATCGCTTATCGAGTGGTCGTGGAGTGAGCGGGAGAGAGTTTCGCCTATATCACTCGCACTCTTGCCTTTGGCTAGATAATGGGCATATACCTTGCTGTCGAAACAATCTTTGATGCTATCCTCGTGAGCAGGGTCATAGCCTGCATACAACTGCTCGGCCGAGTAGAGCTTTGGCACAAACATATTGTATGGGCGAGGAAGCAAAGGAAAGATATAGCAATTAGCATCTATCCTCGGGCGCATCTTCTCAGGGATTTTACACCCGAAAAATATGCAATCCGTATATGTCACTTCGGTAGCCTCATTGGCTACAACCTCAAAATCCACGCTCTGAAAAGCATAATGACGCAGGATTGCACCCTTAGCAAGTAACGGACCAAGAGCCTCCACCGACTCTATTTCAACGTAGTTTCGATTCATAACAAATACAAAAAAGCGAGGCTGACCCGATTATTTCGAGCAAGCCCCGCAGAATACAATCTCAATTTCCGCATTACAATTTAGGATAAACCTTCGGAGCCTGCACAATCACATTCTCGGCACCATTGCCATCTTCGGTGCAAACTATGCGGACTGCCTTGATAGGCTTCTCTGGCTCATCGATAATAGCTGCGCCGAGGTGCAATTCTCCCACCTTACGGAAGGTCTCGCCATCATCGCTCACCTCTACATAACCTGCATTGAACAACAATCTTGGCAGGTGTGAATATCCTGTACCTATATACATACGGCGGCACTCCACTGGCTCATCGAAGGTGTAGAGCAACCAATCGCCACTCTTACCAGCGCGCGATGTGCGACCAGTCTTCCTATAACCTTCGGCATTTGAATAGGGGTTGCTGCTTGACTCCTCAATTGAAGATGTAATCTTCACCTTAGGCTCAATCATCTTATAATAGGCATCAACAGCCACATCGGCACTGCGTGCTCCGCCCAACTCGGTGTGGAACACATACATCTGTGGCTTGTCGGTCTTGATTGGAGCGACATAAGGATATACGCCATCGTCGCCCTCTACGCTATAATAAATATGCGAATTATCATCTGTCGATACAGAGAGCTTACCCTCCTCATATTTCAGTACAGGAGGCATCATACGGAAATCTATACCCATAGCAATCATACGGCTATAATGAGCATTCACCAATCGCAAATAAAACTCCTGCCACTCGGCACCCTTTCCACACCACGCAAGTTCACTGAGCGAGCAGATACGAGGATAAGTCTGATACTGCAAATAATCGCTCTCGTCGTCTAAATGAGAGATATAAAGCTCACTGAAAAACGAAGCCTGAATACCTGCCACGTTCTTAATCTCGTCATCGGTGAAGCCCTGCTCGGCAAGGTCAAACTTCAAAATCTTGCTGGCATCGAAGATAGCAGCCCAATTATGACCCGGCTCACGAGCCGACTGACGCATATCGAAATAGAAATATGTACCTGGCATTACAATTGTCTGATACCCTGCCTTTGTGGCCTTACGACACGCCTCAACACTCTCCCAGCCATACACAACGGCCTTCTTTGTGAGTGTTCCAGCGTTGATAGCCTCGTTCCACACGCAAGGCACTTTACCCAACGATACGATATACTCCGACAAACGATTCATAAAATACTCCTGCAACTGCGCACCGCTGGTCATACCTTTCTGCTTCGAGAGAGCCTGACAGTCGGGACACTTTTTCCACTGCGAAGTCACAACCTCATCACCGCCAATATGCACATACTGCGATGGGAACAACTCGGCCAACTCCTTGAAAACGATCTCCAAGAATTTATAGTTATCCTCCTTTGATACGCAAAGCGCGCTACGGGTGTCGTATCCAAACGATGACTCCATATCGGGAGTGAAGTTACACAACACCTCCGGACGCACACGAGCTAAATTGTGGCTATGACCGGGCAAGTCGATTTCGGGGATAATCTCGATATTGCGCACTGCCGCAAACTCGATAATATCCTTCATCTGCTCCTGAGTATAGAAACCGCCATATCTCTCACCCCACTTTCCATAACGCGCAGCAACGGGAGAGCCCTGACCGCGAAAACCTCCCACCTCGGTAAGTTCGGGGAACGCCTTAATCTCGATACGCCAACCTTCATCGTCAGAGAGATGAAGATGCAGTTTGTTGATTTTGTGGTGAGCAAGATTTTCGATGTAGTGCTTTACGCCATCAACATCGACCCAAGTGCGTGTTACATCGAGCATAAAGCCACGATACTCAAACTTCGGCTCATCGGCCACACGGCAAGCACCCAACATTACGGGCAACTCCATCTGCTTGGAATAGACCTTCGCGGGCAAAAGCTGCAAGAGAGTCTCCACGCCATAAAATACGCCTGCATTTGAGCCTCCCTCGATGATGATTCCGCCATCGCCAACCTCCAACGTATAGGCCTCCGATGCAAGATTTTTATTCACACGAAGCACAATATTACCCTTCGCCGCTTCGTTAGACTCCTGAACTTCGAGCGGAAGATACTCCGCAAGATACTTTGCCGAGGAACGGAGTTCTACTGAGTGTGTAATCTTAGTTGTTGTTAGTATGGTAAATACTCCGTTCCTTTTTTCAAACTCCACAGGACGCGGAATAATACCATTATCGGCATAGGCACTACCTACAACCAGAATCAAGGCCACAACGGCCACAAAAAATTTAGCTATTCTCATTTTGTAACAATTTAATGCAAAATTATACTCGACAAAGTTATCTATTTTCAGATGAAAATCATAACTTTGTGGAAAGTTTATTGAAAATATGATGACCAAACAGCAAAAACTCAGAGCTACGGAACGTATTTTGGAGGTGATGGATACCCTGCGCGAAAAGTGCCCGTGGGATCGCCAGCAGACCTTTGAATCGTTGCGTAACAACACAATAGAAGAGACTTACGAATTGGCTGATGCCATTGCCGACAATAATATGGAGGGCATCAAGGAGGAGTTGGGCGACTTATTACTACACGTTGTATTCTACTCAAAATTGGGCGAGGAACAGGGTGCTTTCAACTTTGCTGATGTGGCCGATGCCGAGTGCGACAAGCTCATCTATCGCCACCCACACGTTTATAGCGATATTCACGCCGATACGCCCGACGAAGTGATGAAGAATTGGGAGGAGTTGAAGCTCCGCAAAAAGAAGCGTCAAGGCGGTATTTTGGGCGGCGTACCACGCTCACTACCCGCTATGGTCAAGGCTTACCGCATCGGCGAGAAGGCTGCAAGTGCAGGTTTCGACTGGGAGCAGAAAGAGGACATATGGCCCAAAGTCAAAGAGGAGATTGCTGAGATTGAGGTTGAGATGGCTCGTGGTGACAAAGAGCGCACCACCGAAGAGATTGGCGACCTGTTCTTTGCGTTGATTAATATGTGTCGTCTGTATGGCATCGACCCCGAACTTGCTTTGGAGAAGTGCAACAAGAAGTTCATCTCACGCTTCCAGCATATGGAGGCCGAGGCAGGCGAAAAGCTCTTTTCGGAGATGTCGGCCGAGGAGCTTGACCAGCTTTGGCGTTCCGCTAAAAAAGATGAAAAACAATAATCCGACTAACAAAACAACAAACATAACACTATGAAAAACAAGAATTTAGGGGGGGGGTAAATTTTCCGACCACATTTGCATTATGAAGTCTTTGTCAAAAAACATCACAATCATTGTAACTGTCACTGTAATTGCAACACTTTGCGCCTGCGCTAATGCGAAGGCCAAAGATACAGACAAAAACAACGTGGCAATATCTGCGCAGAGCAATGAAACTATGCCAACTCGCACCCTACCCAAAGGAGCTGTTGCATTCGACTACACAAATCACCTGTATTTTAATGTAGTATTGCGAGACTCTATTCCTGCGAGAATGGTTTTTGATACGGGCAACACAAGCATTCTGCTCGACGAGGCTTTCCACAAAAAGCACTTTGCTCATTTGGGCAATCTGCGAAAGGCTATGGCCGCAGGTGCCGGCAATGCTATGCAGGCTGTAAACCTCGATATGAGCGGGTGGAAATATAGTGTTGGCGAACACAACAAGACCGAGCAGGAAGCCGTAGTGATGGATTTGCGAAAAATTCTCGGCGATGGGGTTGACGGAATGTTTGGAATGGCATTTATGCGGGGTCGCAAGGTGGAGTTCAACTACACAGATGAATATATGCGTATCCTGCCACAAGAGGAGCAACCCTCAGCCGAATACACCTGCATCAAATGCAAATGGCTGGACGCAAGCCAAACCAGAATGTTGATTCCTACAAAGGTGAAAATCACCGACGAGGTGTCGTTTGACGGTAACTTTTTGGTGGATATGGGAGCAGGTACAGGAATGCTCCTCAATAGCAATTTGGCCACCAAACTAAATTTGAAAAGCGTTCTTCCCAATACGAAGAAGATTATATATGATGTCGCTGGTGTTGGAGGCTCGGCAACCAATTACATCTTCCGAGCAAAAAGCGTTGCAATCGCGGGTAGCGAGATTAACGACATAAGAACATCGTATTCGGCCAACACACAAGGCGCTTTGGCCGATAGCCGCTATGACGGACTTATTGGCAATGGACTATTGGAGCGATTTGATGTGATTTTTGATTTTGTAAAGTGTGAGATTTGGCTTCGCCCAAATAAGAATATTAATAAAGTTACAATTCACCATTCGGGCATTGTTTTGACTCCGAAAAATGATTGCTGGATTGTAAACGGATTAATCGAGGGTGGCAACGCCGAAAAGGCGGGATTGAAGCGAGGCGATGTGGTTACATCTATCAACGGACTTTCGCGCGATAAGGTTGACCTTAAAACATTGATAAAGATGAGCGAATCGGCCGAGGCGTGGAAAATTACCGTTAAGAGAGACAATACCACATCGGAAATTACGTTCGACAAAGAAAAATTATAATGAAAATTTTGAATTACAAAAAATATGGCACTAATTAGAAAAGTTAGAGGACACGTTCCTGAGATTGGCGAAAATACATTTTTGGCCGAAACAGCAGTAATTATTGGCGATGTTACTATCGGTAAGGATTGCTCGATTTGGTATGGAGCAGTGTTGCGTGGCGACGTGAACACCATCACCATCGGCGACCGCACAAATATCCAAGATGGAGCCGTAATCCACACCCTATACGACAAATCACCCAAGCCTTCGCAGACCCACATCGGTAACGATGTATCGGTTGGCCACAACGCCACGATTCACGGAGCCACAATCGGTGATAGCGTACTGATTGGTATGGGTGCAACGGTTTTGGATAACGCGGTAGTTCCCGAAGGTTGTATCATTGCCGCTAATGCATTAGTTTTGTCGGGTGCGCAATTGGAGCCCAACTCGGTATATGCGGGTGTCCCTGCAAAGAAGGTTAAGGAGATTACCCCCGAACAGCGTGAGCATATCGTAAAGCGCACAGCACGCGACTACCAGCTCTACGCTTCGTGGTACAAAGAGGAGGAGTAACAGACGATTGGCAATCGTAGGCTGATAGGCTGAAACCGTTTATTAGCCGACTATGACCAGCCCTCAAACCTCAAACTCGATTCGCCATTACTGTCCGACAATTGCAACCAATTAATTTGGCGAATATGAAGTTACTCAACTACAAACGTTCAACTTCGATGTTGAACCTACTTATTGCAATCGTAATCACCATTACGGTTAATTTTTCGTATCTCTTGTCGATGATGGTCGAGCAGCGCGAAGCTGGCGAACAACGCACTCTGCAAGAGCAGGAATCGCAACGCAAACCAGAAATCGATGGTGTTTTGCGCATATCTCGTGATGGATATGGATATGTACTCATATCTGACTCAGTAGCAATTCAGCGATTTTTGGCCGAGATTGAAAAAATCGAGCAAGAGTCAAGCAGGCAGCAAAACAAACAAAAAGAACCGATTCACAAGACTCCAAGCCCCACGAATCACGCCAACGGGCCACGTCCTCACATCGAGAATCAAGCACAGAGCAAGTCTGCATCGAACTTTGAGATGGATAGTATCTTTGTGAATTCTCGCAGAATCTATCTCTACAAGCTCAAAGATGGCGACACGATTCGTTGCACGATACACCCACCCAGGGGCAATTCCAATCCCAGCGTTGATGAGATTATTCTGCAAAATGGAGTAGAGGCTACGCCCATCTCCTACGACCGTCCGAGCCGCGAACACGAAGCATTGATTCAGTTGCTCTATTATATGATTCTGTCGTTCCTGCTACTTAGCATTATGACTCTCCACTTAAAGGGGTACAACTCATCAACTCGCCAATACATTCAGCGATGTGCCATAGCCTTAGCCGTAACCTTCGGTTGCTACTTCTGCGCACCTTATGTGAACTGGTACACGGGTAAAATGGTGATGATATTTCAAGGTCAGCAGATGATGGATTGGATGGTAATTTTGAAGTGTACGGTCGTGCTGGCCGTAGCCATTCTATATGGTCGTATCTATGACCTGCTATCGGAGCAGCAGAAGATTTTGCTCGAAAACGAACACCTCAGAACAGAGAATTTGCAGACCCGCTACAATATGTTGATGGGGCAGATTAACCCCCACTTTTTCTTCAACTCACTCAACTCGCTTTCGATGTTGGTTCGAGAGCAGAACGAGCAGAAGGCATTGGAATATATTGACCAACTTTCATACACATTCCGTTACATTATTCAGAACGGACAAAACCAAAAATCGACTCTCGAAGAGGAGATTGAGTTTGCGCGTGCATACTCCGAAATATTCAAAGTACGCTATGCCGACAAACTATTCTTCGACATTGAGATTGACCCACAATACAACCAATGGACTCTGCCTTCACTAACACTTCAACCACTTATTGGTAATGCAGTGAAGCACAATACAATAACTCGCAAGCAGCCGTTCCACGTCAGTATTCATACCGAAGGCAGTACACTTGTAGTACATAACCGCAAAACACCCAAAATCGAGAACGAGCCTTCGACTGGAATCGGCCTGAAAAATCTCCGAAGCCGTTGGACACTTATCACTGGCCAAGACATTGAGATTATCAATACCGAAACCGACTTTACAGTACGCCTGCCCCTACAAAAACCCGAAGCATAAAACCAACAATTGATTATGAACATACTTATAGTAGAGGACGAAACAGCTGCTGCTGTAAACCTCAAAGCAATACTTCGCAATATATTACCAGCGCACAATATTCTTGGCGTTTTGGAGACCATAGAGGAGACCGTAGAGTATTTTCAAGACAAAAATAGCACTCGCCCCGACCTTGTATTTATGGATATACATTTGGCTGATGGCGAATCGTTTAGGATATTTGACTCGGTTGAGATTGACTCACCCATAATTTTCACAACGGCATATGATGAGTATGCGTTGCGAGCTTTCAAGGTCAATAGCATTGACTATATCCTAAAACCAATCAAGACCGATGAGTTGCAACGTGCATTGGACAAATTCACCCGTCTGAGTAGTACCGAGAAGAACAACTATCAAGATCGCATAGAGACGATGATAGAGAACTCGCGCCAAGAGCATCAGCGGGTATTTTTGGTACACTTCAAGGATAAAATCATTCCGCTCAACATCGACGATGTGGCCTACTTCTACACCTCAAACGAGAAGGTTACAGCTCTCACGTTCAAAGGAGAGCGATATGTGGTTGACCGCACGTTGGAAACCCTGCAAGGAAGCCTCCCCGAAGATGAATTCTTCCGTGCTAATCGCCAATTTATTGTCGCAAGAAAAGCTGTGAAAGACATTGCTGTATGGTTTGGTAGCCGCCTATCGCTCAACCTTACGGTGGAGATACCTGAAAAGATTATCATCAGCAAGGCGCGTGTCCCCGAATTCAAGCAGTGGCTTCTGTCGGTTCACCCCGCAAATTAGGCGATTCACCCCCACTTTTTACACAATTTACCGACGCTTAGGTGTCGGTATTTTTATTTTACATTAAATTTGCAATAGAGAAAGTAGTTTTAATTAATATAAAAGTGATGAAAAAGTTTCAAATATTTACAATTGTTGCGGCTCTAATTTTCGGTGTTGATGCCTATGCTCAACAACAAGGCGGAGCTAACGGTCAAGCACCTCAGCAACGTAGCCAAGCAGGAAATGGCGGTATGCGTGGCCAGCGAGGAGGTATGCGCCAACAGATGAAGCCAGAAGATTTGGCAAAGCAACAGACAGACATTATCGCCGATTGGATTGATATGAACGATGCTCAAAAGCAGGAGGTGTATAATATGTACCTTGCAACTGCAAAAGAGCAGCAGACAATGTACGAGGAGCAGATGAAGCTTATGCAGGCCATTCGCCAAAAGCAACAAGCCTTGCAGGCAAAGCAGGAGGAGCAACTCAAAGCCATTGTCGGCGATAAGAAGTATGAGAAATACCAGAAGCAAAAGCAAGCTCAGATGGAGCGTATGCAGCAGCGTATGCAGCAGATGCGTCAAGCTCAACAACAAGGCGGCAGCTTTGGTGAGCAGGGCGGTGGCCAGCGTAGCGGAGGCGACGATGGCGGCTTCGGTGGAAATTCAGAGTTCTAAACCTTAACCGAGTTAGAATTCTTACAGTATCCATTAAAGGGCAGTAATGGAATTAGGTTGTTTTTCGGAGGGGTGTCAGCGTCAGTTGACACCCCGTTTTTGTCATTTCACCCCATTTTTTATTGTCTTAGACAATAATTGTATATCTTTGCGCGATTTTATTTGGAACGTAGGGTTTGGCCTCGTGTTTACTTGCGAAATATGGTCAAATCAAAGTGACAGAAAATAATTAACAACTAACATAATCAACAGAAAGAATGAAAAAGTTATTAAGTACCTTTCTTTTCATTTGCATCACAACAGCCTCGTTTGCACAGAGCGGCAAGGCTACTGCTACCATCATCGATGCCAAAACCAAAGAGGGCATCGCAGGTGCAGTGGTAGAGCTAACTTCGGTGGCTAACCCCGAAAAAGTTAAGCAATACGTCTCTGGATTTGCTGGTAAAACCGCAATTGCCACAACCAAATATGGCGAGTACGACGTTGTTGTATCGTTCCTCGGATATGAGGATACAAAGATTCGCGTCAAGATTGATGCAGCCAACAAAAATTTGGGAAACATTGAGATTTCGGAGTCGGCTACCAAGATTGACGCCGTAGTCAAGGAGGTGCAGGCTATTCGTGCTTCACAGAAGGGTGACACGGTAAGCTACAATGCCGCAGCATACAAAGTGACAAGCGATGCTGACGTAGAGGGCCTTTTGAAGAAGATGCCCGGCATTACAGTATCAAACGGCACAGTAGAGGCTCAGGGTGAGACAATTCAGAAGGTGTTTGTCGATGGAAAAGAGTTCTTTGGCGAGGACGTTACAACTGCCATCAATTCACTTCCAGCACAAGCCGTAAAGAGTGTTCAGGTTTACAACAAGCTCAGCGACAATGCTGAGTTCTCGGGTCGTGACGATGGCGAGAGCTACAAAGCACTCAACATCACCACCCACGAAAATATGCGTCAGGGAGTGTTCGGTAAGCTCTATGCCGCATACGGATACCAGCCCGAAACCGATGAGATTACCAGCGAACACAAATACACCGCTGGTGGTAATGTAAACTATTTCAACGGTGCACATCGTCTGTCGTTGATTGGTATGGCAAATAACATCAATCAGCAAAACTTCTCATTCGAGGATATCCTCGGCGTTGCCGGTGGCGGGGGCGGCGGGGGCGGCGGCGGAATGGGTCGCGGAATGGGCCAGTATATGGTACGCCCACAGAGTGGAGTTGCCCGCGTGGGAGCTATCGGCGTGAACTACTCGGCTACTTGGGGTGAGAACGATAAGTTGAAGTTGCAGGCGTTCTATATGTACAACCGCTCACGCACAAAGAACCTCTCACAACTAACACGTTGGTATGAGGCTCCACTTGAAGATCTAGGAACATTGGAGCAGTCGGGCTACTCTGACAATTCAAACTACAACCACCGTTTCAACGCTCGCGTAGATTGGCGCATATCGGAGAATCAGTCGCTTATGTCGCGTACAAATTTCAGTATGCAGTCATACGACCCATTCAGTTCGACAGAGGGTTTACAGCAAGGAGCCGACCTCTATAACATTATCCGTAGTGGAAGTGCTGGCGACAATCACGGTTTTAACTTCTTTGAGTTCTTGCAGTATCGCCTTAAACTGAGCGAGAATGGCCGTATGATGACTATCGATGGTCGCGTAAGTTACCGCGAAAACGAGAACGATTCTCGTAGCCACTCAAACCAGCAGACTATCAAGAACGCTGATGGCACATACTCTCCACTGCTCCGCTATTTGAGCAATGATTCAAACTCTGACAATTTGGGATTGAATGCAGCGGTAAACTATGCAGAGCCTATCTCGAAGAGTTCACAAATCACTCTGCGCTATGATTTGGGTTACACTGGTCAGCAGAGCAAGCGTAACACGTTCAACTTCGGTAACGACGAGAGTTATACAAACGGCACACTCGACCCTGCCCTCTCGAATCGCTACACAAGTGATTACACAACTCACCGCGTAGGCCCGGGTTATAGCTTTACAAAGGAGCGCAACACTTTGGTATTGAACCTTAGCTATCAATACTCTACACTCAACGGTCAGGTAGAGGCTGCACAAACTCAGCCTATCAAGCGTTCTTACAACGACTTCACCTACTTCTTGATGGGTAATTTCAATATCAACCAGCAGAACTCTATCCGCCTGTTTGTGATGTCGTACACCAATAATCCCAGCATTCAGCAGTTGAACGGTATTCTTGACATCTCAGACTCGCAGTATGTATCGAGCGGTAATGAGCACTTGGACCCCGGCTATTCACACAATATCAACTTCCACTACAACCACACCAACTTGGAGAAGGGTCGTACGTTTATGTGGATGTTCTCATTGCGTGGTGCGCAGAACTACATCTCTCAGAGTCTCTACACAGGTAACAACATTCCTCAGGCCGTAGTTGATGAGATTGGCTCGAAGCCAATTCAATACTCTACATACGCCAATGTTGATGGTTACAAGAGCCTCCGCACCCACATCAGCTATGGTATTCCAATCAACCCCATCAAGTGCAACTTCAACATTATGGGAGGTGTAAACTACTCAGACACACCATCGCTTGTGAATGGCGAAAAGAATATGGCAAGCAATATGGGCTACGATGCTCGCGTGGTATTGGGCAGCAACATCTCGGAAAATATCGACTTCACTATCTCGTGGAATGGTGCTTACCACGTCGCTGAAAACTCGTTGGCAACTCGCGGAGGAAAGAACGAGTATTTCAACCACTCGGCTCAGGCATCGCTCAAAACCATCTTCTGGAAAGGCTTTACATTTACGGCAAGTGCAAACTATATGCAGAACATTGGTTACACCAACGACTATAACGACACCTACACCATCTGCAACGCTGGTATCGGTAAAAAGTTATTCAAGAATAAGTTGGGCGAGATTATGTTGGGCGTAAACGATATATTCAACCAGAATACTTCGTTTGCTCGTGCAACAGGTTCGGGTTACACCCAAAACTCTTGGAATAGCGTAATTGGCCGTTATTACACCGTGCAATTCACCTACAACCTCCGTGTATTCGGCAAGAAGGGCTCTCGCAATTTGGCCGATTACGGTATTATGGAGGGCGGTAATGCAGGTGGTCGCCGAATGGGTCCTCCAATGGGTGGCCCTCGCTAATGGGTGTTGCTAAATTAATAGCAAACGTACTATTCGACAATAAATCACAAAATAGCCATCGGTCTTGAAATATAGGCTGATGGCTATTTGTTTTTAACATTTTACATATATTTTTTACGCTAATATCCGAATATCTTACTTATCCGATACCAATTGCCACTTTCAATTCTCGAAAAATTCTTTGCAATACGCTACTTTTTTGTTACTTTTACACATCAACTCTAAAACGTGATTTATGACAAAGTACATATTGCGAGGATTTATACTGCTGATTGCTATCTCATTGCAGCTAAATACATCGGCTCAGAATAGAGCAACAGGGCTAATGACCGACCTTGTCAACGATGCAGGAGCGTTATATCAAAATGGATATCGTATTGATAAAACAATGGCAGAGCTGAACGACAACAGTTTTGCTGATTACCAATTTGCCGCTATACGTTCATCACGCCCCACATTTTCGTGGATTGTGCCACAGGGTGAAGGGCAGCACAATGTTGTTCAGCGTACTTATCAAATCGCAATTGACGACAACCCTGTCGATGCTGCTAATCACGCAGGTAAGATATGGAATAGCGGCCGCCAAAAAAGATCTCAATCAATAGCAGTGGCCTACGGTGGAGCAGACCTTCAACCCAACAAAACATACTATTGGAGTGTAAAGGTTGCAACAAACCGCTCACAAGGCGAGTGGTCGGAAACAGAGAGTTTTCGCACCGCATCGAATCTGAAACCCTACTCCGTATCCTTCCGCCCTCAGATTCGCAAGAAGGAGTTGCCAACAGTAATTCGTAAAACCTACCCACAGACCACATTTATCGACTTTGGTCGCGCCTCGTTCTGCTCGCTGGAACTCACATTAGAGAGTCCACGCGACAACGACACCATATATGTAGCAATTGGCGAGGATTGCAAAGATGGTCGAGTAAATAGCCAGCCACACGGAACTGTGCGCTACTATCGTTATGCCCTACCGCTACGCAAAGGTCGTCACACCTACCCTATCATTCCTGCTCACGACAAACGTAACACAGGCCCACAGGCCGTACTAATGCCCGACTACATAGGCGAGGTTGCGCCAATGCGATATTGCCAAATTGATGGATATACAGGCACTCTTTCACAACAAGATATTGTGCGTCATACAGCCATATATCCGTTTGATTACTCAGCCGCATATTTCAACAGCGACAACGCCGAGCTCAATTCAATTTGGGAGTTATGTAAATATACAATCAAGGCCACTTCGGCACTTGGAATATATATTGATGGCGACCGCGAGCGCATACCCTACGAGGCCGACGCTTTGATTAATCAGCTTTGCCACTACACCACCGACAGAGAGTATGCTATGGCCCGCCGTTCATCGGAGTATCTGCTTGACCACCCAACGTGGCCGACAGAGTGGATATTGCAAGCATTAATCATTGCGTGGAACGATTACATCTACACTGGCGACAAACGCTCCATAGAAGCCAATTACGACATTCTGAAAGCCCGCACCCTGCAATCGCTACGCCGCGAAAACGGACTTATATCAACTACCGACGACAAGGTACGAAGCGACGAGTTCCGCAAGATGATTCGTTTTTCGGGCAAGATTCGTGACATCGTGGATTGGCCTCGTCGCGGCGAGTGGCAACACGGTGAGGACGATGGTTATCAATTAACCGACTATAACACCGTTGTCAACGCATTCCACTATCGTGCATTATCACTTTTGCAGCAGATGGCCCAGCTCACCAGTCGCAAAACCGAGGCCGAGCAGTTAAAAGCCGAATGCGAAAAGTTATACAACGACTTTAACGCAAATTTCTACGACTCCGAGGAAGGTCTATATCGTGATGGTATTGGCTCCAATCACCACTCCCTGCACGCCAACCATTTCCCGTTGGCACTCGGTTTGGTACCTGAATCTCGCACAGAGCAGATACTCAAATATATCCGTTCTCGCGGAATGGTGTGCAGTGTCTATGCCGCACAATTCCTAATGGAAGCCATTTATGAATCGGGCGACGATGATTACGGCCTACAAATGCTCACCAAACAAGATGAGCGCAGTTGGTACAATATGGTACGCAACAACGCCACAATCACTTACGAGGCGTGGGACAACAAATTCAAGCCCAATCAGGATTGGAATCACGCGTGGGGTGCCGCTCCTGCCAACATTATTCCACGCTACGTTGTGGGCGTAAGGCCCACCGAAGCGGGTTTTGCGAGTATGGTCATTGCACCGCAAAACTCTTCGCTGAAACAGGTTGAGGCTGTGATGCCAACAATAAGAGGTAGCGTGGAGGTTGATATTCACAACACCTCAGAAAGCTACACCCTCTCGCTCAACATTCCGGCCAACACGACAGCCGAAGTATCGCTACCCGCATCGGAAAAGCTCTCAGATTCGGCCCAGCTCAGTATAAATGGTCGCAAAATAAAGTTGCACCGTACTGCCAAAAACCGTATCGACTGCGGCAAATTAGGTTCAGGCTCTTGGCAAATCAAGCTCGATTACAGCTCAAAATAGCAGGTTTTTCGCACTTAGCAGAAAAAAAAGTGTTTTTTTCTTTGCAGAATAAAAATTATATTCTACTTTTGCATCGTCAAAAACGACAATGGCATTGGGCTATGGTGTAATGGTAACACTACAGATTCTGGTCCTGTCATTCCAGGTTCGAATCCTGGTAGCCCAACAGGAGGCCGAGGGGCCAAGAAATCGGAAGGCTGAAAGTTCGGAAGGCGGAAAGTTCGGAAGGCGGAAAAGTCGGAGAGCTGAGAGTTCGGAAGGTTTGGAGGTCAAGAGGTCGTAAGGCCGAAAGGTCAAAATAAGAGCGGAACATTTTAGTTCTGCTCTTTTTTGTTTTAGTTCTGCACGAAATTTTATAGCCTTTATCACTCTTATTTAAGAGTATTTTGTTAAATTTGTACAAAACTAAACAATCATAATATATGAAGAGACTTTCTGTTTACTCTATTTTTGCAACCATAGCACTGCTTGTTTTGGCCGTTGCTTGTCAAAAAGAGCCTCAGCGCGACCTTACAACGGTTGATTCTTTCACCAAAGCAAAACCCGTATGGGCAGAAGCTCGCCATAAAGAGAAAAACCTTATTCTCTACTTCCGCGAGGTGATTAAGGCGGGGTGGAATAAAGATGCATACATACGCATTGCAGCCTCAACAGACTACCGTCTTATGGTCAACGGAGAGTTCGTTGCTCACGGACCTTGTGTTGCGGCACACGACTTCTATCGTATCGATTGCTACAATCTCAAACCATATCTGAAATGCGGTAAGAACCTCATTGCATTGGAGGTTGCAGGTTACAACGAGCCGAGTTATTATCTACTCGACCAACCATCATTCCTGCAAGCTGAGGTGGAGCTAAATGGCGAGATTGTTGCCGCCACAGGTAGCGAGTTTACGGCATACGAGCTGAATCAGCGCAAGCGCGATGTTCCACGATTCAGTTTCCAACGCCCCTTTATTGAGCATCATATCCTTACGCCCGACTATCAGCAGTGGGCTCTCGATGTGAATTGGCAGCCAGCCGAGGGCATACAACCCGTAAAATTGACAGAGCAGGAGGCTAAAACCCTTATCACACGTCGTGTACCCTACCCCGATTATAGCGTTCACGAGGCTGTGCAACTCCCCGACAACAAATACGTCTTCAAATTCAAGTGCAACAGTACAGGATTCCTCGGTATGAAGGTAAAGGTCAACGAGCCTACCGTTATGAAGATTCATTTCGACGAGTTGCTCGACGATAAAGGCCGAGTTCGCCACAACTCTCAATACGAAGGACGTATGTTCTACGAGTTACAACCCGGAGAATACACTCTCGAAAGTTTCGAGCCCTACACTATGCAATATATGGAGACCCTCATCGAGAGTGGCGACTGCACCATCGAACGTGTCTATATGCGCGACTACTGCAACTCAGACGTATCACGTGGAAAGTTCTATTCGGACAATGCCGATTTGAATCGTCTCTTCGAGGCTGCTCGCGAGACATACCGTCAAAATGCACTTGATATCTTTATGGATTGTCCCTCACGAGAGCGTGCTGGTTGGTTGTGCGATAGCTACTTCACATCTCGCGTAGCATTCGACCTCTCAGGCAACACCCGTTTGGAGCATAATTTCATTGAAAACTTCTTGCTTCCAGAGCGTTTCAAGGATATTGACGAGGGTATGCTTCCGATGTGCTATCCATCAGATCACTGGAATCACAACTATATCCCCAACTGGGCTATGTGGTTTGTTTTGGAGTTGGAGGAGTATCTATTCCGCAGTGGCGACAAAGCTACCGTTGATCAGGCCAAGAAGCGTGTTTACGACCTTGTAAATTACTTCAAGAAGTACCTTAACGAAGATGGACTTTTGGAGAAGTTGTCGAAATGGATTTTTGTGGAGTGGTCGGCAGCCAATAGCTATGTGCAAGATGTCAACTACCCAACAAATATGCTCTATGCTGAGATGCTTGATGTTGTCGGCCGTCTGTATGGCGACAAGGCATTGGCCGAGCAGGCTGAGCAGGTACGCCAAACCATTCGCCAGCAGGCTTTCGATGGCGAGTATTTTATCGACAACGCTGTGCGTGACAAGCGAGGCCGCTTGCAGCTCACTGGTAATCACACCGAGACTTGTCAATATTATGCCTTTATGTTCAAAACGGCAACGCCTGAATCTCACCCCGAATTGTGGGCTCGCCTGAGAGATGAATTTGGCCCTGCACGCAAGCAGAATAAGAAGTATGCCGACGTACCCTACTCCAACGCATTCATTGGCAACTATCTGCGTTTGGAGTTGCTCTCACGCGCTGGGCTTTCGAAGCAGATTCTCGAAGAGTCGATTGCCGAATTTTTGAAGATGGCCGATCAGACAGGTACTTTATGGGAGAACCTCACCTCTTCGGCAAGTTGTAATCACGGTTTCGCCTCACACGTTATTCGCGTACTCAACCGCGATGTATTGGGAGTTTACTGCATATCGCCACAAGAGAAGCTTGTCACACTTCGTTTTGCCGACTGCGGTTTGAAGCAGTGCCAAGGCTCAATTCCCGTTGGCGAGGAGAGCGTTGACGTGAAGTGGACTATGGCAGATGGCAAGGCCCAAGTTGAGCTATCGATGCCAGAGGGTTACACCTACAAACTCGCTGCTTCGGATTTGGAAGTTACAGTAGTAAATGTTGGCGATGCCAAATAACGAAACCGCTCACAAAAACAGACAACACGAACAATAAAAAACAATAATATTAAAACCTAAACGATGAAAAGATTTTTAATCCTATCACTTTTTGCAATGATGTCGGTAATCTCATTCTCGGCTTGCGCCGACGATGGAACGTTGAAAATGGGAGCCGAGTGTACAAAAGAGTATCTTCCCAAATTGAAGGGACAGCGCGTAGCACTGCTCGCCAACCACACTGCTACGGTGGGTGAGCAACACCTTGTGGATATGTTGGTTGAGAAGAAAATCAACGTTGTTGGTATCTTCTCACCCGAGCACGGTTTTCGTGGTAATGCCGACGCTGGTGAGCACGTTAAGAGTTCGGTTGACGAAAAGACCGGCATACCCATTTGGTCGCTATACGACGGAAAGTCGGGACGCCCTTCGGAGGAGAAGATGAAATCGTTTGATGTGTTGGTTGTCGATATGCAGGACGTGGGTCTGAGATTCTACACCTACTATATCAGTATGATAAAGATGATTAACGCTTGCGCCGACTATGGTTGCAAGGTTATAGTTTTGGATCGCCCTAATCCTAATGGAATGTATGTCGATGGCCCTATTCTCGATATGGCTAAATACAAATCAGGAGTTGGAGCATTGCCTATCCCCGTTGTTCACGGTCTTACGATGGGAGAAATTGCATTGATGGCTCAGGGCGAAGGTTGGAGTACAAAGTGTGATGTAGAGGTTATCACCTGCAAGAACTACACTCACCAGACCCGTTATGAGCTTCCAATCGCTCCTTCACCCAACCTTCCCACTCAGCACTCTATCTACCTCTATCCTTCAACTTGTCTGTTCGAGGGTACGGTTTGTTCGCTTGGTCGCGGAACTGATTTCCCGTTTGAGGGTTATGGTCACCCCGATTACAAAGGTAGCGAGTTTACATTCACACCTCGCTCTGTGCCGGGTGCAAAGAATCCTCCCCTACTTGACCAACAGTGCTGGGGCGTGGATTTGCGTAATATTTCAGACGATGAGGTTATCAAGAAGGGCTTTGATTTGACCTATGTGATTGACGCTTATCGCAACCTCGATATGGGCGAAAAGTTCTTCAAGCGTATGTTCTTACTCCTCACAGGAGTTGACTACATCAAGGAGATGATTATGGAGGGTAAGTCGGCTGACGAGATTCGCCAGATGTGGCAGAAAGATGTTGAAGAGTTCAAAGTTTTGCGCCGCAAATACCTCCTTTACGAAGAGTAAATAGGCCAAAAATAGGCTAACTAACAGCATCAAAGATTGCAGTATTATGGGGGTCAAACGATTTAACTCCATAATGCTGCAATTTTATTTCTTACTCTACTTAAATTTTGCTATCTTTACATTATTGAAATTGTATCTTATATTGTAGTTATGCGACACACAAAAAAAAACCTCTACTTTATATCGTTTGTGCTTGCACTTACGATGACTATTCTGTGTTCTGGCAGCAACAATCTTGCGGCTCAAAACGCGGCAAAGAGTAACTCTAAGGAAAAGGAGTACTGCATATTGGGTAGCACCACATTCCGTCCATCGGAGAAACTAACACTTTGGTACACTCAACCTGCTACCACAGCCCCCACATCAAATCAGTGGATGGAGTACTCGCTTCCGATTGGAAATGGAGAGTTTGGAGCCTCGATATTTGGCGGAGTGAAGTGCGATGAGATTCAATTCAACGAGAAGAGCCTGTGGAGCGGCACGCAATACGACAATAAAGGATTCAACGATTATGGCCACTACGAAAATTTCGGCTCTGTGTATGTTGAAAATCTATCGTCTGAATTTACCAGCGACGAGCAAAGTCCTGTGCGCAACTATTATCGCACCCTCGACCTTAGCTCTGCAACCGCTCGCGTGAGTTACACATCAGCCGATGGCGGCACAACTTTCCAACGCGAATACATAGCATCTAACCCCGACCACGTAATTGCAGCTCGCTACACAGCCACTGGCAATGGCAAACTCTCATTTCGTATAACAATGAAATCGGGCGTAGCAGGCGACAAAGGAGAGACCCAATACAAAGGTTGCGAAGCCTCGTTTTCGGGTAAATTGCAGACCGTAAGCTACAATGCACACCTACGAGTTGTTGCAAAGGGTGGCTCGGTGGAGTGTGATGGCAGCGGCATAGTGGTCAATCAAGCAGATGAGTGCCTACTTATTTTGGGTGGAGGGACAGATTTTGATGCCTATGCCGATAATTTCACCTCGAACACCGACAAACTCCCCACAACCATACAAAAACGTGTAAATTCAGCCGCAAAAAAGGGTTGGGATAAGCTCTACGCAACACACGTCAAGGATTATAAATCGTTTTTTGACAGAGCTTCGTTTTCGCTCAATTCTCGCAATACGATGCCTACCGACGAGCTTATCCGCAACTATGCTCATCGCAAGACAGGCCGTGAGGCTGAGGCTCTGATGCTCGAAGAGTTATACTTTGCATTTGGACGTTATTTGGCTATCAGCTCTTCGCGTGGCGTGGATTTACCGAGCAACTTGCAAGGTATTTGGAATAACAGCCCCAAACCTGCGTGGAACTGCGATATTCACGCCAACATCAACGTTCAGATGAATTATTGGCCCGTAGAATCCACCAATCTGAGTGAGCTACACAACCCTCTACTCAACTACATAATCAATATGGCCACCAATCACTCGGCGTGGAAGCGATATGCAAAGGATTCTGGGCAGGAACGAGGTTGGACCTGCTACACCGAGAACAATATCTTTGGCGATGTGGGAAGTTTTATGCACGAATATGTGATTGCAAATGCGTGGTACTGCACCCACCTTTGGCAACACTATCGCTACACGCTCGACAAGAAGTTCTTGGAGCGCGCATTCCCCACAATGCTCAGCGCAACGCAATATTGGTTAGATAGATTGGTACTTGACCCCAAAGATGGCACATACGTCTGCCCCAAAGAGTATTCGCCCGAACACGGCCCTGTGGAGGACGGTATGCCGCACGCCCAGCAACTTGTATGGGAGTTATTCGACAATACCCTTAAAGCCGTTGAGATACTTACCCCACGCCGTTGCGGTATTGATGCAGCTGAGTTAGAGAAGATTCGCTCCTACTTTGCAAAGATGGACAAAGGCTTGGCCATCGAGCAATACGATGGAGCTTGGGGTGAGAATTGGAATGGAGTAAAAGTGGGCGACAAACTACTTCGCGAATGGAAATACTCTCCCTATAAAGTGGGACAACGCAACCATCGCCACATCTCACACGCAATGTGTCTCTATCCGCTAAGTCAGATAAATTCCGACTCGGAGTATTTCAATCCGATGGTCAACACTCTGCGTCATCGTGGCGATGCTTCGACAGGTTGGTCGATGGGTTGGAAGATTAACCTTTGGGCCAGAGCCTTAGATGGCAACCACGCACACGACATTTTGGAACTTGCCCTGCGCCACCACTCGGTAGCTGGCGGAGGAGTGTATTATAATCTCTACGACGCACACCCTCCATTCCAGATTGACGGCAACTTCGGTGCTACGGCAGGTATAGCCGAGATGTTGTTGCAGAGCCATAGCGACTATCTGCACATACTTCCCGCACTGCCTGATGTATGGAGCGAAGGTCAAATCAAGGGGCTCAAAGCTATTGGCGATTTTACGGTTGGCATCAAGTGGGCCAAAGGCAAAGCCGAGCGAATTGAGATTGCAAATAATCAGGGTCGGGAGTGCATTGTCCGCTATCCTGCGCTCGACAAGGCTCGCATAAGCGTAAATGGCAAACAGGTCTCTGCTCAGGCTATAAATTCCGAGCAATGGAGAATCGCATCACGCAAAGGCGATAAGATTGTGATTGAGTTTTAATCCACAAAACGAGCAAAGCAACAATCTAATTAGCTAATTTCGCATAAAAATTGCTCTACGATTGCCTCAAAGCCAAAAACACATAACATTCACTCCACAATAGAATTATGTTTAAGAATTGGGTTACATATTTAGATAATCTCGAAGATGAACGTCAAGAGCGAGGCGCATTGTTTCGTATACTGACGTGGCTACTTGCCCGCCCTGCGAAACTGCTACTCTATATGCTTCGAGGATTGATGCAGCACGGCACTATGGTACGCAGTGCGGCACTCACCTACTATACGTTGGTATCAATCGTACCCGTCGTTGCATTGGTTTTTGCAATCGTGAAAGGTTTTGGCTTGGCCGATGGATTGGTGCAAAATCTCTACTCGATATTTCCGCAGATTCCCGACATTGTAGATTATGTGGTGGAGTTTGCCCAAAAGACTTTGGCTCGTACACAAGGTGGTTGGGTGGCAGCATTTAGTTTGGCGGCACTGTTTTGGTCGGTTGTAAGTGTTTTCAGCTCGATTGAAGATGCCTTCAATAATATTTGGGAGGTCACAAGTAATCGCAGCCTAATACGCAAATATAGTGACTACATAACCGTTATAGTAATCGCACCGCTGATGTGGGTTTTAGCATCTTCGGCAAGTAATTACTTGGATAATCTGCTCAATGTGGGCGATACGTTCTGGTTGCGCGCCGTATCGAAAATAATCTCGATGATTATGGCGTGGGTAATGTTCTCGATTATCTACATCGTGTTACCCAACACCAAAGTTCGATACTCTTCGGCAATTAAATCGGGTATTATTGCGGGTACGGTATTTATCATCTTCCAATGGTTGTACGTTTCGTTGCAGATATGGATGACTTCATATAACGCCATTTATGGTAGCTTTGCGGCATTGCCGTTATTCTTGATTTGGGTGCAGACATCGTGGAGTATTCTACTGCTTGGTGCAGAGTTATCGTTCACATTTCAAAATGAAAAACGTTTTGACGAGGAACGAGAGGCAATGATGGTAAGCTACGATTCTCGCCGAAAAGTGATGATTGCCATTATGGTTGTAGTGGCCCGAGCATTCCGCAATGGTAGGGGTGCTGTTGACGCCGAGCAAATACGTCAGGAGTTGAATCTACCAGCTCGCGTAGTGAGCAACGCCTTGCATACGTTGGTCTATGCTTCGATGCTTAATCAGGTGCAACGCCCCGAACAGGAGTACGATGTGGCGTATGCCCCTGCGCGTGACATCTCCACATTGCGAGTATATGACGTACTACAAGCTGCCGACAACTATGGCTATGGCCAGCAGAATCTCGATTTGGAGCAATCGGCTGAGGTTGCCAAATGTTGCAAGGCAGTAGATATGCTCAAAGATGCAACAAACAAGTGTAGTTACAATAAAAAGATTACTGAATTTATTGACTAATTCAAAATGAGTAGCAACGAGTTACAAAATATAGTGGTTGTCGGGAGTGGTAATGTGGCCGAGGCTATTGCATTGGCCTGTCACGACTGCCCCACACTCTCGCTTCGGCAGGTTGTAGCACGCAACGTAGAGCGTGCCAGCCATATCGCCTCGATGGCTGAATGTGATTGGTGCGCAAATTTAGCCAATGCAGCCGATGCCGACCTCTACATCATAGCCGTAAGCGACCGTGCGGTCGAGGAGGTGGCCTCATCGCTTCGCTGCAAAGAGGGCTCGGTGGTTGTTCACACCGCAGGTAGCATCTCGCGAGATGCTATACCGAACCAGCGACGTGGAGTGATGTATCCGTTTCAGACATTCACCAAAGGTCGCAGGATTGATTTCAGTCGTGTGCCGCTATTTATTGAGGGTTGCGATGAGCAAACAACCCTGCAAATCGAGCAGGTAGCTCGCACACTTAGCCGCAACGTATGGCGAGCCACATCGGATTGCCGACGCGATATTCACCTCACGGGCGTTTTGGCCTGCAACTTTGTGAATGCACTCTATGGTATGGCCGCCGACTATCTCACAGAGCGTCAAGGCCTACCCTTCGATGTCCTTCGCCCGCTAATTGAGGAGACTGCCAGCAAGGCAATCGATGCCACTCACCCCTCGATGGTACAGACAGGGCCAGCGGTAAGAGGCGACAAAGAGGTGAGCAATCGCCACCAACAAATGCTCCGTAACGATGAGCGCAAAGAATTGATTTATAAACTACTTACTGAATATATATGGGAAACTTCAAAGAAGACATTGTAAAGGTTCGGGCCTTCATTTTCGATGTGGACGGTGTGATGACCGACGGAGGTATTATGCCAATCGGCGACGGCTCGGATTTCATTCGCAAATACAACGCAAAAGATGGCTACGCCATAGCATACGCCATAAGACGAGGATTCAAAGTGTGCGTAATTTCGGGAGGTCACGGCAATCTGCTTCGCTCACGATTGGAGCGATTGGGCGTGACGCGTATGTATTTGAATTGTATGGACAAAATCGCAGCGATGAATGAGTTTTTCACTGACTACGACATCGACCCAGCCGACACTATATACATGGGCGACGACATTCCCGATTTGGAGTGTATGCAGATGGTCGGCATACCGGTATGTCCTGCTGATGCCTGCTCGGAGGTGATTGAGGCGTCGCGCTATGTATCAGAGTTTGGTGGAGGCAAGGGTGCTGTGCGTGATATTGTCGAGCAGACTTTGCGTGCGCAAGATGAGTGGGCAAAAGACCGACAGGGAGTTTTAGGCATTGCATCAAAATAGGAGTCGAAGTATGAATCAGATATTAGACAACCAGATGGCTACGCCAGCCCAGAATCCGAGTGAAGAGCTTATGGAACGCCGAGCAAAGGTGTTTGATTTTCTCGCTTCGCACCAAATAGAGTACTCGACATACGACCACCCAGAGGCCCCAACCATCGAGATTGCACGTCAATATTGGCACGCCGACGGCTCGAAACATTGCAAAAATCTATTCTTCCGCAACCACAAAGGTAATCGCCACTATTTAGTGGTTTTCGACAGCGAGCGTGAGATGGCTATTCACGATTTGGAGCAACGCCTACATCAGGGCAAACTCTCCTTTGCATCGGAGCAACGTATGGAGCGATATCTTGGCCTTAAACCGGGCTCGGTATCTCCGTTTGGATTGATAAATGATGAGCAAAATCACGTTCATCTATTTCTTGATGCAAACCTTCGCAACTACCCATCGCTTAGTTTTCACCCCAACGACAACACCGCTACGGTAGTTATATCGCAGTCGATGTTTGCCCGATACTTGGAAGCAGTGGGCAACAGCTACGAATACATAGACCTATATTAACCACAAACTACCCCCCCAACAAAGCACCCCCCACAAAAGATGAAGAAGATATATTTTGCAACAGGATTAGCACTACCCCTGCTTAATGCGTGTACAGGCATAACCGACGCAGATAAGCCCAACATCATCTACATTATGTGTGACGATTTAGGCTGGGGAGATGTGGGGTGCTACGGCCAGCAACTCATTGAAACTCCTCATCTTGACCAAATGGCTCGTGAGGGTATGCGATTCACGCAAGCATACGCTGGGAGTCCCGTCAGCGCACCTTCGCGCGCATCGTTTATGACTGGCCAACATACGGGTCATACCGAGGTTAGAGGCAACAAGGAGTATTGGCGAGGAGTGCCGATGGTTAAATATGGCGACAACGATGAGTTCTCGCGTGTGGGACAACACCCCTACGATGCCGACCACATCATCTTGCCCGAGATTATGAAACGCAATGGCTACACAACGGCTATGTTTGGTAAGTGGGCCGGTGGCTACGAAGGTTCACACTCCACACCCGACAAACGCGGCATAGATGAGTTCTACGGCTATATATGCCAATTTCAGGCCCACCTCTACTATCCCAATTTCCTGAATCGTTTCAGCCGTAGCAAGGGCGATAAGAGTGTGGTGAGAGATACCTTGAAGCAGAACATTCTTCACCCCCAAAGTGGCGAGGGTTACTACAACCGTACACAATATTCAGCCGATATGATTCACCGCGAGGCAATGCGTTGGCTGGATAAACAAAGTGCCGAACAACCATTCTTCGGAATATTTACCTATACCTTGCCGCACGCCGAGTTGGTACAACCCAACGACTCGTTACTGCAACACTACACATCGAAATTCGTTGACGACAAGGATTGGATTGCAAGAGGCTCACGCTACAACTCATCATACAGAGCACACGCCCAGTTTGCGGCTATGGTGTCAAGATTGGATATATACGTTGGTGAGATTTTAGATATATTGGAGCGCAAGGGACTTGATAGCAACACTCTTGTTATCTTCACCAGCGACAACGGCCCACATCAAGAGGGAGGAGCAGACCCGACGTTCTTCGGAGAGAATGTTCCACTGTGCGGTACAAAACGCCAAACGTACGAGGGTGGTATCCGCGTACCATTTATAGCGTGGTGGCCCGGCAAAGTGGAGGCAGGAAGTGAAAACAACCATCAATTGGCTTTCTACGATGTGATGCCCACGATTTGCGAACTTATTGGCGAGAAAAATTACGAAAAGAAATACGCTTCGCCCAACAAGCCCGACAATTTTGACGGCCTATCATTTGCCCGCACGCTACTTGGCAAACGCGGACAAGAACAACACGACTTTTTATATTGGGAATTTGAGGAGACCGACCAAGTGGCAGTACGTCAAGGCGATTGGAAGATGATATCGAAACGAGGAGTATCACATCTCTACAATTTAGCAGAAGATTTGCACGAAGATAACGACATTGCAGCCCAGCACCCCGACATTGTACGTCGATTGGTAGAAATAGCACACTCTCAGCATATCGAGAGCGAACATTTCAAGGTTACAATGCCCAAAATGGAAGAATAAGGTATCGGGCCTCGACTTGAATTACCTGCATACTTGCGATGATGCCGCGAACATAAATCAAACTAATAGAAGATATTATTTACCGAATCAAGATAACAGGCTCGGCAGGGAGTTTGCGCCCTACGGGCAGAGTTATACGCAAAACGTGGTCGGTCACTACACCCTTGCCATCACGCTTGGCAGGAGTCCACTTGGGAGCTTCGGCCATAGCCTTCTGCACACGACGCAACAACCGTTTATCGCTCGCCTCCAATACCTCACGCTCGCTCACCGTACCATCAGCATTTACTCTAAACGCAATTATCACACGGGCAACAGGATCCATCTCGCCCCATTTTACGTTTTGGCCTATGTAATTGCTATATCGCTGCTCCTTGCCATCAGGCGCAAAACAAGCAGGGGTATCATAGCGCAAGGTAATTAGCACCACGCCATTTGATGCCTCGGCTCCATACTTCTCTATTGTCTGCTCATCGGCGGGCAACATCTTCTCCGACAAAATATTGCGAGGTGAAATATCTTTTGCCTCGGCATAGCTCACGCGCTTGCCGTTGACAATATATAGCGGTACAGCACGCTCTTGCAGCACAGCATCATCTGTCTGCGCCCTGACACCTTGCGGCAGAGCCAACAACGCCACAAAACTCACTATCAACAATACTCGCAACACGCCCATTCGCCCTTTTATCATAGCTTGAATTTATAATCTATACCTATAACGTGAGCGCATACCTTTTTTAGTGTGCGAGAGGTCAAATTTCCCGACACCGCATCATATGTAGCTCCCTGTGTACGGTTGAAATGAACCATATAATAGAAATCCATACTATTGTGAGAGTCTATCTTCATTGTAGAGCCTACGCACAATCTCACTCGGTTGATGTAATTATCGCTCTCTACATCACACGTCAGGCGATTATCCACTGCGCCAGGAGCATTGAGCGTGGTATAAAGCTCAACATAGGCATACGGTTTCCAACGCGACTCATTGCGATAATCGGCCTTCAATCGTGAACGAAGAGTTACAAATGGGTCGGCTGTGAGATATTTGTCGGTATCGTAGCTACGCACCACAAAACGGACTCTCTCACGAAGTGACAAATCGAAACGGCCAACCGAGAGTTTACCTATAACAGCCAAATTAAAGCGATGTTTCACTTTCCATAACTCATCGCCTTTACGCTCATTAACAAACACATACTCCCCCTCGAAACCCAAATGACGCCACGCCTGATAATCCAACGTGAACGATGTAAGCATCTTATCCAACTGCGAGAAACTCTCTTTGGTGCGTAGTTGCTCACTCCAAGTAAGTTTCAACTTTTGGGCAAGTGGAATCTCCAATGCCACTCGAAAACGTGCCTGCAAATCGCTATCACTACTCTCTGAAAGGGGTACACCCTGAGCCATTGTCTGCATAGGCAACACAGCCGCAAACAACACAGCACAGATGGACACTCGCTTAATCAAATCTTTCACCCGACTCATTTTTTACTAATTCTATTCGACAAATATACATATTTTCACGTCAACCCCCAAAAAACTACGCCACACCCGCAAGGCGTGGCGCATAGGACACAACGACGTTATCCCAAATTATCACAATTTGAACTTATAATCAATACAGAATACGTGGGCGCAGGTCTTGGTGAGCGACCACTCCTTTATATCTCCCACATTTGCCTTATAACGGGCATCGTAGCCTCGATTAAAGTGTATCATATAGTAAACGTCGATACGATTCTGCATATTGATTTTATACTCAGCACCCACCGCAAAACGGATACGGTTGATATAGTTATCGCGCTTCAACGGATACTCCTTATAGTTTGGCACAGGAGCAGGGGCATTAAGCGTTGTATAAAGCTCTGCAAAAACGTATGGCTCCCAACGTGATTGGAACACATCGTATGCCACCTTGAAACGTGAACGCAGAGTTACAAATGGGTCAGGGTGCTCATATTTGCACACCGAGTCACTACGGAACTGCACACGCACACGCTCTCTGAGTGAAAGTTTAACTCTTCCCACGCGATACATACCCGTCACATCGAAGTTTACGCGGTGTTTGATATCCCAACCGCCATCACCGAGATTCTTCTCGTTAACAAACGAATAATCAGCACCAACACGCAAGAAATCGAATGGTTTATAGCTGACGCCAACGCTCGATACAATCTTATCCAAATCCTTGAAATTGTTATGCAAACGAACCTGCTCATTCCAAGTAAAGTCCCACTTTCCGAATCTGTCGAGAGGGAGCTCTAAACCTGCGCGAAAACGGCCCTGAACATCGTTAAGAGAGTTCTCGGCAAGTGGCAAAATCTCCTGCGACTGCACTGATTGAACTGCAAAAGGCATTGCCAAAAGTGCCAACACTGATATAATTCGCAATCTAATCTTCATATCGTTTCTATTTTAAGTATTTTATACCTGTTTACACCTGCAAAGGTAGGAGTAGATTTTGTAGCCAATGTGAAATTTTCAGTCACAGAGGTAGCTACTGCACAAATTGATTGGGTTTTGAAATGTGGTCAACCGTATTTTGCTCACCCGGGCCAAGTTTGTAATATACTTTTATGAATGCCACATCTCGCAGAAAATCGACGTGACCCACCTCCAAACGCTCTATCTTCAACCCTAAACGGGCCTCCAAATCGGCCATTAGCTCTTCGCGACGTTCAGGAACAATCAAATCTATCTTCTCGTAAATCACCAATTTAGCCGAGAGGTGGCGCAATAAGAGCCTACCCTCCAACAACCATAGCAGCAAGAGTATCAATCCATTTGCCGCGAACAACTCGGCATAGGATATATTCAATGCAAGGCCATTGATTACCGATGTAGCGATAATTACAAACAGATAGGTCATCTCCCTCACGGGCACTGTCTCGGTTCGATATCGCATCACGCCAAATATAGCAAACAGACCCAACGTCAGACCAATCTGCACGCTCACATTCTCCATCAAGAAGATAAGCAAGAACATTGCCGACGAGAATAACATAAACGTAAGCACATAATCCTTGCGCTGGCTCTTCGAGTAGTAGCCGAAGCGGACTATAAGCCACGAAATCAGAAGGTTGAATGCAAAACGCATTAACAAATGTAACAAATTCTGTGAATCACACAGCGGTACACCGAGAAAGGAAATCTGCGACGTAATCTCGTAACCGAACTCTTCGGCAATCGAGGGGTCATACTCCAAAAAATCTTGTTGTATCATAAGCATCTGATTATTATTCAGTAGTTAAACATTCATATCTGTTTATTGCCTTAGCCACCTGACGCAATTTGCGCTTGAAGCGATTGGCTTTTACCTCTGGGGTCGTTAGCACCACTCCTAAGCAATATTTGCTGACTTTGAGTCGCTTAACTCTCAAATCGAGCATTATCTGCTTCATTGGAGAGTAGCACATTCCATCTTGTTTAAGCTCGACGATAACCATACGTTCCACCCCGGGCGAGAGTATTTGCCCTGTGCGTAGATTCTCGAATCGCACATTGAAATCGATTGTAAGACGCTCCGTATGGGCGTGATTGACAAGCGTGATACGCTCAAAACGTGTGATAAGCGAAGGGAGCAAATCCTCCAACGGATAGGCCGAATGTTGAGCCATAAATTCGCTGGCCTCCGCCGAGCGTTTGAAATCGGAGAAGAACTCCCGACCGATAACCGTACGACGTTTTTTTGTACGGCCACGATTGGTTTTGTTCTTCACCTCGGCAAAGCTGAGCATTGTCTCTATGTATGTGCGAGTACGGATTTTCTGACGGGTCAATTGCTGATTGTGATGAACCGTGTACATATTCCAATCGGGAGTATCATAATATAGCGTCTCGTATCGTGCCGCTCGCACATCATCAATCACCTGCACCGAATACTCCCCCACTGCTCTGCGTAGCAACTCCATACAACACTCCTCACTAAGCACATACTTTGTATCGACGCGATTCATCAGTTTGATGGCTGACATCTCGTCGAGCGTGATTGTGGGCATCGTCTGCCACACCTCCAAAGTATTGAGCTGCTCAAAGGTCATTGCGGCCTAAGTTTAGCGGTTAATCGAAAAAATAAGTATGCAAGAGAACCAGCACGAGGCTAATCCTCAAATACATACTCAAATATCTTTATAGTGTAGAGTTTTCCGTTGGGAAGATAGTTATACTGCTTATGCTTGGTCCCATCTTCGTTGTACTCGTACTTACGGATACGCTGAGGTTTATTACGGTGGTCGTAAACTACCTCGCGGATAATCATATCAGTTTTGGGGTCGTACTCACACGTTACACGCTCGATTTGACCAAACTGATTGTACTCCACCTCCTCAATTTTTCGGCCCAACGAATCATAAACCGTGAGATGGTCGAGCCAACGGCTTTTTCGATTGGAGTCGGTGTTCCACTCCTTCACTGTAAGATTTTTACGCTTAGCACGTTTGGCTAAGGTCTCGGGGCTAAGAGCCTGCGA
Organism: Alistipes sp.; assembly: GCA_017465605.1. Taxonomy (GTDB): domain Bacteria; phylum Bacteroidota; class Bacteroidia; order Bacteroidales; family Rikenellaceae; genus Alistipes. The sequence goes on from JAFTVW010000021.1 coordinate 30,905, forward strand.
CATTACACCCTGCGCTACGAAGAGTGCAATGGTAAGTAATAAAAAACGTTTCATAACGCCGAATAAGGTTAGTTGTTTTAAGGTTTCAGGGGTCGCTCGGCGCGACTCAAAACGACCCACATACAAAAATAGTGTTTTTTTGTAAAAACACAACTATTGCAACACTTTTTTTTGATATAAACAATAGATTATACATCTCTGCCGTCAATTTTCAATCTCCATCTCTTCACAAATTTGGTACGAAATATGCCTATTAAGCGACATAATTCAATCAACAAATCATTTTTCGACTATGAAAGTAAAATATCTAATTATGACTATGACAGTTCTCCTTGGCGAGCTATGTGGCAATACGCTCTCGCTTGCACTATCGGCCTCGGCTTGTACGGGCATATCGCTCACCTCGACCGATGGCTGTTACATTCAGGCCCGCACAATCGAAAATGCACAAGAGCCCCTACCGAGCCACTGGGTTGTCATTCCTCGCGGTCACAAGATTCAATCGTTCACCCCAACTGGCCGCAACGGCCTTGCCTTCGAGGCTAAATATGGAGTTTTGGGCCTGACCGTTGTGCGCGAAGAGTTTATCGCCGAGGGTATCAACGAAGAGGGACTTTCGGCTGGTCTATTCTTCTTCCCCGATTATGGCGGCTATCAGAGCTACGAGCCTTCGCAAAATTCCCGCACGTTGGGCGATTTGCAGGTTGTAGCGTGGATCTTAGCATCATTCTCCTCAATAGACCAAGTAAAAGAGGCCATCGAAGGAGTTCGCATCGTGGGCCTCGACAAAACAGCTGTTGTGCATTGGCGCATAGGAGAACGCACAGGACGTCAAGTCGTGATGGAGATTGTGGGTGGTGTTGTACACTTCTACGAAAATACGGTGGGTGTAATCACCAACTCCCCGGGCTTCAAATGGCATCTGACCAACCTTAACAACTACATCAATCTACACGCTGGCTCGGCTACGGACCAACGTCTTTCGCAACTCACCCTCCACCCGATTGGCGGTAACTCTGGATTCTTGGGACTTCCGGGCGATGCAACTCCACCCTCACGCTTCGTGCGAGCGGCATTTTTCAGAGCCACAGCCCCAGCGCAACCCACAGGCGAGGAGAGTATATTGCAAGCGTTTCACCTGCTCAACAACTTCGATGTCCCCATCGGAATCGAACACCCCATAGGTAAAGCTCCCAATATGCCAAGTGCCACGCAATGGACCTCAGCAATTGACCTTACTCGCCGCCGAGTATATTACAAAACTGCCTACAACAACACGATTCGCTGCATCGACCTTGCGAAGATAGACTTTGCCCGTATCCGCTACCAAAGCCACCCGCTGGATAGGGAACAACGCCAACCTATAAAATATCTTTTGGTTGAATGATTCCACTTAGAGAAGTTTTTTTTCGCGCTACTACCACTTTATATTAGAAATATCACTATCTTTGTGGCCAACAAGAAAGATACGATTATGGCAGACAATTCAATACTTTTGCGCCTCGATGGCCTAAAACTCAAATATGAAGAGACGGGACAAAAACTCACCGACCCCGAAGTGATTGCCGATGTAAAGCAGTTTGTGCAGCTCACAAAGGAGTACAAAGAGCTTGAACCCATCATCGAGACCTCGGAGCGTTACCGCACCGCATTGGCCAATTTGGCCGAGGCGAAGGACATTCTTGCCAACGACAAGGACGAGGAGATGCGCGAAATGGCCCGTATGGAGATTGCGGAGTTGGAACCTGCATTGGAGAAGATGGAGGAGGATATTAAGCTCCTGCTTATCCCCAAGGACCCACAGGACGACAAGAACGCCATTCTCGAAATTCGTGGTGGTACGGGTGGCGACGAGGCTGCCATCTTTGCAGGCGACCTGCTCAGAATGTACACCAAGTATATCGAGTCGAAGGGTTGGCGTTACGAGATTACCTCATTCTCCGACGGCGCAGCAGGCGGCTACAAGGAGGTTGTATTGAAGGTGTCGGGCCAGAGTGTATATGGAACTTTGAAGTACGAGTCGGGCGTGCATCGTGTGCAGCGCGTGCCTCAGACCGAGACTCAGGGTCGTGTACACACCTCTGCCGCATCGGTTGCTGTGTTGCCCGAGGCCGAGGAGTTCGATGTGGAGATCTCGATGAACGATATCCGCAAGGATATTTTCTGTGCATCGGGTCCGGGCGGCCAGTCGGTGAACACCACCTACTCGGCCATTCGCCTCACCCACATTCCCACAGGTATCGTTGTGCAGTGCCAGGATCAGAAGTCGCAGCTCAAAAACTTCGACAAGGCATTCGAGGAGTTGCGTACGCGTGTCTTCAACCTCGAATACTCGAAGTATCTCGACGAGATTGCCTCGAAGCGTAAGACGATGGTTTCGACCGGTGACCGCTCGGCCAAGATTCGCACCTACAACTATCCTCAGGGCCGCATTACCGACCACCGCATCAACTACACAATCTACAATCTCTCGGCCTTTATGGACGGCGATATTCAGGATTGCATCGACCACTTGATTGTAGCCGAGAACGCCGAGCGATTGAAGGAGAGCGAATTGTAAGAAGATATTGCCTAAGCGGCAGCAATTCATAACAAAGGGAGTGTCAAACATTAAATTGTTGAACACTCCCTTTATCATTTGTCCCCTAAATACTACATTCGTGACGACTCCTCTTGTGAGCCGCTCTCAACTTTTTTGGCGTTGAATTGTTTGCCGCTCTTGAAATTCCACGATGCCGCGAATCGCACTCGGAAATCATTTCCAAATTGTCGGGCCTTCATCATTCGCTCGAAGCCATCTTGCTCAAACACCATATCCTGCATTGGAGATACAATATTTACAAACTCGCACGATAGCGTCCACGACTCCTTGATTCGTTTTTTCAATGTAGCACTCAAATTATGATTTGCCTTCAATGTGGCATTGCTCACCTTAACATCGGTCATAGCAAAATACGAAAGGTCGATAAAAAACTTCTTGGGCAATTTGAAGTTCATCATCGTATTGCATTGCGCCACCCACTGATGCGATATAGGAGCTGCCGATGTAAGTTGCTGCTCCCACAATAGACCCGAAGCGTTGATATTCCAGTCCCACCATTTCGTGAGGGTGAATGGGAGCGACACATTCACAATATAAGTATTGAGTTTGGGAAGGTTCTCTACCGTTAGATTCATCATTCTATTATCAATAGGGTCCGACACAATCATCTGCTGAATAGCATCACGCTGAATGCTGGCCACAAACGTAACGGAATACTTATAATTCACCACGCCCGTCAGCGAGAAGGTATTATTGTACGAGGGGTCAAGCAGTGGATTGCCCGTCTGGTAGGTATAATCTGAAATCTGCATACGGTTAGGAGTTAGATTCCAAAATGATGGTCGCGAAATTGTGCGCGAATACTGCGCCACGAGCGAGTGCTTGCCCATCTTGTCAAGAGCATACGAGAGGTTGGCATTCGGGAAGAGTGAAAAATAATCTTGACTTACGTCTCCGCCCTTGCCTTCGGCTTTGGTATATTCGCCACGCAATCCCAACACCGTACTGAATCGGCCAAATCGCATCGATGCCACAGCATAGGCTGCCGTAATATTTTCGGTATAGCTCACGTCGTAATCATCGACTATTGATGGCACCCACTCCTGCCCCAACTGGTAGCGATAGGTGGCATCGGAATTGATTTCATTGTAGGTATATTTAGCACCATATTTCAAATTAAACTTGGGCGAAAGGATTCTCTCACGTGCAAGTTGTGCTGTGGCCACCTTAAACGAGCTACCCGTACGGTCATAATAGAGCGAATCCAAAGGTATGCCCAACTCGGTTATATGGCTCTGCTTATCGACACGAGCCTCACCCTTGCGGGTAGTATAGTCGGCAATAAACTTTAAGGTCGAACCGAGCGTATCGCTCTTGAAGATATAATTAAACAATGCCGAATGAGAATCCTTGTCGTCACTACCACGATACTCACTCTCGCTCAATCGTGCATAAGATGACGTGGCATATTGGGTAGTAGATAGTGTAGTATTGCCATCGCCTTTGTTCCAATATGAGTACGAAGCTCCAAGTGTATGACGGGGATTAACCTCGGCCACAGCCGAAATAGTAGTCCAAGGCTGAGTTTGGTCGGTCACATCGTTAGATTCTGCACTCATCAGTGCATCGGGCGAGAAGTATTGTGTTCGCTCCGAAGACTCCATCTCGATACGGCTCTGATAATAACCACCCGACGCCGACAGGTCGAATCGTCCTATATGGGCATTGATTGAAGCCGAGGGCGATATATCGCTACCCAAATCGCTATGGGAGGTATTCATCGACACATTACCCATCACACCATTATCAAGGCGACGACGCAGTGTGATTTTAATTATTCCACCCGAAGAGTTAGCGTCGTAATCGGCTCCTGTCTGAGGCACAATCTCGATTTTGGCTATATCCTCAGCCTTTATATTGCGAAGATAACTGATTAGCTCCTCGCCCGACATACGCAGCTCACGCTCGTTGATATAGACCTTCGTGCCACTCGTTCCATTAATCGACAAGCCATCATCTTTGACCCACACACCGGGCGACTGACGCAACAATTCCACACCGTCCTTACCTATGGCGGCATCGGAGTTGGCAACATCTACAACGTAACGGTCGGCCTCGCGGCGAATCATCGTGGCCTTCACAACCACCTCGCCAATATCGGTAGCCGCCTCCTGCAAAACCACATCGCCCACGCTGCAACTTCCCTGCTCAACTTTGATTTTCTGTTCGTAGCTCTTATAACCCACAAACTCCACCACAAGCCGATATTCGCCATCGGCAAGGCGCAGCAAAAACTCGCCCTTATCGTCAGTAATTGCTCCTGCGTGTTGCCAATCGCCCACCATTGCCACTACTGTCGCATAGCCCACAGGCTCACCTTTTTGATTGATTACTCGGCCACGAACTCCCTCTGCGGCCAACACTGCCGAGATGTGCACCAAGCACACCACAGCCAATAGAAATAGTTTCTTCATAAGATAATTGTAATGTTGTGTGGCACGCGGCCACTGGTTTGTTGCTTGTTATATATTTATCTGTAAGCTCTCATTGAGCTTTTTATATTATCCATTATTTATAACCAAATTTATTGCTTATCATTTATCTTTTATCGTTATTCGATAACAAAGATAGTAATATATCTTCAAATCACAAATAAAACATAAGAAATCTCTGCGCTGAGCACATACTACACAATTTATTATAATAGTCGCAAAACCTCGCCAAAAACTACCGACACTCGCAAAAAATTTCACAATCGAATATAAATTTTACGGTCTATGAGAAAAATACACCACAACAAAGCACAAAAAAAGCCGCAACCTTTTGGATTGCGGCACTCAAAATATCCATCAAGGATACTTTGCGGGCATTCTTATACAATATATTTTAGATAAAAATATATTTCAAGACAAACAATATTGCCAAGATGGCCATAGTTGGCGTGATTCGCTTAATATTTCCACACAACAAATTCAACGCCACATATGAAATCATACCCAACAAGATACCATCAGAGATAGAGTAAGCCATCGGCATTGTGATAATGGTAATAAACGCAGGAATCGACTCGGCATAATCCTCAAAAGGAATATTTTTAATGGGCACCATCATAAACAGACCCACAATTACCAAAACAGGTGCTGTCGCCGCCGCAGGTATCGCCAAGAAGAGAGGCGAGAAGAAGAGCGAAATTGCGAAACATACGGCAATTGCAAACGCTGTCAAACCCGAGCGGCCACCGTGAGCAACACCCGATGCACTCTCGACATATGTCGTTGTAGTAGATGTACCCAAACAAGCACCTACCGTAGTTGCAATAGCATCGGCCATAAACGCCTGCTTAACACGAGGAATACGACCATCAGGCGTAAGCATATTGGCACGAGTACAAACACCTACCAATGTACCGATAGTATCGAACATATCAAAAAAGAGCAATGTAAATACAGCCACAAGCATATCGAATGTAAAGATATGGTCCCACTCAAACTTCCAAAAAATTTCTGACACAGAATGAGGCATCGATACCAAGCCATTAAAGTTGGTAATTCCCATAGGGATTCCTATCGCAGCCGTGGCCAAAACACCAATCAACATTGCTCCACGTACATTCTTAATCACAAGCACGCCTGTTATTATCAAACCGATGATGGCCAACAACGGACTACCCTTCGTAATTTCGCCAAGTGAGACCAATGTAGCATCGTTATTGACAATAATACCTGCATTCTGCAAACCGATAAATGCAATAAAAAGTCCTATTCCTGCACCTATTGCATTTTTAAGCGAGGTCGGTATGGCATTAACAATCGCTTCGCGCAGATTTGTGATAGTAAGGAGTATAAATATCAAACCCTCAATAAATACTGCCGTTAGTGCAAATTGCCACGAATAACCCATACCCATACATATGGTATAGACAAAAAAGGCATTTAGGCCCATTCCTGGTGCCAGGCCAAAGGGTAACTTTGCCCAAAAAGCCATTACCAATGTTCCAATAATTGCCGCCAATGCTGTAGCAGTAAAGGCTGCTCCTGCAGGCATACCCTCCAATTGGCTAAACATTCCAGGATTCACTGCCAAAATATATGACATCATAAGGAATGTCGTTACGCCTGCAATAATTTCTGTACGAACGGTGGATTTTGTGGAATCTAAACCAAAAAGTTGTTTCAACATAATATCATTAAATTTATCCTATAACTAATCGTTCGAAAGGTTACCTTCCCATTAAATTACACACTGCTTACTGTCGCAAAAATATAGTGTAACCAGACATTTGCATACCCACAAATACTAACTACACCCGTCTTGTCGTAACACAATTTTCTTATGGAAACATATCCTTTGCGGTTTCTGATATAACAAATATAGTTCTAATTAGCCATAAAACAAAGCCGAGGAACAGATATTCACAATAAAAATTACCGCGATGAAGAAAAATGGATAAATTTTGTAGAAAGCAACAAAAAAATTATTAACTTTAACATCGCAAATATTTGTTACCGCTTAAAATTAAAACAAACTATAAAACCTAAGACTTATGAGTGATAAAATTTCTCGCGGTGATTTTCTGAAACGTTCAGGAATGGCGGCCGCTGGCGTAATGATGGGAGGCTTGGCATCTGCTTCGGCAGCACCATCGCCCGCACAACAAGCACAGGATAAGAAGGCTCGATTTGCCAAATTGGGTAAGGTAAACGTGGCTTGGGTTGGTATGGCCAACCGAGGTCGCGAGGTTATGCGCCAATTTGAGGCTACGGGCTTGGCCAATATTGTAGCGATGTGTGACGTTGACCTCAAACAGAAGGGTTGTCAGGAGGCCATTGCAGCACACCCCAAAGCAAAGGTGTTTACCGATTTCCGCAAGATGTTCGACCAGATGGGCAAGGAGTTCGAGGCAGTTGTTGTGGAGACTCCCGACTTCTCGCACTTCCCCTGCGTGATGCTCGCACTCAATCAGGGTAAGCACGTCTATGTTGAGAAGCCTATGGGCCGTACATTCCAAGAGTGCCAATTGATGATTGATGCAGCTCGTCGTAACCCTCAGCTTGTTACACAAGGTGGTAATCAAGGTCACTCAGAGGCTAACTACTTCCAGTTCAAAGCGTGGACCGAGGCTGGCATCATCAAGGACGTTACACACGTTGATGCTCATATGAACAACTCACGCCGTTGGCACGGCTACGACGTGAATATCAGCCGCTACCCACAGGAGGAGGCTATTCCTGAGGGTATGGATTGGGATTTGTGGCACACCACACAGCTCTATCACGAGTTTAATCCAAAGTACCACCCAGGCAACTGGCGTAGTTGGTACGACTTCGGTATGGGAGCATTGGGCGATTGGGGCGCACACCTCATCGACACTATCCACGAGTTCCTCAATTTGGGTCTGCCCTACGAGGTTGCACCTTTGAAGTTGGAGGGCTGGAACAACTACTTCTTCCCAATGTCATCTACATTGCAATTCAAGTTCCCACGTCGCGGAGAGATGCCAGCAATGACCATCAACTGGTGGGACGGCATCGGCAACTACCCATCAATACCCGACGGATATGGAGAATCGAAGATGGGAAGCGATGTGCCGACAATTGGAGGTAAGCCAGCAGCTGCCTCGGCCGTTAAGCTCAACCCAGGAACAATTATGTACTCAAAGGATTTGATTTTCAAGCGTGGCTCGCACGGTGCAACCACTCAAATCATTCCTGAGTCAAAGGCAAAGGAGATGGCAAGTAAGTTGCCAGAGGTTCCAAAGAGCCCATCAAACCACTACGAGAACTTCTTGCTCGCTTGTATGAACGAGGAGCGTTCACGTTCTCCATTCGAGGTGTTTGGTCCATTATGTCAGGTATTCTGCTTGGGTGTTATTGCTCAACGCCTCAATCAGAAGATTGTATTCGACCGCGAAACAAAGCATATTATCGACAACCCATTTGCCGATGCTCTGCTCGTTGGTGCGCCACCTCGCAAGGGCTGGGAGGAGTTCTACAAGATGTAGTTCAACATTATCTATACAGATTGGGGCTGTCTAACAAGTTGTGTTAGCAGCCTCATCATTTTAGAAGTTGTATAACAAGAGCTATTTTTAGGCCCTCGAAACCCGAAAAACCGCAGTTTACTTGGCGTAAATGAGGATTTTGAGGGTAAGAGAAACGTCAAA
>JAFTVW010000022.1 GCA_017465605.1 Alistipes sp.
AAAACAGAGACCTTTTGATTGCTTCAAAAGTGCGAAGCATCTGTTTTAGGAAATTTTATTGGCTGACCCCTAAAATTTATCATTGCGCCGCTTTTTGCTCCACTTTTTACGGCTAAAAAGTGGAATAAAACATAAAACACGTTACCAAGAACAACCTTTGCGGCAAAAGCACACTCCCTCCCCTTCGGGTGCTCCCTCTAACTTAGAGGGAGAGTTTTTGACTGTCGCACACTGCAAGGTCGTAATTAAGCGGTTGATTGATGTAAAAATGAGGAATGACGTGATATTTTATGAAATAACAAAACAAAAAATTGAGAGTGCCAAGATTTGTTAGCACTCTCAACTCTATAAGATTTTGCAAAGGAGCATTTTCGGATTACACCTCCTCCAAAAACTCCTTAGTCACCACTACCCTAACACAACGATTCATAATCTTGAATTCCAAAGGCGAAACACCCAAGAGCTCGCCATCGACCTCAATCATAATATCGGGAGTAGATTCTATTCTAACGTGACGACCGCGATAGTGAGCAACGTGGCCGATACTATAAATATCACCATTGAACAATCGGCGCAAGCGGAAGATAATCTGCCACCAGTGCATAGGCTTGATAAGAGTGATATCGAACAATCCATCATCGGCCACCGCCAACGGCAACTGCTGAGTACCTCCACCATTAAACTTACCGATACCGATAGCTGCGCTGAACAACAAATCGTTATGCACCTGCTCGCCATCAATCCACACCTTCACACCCGTAGAGTGATACTTGAAGAAACTCTTCACGCAACCTTGCGCATAGAGATGACGGCCTCGACGGCCCTTAGCCTTGTAATGCTCGTAAATCTTGGTCACCGAAGGGTCAAATCCCGCACCCGACACATTGGCCATATATCGGGTTTGGGTGTACTGTGACTCCTCGTAGCTCACCTCACCAACGTCCTGCAAGAAGGTACAACCCTCCTTAATCGCACGAACTGCCTCGGAATAACGAGTTGGAATACCATACATACGAATCCAGTCGTTGCCCGTACCAACGGGAATAACCGCTACGGTAACCTCCTCGACAGCGGCACTCTTCTGGATAAATAGGCCATTCACTACCTCGTGCAACGTACCATCACCGCCGATTACGATAATATGGCGATAGCCCTCGTTTACGGCCTGAACGGTAAGCTCGGTAACGTGGTACTTATGCTGCGAAAAGACCAATTCGTAGGGAATCTCGTTCTCGCGAATAAGTTTGGTAATATGTGGCAAGTCCTCCAATCCGCGACCAAAACCAGCCACAGGATTGACTATGACGAACCAAGTCTGTGAAATATCAGTATGAGGATACACGCTCATTATTTTTTAGGGGCGTTTTTCAATGTGTGCAACAAGAAATCATAGAACTTCGCAACCGATGCAATCTCAACCTTCTCATCGGGAGAGTGAGGATAGCAGATTGTTGGGCCAAATGAAATCATATCCAACTCAGGATAGTTCGAGCCGATGATACCGCACTCCAAACCTGCGTGGATAGCGGTAACGGCAGGAGCCTTGCCATAGAGAGCCTCGTAAGATGAGAGCATAGCCTTCAAAATTGGAGACTCCATATTTGGATTCCAGCCATCGTAGCTACCCGACAATACAACCTCAGCACCTGCAAGCTCGAAACAAGCCTTGATAGAGTCGGCCAAAGCCTCCTTCTCGGAACGAACAGATGAACGCATCAAAGTCTGAATCTTTACACACTCGCCATCAGACACCACGCGAGCCAAATTGTTAGAGGTCTGCACCAAGCCCTCCATAGCGATAGACATCTTAGCCACGCCATCGGGGCAAGCCTCCATAGCCGCCATTAAATTCTTAGCCACACAGTCGGGGATAATCTCGGTAGCTGCCGCCACGTCGGCTGCGGCAACAACGATAGAGTCCTCAATGCCTGCAAACTCCTTAACCACCATAGCCTCGAAATCGGAAACTGCCTGCTTAACCTCGGCTACAGCATCGCTCTTGACCATCACAACTGCAACCGACTCACGAGGGATTGCATTGCGCAAACCACCGCCATCAACCGAGCAGAGTTTCACATCGGTCTTCGCAGAGAGCTGACGCAACAAACGGAACAAAAGTTTGTTTGCATTTGCACGCTGGCAGATAATCTGGATACCTGAGTGACCACCCTTACAACCCTTAACCGACAACTCCAAAGCTGAATAACCGTCGGCAGGAGCTGGCTCGGCAACGTAAGCAAGTTTCACATTGGCATCGGTACCACCTGCACAACCAACATACAACTCACCCTCAGTCTCAGAGTCGAGATTCAAAAGGATATCGCCCTTCAACAAATCGCCCTTCAAACCAAATGCTCCGCACATACCTGTCTCCTCGCTGGCAGTAAACAAAGCCTCGATTGGGCCGTGCTCGACGCTATCGTCCTCGAAAACAGCCAAGATAGCCGCTACGCCGATACCGTTATCGGCACCCAAAGTTGTGCCGTTGGCAGTTACCCACTCACCATCGATATAAGCCTCGATGGGGTCGTTCAGAAAATCAAACTCCTTATCGTTGTTCTTCTGAGGAACCATATCAAGGTGAGCCTGCAAAACGATGCCCTTACGATCCTCCATACCCGCTGTTGCGGCCTTGCACATATAGACATTGCAAGCCTCATCGACTTTATACTCGATGCCATTGGCCTCGGCAAAATCTACTACATATTGGCGAATCTTCTCCTCGCTATGCGAAGGGTGGGGAATATTACAAATCTCTGCAAAGTGTTTCCACACCAATTGGGGATTTAATGCTGCTAAATTCTTATCCATAATCAGTTTTAAGTTTTATTGGTTATTACTCTAATTTCTATTTTTTATCTATTTTATCTATTACTCTCTTTACCTACTCTTTTCTATCTTTCGACATACGCACAATGGGCGTTTCGCGCCGAGCCGACTCCTCCATTGCCGCACGCTTATCAAACGCATCGACAATATACTTCACTAAATGGTGGCGCACGATATCACGCTTATCAAACTCAACCATACCGATTCCGTCGATTCCACGCAGAGTATCCATCGCTCGCATCAATCCGCTATCACTTTTGCGCGGAAGGTCAATCTGCGTAACATCGCCCGTAACAATAAATTTGGCATTACGACCCATACGCGTAAGGAACATCTTAATCTGCGAAGAGGTGGTATTCTGCGCCTCATCGAGTATCACAAACGCATTGTCGAGTGTACGACCTCGCATATATGCCAACGGGGCAATCTGCACAGTTCCGTCCTCCAAAAAACGTTGCAACTTGGCCGCTGGAATCATATCGTTCAAAGCATCGTACAAAGGTTGCAAATATGGGTCGAGTTTATCCTTCATATCGCCCGGAAGAAATCCCAACTTCTCACCTGCCTCTACGGCTGGGCGTGTTAGAATCACTCGGCGAACTGTTCTATCCTTCAATGCACGCACTGCCAAAGCAATTGCGGTGTAGGTCTTACCCGAACCTGCCGGGCCAACGGCAAACAACAAGTCATTCTGCTCATACAACTCCACCAAACGACGCTGGTTAACCGTACGGGCACGAATGATATTGCCATTATTACCATAGACGATGGTATCCTTCTCGCTCACAGGTTCCGAGCACTCGCTCAAACCCGTAGAGAAGGCCTGCGCCACAACTTCACGCGAAATATGGCCATATTTGATATAATATTCGACAAGCGAATTCATCTTGCGCTCAAAAGCCTCGACATCACGTTTCGCTCCCAGTACTTTGAGCGACGAGCCTCGCGCCACAATCTTTACCGTAGGCGAAAGGGCTCGCATCTGCTCGACATAGACATCTTGCGCACCATATAACTCGCGGGTATCGACACCCTCGATAAGAATCTCCTTATTTATTGACTCTACTGCCATATTTTTCTATAAGACAATCCTAAAACACATATCCTAAATTAAATCCAAGCCAATGGCTCGTAGTCGAAAACATCACGCCCTCGAAATAGTTTTCGGTTGAGGTAAAACTGCTTGTATAACGAGCCTCCAATACAATGTGTCGCGATAGCTCCACGCCTACTCCCGCAGCCAATGCCAACGTAGGACGCAAACGGCCAAACTCGATGCGTTCTTCGGGCAAATCATAACGGGCCGTACCCGCCAGCGACAACACAGGGCCCAAATTGAATCTCAAAGGGCCTAACCCCCGAAACGAGAAGAGCAACGGAATCTCGAATACTCCATTCTTTACCGACTGCTCCGATTGGCTTGCATTGGGCAACGCGGCATCAATCTTATTGTGGATATATGCCAGCTCCATCTGCACGGCCACATACTCATTCCAGCAAAGCGACATCGACAACGCTCCTCTGATGCCAAGTTGGGGATTTAGTTCAACTGCATCGGCTGATGAAAGCATATAAGAGGCCCCCAAATGCACACCCATCTCCACCGATGAGCGAGGACGGCCAATACGTCCGTTATAATCGGCGTGACCATACGCCGAAAATTGCGACTGTGCCGACACGCTACTCGCCGCACAAAGTGCGACCAGCAACAAAGCCATATATCGAATTACACCTCTCATACAACAACTTTTTCTCGTGCGACAATCCTCAAACTCTCTCGACGAAAACTTTATCTTTCAAAGATACGTTTTTTTCTGCAATTCTCCTAATTGTAATCCCATTTTTACCTGCGGTAAAGCTTCAAGTTCTCTATTTCGAGGATTTAACGATAGTTAAGGGTGAAATATTATCGAAATTTGAATCCCGAATTTTGAATTTGTATTATCTTTGCGGCGAGAAACAATTGTAACATAGTAACAGAATGAGTTTAGTAGCTATCGTAGGCCGCCCAAACGTGGGCAAATCGACACTTTTCAACCGCTTGGTAGGACACCGTCAAGCCATCGTGGACGAAACAGCCGGTACAACACGCGACCGCCACTACGGCAAGACCGATTGGAACGGTAAGGAGTTTTCTATTATCGACACAGGAGGTTATGCCGTAAATTCAGACGATATTTTCGAGGACGATATTCGCCGTCAGGTATTGCTGGCAATCGAGGAGGCCGACCTTATCCTCTTTATGGTTGAGGTAAAGACCGGAATCACCGATTTGGATATGATGATGGCCGATGTATTGCGCCGCTCTGGCAAAAAGACTATCGTTGTCTGCAACAAGGTGGATAACTACGACCTCATCTACCAATCTCACGAGTTCTACTCACTCGGTTTGGGTGACCCATTCTGCATCAGCTCTATGTCGGGCAGCGGCACGGGCGATTTGATGGACGAGATTCTGAAACTTCTGCCCGAAGATACAAAGGCTGAGGAGTTCGACGACCTGCCTCGCATCACAATCGTTGGCCGTCCTAACGTGGGTAAATCATCTCTCACCAATGCACTTCTTGGCGAGGAGCGTAACATAGTCACCAACATTGCAGGTACAACCCGCGACTCTATCCACACCCGTTACAACAAATACGGAATGGATTTCTACTTGGTCGATACAGCAGGTATGCGCAAGAAGGGCAAGGAGATGGAGGATTTGGAGTTCTATTCGGTGATGCGCTCGATTCGTGCCATCGAGAACTCTGATGTATGTATTTTGATGCTCGATGCCCAGCAGGGGTTGGAGTCGCAGGATTTGAATATCCACAACCTAATTGTCCGCAACCGCAAGGGTTGTGTGATTGTGGTCAACAAGTGGGACCTTATCGAGAAGGAGAGCAACACGATGAAGGAGTGGCGAGAGTTTTTGGAGAAGAAGCTCGCCCCATTCAACGACATACCCATCATCTTTACTTCGGTGTTGAACAAGCAGCGTATTTTGGAGGTGTTGCAGCAGGCTATTCGCGTGTATAACTCGCGCAAGCGTCGCATACCTACTTCGGAGCTCAACGACTTTATCTTGCCCGTAATCGAGGATTATCCACCCGCATCGACAAAGGGTAAGTATATCCGCATCAAGTATGCTACTCAGCTCCCAACCCCCACCCCACAGTTTGCATTCTTTGTCAACTTGCCACAGTACATCAAGGATTCTTACCGTCGCTACTTGGAGAACAAGATGCGCGAGCAGTGGGATTTTTCGGGTGTGCCGATGCAGATTTATTTCCGACAGAAGTAATTTAGCAAATATAAAATGAATCACCGAGACTGCTGTGGGCAATCTCGGTGATTTTGTTTTTCAAAGAATCTTATCTTACTGCCATTTGATGATTTCCAATATGAGTCTGCAGACCTTTACGATGCTCACCACTACCTCCAATATGTAAACCATCATTCAAAATAGTTACCAACAAAGGTGTTGTACCCGTATAACTTCGCCACTCAAAAGTATGATACTTTGATTGCAAAGACTCACCCGCCAGCGATGATACTTTTGCCTCACATTTATAACCTAACTCACTACTATAACGAGAGCCCATATTCATACCATAATAAAGACCATCTTTGGATAAGAATTTCGATTCGCACGCAATCGTATATTCCCACATATATCGCCCCACATAATTCATCGAAGGGTGATGATTATCCATATAAAAAGTTTTGAAAGTCAGCTTATCCTTTGTGTTGTTCAGCGCAAGATTACCATCTTTCGATATATCAAAGGGCCGTATATATCTCTTCCACGCAACATTATCCTTAGGGCGTGGATTTGGGATAACGGTTGCTATATTATCATATAGCACACCCATATCATCGGTTGCCACCAAAGCTCTTGTTTTGAATCGCTCACCTAAATATTCCCAAGTAATCTCCACAATGTGAACACAATTCACTACCGCGAATCGTTTAGCAACTTCGTCCTTAATTCTATCCAATGCTTTCTCTGCATCTTCTGAATACTTTTCGACAAAATCCTTTTTCTGGAATACCTCGAATTTGCAATCTGTGCGCATTGACTCAAAACCAAAATATGCCTTATCAGAGAAGGTGCTACGCATATAGAAGAACGCATCGAATATCCCATCAACGGGTTTCACATATTTGTATTTAATCAATTTCAAAGGATTATCAGCCACTGAATTGTGTTCTTTCACATAATCGAGCTGATGCTCCCAAATAAATTTACCATCGTGGCGGCCTTTCTTAGATGAGTAGTTAGCTGAATTGCCACACGAAACAAATACAAAAATAACCGCAATAGCGATAGTTGAGGATAGAAATCTTTTCATAATCGTAATATTTTTACTGTTGTCACTCGCAATATACACACTTTTTCTTAAAATTCCAAATTTACCACCAACAAAATATAAAAAATGCTTAATTAAATTTTATTATTAATTAATAGCGATTATAATATGATAAAAAAACACCGAAACCCAGCGGATTTCGGTATTTACAAGTTATATCAGATGGCTGATTCTATTCAGTTTTAGGAATAATCAACTCGTTTGAGACCTTCAAAGTATAGCGGCGTTTGCCCCACTCCTTATCGCGCACAAACTTTATGGGAGCAATAAGCGTCTGGCGAGGGTGAATCTTCTCGCCGCTATAATGGGCGTGATATACCATATAAAGTCCTTTCGGGGTGGGTGTGAGGGTGTGGTGGCCCGTACCCACATAACCTTCGTGACGATGCAAGATTGGATTGTCGGGGTGACGCTCGTATGGACCTGTAACCTTATCGGCAACAGCAATGCCAACTGCATAATCTTTACTCTGATAGTGGTTACAGCTATATGTGAGGTAATATTTACCCTTATGTTTCACCACCGCTGGGCCCTCGGCAACACGAGCCTGACGAAGTTCCCAAGTAGCACCTTGCGCATCAATCAGACGGCGGGCAGTCTCCAATTTCACCTCGTGCAAATCGCGGCTCATCTCGGCAACCCAAATCACATTTCCATATGTAAAGCGCACCCAAAATATATAGGGCGTACCATCGTCATCAATAAAGAACGACGAGTCGATACCCTTTTCATTGGGCAAGTACGGGCGTTTCTCGCGCTGCACAAACGGGCCGCACGGCGAATCCGACTCGGCATAGCATATGTGCTCCTCGGCACTATACGTCATTAGGTAACGGTCGCCAACCTTATACACTTCGGGAGCCCAAAACCACTTCTCGCCCCACACATCATCACGATGCAAGGCCAATCCTCCCTTCGCCTTACCGCACAAATCGCTCCACGAGTGCATATCGCGTGAACGATAGACCACGATACCATCTTCGGCGTGAGTTCCATAGATATAGTACCAACCATCGTCCTCCAAAACGTATGGATCTGCCAGCAAAAGTTGTTTTGGCTCGGCCGATTTACCTTCTACTGCGGCAATCGACTGCGCATTTGTTTGCGCATTAGCCGACAAGTTAAAAAAGAGAACAAACAAAAAAATCACACGTTTCATTTTACAATTTGTTTGAAATACGATTACTATATTGATTTAATGAGTAAGCACGTTAATATGTATGTACACTCATTCCTTGCGCAGAGGGGAGAAAATTGATTCCATACCAGCACCTCTGCAACAGCAGGAATGAAAATATTATAAGCGCAAACGTTAAGTTATTGTCTTTGATATGCGGACGGAGGTGGAGATACAACAGGTAACTGAGCCACGTCGCGGCTGCCCAAGTCTCCTTCGGGTCCCAAGTCCAATAGTCACCCCACGCCTGCTTTGCCCACAGCGCACCCATAACCATTCCGAGCGTCAGGAATGCCCAGCCAATTCTAACAAGGTTATCGCACACAGCCAACTCCTCAGCCGAGGGTTGCTTTGAGCGGCGGAACCACAAATACAAGGCAAATAACGTCACAGCTCCCATCATTGCATATGCAAACATATAGACAATAACGTGAGGCACAAACCACACACTCTGCAAAGCAGGCATTAGCGATTTGCTATGTATCTCAGGCTTAAAGAGATTGATACAGATAAAGACCACCGACATCATTGTACTGAACGAGAGAATCCATCTGTACCGCCAACGCACAAACACCGCCAAACCCGCCAACGACAAGAAGAACGAGTACCACAATCGGGTCTCACCCATCGTGCGCATAGGAGGTCGTTCCAGCCAAATCCACATCATAACGATATAGGCCAAGAATATGGCCGAACCAACACACGACACCGCAGCCGCAGGCCTTATCGACTTAGCCTTGAAGGCCAACACTGCACCCGTAAGCCAGCATAAAATTGAAGCCAGCGCAAACCATATAAGCTGTTGCCAAATCATCGCTTCGCCCCCTTTCCTTTTTGTGATTTCTTGCTTTGCGCCGACGATTGCGAAGAAGATTCCTGACGGCGGCCTTGCCAAGTACGACCACCCGCTGTAACAAACATAACAACGCCCGCCAACAACGTAAGCCACAACGCCACAGCCACCGCAGGTGACCAACCGTCACGCACACACTCCAACACGCTGATTGTACTCCATCGGCCACGCTGGGTATCGTAGCCCACCTGATAGATATGCCACGAGCCCACTCGCGCAGGAGAATTTACTTCGATTTCAAAATCGTGCTGCTCACCGCCCATCTCCTCTACCCTAACACGCGAGAGATAGTGTTTCGGCTCTCGTCGGGGCATAGCAATCGCATAGCGACTATCGAGGAAGAGATATGCTGGCTCGAAGATAAAACTTCCACAACTGACCCAACCCTCACGTTGCTCACCGCTCCTCTCGTTCCGAGCTGTGACATATACGGCGGGAGCTGCTCCAACGTGGTGCATTGGTCGGTAATTCTGCTCTTCGGGGATACGGCCTGCCATATCGACAATCTCGCGCACCTCA
This sequence comes from Alistipes sp., assembly GCA_017465605.1. Classification (GTDB taxonomy): domain Bacteria; phylum Bacteroidota; class Bacteroidia; order Bacteroidales; family Rikenellaceae; genus Alistipes. The sequence goes on from JAFTVW010000022.1 coordinate 9,734, forward strand.
ATTTGCCAACCATCAATCGTAAGGTTATCACCCACTCGCTCAGCCGACAAGAACTCCTTCGAGGAGGTTTCGCTATGCGTATCAAGCAGATACAATTTAGGCGGATACTCCTCCATTTTGAACTCACGCAACGTCACCGAAAAAGGCAACTCAACGCTACGTCCTGCCCTATCCACTCCCGTATAGATTGGTCTATCGAGCGAGGTTCGGATTGTCACTCGCAGTTTATCGCCACTGCCGAACATCATTGCAGCAATGGCCACAAACGGAGCGACGTGCGACAGAATTCGCACAAGGCTGCGCTCTCTGAAATGGCGAATATCTTGCACCGCCATAAATCCCAAGGTGGTAAGGAAATAGAGTAGCAGAAGATTGAACGGCCACGACGAGGTCATACGCGAGAATCCCAATGCACCCACAATTCCCCCCGTAGCAGCATCTTGACGAGTAAAACCAAAGACAATGCACATCACCACCATCGAAGCCAAAGCCGACGCCGAGGCATAATGATCAGACAATCGCTTCACCCACTGCCACTTCTGGGCATATAGATTTGCAAGTACAATAAGATATAGATAGTTGACCACAAGAATCAATCCCCACGGATATCGCAGAAAACTATTATCCAAATCGCCAACCACAAGTTGCAACACAACGCCCACCGCAAAGATAAGCGCACAACGCAAAAAGGCTCGACGATAACCCCACTTCAAGGCCATAGAAAAACAAATTAAAAAAAGGGAACTCGCCACAGATGTATTGAGTTCCCTTCTGTTGGTTAATTACATTTATGCCAACTCCCACTGTGCGCGCAACAACTCAACAGCGGCAGGAACAGTCTGCTCACGCTCGCCCTTTGTGCCACACTCGAAGCTAACATAATAAGGATAGTTCATCTGCTTCAATGCGCGGAATCCATCTACATAGTTATCCTTCTCTGCGTCCTCACCCGGCATCAAACGACGGCCACGGCTTGCAACGTGAACGTGCTGCAAATACTCAGGACCTGCGGCCAAGAATGCTGCGTAGTCAGATGTCTCCTCCTGCATATGCCAGAAGTCACCCATACACTTCACACCTGCACTCTTCGAATCACGGCAGATGGCAGCTGCATCACCAACCAAACGCAAGTAGTGGCACTCGCGACGGTTCAATGGCTCCAAAATCACAGTTGTATTGTGCTTCAAAGCATACTCACCAAGCTCGTGCATCTGCTCGCACAAGTACTCACGAGTCTCAAATGTGTGAGGCTTGCAAGGCTTCTGACCGTTGAACGCAGGCACCATAATCACACCTGTTGAGCCAATAGCACCAGCAGCAGCAATAATATCGCGCATAGTTGAATCAAACTGAGCCTTCACCTCTGGGTCCTCAGCCAAAATAAAGCCGCTAAAACCAGCGCAAATAGCCGATACTTTGATGTTACGACCCTTCAATGCCGACTGAATCTCCTCTACACGAGCAGCCAAATTACGACCACCGGGCTCGAAACCAACGATACCCAAGTTCTCCATATAGTCGAACTTCTCGTTGAGGCTCTTACCAGGAGCTGTACCCTCTTGGAATGAGAGTTTAAGCTCGGTCTTATTCTTTGGTGCGCAAGAGCTGAGCAACTCGATAGGTGCAGTGGCAGCAGCTACGGCAGCAGCTCCAAACAATGATTTCTGTAAAAATTCCTTTCTTTTCATATAGTTATAGGTTTATATAAATAGCTTTTCAAGTGCTTTAACATATTGCTCAACAGCCTCAACATCAGTAGCCGCAGGCGACCACGGAGCAAGGTTATCGGGTGTAATGGGGGCAAAAGGGCCTTGCTTTATCTCAAAAAGGACTGTATTATCCTCCAACACCACCAAGCCGTGCCACACTCCCGCCTCGATATCGAATCCCACGCAATCACACTGAGGGCCTACCTCGCGCTTGTCGGTAAGATTGCCATCGTTGTCATAAAACAACACTCCTACTCGACCCTTCAACACTGCGACACTCTCGCTCCTTGCGGGCGAAAGATGGCGATGCACGGGCAAGTATGAGCCGCGATGCATCACATTCAGCAGGCGATTGACAGGCTCATCGGTCGAAGAGTGGAAATTATAGTTCATTCGCTTGCGGGGCGAATTCGTCGCCTCATCAGCGACCTTTGCCATCAACTCCGAATCGATGTACTGAAACTGCTTTTTACTCTCCATACGGGGCAAATAGTGTGTTAAGCTACATTTCAAAGCAAGAGAGTGAAGAGGGAGTTTATGCTCCGACCCCACCCTCTTAAAGTTTAATTATCTGATGTAAAAATGATTACTTACCAGGAACCATTACAACACACTTATCCATATCCTGCTTGCCCAACTCGTGCTTGAACTCAGCCATATAGTCCTGATTAGACTTGCTAATCTCGTCCCATGTAACTGATGCACCTGAGTATGCAGACTCACGACCCATTACACCTGCCAAGCAAGAGATACCGCACTCTGATGCCTCATCGTGAGCTGTACCCTTACGGATGTGGTTAACCCAATCAACATGCTCCAAAACGTATGGGTTAGTCTGCTTGTATGCAGCCTTCTCAGCCTCAGCATCGAACTTCCAGATAACGTTACCTGCCAAATCCTTAATCTCGTGATTATAGCTATTCCAAGAACCCTTAGTACCCTGAATGAACTCACCTACGTTGTTAGAGCAACCATTGATCTGACGGCACATAGAGTGGAGGTGGATACCGTTCTCCATCTCGAAATCTACGCTGAACATATCGTACTGGTCACCTGTAATACGACGGTGGCGAGCACCAAATGCAGTAGCCTTAACTGGCTTCAAACCTGACATCCACAAGAATACGTCGATATTGTGAACGTGCTGCTCAACGATATGATCACCAGACAACCACTTCCAGTTAACCCAGTCGCGAATCATCCACTCTGTATCAGACCAAGCCTTCTCGCGGTTACGATACCACAACATAGACTGATTCCAATATACATTACCGCCTGTAATCTCACCAATCATACCCTCCTGAATCTTCTGGTATGCCTCAACATAAGGACGCTGGTGGTGACGCTGAGTACCGCAAACAACGCTCAAACCCTTAGCCTGAGCCTGCTTTGCAGTAGCCATAATCATACGGTAACCCTTAGGGTCAACTGCGATAGGTTTCTCCAAGAATGAGTGAACACCCTTCTCTGTTGCATACTGGAAGTGAATGGGGCGGAATGCAGGAGGAGTTGCAACAACAACCATATCAACGCCAGCATCGATAACCTTCTTGTAAGCATCGAAACCTACGAAGCACTTATCGTCGGCAACAACCTGACCTTGCTTAGCCAATTTACCCTTCAAATCATTCAAACGGTCAGCAAAAGTATCACCCAAAGCTACAACCTTGATACCGTTAGCAGCTGCCAACAAGTTGAAGATAGCACCAGAACCACGGCCACCGCAACCGATAACACCAGCCTTCAACTCCTTACCGTCGTCAGCCTTGTCGTTCAAAACGGGGATATAGTAGGTACCAGCCTCCTTCAAAGGAGTATAAACGGGACCCTTCTCACCACAAGAGGTGAGGATTGAAGATGAACCAACCAAACCGGTTACACCAGCCATTGCAGACAAAGACAAGAAGTCTTTTCTACTCATTTTGTTCTTGCTCATAGTAGTATAGTTTTATTTAGTAGTTTGTTAAATATTGTGTCTCTTTTCAACATTTTCGCTTGCGACTATCGGCTCGCGCCTTTAAGAGCTTTAAGACCTGCGCCTATACCTTCAAGACTCGCACCCAACACCTTCAAGACTCGCGCCTAAGACCTTTTATATTAGTTAGCCGCTACGCCCTCTGGCACTTCGCATACAACGCGGAAACCGATACCTTTTATATCAGAGTACCACCAAATACTCTTAGGATTCTGCGGGTCGGTTTTGAGCCAAGCATCGTGCTGGGTCTTTCCACGCGCTGCAACTCGCAAGTCGGCAGCATCGTCGGTGTATTGACCACCACGAACAACGTGTTCTGTTCCACTCTCTGGGCCTTTCGGGTCAACTGCGCCATCTGAAAGATTCTGATAAGCGTCCTCTGCATACCAATCCGAACAGTACTCCATAGCGTTACCCAACATATTCTTCAAGCCAAATGGATTAGCCTTAACCATCGCTGGCTCCTGAGTACGGTTTTTACTATTGTTGCCGTAAATCACATAGCTATTGATAACTGTGGTATCAGCACCAAACATCTCGTTCCAGAATCCGCCATTGGTAAACTTCTTGGGATTACCCTCGAAGAAGTAAGGAGTATCTGTACCTCCACGAGCTGCATACTCCCACTCGGCCTCGGTTGGCAGGCGGTACTTCTTGCCCGTTTTGAGCGACAACCACTGGCAGAAAGTCTCCGCCGAATAGTGTGTCATAGTGATTGCAGGACGCTCACCCATACCCCAACCCTGATCAGGGAATCCAAATGGAGGAGTAGGACCACTCACTGCATCGATATCCTCGCGGCTATTGTTTGCATAGATTGTTTCGGGCGATGTACGACCCTCCGACATTGTCTCACGATAGAAAGCCCAGAACTGCGACCAAGTAACCTCCAACTCACCCATAAAGAATGGCGATACGGTAACCTTGCGCTGTGGAGCCTCGTCGGCCTTATGGAAAGGCTCACCCTCGGCACTACCCATAGTGAACGAGCCACCAGGAATTGCAATCATACTAATTGCCGCTGTTGTACCCGGAATAGTCTCAACATAGTTTTTGAACTCGGTAACGGCAGTAGCCTCAGCATATGGCTCACCCTCCTCCTCTACGGGAGCCTCGGTGAGAGCCGCGTGCTTATAATTGGGGTTATAGTGACCTGCGTCGAGGTGGCAACTGATACACTGCAAATTGAGTTTCTCCTCGTTCTCCTCGTAATGGAGGTGAGCAGTTACGCCCTCATCGGTAATACCCTGTGGGAAAAGATTAACGTGGCAAGCCTTGCAAGACTCGTTATACACGATAGTCTGAGCATACTCCAACTCACCTTTGCTCTCCCAATCGATATCCTCTTTGTTCTTTGTCAGGTACGACCATAAATCTTTCGTTCCTGTGGTAATCTTGGCCTTCACATAATCGAATGAACCCTTTGGTGGGAGGTGACAAGCTGCACAATCGGTCATAACACCGCTACCATTATTGTAGTGAATCGACTGCTTCCAGCTGGCATCGGCCTCGGGGTGATAATGGCACGCCATACAAGATTCGTTTTTCGAGCTATTGACCCACATATAATTGAAGCCAATCATCAATGAAAAACCCAACACAAGACCTGTAAGGCCCGCAACAAAATATTTTTTAGCTTTTGACTTAGACATAAAATTGTACAATTTATCAGGTCAAAATTAGTAATTATTTCAGCAATATACAACTTTCAGTGTATATTTTTGGGAAATATTTATCAACGACGCGACCTCGCGCTATTTCTCGACCCACTTATGCCATTTCTGCGATGAATCATAACCCGCCTTGACCATAGTCTCAACGAACTGCATTCCACGAACTCCATCTTCGACATTCGGGAAATCGAGCCACTCGGCCTCGGGTTGCTCGCCCGCAGCCTTCGCCCTGATGGTGAGAGCGAAATTACGATAGATATTGGCAAAAGCCTCGATAAAACCTTCGGGGTGACCGCCCGGCGTGCGGGTGTTCCACTTCGACGAATCGTCGAGGAATTTATAACCATTTCCGATGTGTACCTCCTCGTTTGAACGCTCGGCCCACTTAACGTGGAGGGTGTTGGGATTCTGCTGCTCCCACTCCAAACCGCACTTGTCGCCATATACTCTTATGCGGATATTATTCTCCTCACCAGTAGCGACTTGCGTCGATTGAAGCAAGCCCGTAAAACCTGCGTCGTAGTGCATAAATGCACAAGCATCATCATCAACCGGACGACCTTCGGCCACGCGGAGCAAATCGGCACAAACCTCCACAACCTTTGCGCCCGTAACATACTCGGTCAAGTGCCAAGCGTGGGTACCGATATCGGCCACGCAACCACCCTTGCCTGCCTGCTTGGGGTCGTTACGCCACACAGCATTATTGCCACCTTTAAGCTCGATACGCTTCGACAACCAACCTTGCGAATACTCCACGAAAACTCGCTTCACTTCGCCGATATCGCCACGCGCGATGCGGGCGCGAGCCTCTTTGATGGCTGGATATGCACTGTAAACGTGCGTGAGGGCCAGCGTGCGGCCTGTCTGATTGACTTTATCGCGCAGAGCAAGAGCCTCTTCGAGTGAGAATGTCATAGGCTTATCGACCACAACATCAAAGCCCGCCTCCAAAGCGGCAACGGCTGGCTCGAAGTGGAATCGATTGGGGGTAACGATGGTAACAAAATCCATACGCTCACCCTCGGGCAGCAAAGCCTCGGCAGCAATCATCTCCTGCCAAGTGGAATATATGCGCTCATCGGGCAGATAGTACGAGCGTCCCGACGACAACGAAATTTCGGGGTTGATACTGAAACAACCACACACCAACTCAATTTCGTTCTCCATAAGAGCTGCGCGACGATGGATAGCACCGATAAAAGCATCACTTCCACCACCAATCATTCCCATTCTAATTTTTCGGTTCTTCATTCTGAATATGTTTAAGTTAGCAATAACAAATTTAAGTTTGTAGGAGCCCGGCCGCAAGGCTCGTCCAGCGCAATTTACGACCTATCGAAGCGCATTCCCGAACATAAACTGCCTATCAAAGTTAGCACAAATAAAATTATATCGCAACTTTTCAAAAAAAAAGTTTGCCCGACATTGCTGCCGAGCAAACCTTTTCAGAATATATTTTTGAGATGGTCGCTATCGAATCAACGACCTCACAAAATTATATCACCGCTGTCACCTCCCAAGCAAATGCTCGGATACCCTGCTGCGCATTATCCTCATCAAGCTTTTTAAGCTGCGCCAAGAACTTCTCGGCCTTATCGTCCTCCATTACAGAGATAAGAGCTGAGTTCATAGCGGGCCACGCGTGATTGCCGAGGTGAGGCTCTCCGTCGGTAGTACCACGACCAATAAGCTCCTCCCAACCCGTGAAACCACGAATCTCCATACTGTCCATCAAATCGATAACCGCGTCATACATAGACTGGTTACACGCCATAAATACTGCTTTCATATCTCTTACTGGTTATTTTGTTCTAATTTACGCGCACGCTTCTGACGGCGATTTTCACCGTGAATTGCAAACGATGCAAACATCGTAGGGATAAGAATCAACGTAATCAAAGTTGAGAACGACAGACCCCAAGCAACCGACATACCGAGCGAGTTCCACATCTCCGAACCTACACCATTACCAACAGCCATTGGAATCATACCCAACACAGTGGTAAGAGTAGTCATCAAGATAGGACGCAAACGGCTTCGACCTGCGGTTACAACAGCCTCCAAAATACCCATACCACGCTCACGGCAGAGGATAGTGTAATCGACAAGCACGATACCATTGTTCACCACAATACCGATAAGCATCAAGATACCGAGCAATGCCATAATGTTCATAGGTGTACCCGTAATTGCCAATCCAATTACAACACCCACCACAGCAAACGGCAATGAGAACATAATTACAAATGGATATGTGAGTGACTCAAACTGCGATGCCATAATCACAAAGACAAGGATTACCATCAAGCCCATCAACAGAATCAAATCGCCGAATGTCTCCTGCTGATCCTCGTATGTACCGCCAATCTGCCACATAAATCCTGCGGGCATCTGAATATCGGCCATACCAGCCTGCGCCTTCTCAACAATCTCACTGAGTGCATAACCTGATGCCACAACACCCGATACGGTAACATAACGCTCACGATTCTTACGGGTAATTGTAGGAGGAGTTGAAGCCTCCTTAACAACACCGATATCGCGAATCTTCACGCCCTGACCCTGATTGTTGTAGATTGTAATGTTCTCAATATCATCGAGTGACTCACGGAACTTACGGTCGTAACGCACGCGGATATCATACTCATCACCATCTTCACGGTAGTATGAATTTACAGAACCATTGATACGGTTACGCAAATACATCGAGGCTGTTGTTACGTCCAAACCACTACGAGCCAACTTCTCCAAATCGAAATCAACGTGGTACTCAGGGGTGTACTCATCACGCGAAATAGTCACCTCCGAGCAACCCTCCATCGAGCGGAACATATGTGCTACCTGCTCAGCCAAAGCATCTGATGTATCGAAGTCATAACCGTAAATCTCGATATCTACCGATGACTTACCTGCCATACCTCCGCCACCACCTTCGGTTACGGTATATTTGCGAATAATCGAGTACTCGTCAAAAATCTTACGGATACCATCTCCAATCTCAGTAAGACCAATATTACGCTCGGTCTTCTTCACAAATCGCATATTCATCGAGATAATGTGAGTACCGTTTGCTTGAAGCGAAGCGAATGTATTATCGGTATCGGCCTGACCCTGACGAACACTCACATTCAAGAGCTCGTTAGGATATGTCTTCTCGATACGCTCACTAAGCTCCAACGCCAACTCGCGGGTAATATCCTGACGTGTACCTGCTGGCAACTGAATCTCAGCCGAGATAGCAGCACTATCCTGCACAGGGAAGAACTCCGACTTCATCGCAGGGCCTAAGATTCCCATAACGGCAGCGAACATACCGAGTGAACCCAAGATAATTACCTTGCGGTGACGTACACACCAAGCCAAGATATTTCCGTAGATATTGTTGAAATGCTCCATAACGGCATCAATCTTACCCTGGAACCAAGCCTTAGTAGGATTCTGCTTCATCATAAGCGAGCACAATACTGGGGTAAATGTGATAGCGGCAATAGTTGAAACGGTAAGAGTAATGGTAACCATCCAACCCATCGAGTTGAACAAGATACCTGCCATACCCTGCACCATAGTCAATGGCAAGAATACGGCGATGGTTGTAAGTGTACCACCCATAACCGAGATACCCACCTCCTTAGTTGCAAAGATAGCCGCCTGCTTTGGCTTCGCACCTCGGTCGATATGAGTAGTGATATTCTCCAATACCACTATCGCATTATCCACCACCATACCAATCGCAATAGAGAGCGACGACATTGTAATAATATTCAAGGTCTCACCCGTAGCGAAGATATAGATGATAGCAGCCAACAACGAAATAGGGATAGTAAGCACAACCACGATAGTTGCACGCCAACGACCCAAGAAGAGGAATACCACCAACATCACAAGCGCAAATGTTGTTGCGATTGTATCACGCAAAGAGTGAACTGTCGAGATGATGTTATCCGAGGTATCCATAATGGTAAATATCTCAACGTCGGCAGGAAGATTAACCTTAATCTCGTTGATATATGCCTGCACGTTCTGAGCAATCTCCACAGAGTTGGCACCCGACTTCTTCTGAACAATAATCATACCTCCCTGAGTACCACCGTGATAAGCCTCCTGAATACGCTCCTGAACGGTATCGGTAATAGTTGCAACGTCGCTGAGCAAGATAGGCGTACCGTTGCGATAACCAACCACCAAATTCAACATCTCGCTGGGGTCCTCAAACTCGTGGTCAACACGCAATGAGTAGGCATTTGAGCCAACATCAAACGAGCCAGCAGGAGTATTGCGGTTAGCAGATGCGATAGCCGATGAAATCTGCTCGATACTCATACTATATGCCTCCAACTTGTTGGGGTCGCAATATACCTGAATCTCACGCTCTGGAATACCAGCAAGCGACACTGTACCCACACCGCTCACACGAGCCAACGGGGTTACAATCTGGTCGTCGAGAATCTTATACAATCCCGACATACTCTCACCCGCAGTAACGCCCACCATCAAGACGGGAATCATATCAGATGAGAACTTGAAGATGATAGGTTGACTCACACCATCGGGCAGAGTTGACAACATATCCAGTTTATCTCGCACATCGTTGGCCAAAATGTCCAAGTCGTAACCATACTCGAACTCCAACGCTACGATAGAGATATTCTCCTTCGACTGAGATGTAATATCCTTCAAGTGGTCAACACCGTTAAGCACATTCTCAATCGGGCGAGTAACATTATTCTCGATATCCTCGGCACTCGCACCCGGATAAGTCGTCATTACCAACATGGCATTCGACTCGATATCGGGGAAGAGGTCAATACCCAAACGCGACAGCGACACACCACCAAAAATCATAATCGCCACGAAGAGGATTATGGTGGTAATAGGGTTGTTGACCGATGTTTTATATATATTCATCGTCTGTTACTTTTTTGAGTTAGTAAATATGAATTACTGGTTAATACGCTCAACAGCCAAGCCGTCCTTCAATGCGTTCTGGCCCGAAGTTACAATCTCGTCGCCATCGGCTATACCGCTCAAAATCTCATACTTGTCGTTCATACGGCGGCCCAACTCAACGCGCTGGTAGCTAACCGTACCGTCCTGCTTATATACATAGATGTAGCGGTTGCCAGAACCCAACATCTTAACCACTGCCACATCGGGAACTACAATGCTACTGCGCTCACCATAGTTCATTGTAACGCGAGCATACATTCCGGGCTTGATTACCTCCTTACCGTTAGCAACCTGTACCTCTACGGCAAATGTGCGAGTTGCAGCATCGATAGAAGGAGTGATACGAGTCACCTTACCCTCGAAAGTCTGACCCTCCAAAGCATCTAATGCAACATCTACCTTCATACCCTTCTTAACGTATGAGTAAAGAGCCTCCGATACGTTAATCATAATCTTCACAGGATTGATACGCTGCACAACAAAGATAGGCTGACCTCCATACATATCGCCATTATCGTAGTTACGAGCAGTAACCAAACCCGATACGGGAGATACCAAAGTTGTGTTCTCCATCAAATTCTCATATGTAAGCTTCGACACCTCGTAAGCGGCCTTTGTAGCCTCCCAAGCGGCCTTTGACTCACCGCCAAACTTATAAAGCTCGTTAGAACGCTCGAAAGCTGCCTTATTGGTCTCGTACTGAGCCTTAGCCTGCGAGAGAGAGGAGTTATCCATCTCGGCCACCTTCTGACCTGCAACTACACGATCACCCACATCAACCAACAAACGCTTAATACGCAAAGGCTGCTGGGGAGCAATATTATTCACAGCAAATCCCTCTACGTTACCCGTAAAGACACTCTGCTGCTCTACCTGCTGAATATTCACTTTTTGAGTCGTTACTTTGGGTTTTACCACCACCTGCTGCTCAGCTGCTGCCTGCTCAGCTTTCTGGTTACCCGAGCAAGCCACGCTTGCCACACAAACACCACCTACGAAGAGTGTTCTGATGATTCCATTCATTTTCATATCTATTATCCGTTTTTAGTTTTCCTTTGAATTTGAATACTCTGTCGTACCCTTTATCTTCTCCAACGACACCTGATTTACCAAGTAGTTGTAGATTGCGGTACTGCGCGACAACTCGGCCTGAGTGTAAGCCAACTGTGAGTTGTCAACATCAACGAGTGTACCGCCACCCACTTCATAACGCTTAACTGCGATATCGTAGCCACGCTTAGCCTGCGAAATATTCTCCGATGAGGCGTGATACTGCTTCAAGTTGGTGAGCATCGAGCTCTCGTACTGCTTCATAGCTGTAAACAACTGACGCTCGGTATTCTCGCGCTGCAACTGCAAGTTGCTGAGTTCGATTTTCGCCTGCTTAACATCAGAACGACGCTTGAAACCTGAAAAAATAGGAATATTAAGACTCAACGCTGCAACCGAATATGGATTCCAACGATAGTGGAAGAGTTTCATAGTCTCGTCCATTGCCACAAAATTATAGCCAATCGAAAGAGCCAACGATGGCAGGTTTGCAGAACGCTTCATCTCAATACTCTTCTCCAACATACGCTCCTGAATATCGAGCTGACGCATTGTAGAGTTGTTAGCCAAGCTGGCCTCGTGAGCAATGTGTGAGGTCATCACAGGCTCAAAATCGGCCAACGAACCAGCACAATCAATCTCCTTATTCAAATCGAGACCTAACAAAGCCTTCAACTGCCACAAAGCCAAGATAATCGAGTTCTCGGCCTCGAACACATTAGGCTCGGCATTCGATACAGTAACCTTTGAGCGGATAAAATCGTACTCCGACACTGCACCCACCGAGTAACGCTTCTCGACAATCTTGTGATTCTCTACGGCGTTATCATAAACTCGCTTATATACATTATAAGAATCCTTTGCAAGCAAAACCTGATAGAAAGCCTTTGAGACCTGCTCAACCATTTCTACTCGTGATGAGCGAGCCTGCTCAACGGCTAACTCAACGTCCATAGCCGATAGCTTCAACGACTTCCACAACTGCGCATTCACCAAAGGCAAAGCGGCATTAACACCAGCCGACATATTGTTGGTTGTACCAACCTCCATAGTCTGACCCTTAATGTGGAATGTCTGCTTATTGATGTAACGCTGGTAAGTTCCCGACGCGCTGATATCGGGCCACAAGCTCGAATAAGTACCCTTCTTGGCATACTTCTTAGCCTCGATTGTCTGGTCGGCAATCTTCACCGTAGGGCTCTCGCTCAACGCGATTTGCAGAGCCTGCTCCAACGTTAGAACCAATGGCTCCGATGCTGGGGCTGCCGCTCCATTCTCCTGTGTCGTTGCTGACACCGTTGCCACGCTTACCATAGCAAGCAACGTAAAAAAGAGATTCTTCAATTTCATAAATTTCACCTATTAATTATTTTCGTTAATTATTTTCCGCATTTGTTTCGGCTCTGCGCTCCTTCAATGTTTTGGAAGTGGCTCGCGAGCCAAAATCTCGTCGATAACTTGCAATCCCTTGACAGTCGATAGACCTCGGAGGAAATTCACAACCATAGCACCAAACGCCTCTTCGCGGCTCACGCCATTGGGCAATACAATTTTACTATCGGTCATCAACACCCCCGTACTCGCAAAAAAGAGCTGGGCCATAAGCTCCACATCTACATTTGGGTCGAGATAACCCTCCGCCAAACAACAATCCAACGCATACTGCAAACCTGCCAAGCCCTTTTCAGAATGGACACGCTGCACTTTTTCGAGTACCGCAGGATAGAACTTTCTAAGGTTGGCGGTCAATCGTTTTTCGGTTTCGCCCAAATGGCCATCGTTGGTGAGAATGCGCACGCTCATCAACAGAACCTCCAACATATTACTGCAACCCTTAACTCGCTCCGTCAGATTTTGCTGTTGGCGATTCATAAGGTAAATGATACTCTCCGTGAGTAGTTCTTCCTTGTCGCCAAACATCTCGTAAAGTGTACGCTTCGACATACACAACGAGTTGGCAACATCGTCCATACGCACCGACTTCACGCCCAATGACAAAATCATTTGCGATACTTGGTCAACTATTTTTTCACGCTGAGTCATACTTTTGCATTATAAATACAGGCGCAAATATACGAAACGAAAACTGAAAAACAAAAAAAGTTTTCCCGTTTTCTCGTTTTGTAATGACTTAGTGACCAAATAGTCCAAAAAACAGCCTTACAAAAGAACATATGCTCTCATAGCAGAGTGGTCGTTACCTCACACATTATCCGCGCCAAAAGCCTCTCCCAAACGGAAATCGGAGAGTGCAAAAGTATTAATTAAAAGGTGAACAAAAGCAACATTTACAGTACGGAAATAGTCAATTTGTCACAAAACAAAAAAACCAGCGATGAGGTACAAGAGTTCAAAGTCTATCTTCGGTTGGAATTTAATGGATTACGGTGTTTGAAAAAACGTCATTGGGGCATTTTGTACCCAACAGAAGCTGCGATGCGAAAAATGGAATAACGCATCAATAAAATACTCTATCCAACTCGATGTTCGATAGAGTATTAAGCAATTTTGAATTTTGAATCTTGAATTTTGAATTTCGCACTCTTCTCTACTTGCGAAAGGTAAAATACCGCCCTGCAAGATAACTATATATAACCGAGACTGCAGTTGTAACGGCCTTCGCGGGTGTAGGCCATATGCTACACACCTCAACAAAGAATTTCAAGCACACATAGTTAAGCAACAAAGAGCCCATCACCGACAATCCGTATCGCCACAACTGATGCAACGAGCCCAACTGAGTAGCCTGAAACGCCACATTGCGATTTAGCCAAAATCCCGTAAAGAATGTTATTGGGAATACCACAATAAGCGACGCAACGTGAGGTGACACGACCACCACGCCCAAATCGATAAATCGCTCTGCCACAATAAAGTGGTAAATAACGAAATACCACACCAAGTCGAGTGCCATATTGGCACCTCCACAAGCGGCATAGCGGAATATTTCGCGCGTAAAGAGCCTTCTAAATGGCCCAACGTAGAAGAGGTCGATAAAACGACCTATGACCTGAGCTACTCGCATTACTTCTTGTCGTATATCCACAAATCGGGATACACATCTCTATATGATTTAGTGTATGCGGCACAATCTGAACGGTTGTTGCTACCATAAATCGTCACCATAAACTTATTCTTGAAAGGCAACACAACACACTCTGCATCGCTAATCTTACTCTTCACCTGTGCCACAGCCATCTCGGCATTCTTATCCGTAGAGAAGATACCCATCACCACATAGTGGGCATACGATGTAGCCGATTTAGCTTGCTGATTTGCCGCCGTAGGGGCTGTTGCACTCTGCGTTGTAGTGGTAGCAGTTGCAGCTGTGGCCGTTGCAGCTGTTGCAGAAGCATCGGTTGAAGTGGCGTTCTGTCCAGTCACAGCCAAAGAATCGGCAGGCGCAGCACCAGCCGTTGTTGCATCGCCCGAAGTCGCAGCAACAGTAGTGGTAGAAGCCGACGATTTAACACTCTTTGAGGCATCGTCTCCCCACATAATATAACCGAAGAATCCCAACGCAATAAGCACACACACAGCACATATCGCATAGAGCCAACCATTTGAGCGACGGCGCACGACAAGCGTCTTGACACCCTTTGGATTTATGGCTGCTCCGAAAGCGGCCTCGGTCGAGAAGCTACGATGGTTCAGCACTCCCACCCCACCAATCGTAACGCTATTACCATCGCGAGTCTTGCCGAGCCAACGTTCGTATATATCTTGTGCCTGCTCCTGCGTACAACCGGCAACATTCACAATCTCACTCACAAGCGACGGAGCCTGCTCCTGCGTAGAGTAGGTCACCACATTGCGAGGCGATAGCAACTTATCCTTCGATATTCTACGCGCCCCCTGTCGCTCGATAAAGAGCGAACCCACCTCGGGCAGATACACTCCACGCCCGCTGATGAGCATATTATATATAATCTTATTAACCTCTCCTACCATAACTTTTATCTCTTATTTTTACTAACTCTTACTTTCGGACTACCTCCGCTCTTCTTGTCAGGGCGAGCAATAGGCAACCTATCGTTCACACCAAGCCAAATAAACACTCCTGCCATTATGATAAATGGGATACTCAACAACTGTCCCATATTGAGCAGCATACCCTCCTCAAAAGACTCTTGATTAACCTTCACCAACTCGATGAAGAATCGAGTCAGGAAGATACCTATCAAACCTACACCGAACATTATGCCAGCGTGACGACGACCCATATCTCGCTTGTAGTAGAGCCACATCAGAATCACAAACGTTACGATGTAACACAATGCCTCGTAGAGCTGTGCAGGGTGCTGTACGGGCACATTCTCCAACGGCATTGCCCCATACAATCTCACGAATTTGAATCCCCAGGGCACAGTGGTAATATCTCCAATAATCTCCGAATTCATCAAATTACCCAAACGCACCAACGCTCCTCCAATAGCTACGGGAATCATAATGCGGTCGAGCCACCACACATATGCCATCTTATGTTTGCGAGCCGTAATCCACATACCGAGCAACATACCGATTGCCGAGCCGTGACTTGCCATACCGCCATTGCGAATCTCAGTCAAGATTGCCCACGGTTTAGCGATATAATAGGGAAACTCATAGAATAGACAATGCCCTACTCTCGCACCGAGTATCGCACCCAACACAATCCACACAAAACCCGTCTCCACAATCTCACCGCCAAAACCCTCACGCTTGGCAAAGGCCGAAAAGAACCTCTCTCCCAAAAGGATTGTCAAGGCCCACATCAGACCATAATATCTAAGCTCGAATCCTCCGATATTAAACATAACGGGATCAACGTCCCAAACAATATACAACAGATTACTCAACATAAAAAGCAGTTAAAACAAACCAACTTTTGCCTTCGCAAGATTACTTCTCCTCCGATGGCAACTCCTTCTTCACAGGGAAGGCAAATGTACTACCAACGCCCAACTCACTGCGTACTGTGATACGCTCACCGTGAGCCTCGACAATATGCTTCACAATAGCAAGGCCCAAACCTGTTCCACCCTGCTCGCGTGAACGACCCTTATCAACACGATAGAAACGCTCGAAAATACGAGGCATATCGTCCTTGCCAATACCTACACCAGTATCCTCAACCTCAACAAGCACCTTATCCATCATATCGCGGAACTTGATACGGGTAGAGCCTCCCTCCTTACCGTAGTTGATAGAGTTGATGATAAGGTTAACCAGCACCTGACCAATAAAGTGCTTATCGGCAGTAACCCAGAACATCGAAGGCAAAGAATCTGCACCTTTAACCGAGAGTTTGATATCACGTTTTGCAGCCTCCATCTCCAACTGCTCGACAATCTCTTTCGCCAAGGCTACGATATCGAACTTAGTCATATTCAGACGATTCATATCGTTCTCCAACTTCGCGATAGTATCCAAATCGTTTACGATATTAATCAGGCGGTCGATACTCTTCTCGGCACGCTCCAAATATTTGCGGTTAATCAACTCGTCCTCCAAACCACCATCGAGCAGAGTGGAGATATAACCCTGAATATTGAAAATAGGAGTTTTAAGCTCGTGAGCCACATTACCCAAATATTGCTTACGGAACACTTCGTTCTGTTTCAAGCGTGCAATCTCCTTATCGTTATCCTCAACCCACGCAGTCAACTCGTCGGAAATATCCTCAACGTGCTTATCCTTCATCTCATCGACAATCTCGTTTGTGCGGACGTGACGTGAAAGCACCATCGAATATATCGGCTTTAATTTATAGGCCACATACGATTTAATCATCTGTAATGAGAAGAGGGCCATCACCACAAACATCGCAACAGCCACACAAGCCACAACCCACCATTGCACATTACATAGAATCATAATCACTGCAACCAAAACAGCCGCTACAAATGCCAACCAAAGTGACGCTTTCTCTTTTGTTTTAATTGTCATCATAGAAAAAAAGGTTATTTAACAGCTTTCGCTTTTCGTTTTATTATTTTTATTCAAATTCTTATTTTCAATCTTACTCTCTTTTCAATCTGCTCTCGAAGTGGCACTTCACTAAAATAGGTTAAGTGAGCCAACCACACGATAAACATCTATCACACTATCCAACGGCACCTCCACAGTATCATAGCTCTTATTTGAGGCCTCCAAACGCAATACACCCTGCTCCTCTTGCTTCTCCTCAGCACCTTGTTCTGCCGACTCACATTGTTTGCTCGGGGCACTCGATAAACTCACAAATCGCGCTCTGCGCAAAAGTACAAAATTTGCACTCACAATCACGCAGAGACTGCCCGGAATTATCAACTTTGGGTCTATTCGTTTCAAAAAAACAATCGTCCCGGGCGAAACATCTTTGGCCATCGCACTATCGCAACACCTTACAGCGCAGTCACACGCACCGATAG
Organism: Alistipes sp.; assembly: GCA_017465605.1. GTDB lineage: Bacteria > Bacteroidota > Bacteroidia > Bacteroidales > Rikenellaceae > Alistipes. The sequence goes on from JAFTVW010000022.1 coordinate 27,483, forward strand.
CAGGCAATGATATATAACTCGAAGGCTCAATTGATGACAAATCCACAAGTCGTTGCCACACATAATCACCCTCATAAAAGGGAATTCCGCCATCGCCAACCTCCACTGGGGCAAACATACTCCCCTCACCCGTAAGCAACCAGCCTGCGCTGATTTCAGGGAATACGGCAACTATCCGAGAGGCCAAATTTCGAGAGAGCCCATTCTTACCAGATTTTATCTGGTAAAGATTCTCTGCTCGTGACAAGCCTATATGATGAGCGAAGCCATTTATTGTCATACCCGTCCACACAATAACGGAATACAATCGAGCCCAAATTTCATTCACATTTGCCATATCCATTTTTTTTTACCATATTTGCGGCACGGCCTCGTAGTTCAATGGATAGAATTTAAGATTCCGGTTCTTACGATGAAGGTTCGAATCCTTTCGAGGTCACTTGATTAAGGGCGTATTTCGCCCTTTTATCTTTTATCTGGCAAATACACTTTATATTCCTTCAAAATCCTATTCCTATCATCGAGCCAACATAGGTTATAAAAATCCTTCACACGCAACTCACTCCGATAGTCCACATATATTATTTTCAACTTTCAAAGATATAATTTTTATTTTAATTTTCATAATAAAAAGTCGTAAAATATATGAGAAAAGGGTGCAAAAACCAATATTATATTGCATTTACCAATGCATCGGGTTACTCAGCTCTAAATTTAAGCACTCAAAACTACCAGAGCAAACCAACGAGCAAATCAAATATTGCACTCCCCCACCAACACAAGGCGGCATAATTGGGGATTAAAATCTCACAAAAAATCAGGCAACGTGCCTCACCTGCCATTTTTTTATATATCTTTGCGTAATTAGATATTTTCGAGAAACCACAACGAGAGAATGAACATAGATAGAAATCTAAGAAACATAGAGCGCGACTCCGAATATGAAAACCGCATTCGACCACAAGAACTATCAGCCTTCTCGGGTCAGGATAAGATTGTCGATAATTTGAAGGTCTTCATCAAGGCGGCTCTGATGCGTGGCGATTCGCTCGACCACGTTCTTTTGCACGGCCCTCCGGGATTGGGTAAGACCACGTTGGCCAATATCATTGCTCACGAGATGGGAGCACAGATGAAGGTCACATCGGGCCCTGTGCTTGACAAACCGGGAGATTTGGCTGGTCTGCTCACCAATCTCGAAGCAGGCGATGTGCTGTTTATCGACGAGATTCACCGCCTAAGCCCAATTGTTGAGGAGTATCTCTACTCGGCTATGGAGGATTACAAAATCGACATAATGCTCGACAAAGGCCCTTCGGCCCGCTCTATTCAGATTGAGCTTGCTCCATTCACGCTTGTAGGTGCTACCACCCGAAGCGGTCTGCTCACATCACCTCTGCGTGCAAGATTCGGCATCACTTGCCACTTGGAGTATTACGACACCCCCGTATTGGCAGGCATCGTGAAACGCTCGGCAAGGATTCTCGACATCTCGATTGACAACGATGCAGCCCACGAGGTTGCGTTGCGTTCTCGCGGCACGCCTCGTATTGCCAACGCCCTACTCAGACGAGTTAGAGACTTTGCGATGGTCAAGGGCGAGGGACATATAGATTTGGAGATTACCCGCATAGCCCTGCAAGCTCTCAACATTGATTCTCGCGGATTGGATCAGATGGACAACAAGATTCTCAGCACGATTATCGAGAAATTCAAGGGTGGCCCTGTGGGTTTGAACACTATCGCCACAGCCGTCGGCGAGGAGGCTGGAACGATAGAAGATGTTTACGAGCCATTCCTCATCAAAGAGGGATTCTTGAAACGTACTCCACGCGGACGCGAAGCCACCGAGCTGTCGTTCAGGCATTTGGGTTTTGCGCCAAAGAGCGAGGAGGGAAAATTATTCTAAACCAATTAAAGTAATACATTATATGAAACGACTTAAACTATTAATCTGCACTATTTTAATCGCAAGTGCAACATCGGCACAAGCACAGAAGGGAGAGCCGCAGATTCCCGTCTATCCTACACTTCAAGACGAGGGCTCTTTTTCGATGATTATGGTCCCCGACCCACAGAGCTACACCAAATTTGCAGCCAACCAGCCTCTGTTTGATTTGCAGACTGCTTGGATTGCACAAAACATCAACAGACTCAACATCAAGGCTGCCCTCTTTACGGGCGATATGGTTGAGCAGAACGGAAAGCAGACATCTTACCCTCTGCCAAACGATTATAACGGCGACCAGACTGGCCGTCAGCAGTGGGAAGCAGTATCGCGCGCACTGAGCCGCTTGGACAACCGCATACCATACGTTGTAGCGCAAGGTAATCACGACATCGGCCACATCACCGCCACTACTCGCCACACATTGGCTCCCGAGTTTATCCGCCCCGAGCGTAACATTGCATTTGAGAAGTGTTTGGTTGCAACGTGTGAGAATTTTCAGGGCGTACACACAATGGAGAATAGCGCATACGAGTTCCACGACAAGAATTGGGGCGACATACTTGTAATCACCACCGAGTTTGCAGCCCGCAACGAGGTATTGGAGTGGATAGAGAAGTTGACAACCTCAGATAAATACAAGAATCACAAGGTTATCCTGCTCGTTCACTCGTGGTTGGACACTGCGGGAAAACGCCTTGTAGATGATGGCTACACACTACGCCCTTGCAACTGGGCCGAGGCTATTTGGCAGAAGTTGGTTTACCAATCAAAGAACATATGTTTGGTACTTTGTGGTCACACGGGCAGCACCCCCAAATTCGCAGAGGACGGCACAGTCAATTATCAGCCAACAACCTCGTTCCGCATCGACAAGGCTGCTGATGGTCGTAATATTCCTCAGATGATGTTCAACTCCCAGCAGGGCGATGGCGACTGGAATGGTAACGGTGGCGACTGCTGGATAAGAATCTTGGAGTTTAAGCCCGATGGCAAGACTATTGGAGTGCGGACATTCTCTCCGCTATTTGCTATCTCGAAGCGCACCAAAGATATGGCTTGGCGTAAGGATAAATACGATGAATTTGAGATTGTAATCGAATAACCGAAAGGGGAATTCAATATTCAAAATTCAAAATTCAAAATTGGCTAATCCTTTGTCTAATATCGAATTAGACAAAGGATTTTTTTATTATTGAGTGTCATCAAGGGAATCATAAAACAGTCGTAAGACTGCGTCATTCCGCATTTTTGTATTGGTGAGGGTCGGTGATGTAATTAGTAGCCATACAAAAATGATGGAATCTACATTATAATAAACCACCTTGCAAAAAGTGACTTTGCGGCAAAGACACACTCCCTCCCCGAAGGGACTCCCTCTAACTTAGAGGGAGAGTTTTTTGTTGTTCTTTGCAAGGCCGTAATTAAGCGATAGATTTCAACATTTTGAGTTTTACAACTCTTCTATGATTTTTTACTTACACTCATAAAAAGGTCGCGAGACCTCGAAAATATGAAATGACGTGATATTTATTGTGTAATAACGTGTGT
>JAFTVW010000023.1 GCA_017465605.1 Alistipes sp.
CTTGCCTGTCGAGGCACTGAAATTACCCAGTGTGCCAATGGTCGAGCCATTCACCCAGAGTATTTCGGGTGGCGTATCGTATGTGTCGGTAACTTTTAGATGAACACTTCGCCAGATAGCAGCAAACTCATCATCTGCCATAGGGGGCTTGGGTGTCGATACTCGATTATTTTCCATAGCCACGCAATTTACGGTTAGCACTCTTGGCAATAGTCAATGCAGCATCGCTCTTATCGTTCACCCTGCGGGCAAGGTTGTCTGCCCACGAAAGAAGTTCCTTACGCGAAAAGAGAAGTTTGTTGCCATACTTACGGAAGGGTACTTCACCCTTTGCCGTAAGTTTATACAAGCGTGCTTTGGAGATTAAGAATCCGTGCTGCTCCAATGCCTCGACTGCGGCATCGGGAGTGAGATTGTCGGGCAGCTCTTTGTGGGTATGAGTAAGACCTGCCAATGTCTGCGAAACGGTTTCGCTTACGATAGCCCTTAACTCTTCGGGCGTGGTTACAATAATTTGGTTCATTTTATTCGTCCTTTTTAAGTTAATACTTGGCTATCGTCATAGCCCTCTCAACCGATTGATGCTGCAAAGGAAGAATAAAGGAGGCTAAATATCGAATTGTCAATAACTTAACCCGACTGTGACAGATTGTGCCATAACTACGACAAATGATGACACAGCATAGGTTTGGGATAGAGAGTATATAAGACAAATGTAGGACAAGTGACGCTATGGCATCATTTGTCCTACATCTGTCAAGTCATTTATAAATAATGGATTTTTTACATTTTTAACCTTTCAAGTTGAGAAATAACCTCTTTTATTTGGAAATATCTGTCTCTCGACAAGCCTACATCGCTACGAGAGATAAAACCCATCTGTTCCCATCGGGCTACGGTCTGACGGGTAACACCAGCCATCTTTGCCAACAGTTTCTGATCAATGAGTTCCTTATCACGATAGGTTTCATACTTGTATTTTTTGGTAGCATAGTTGAACTCCAACTTTTCCAACACCTTGTCAATGTCATTTATTGTTGGTGGCACATATTCCTTGATATGCAGCACGCCCTCATCAATGAGATAGTTTTCGTATTCGGGATACTCCTCGGCAATCTCTCTTGCAATAATGCCGAAGCATTTCAAATTGCGGATTGGTATCTTGGCGGTCTTTCTATTTGGCATAGGCTTTAATCAAAATTGGTTAGTAGTTGTGCATTCTTCTTACGCTCATCCTGCTCGAAGCTGGCAAGGTAGTTCTCCGTAACCATCAGGTTGGAGTGTCCCAAACTCTCCGAGATATAGGAGATATTCGTTCCGCTGCGCTTCAAGACGGTTGCAAAGCTATGGCGTGCTGCGTATGTGGTTACACGAGGCAATCCCAAAGCCTTGGAGATACGAGCTAAGATGATATTGCAGCGTTGAGTAACCTTGCAGACAAGTTGTTTAATCTCGTATGCAGACTCCTTACCTGTGGCAAACTTGAACAATAATGTATCGGGGTTGCCATCATCAGCATTACCCCAACGCTCGATGATATTTCGCATTTCAGGAGTTAAGACAGCTCTAATGGTGCGTATCTGCTTTGAGGTGTTCTTGGTCTTGGCTCTGACGAAACAGATCTCATCACCCTCTATATTATTATAGGTAAGGTAGAGCATATCCCGAAAGTTGATACCATTGCACAGATAAGAGAAGAACCACATATCGCGATACATCTCTGTTTCCTCGTTGCCATCGGTGTAGGTTATGAGTTGCTTTATCTGCTCCAATGTAAGAGCTAACTTTCGACCCTCTGCCGAGGGCATCTCGAAACGACCTCTGCCAAATGGAAAATTAGCCTCCTTGATAACACCATCCATACGGGCTTGGTTGAGTATCGCTTTGAGGTACTTAAAATATACATTGATGGTTGATTTGCTCTTACCGTCATTGCTCCAAAAGCGCTCCAACCTGTTGAGCCAATCAACGGTAATGGTTGAGAATGGAATATCCTTGCCTGCAAATGCCTCAATACCTAACAGCATAGAGTGATAACCATTGCGAGTGCTATACTGCTCGTTACGCTCGGCATCGGCAACCTTAGCTCTGACTGCTGCATTGACCGTAACAGTCGCACAGCGTCCTAAACGAATGCTGAGTAGGTCGAAACCAAACTCTCCTCGCTCGGCAAGGGATTCCACTTGGCTCTTGATGATAGAAAAACTATTCTCTACACTTGAACGAATCTCCGACAATCGGCGACTTTTGCTCTCGGCTAGGTTCGCCCAATCCTCCTTGGAGAGTTCCTGCCCCGTAGAGTAGTATTTCTGCTTGCGGTTGTAGATGACCTGTATCTTCACAGGAAACAATCCGCTCTTCTTGGCTCGACGGGCATCCAGCACCGAGAGTACCGATATGCCGTCCTTTGAATACTTGAACATAATCTGCCGTTTTTTAGGTTAATTACTTTTGTGTATGCAAATCCTTGTACATACTATTTGCATACAAAAGTAGATATTATCGGCAAATTTTGCAAATCACAAGAAAAGAAGATTTGCCAAAATACGCTAAAACACAATGTTTTGCATATTATTGGCAAATCTTAGAAAATAGGTAAAAATACCCTATAATTTACTCGGTGTAAATGAGCATTTTGAGGGCAAGCGTAACGCAGAAATCACCTTGTTAGACAACTTCATCTGTTTTGAATATGCTTCGTATCCTCCATAAAAAGATTATAGGCAGCACGACTAACACTATTCATCTGCATAGTATCGCCAACCGTTGGAGGAAGCACCACATAATTGGGCAAATAGACCCACACAGGTGTAAGCTCCACATCATAGTTTTTTGAGGTCGTAACAACCCGACCCGCATACAAACTATCGCGAATCTCAACATTAATGGTTGCAATCAAGCCTCCATCACTATATCTTTTGCGCTGATTTGAGACAAAATTTCCAAGCGAAAATAAGGTTAGCCGTCCATCAGCACTACGCTCGACGGGTTGCACGACGTGAGGGTGGCTACCAATTATCAAATCCACACCGTTGCGTTGCAGAAAAGCAGCCAATCGTCGTTGTTCAGAATTAGGCGTCCGCTGATACTCATAGCCCCAGTGCATAATGGCTACAATACAATCGGTTTCACTGCGATCTATTGAGGCTAAATCACGAGCAATGGATAATGTGTCGATAAGATTTACAACTCGGCCTTTGGGCAGAGGAATTCCATTGGTATCGTAGGTGTAATTCACTACGGCAAAACGTATGTTGCATCGCTTTAAGTAACACACGTTATTTACTTTATAATCAATACTATCGGAATACACTCCAACACGATTCAAACCATAGGAATCGAGTATCGAACAAGTAGCATCAATGCCACGCCCACCCTTATCGCAACAATGGTTATTAGCCATTGCGACCACATCGATATTCATATCGCGCATAGCATCGGCAACTGCCGCAGGAGAGCAGAATGCAGGATAGCCCGTATATGGCCCTTCGTGAGAAAGAGTTGTTTCGAGATTTACAATTGCCAAATCGGCATTCTGAAAATATGGAGCTACATATTGAAACGACCGAGAGTAATCGTATCGACCATCTTGGCGAAGTGCAGCAGAGATTTGAGGAGAGTGTTGCATCAAATCACCCGCAGCAACAATACGAGCTCGGCGCACCCTGACACTCTGCTCTGAAACCAAAGAGGTCTTTTGCTGAGAATAGGACACAAAATCAAGCGGTAGCACCACCAACACAACAAATATGGCCAACAAATTCTTCAATTGCACACAATATAATTTTATCAAAAATACATAAATTTCTTTGACTCGCAAAATATAAAGCCACTTCTTGTATCAACACAACTAACTCACACAAAAAAAGCTATCGAATAAATTATCCGATAGCTTGATTATAAGACAAGATAGTCGCTTATTAGAAGTTATACTGCACCATTACGCTCAAACGATTGGCCTCGCCCTTTGTGTCGTTCATATTGCTACGCGAGCCGTGCAGATACTCCAACGCCAAACGTAGATTGGGATTCACCTGATAGAATACATTTCCAAAGATGTATGTTCCTCGTTTATACTGAGTCTCCGCATAATATCCGTTATGGTGATTCACTCTCACTGTTGAATATCCTCCACTTGCAAAGAGAGTAGAAGGGATAATATTCACCTGTCCTGCCACCTGCCAAGACCACATCGGCATAGTTTGAATCTGCTCGGCATTGGCTGGATTTGGAGTAAAATCGAGACCACTACCTGTCAAATCCTGAATATAAGGGGTAATACCCTTACCATAGACACCATTGAAATACAACACAAAGTAGTCGCACGGCTCAATTCGGCCACTGGCCTGCAAACCCCAACCGAAAAGGCTTGTATTATCGTCGGTCAAATTGTTGTGAAGATACATATTTCGCAAAATGGCTGATGCGCGAAAATGGCTTTGACGATTCTCGCCCCACGCATACTGGAAATAGATAGGCACATCGGGAATACGTTGCGAGATGGGAGCAAAGGCCTCATCGTAAGTACCACTCACAACAGGCATCTCGGCTGCAAGACCTGCCTTTAAGTGACGATCTAAAAATTCAATTTCATAGCGTAGGAGTGTTGCAAAGTTGAAATTGTAGGCATTAGGGCCCTGAAAATCGACGGTAATAGGAGCTGCGTCCAAATCACAGAATGTACTCACGTCACGACCTGCTGTAAATCCCAACATCGACACATAAGCCGAGCGAAGTCGGGGTGTATAGCTGAACTCCGCACCTCCTCGAAAATCCATATCGACAAAAGCAACTATGCGGCCAAGTTGGCGCGAATTTACTACTGCTTTGGTGAATAGACGCGAGGTTGTTGCGTCCATCATTATACGCTGGCGATTGGCGTAAGTGGCCGACATCGGGATAGAGTATGGCACAAAATCGATATTATCCACCGCCCCCTTGAAATCGTAGCTGGTACGCAGATTAACATAACCTCCGATACCGAGTGCAAATCGATTGTTGCGCGTCGCAAAAATAAATTGCGGATTTTGCACCTGCTGGAATCCTGTACGCATTGTTTGAGCAAAATCCTCGCTTGTATTGTCTGCGGCATTACTATCAATATCGAAATCCTCGACAGACATTAGATAGATAATCGGGCTATATTCGGACGAACTATAAGTTTGCGCCGCCAGATTGCCCATACCAAAAAGAATCGACAATACAACAGTTATAAGTCTAATTGTTTTCATAGGCTAAATGTTTTAATTAAAAACCTTATCTTTGCAAACAAAATCGCAACTCCTATGCCAAAAGCAAAGGATTTTGCGGCGGGATATTTATGATATGGCTTGGTTAGTACTGATATGTTCGCTGATTTTGGCGGCACTCGATTACTGCGTTGCAAAACGCATAATTGGGAGCAATAATCATCGTGCACTTAAAGTTGTTGTGGGAGTAGCGTGGGCTCTCGACCTTATGCCACAAATAATTACAGTGGTCACATTTATATTCTGTCGCGACAATCCAACGTGGCTTATGAGAATAAGTGACTTCGCGTTTTTGGCATATATAATCACAGCCGTCGCACGAGGCCCATTCAATTTGGCATTTGTTGTAACAAAGAGCATTTTCATTCGTTTTTTAGGAGCCGCATTCGGTGTTGCGATAGTGGCAGGATTCACATATGGAGCCATAGTAACTCGCACAGATTATATTATAAATAGGGTAGTGATTGAATCGGAAAGAGTACCACAAGGCTTTTCAGGATACACCATTCTGCAACTTTCCGACCTTCATATCGGCACAATGCTGCAACCCGAAAAAGAGCTTTCCGAAATTATAGCTCTATGCAATAAGGAGAAACCCGACTTGGTTGCTATCACGGGTGATTTAATCAATATTCGTCACGAGGAGTTGACACCGAGCATCAAAGCTCAGTTGCGAAAATTGCAAGCCAAAGATGGAATCTACTCAATTACAGGTAATCACGATGTAGGTGTGTATATAAAGGACTCTCTTACATTCACACCCGAAAACTGCACACGACAGCTTATCGCAGAGCAGCAGAAGTTGGGTTGGGTAGTGCTGGACAACGCAAGTGACATAATACGCAACAACGGAGATTCGATTTACATTACGGGTATCTCTTACCCAAAAGCATTGCAAGACCATCGTCACTCACGCCGACTGCCAACAACCGACATCAAAGCGGCATACAAAGGAGTAAACGAGGAGTGCTTCTGCATCACTCTATCTCACATTCCGCAACTATGGGATAATATATTGCAGGAGACTAAATCAGACCTTACACTCGCTGGCCACGTACATTCAATGCAGATTAAATTTCCGATAGGAGAGCGAGGTATATCGCCCGCAATGATTCTCTACAAACGATGGTCGGGATTATATGAGCAAGAGAGTAGATGGTTGTATATCAACGACGGAATAGGGTGCATTGGATTCCCTATGCGAATGGGAGCAAAGCCCGAAATAACTATTTTTGAATTACGCCACATTGACACCTAATCAAAATAGGCAACAGGCACATATGAAGCAGCGAGCCACACCTCAAAAGGGTTGTAGCTCGCTGCTATTGTTTTCGGGGTAGTCTTTATTGCACTTGCGATAGCGCATCACGAAGTTGTTGCATAGCCTGTGCCAAAACCTCTCGACGAGTACCTACATTCATTCGCATACATTGTTCGCCTTCTCGACCAAACATCGCTCCATCGTTCATTGCAAGATGGGCTTCGTTGACAATCAAATCAACCAAATCTTTGTGCGACAATCCTACCTCCGAGAAGTCCAACCACACAAGATATGAGGCTTGCGGCTTCACGACCTTCACTTTGGGCATATTCTGAGCCACATAATCAGCTACGAAATCAATATTTCCCTCAATATATTTCAGCATCTGGCATCGCCACTCATCTCCATTATTGAACGCTGCTTCGGTTGCGGTCATTGCAAATATGGTGGCCATATCGAGTTCGTTGGCTTCAAGCCACGCAAAGAAACGCTCTCGCAACTCCGTATTAGGCACAACAGCAAAAGAGCTTACAACACCTGCAATATTAAATGTTTTTGAAGGAGCACCAAAGGTTATACTACATTTTGCAGCCTCCTCTGAAACAGTTGCAAACGGGATATGCACATTCCCATATAGCGGCATATCGCAATGAATCTCATCGGATACCACAATCAAATTATGGCGCACAGCCACTTCGGCCAAACGTTGCAAAGTCTCACGCGACCAAGTAATACCAATGGGGTTATGCGGATTAGCTAAAATCAGCACTTTGCAACGAGAATCAATAACCGATTCCAGATTCTCAAAATCCATTTCATAACCATTCTCCGTACGACGTAAAGGATTGAGAACTACCTCGCGACCATTCTTTTCTGGCACAAATCGGAAAGGGTGATATACGGGAGGTTGAATAATGACTTTATCGGAGGGTGATGTAAAGGCATTCAACACCATACCAATACCTTTTACAATACCCGGGATATAGCGTAACCACTCGCGCTCAACACGCCACGAGTGACGATGATAGAGCCAATCGATAATACTCTGCCAATAGGAATCGTAGGCCACAGTGTAACCCAACACAGGGTGTTGCAGACGCTGGCGCAGAGCCTCAATTACAAAATCGGGGGTCTCAAAATCCATATCGGCCACCCACAAAGGTATCAAGTCCTCGCGACCGAAAAGTTCCTTCATACCATCATATTTCACACAATTGGTATTTCGGCGGTCAATAACTTTATCGAAATCGTATATCTTACCCATAATCAATTAGAGATTAAAAATTCCATTACATCAATGCCATCGGCATAATCATTTAAGGTAGGGTACTGCGCACAGCCTAAATCAACCCTGCGAGGGTGTTCGACACAACGCGAAACAACACACTGAATCACACTATCTCGCTCCTTAATCCAGCGTTCAACCTCCTCAATGCTATCGTAATAACAATAGTTTACACAGCTTATATTATCCGAAAAATCACGCAGTTCGACAGCAAGAGCAAAGCCTAAATCAATATAGGTACGAGAGGTCATCGCCATAATAGCACGAGTTGAGAGATAACAACCTCGATACATTTCATTTTGGCGATCAGGGGGTAATATTCTCAATTCGCACCCTCGCGGCAACATTACAAGCGACACATTACGACAACCAAGTCCCCAATAGGTAAATATATCGCGCGAAAGAGCCTTTATATCGGCTTCACTCTCGCTTCCATCAAGTACTGCGAGCGAATGGCGACTACCTCGGATAAGTGACGGGATAGAGGCAAAGCGACTTTGGAAATAGGCAGCAGCACTATCGCCTCCTGTGGCTATCACCATATCACACTCCGAAGAGTCGGAATAGGGTAGTATGGGTAATTCGGCAGAGATTGATTTCAGTTCGGAGATGATATACTCAGTAAGCACCTTATCTTTGCTTGAAGGTTTCACCAATGCTGTATGCCCACAAAGCAACACACACATCAAATCGAAGAATCCAACCAGCGGGATATTTCCTGCCATAATTACAGCCACACGTTTAGGCTCAACACTCGATATATTGTATCGGGATAACCACTCTTGCAACTTGCCGTGAGCAAGAAATTGCTTGCAAATCGCATCTACGGCACAACAAATATCCTCAGCAGCAAACCACTCATTTGCGGCACACGCTTCATCGATGATGGAACGTGTATAATCGTCATTACCAAAGTTTTGCAATCGCTCACCCAACCGCACAAAAGAGTCTGCAACTGTAATCATACCACTTTTTACAAAAAATTAAACACTCAAAGATACAAAAAAATTTGCATAATCAGATTTTTTATTTACCTTTGCACTCGCAATCAGATAAAGATTGTTAGTTCATAGAACATTTGCGGAAATAGCTCAGTTGGTAGAGCACAACCTTGCCCCAAAAGGAATTAACACTCCAACCTTGGCAAGGAGATACAAAACCAAGAACGTTCACATACAATTTGCGGAAATAGCTCAGTTGGTAGAGCACAACCTTGCCAAGGTTGGGGTCGCGAGTTCGAGTCTCGTTTTCCGCTCAAACGAAGAAAAGCAGTCCAAACGGGCTGCTTTTTTCGTTTGACACGATGGCCCGCACGAGCGACCCCAATTGCCCCCTTTCAGGGGCTGGGGTGTAAATATAGTTCGCGAGAAATTGCCCCGCGAAGCGTGGGCTCGAGTCTCGTTTTCCGCTCAACGCACAGCGATAATCGAAAGATTATCGCTTTTTTTTGTGCGTTTCGCGGAAGAGTCCGCGACCATATAGACAATCCCTCCAAACCTCCCTTTGATAAGGGAGGCTTCGCTTGGAGCAGAAAACGAGATTCGCCACGAGCGACCACACACACCTTTCAGGGGCTGGGGGTGTATATTTAGCGGTTTATTGTTCAAAACTTATACGACCTCCGAATTTTAGCAGAAAACTTTTTGAGAATAGTTTTGGCTTTTTCTTATTTTGTATATTTTATAGCATCACATACAACCCCGCCTTTTGCGGACTTTACAAAGAATTTATTACCTTTGCGGCCCTTTATCAAAAAAATTACAGCTATGAGAGAAATTAATCCCCAAGAGACAACTCGTGCATACGCATTCGATATGTGGATGCAGGCACCGATGCCGATGGTTACATTTTTCAAGATACTCGATGTATCACGCCTCGTGAGAATTAGCCGCAAGCGAGGACTGAAATTCAATATGTTGATGTGCTACTGCATTGGTCGCGCCGCCGTGCAGGTTAAGGAGTTCTATATGTTGCCCGTGGGCGAAAAGTTGATGCAATACGACACCATTGCCGTAAACACCATTGTTGCCAACACGGCGAGCGAGGTGAGTTCGTGCGATGTGCCTTATAGCGAGGATTTGGAGCAGTTCAACAGCGACTATCTGCGCCTGACGAAGCAAGTGGCAGAGAGTTGCACCGACCACGACCTCTCGGCTGAGAGTATGGTTATCGGCACCTCGGCATTGGCACAATACGAAATAGATGGCGCAGTTGGAATGTATAGCGGCGTTTTTAACAATCCGTTTATGATTTGGGGTAAGTACAAGCGAGGGTTATTTAAGACAACACTGAGCGTATCGTTCCAATTTCACCATACCCAGATGGACGGAGCACACGCTGCACGTTTCCTTGATGGGGTACAAAAAGAAATATATAGACTAAAATCAATATAAAAATAGTCTGCTGCGGGCAGACTATTTTTATATTGATTATCACGCATTCAAACCTTCTCTTTTCATTTTTGGGACAAGGTATGCAAAACCGTAAATCATCATTGATGCTTGGGCAAGGATTCCAAACATAATGCTGACAATATTAACTTCAACAGACACAAGGTTATTCGAGAGAAAATACCATACCATATATATTCCAAACGGGATATTCACAAAAGCACTTGCCACCAGCCCAGGATTGTACTTAAAGCCAAAGAGAAAAAACATTATAACGTGTGCAAATGCGTTAAGAGCCGAGAAATAAGCTGTCCACAAGCCCCACTCAATACCGTAGAAATGCGACACAAGGCCAGCCAATGGCAACAAAATATAGACCAACGGAATATTAATCCAGAATGAACCAGCCTTTGTCAATGGGTAATCGCCCAACTTTGAACCGAGAGGCTTGCGGTTAAAGAAGTCGAGAAAGCCACCAGGGCATACATACTCCTCGAACTCGTGAAACCAATAAATTGGAACTTGCATCCAAATCAAAAAATGTGCATAGTTCTGCTCTCGCACATAGAGCCAAATCAGGATAAATGAATAGAGTGCTAAAAAGGGCGTTGCCTTCATCCAGTTGTCATACAACCATTGCATTGTCATTTTCATAGCAAAGAGTTTTAGTTTCGTTAATACAAAATTACAGCTATGGTAAAACGTATAAAATGGCCACACAACGGACAAATTGAGCAAAATCAACTATTATTCATAAAATATCACTATATTTGTTTATATTTTTGAGCAAAATAGCGTAACAATGTTTTCAAATCTATGGAATAAAGGAGGCTTTATACTCTGTACCGAAGGTTGGGCAGAGCTATCGATTAACGGTGTACGACGTCATTTCTCACGGGGAGAAGTATTAATAATTACGCCTTTGGTGTTAGTTAGTAAAATAAATACATCAGAGGATTTTGTCTGCCTACAATATATTGATGAATTAAAGACCTATTATGACATCTTTAACAAAATTGCCGATACCCCCATTCCACTCATTGTTCATCGCGAGCCAATATGGCGCATAGATGAGAGCAACAAAGAGTATCTCACAAAACAACATACACATCTTGAACACCTACATTTCTTAGCATCTAATTCAGAAACTGAAATAAGCCGCACATTGCTTAATTATCAGGCGCGTCTAATACGCCAAGAAGCAATGCTAACTGTGGTAAATAATCGTATAAAGCATATTGATTGGTCACACTCTTCACATAGTCGCGAGTCGGTTGTTTATCGGTTTATACTCGCATTACACAACAATTATCATCACTACCGATCGGTAGCATACTATGCCGATTTAGCAAATCTCTCAAAGAGCCATTTCTCTGCTATTATTAAACAAACCACAGGACAGAGTCCCTCAATGTGGATTGCAACTATCACGAATACCTATGCCAAATTTATGCTCGAAAATAGCACAATGAGTATTAAACAGATAGCCGATGAGCTAAATTTCCCTGAACAATTTACTTTCCGTAAATACTTCAAGCAACATACCGGACTTTCGCCCAAAGCGTACCGCGAGCAGATTTCACGACATTAATATTAGCATTATTTTTCGCGAATATCATAAAAAACACAAATAACTGATTGTAGGGTGGTTACAATGCTATTGCAAAAAAATCACATTAACAGCAATCAAAAAAATTGCATAAAATTTGCAGATTCGATTTTTTGTACTACCTTTGCAATCGCAATCAGCAATGGTGCGTTAGTTCAGCTGGTTAGAATACGTGCCTGTCACGCACGGGGTCAGGGGTTCGAGTCCCCTACGCACCGCAGATGTTTTGATAGCAAGCGACTGAAAGTTCAGTCGCTTTTTTTGTGCATAATAGTCTTGTTTGAGCAAGCTCAACAGCCTATCTTGAACAAAATGGGAACACTCGCACAAAAAAAACACAGGCGGGAATCTCACGATTGCCGCCTGTACTCGGAGCCACAGAAGCGACAAATAAATAAACTATGCATATCTACAACTACTAACACCCACAGAAGGTTTGAACGAACCGAGTAGGGCAAGAGGCAATCGAAGATTGTCGGGATTGAAAATGATTGGCGAAAACTTGTTTTCAATCACTATCATTTTCAAGATCGAAAGTTGCGTAGCAATCATCTGCCAACAAGATAAGTTCGTCACACCGCCAC
>JAFTVW010000024.1 GCA_017465605.1 Alistipes sp.
CGGACAACCACATCTATCTCAGAAGTTGTATAACAAGAGCTATTTTTAGGCCCTCGAAGCCCGAAAAACCGCAGCATACTCTGGGTATGTGAGCATTTTGAGGGCAAGAGAAACAACAAAAGAGCCTTGTTAGACAGCTTCTATCTTATTTATTACACTATACTACCACCTCTACTTGCGGGCTAACTCCACAGCCTTTGTAGTGGTATAATACTTCGCCTTCATATGCGAACGTTCCCACGCTGGAATCTCTCCCTCGGTAAGATATTTCAAATAGACCTCCATCACCGAGCTGAAACGCTGCTCGTGAGTCTTGGCTACCGTTGTAGGGATAATCACCTGCCACTCCTTATCGCCCGAAGCCTTGATATCGAGACCCGAATAACGATTTGCAATCTTTGCAAGAGACTCTCGCAAGGTCTTCTCGAAAGCCGCCACATCATCACCCTTGCAAGCCACATAAAGCATAGGTTTGTAGCCCTGCTTAGCACCCTGACGGATAATCACATCGGCCTTTGAACCCTTCACTGTTGAGTAGTGAGTATCACCCGTACCTTCGGTGCCAACCTCTGCCATAAAGTTCCAGATAACACTCACACGGCAGTTGACACCATTCAATTTGTAGTTCAGCTCGCCGTTTGAATATACCTGCAAGGTGTCGTTCACAATATCCTTTTTCAAGAATTCGGGATAGACCTGTTTACCCGACACCAACTGATACTTATCAAGCGGAATAGCCGTAGCCCAACGCTTTGCCGAGGTGAACTCAATATCGCGCTTATAATCAATCTCCTGCTCAGGCATTACGGTACACTGCACCAAATCCACGAGGTGGGTCGTAACATCGACAATACCCTCGCCCTGCTGCTCCACATCGAAATACCACTCGGGGCGACGCAAAGGCTGACCCGACACATACTTGAAGAAGTGGTGAACACTCTCTTTTGTGATGGCAGGCTCTTCGGGTGTACCCTTCTGCATCTGGCCAAAAAGCTCAGGCATAGCCACCAACACGCGCTGCAACTCGTTGTTAATCTCGCTGCGCTCGGTCATAATATCGTAAACCATCACACCCTTTGCCGCAGCATCATCGAGAGTCTTTTCCAACACTGCAAAACGCTCGGCATCAATAGCCATAGGTTTATCCGACAAGACATTGATTCCCGCGTCAACGGCAGCCTTTACATAGCCTGTCTTCTTGCCATTGTTACCAGCCAACACCACGACATTTCCCTTCTTCTCGGCAATCATCTTCTCCAAAAAATCATCACCTTCGTAGAGTTGCTCTTGCCACGTTGTAGGATTCTTCTCACGCTTGTTGTAATTTGCAATACGGTCGAGGTGCATCTTCGCATCATCACCCGCAGGAGCATAGACATTAACTACGGGGTCAACTTGGTCGTACATATACATCTGCACCAATGCAGCGTGGAAATGGCCTGGATCGAGCGTAAGGAGTTTCACCTCGCCCTTTGTACCGTTGAATTTGTTATCGGCTGCGGGATTTTGACACCCCACCATCATAGCCGATGCCGATAGAATCATAATTGCAAATAATTTTTTCATAATATCGTTTTTTGTTACATTTTACTGTTTTATGCCGTTTTTGCAACCTTACAGGCAGCAATCTTTGCCTTAATAGCCTTTGGTCAGACAAAGATACTGTTAATTTATTGTTTTTCTGCGAAAAAAAAGCGGTAAAAAGTTTTCAATTGTCAATTTTAGCGTATCTTTGCAGTCGCTTATGGCTCGTGCGCGCGTAAAAGGCGAGCGCAGGCACAGGCAAAAACATTTATTATTAACCATTTAACGAGCGATTGTATCGCAAAACATTTTCCAGATGGAAGTATTGAACAATGTAGCAAACGAGAGTTTCGATTGGAACGCGTTTGAGAATGATTTGGACCTCTATGGTGGTCAGTCTAAGGAGCAGGTAGCTGAGGCTTACGGCCAGACACTCTCTAACATTGCTGTTGGTGAGGTAGTAGAGGGTACAGTTAGCGAAATCAACAAGCGCGAGGTAACCGTAAACATCGGCTACAAGAGCGAGGGTATGATTCAGGCAACTGAGTTCCGTTACAACCCTGAGTTGACAGTAGGCGACAAGGTAGAGGTTTACGTTGAGTCTGTTGAGGACAAGGGTGGTGCGTTGGTTCTCTCGCACAAGAAGGCACGTCAGCTCAAGAGCTGGGATCGTGTAAACGAGGCTTTGAACAACGACGAGATTATCAAGGGTTACGTTAAGTGCCGCACTAAGGGTGGTATGATTGTTGACGTATTCGGCATCGAGGCATTCTTGCCCGGTTCGCAGATTGACGTTAAGCCTATCCGTGACTACGATATCTACGTTGACAAGACTATGGAGTTCAAGGTTGTTAAGATCAACCAGGAGTTCCGCAACGTTGTTGTATCTCACAAGGCTCTTATCGAGGCAGAGCTCGAAGCTCAGAAGCAGGTTATTATGTCTAAGCTTGAGAAGGGCCAGATTCTTGAAGGTACAGTTAAGAACATCACCAACTACGGTGTATTTATCGACTTGGGCGGTGTGGACGGTCTTATCCACATCACAGACCTCTCTTGGGGCCGCGTAAATCACCCTGAGGAGATCGTTAAGCTCGACCAGAAGTTGAACGTTGTTATCATCGACTTCGATGAGCAGAAGAAGCGTATCGCTCTTGGTTTGAAGCAGCTCACAGCTCACCCCTGGGAGGCTTTGGATTCAGAGCTCAAAGTTGGTGACAAGGTTAAGGGTAAGGTAGTGGTTATGGCTGACTACGGTGCATTCGTTGAGATTGCAGCTGGTGTTGAAGGTCTTATCCACGTATCAGAGATGTCTTGGAGCCAGCACTTGCGTTCAGCTCAGGAGTTCTTGAAGGTTGGCGACGAGGTAGAGGCAGTTATCCTCACTTTGGACCGCGACGAGCGCAAGATGTCACTCGGTATCAAGCAGCTTACTCCCGATCCTTGGGAGGGCATCGATGCTAAGTACCCAGTAGGTGCAAAGTGCACTGCAAAGGTTCGCAACTTCACTAACTTCGGTGTATTCGTAGAGATCGAGGAGGGTATCGACGGTCTTATCCACATCTCAGATTTGAGCTGGACTAAGAAGGTTAAGCACCCCAGCGAGTTCACTCAGATTGGTGCTGAGATCGAGGTTATCGTACTCGAAATCGACAAGGACAACCGCCGTTTGAGCCTCGGTCACAAGCAGTTGGAGGAGAATCCTTGGAACGAGATTGAGACTAAGTTTGCTGTTGACACAGTTCACACTGCAACAATCAGCGAGCTTACAGACAAGGGTGCTATCGTAGTATTGGGCGAGAATGTAACAGGTTTCGTACCTGCTAAGCAGCTCGTTAAGGAGGACAACACAACTTTGAAGGCTGGCGAGACAGCTGAGTTCAAGGTTATCGAGTTCTCTAAGGCTACAAAGCGTATCACTTTGTCTCACTCACGCATCTTCGAGGAGGCTAAGCGTGCTGAGATCGCAGCTGAGAAGGCTGAGAAGAAGGCAGCTGCTGATGCAACTAAGTCGTCTGTAAAGAAGATTAACGCTTCTATCGAGAAGACAACTTTGGGTGACATCGCAGGCTTGGCAGAGTTGAAGGCTGCAATGGAGAAGAGCAAGTAATTTGGTCGAATCCCAATAAATGAAAATCCCGAGCTCAGCGGCTCGGGATTTTTTATTAGTAACCTATATAGCTTATATGCTGTAAATTCATATCGTGTGAGGTTTTTGAAGTCAAGGCAGATGCCAAACAACCCTACATCTCTCGCATATAAAAATTCATATAATGTAGGCTGTTTTGAGACTGCTCGAAGGCAAGAGAATCCGCAGCATACCAACGTATGTGAGCATTTTCACGACCCAGCAGATGCCAAACAACCCTACATCTCTCGCATATAAAAATTCATATAACGGAGGTGTTTTGAAGATGCGATTGAGTGAAAAGCGCAGCATACTTGGCGTATGTGAGCATTTTCACGATTGAGCAGATGCCAAAACAACCCGTTAGATGGATTTTTATCGGTTACTCGAATATCTCAACAATAGCCCTTCCTCGCCACACATCGGGAGTCTTTGCACCAAAAATATAGGCAATGGTAGGAGCTGTGTCGTAACGAACAACAGGCTGCTCAATCTTGTAACCCTTCTTTACACCGGGGCCAAAGAATATGAGCGGAGCTTCCATCTCGTCCATTGTTGTTCCTCCGTGACCCTTATTGATACCACCGTGATCCGACACAATCATAAAGATTGTATTGTCGTACATTCCAGCCTGCTTTGTCGCCTCGACAATCTTTGCAATGTGAGCATCGAGTTCGGGCAGACGATTCATATAAGGCTCTGAGCCCCAGCCGTGACCGTGACCTTCGGCATCGGGCGAATCGAATATACAGATAGAGAATTGAGGCTTGTTCTCCTTCAAATATGAGATGTATGCCTCGGTGATATCGGCACTGCGGCTCTCACCCATAGGAACGTGCTTGTGATAGCTGACAGCCTTGTTGTCAATCAAATCACCCTGAGTTGCCCACTCATACAAGGCGCAGGTGTTGATTTCGGGATTATGCTCACGAAGTACGGTGAAGATTGTGGGGAATATGCCATTCTTACCCAGTGCAATAGACGGGAAATCGGGTTTACGACTACCCCAAGTGTTGTATCCGTGCATCTCTGGACCGACACCCATATACATTGAAGCCCAATTACAAGCACTCGACGAAGGGAGAATACTACGCGCTTGGAGTGTCCACGCTCCATTCTCCATCATCATCTTTACGGTAGGCATATTGGCCGCCTCAACGGTGTTGCCAGCCAAGCCATCAAGGCCAATCATCACAACGTGCTTCACGCCACGCACGCCACCATTCTCATTCGTACAACTGCTCACACCTGCAAGCAGGATAAGAGAAGATACTAATAGTAAAATCTGTTTCATATAAATAAGTATTTTGGTTTCTATCACAAATTTAAGAAAAATAATGCACAACGCATAAAATATCACATTGCAGATTTTGCCAAAGTGTAATTCCTACACAAAAATTCACTATATTTGTTATGCAATACAAATCGTAAGTTATGGGAAAGCGAATATTTATTTTGGCAATGCTTTTATGCATAATGAGCAGTGGCTCATATCTCAATGCTGCATCACCCAAAGCAACTCGACAATATTGGGTAAATACAATGCTACGCATTGTCACACCTGTTTATGAGAATCTTGCAAACGAGACTCTTCGTAAAAATATGCCCGTTGAGGTTAACGACGGGTCGAATACGGGCAAGCGTGCCGACGTAAGCCATTTGGAAGCTCTTGGCCGCTCCTTCAATGGAATTGCACCGTGGCTCAAATTGGGTGACGATACGAGCCGCGAGGGTGAACAACGTCGAGCAATGACGCAGTTGGTTGTAAAGGCTATAACCAATGCAGTCAACCCATCAAGCCCCGACTATATGCCATTTGATGGCCCGGGCACACAACCTCTTGTCGATGCAGCGTTCTTCGCAGAGGGGTTGCTTCGCTCGAAAGATGTAATTTGGCCTATGCTCGATTCCCAAACTCGCCAAAGAATCATCGACGAGCTCAAACGCTCACGCAAGATTCGCGCGTGGGAAAATAACTGGTTACTGTTTTCTGCCACCGTTGAAGCCGCTCTGTTGCAATTTACGGGAGAGTGTGATTTCTCGAAGATAAAATATGCACTCGACCGTCACAACGAGTGGTACAAAGGCGATGGCTGGTATGGCGATGGTCCATCGTTTCATCTCGACTACTATAATAGCTATGTAATACAACCTATGTTGGTCGATGTAACCGCAGTAGTAAAGCAGAACGCAGATAAGGGAGAGGAGTATGCGACCTATGGTGCTATGTACGATAAATATGTAAAGCGTATGGCTCGCTTTGCAGCTCAACAGGAGATGTTGATTTCGCCCGAGGGTACATTCCCAATGTTGGGACGTTCTTGCGGATACCGTTATGGCGCATTCCAAGCACTTGCCCACACTTCGCTGCTCGGCACACTACCCAAAGGTGTATCGCCCGCGCAAGTTCGCTCGGCCTTAACGGCTGTGATTAAACGCCAGACCGTGAAATCGATGTTCGACGCCGAAGGTTGGTTGACGCTTGGCTTCTGTGGCCATCAGCCCGATGTTGCAGAGAATTATGTCTCAACAGGAAGTGCTTATCTCTGCTGCTTTGTGTTTCTGCCTTTGGGATTGCCTGCCGACGCTGAGTTTTGGAGTGGCAAAGATGAGAAATGGTCTTCACAACGGGTATGGGCGGGTGAAGCGGTTATGCGCGATGCGGCCATCAAGTATTAGAAGTTAGGAAACAAAAAAGGTTTCGAGAAATCTCGAAACCTTTTGTTCTATTGCAAACTACGCTATTGCTTAGAGTGAGTTTACATACAATGCCAAAGAGCTCTTCAAGTTAGCAGCCTTATTCTTGTGAATAATACCGTGCTTAGCAAGCTTATCGAGCATAGATGAAACCTCTGGCAACAATGCCAAAGCTGCCTCCTTCTCTGTTGTGTTACGCAACTTCTTAACGGCGTTACGAGCAGTCTTGTGGAAAAGACGGTTGTGAGCGCGCTTTGTTACTGTCTGACGAATTCTCTTCTTTGATGACTTATGATTTGCCATAATCTTAAATTGTTTTATTTTTACTTTTTTTATGTTTCTTCTATTTTGGCGAGGTCAGAATTCACAAAAATCCTGCATACTTTCTTTCTCTCCCCCCCCCACCACTTCTAAGCTGAGGTCTTGCGACCTAATGACACCGCGTAGGCATCTGTTAATTAATCACCCTGTCAAGTAAGCCTCAAAATAAAACTCTTGGCTCACAAGTCTTGTAGTCCATAGGAGAGTCGAACTCCTCTTTCAAGAATGAAAATCTTGCGTCCTAACCGATAGACGAATGGACCCTACCGCTATCTCACACAACGAATTGGGCGATTTAGCGTGGCAAAGGTAGTAAAAAAAATGTTATCTGCAACAAGAAACTGTCTAAAATTCATTTTGTTTTGCTCTTTTATGATGTTTACAGCTCATTTGCGCGTGATTCCTATTGCATTTTTTCACGATAAAAGGCATATCAACCCTGTCCTTGCGAGCGATACTCTATGCGTTGTGCCGAATTTGGGTGAGCCTTAGTCTTAACCCGACGTGAGTATGCTTTGCCGCCAGCCTTGATATATATTGTATTACCCTCGAAAGCAAACTCCTCGATTGCAGTTGAAGGTGAGCGAAGTATGGCCCTCACTCGGCCATTATGGTCGCACACCTGAATCCCCGACACTGTTGCAACATACAAACACCCATCTGTGGCATATACCATACCCACCACATCGTTGTATTGGTGCAGAGGATTATGCAACCAATAGAATTGCTGACCGTTACGCTTGCGGCCTTTCTCGTCGATGGTAAAACTCACAAGCCAATCCGAAGCTCGCTCTGCCTGAGTCAAGACCTTTCCATCGGGCGACAGTGCCTTCTTGGGAGAGCGTTTTGGGAATTTACCCTCATAGGGCTGCCACCCCTGGTCATTGTCGGGAAGCATAGTTGCAAGCATATCGTTTTTGCTATGCCCTGCATTGATGGGCTGGCCGTAATCTTTCCACAGATAGCGCATCGCATCGGGGAAGACCCGATTGGCGGTTTGGTTGCTATGAACGCAATCGTCCCAATATGGCAGAAAGTCGTATCCTGCAAACTCCAACGCTGTACCCATCAATCGGTTATACTCGTACCAATGACCAAAGATTGGATTCCACACATCGCGGCTACCATCGTGGATATATATACGCAACGGTAGCGGCTCGGTCTTGCGCACTAGAGCTGGGAGCTCATTTCCTCCTCGCATTGCAACAAACGTTCCGACCGTTGTGAATACTCGCCTAAACAAATCGGGGCGAAACCACGCTGCCGAGAAGGCAGCAATACCGCCACTGCTCGAACCTGCAATGGCGTGGTCGTCGGCATCAGGCGAGATTCGTATTTCACCACCATCGGCGAGCCTATGCGCCACGACGTGCGGCAGCAATTCGTCGATTAGAAACGCAGCAAACCGACCATCGGTACGGTCGAACTCATTGCTGCGATTGTATCGCACAACTTTACCTTTGGCATCATACACGCGGCCGGGCTCCAAAAACAGACCTATCGTCACAGGCATCTGCCCCTCGGCTATCAATTTATCCATTACCGCAGGTGCATTGTAAGCAATGCCGTCGAGGCCGACATAAAGACAAGCCTCGCTTCGGCCATCGTACTCACGCGGGATATAAATTTTGTAGCGATGCAACGTACCCGGGTAGAGTTTTGAATTGGTCAAACTATCGCTAATAATCGTACCCCGATACTGCGCAGATGCGGTTGTGCAGAATAAAACAAGAGTAAATAGAAGGAATATGCGCTTCATAGTCTGTTGTGTTTAGGTATAAAAACAAAGTTACTACAAACAATGCGAACTGACAACTATCACCACAAAAAAAGAGCCCCGAAGGACTCTTAATTCAGACTGACTTTGGCTATTTCAGTAAATCGCCCACATTCTCGATAATGCACATATTTGTCCAATCGTCACCCTCGTTGAAGAAATACATCTTGTCGCCCTCATAAAGAATTCCTAAAACTACGGAGCTACTTTGTGTATTATATACCTTGCTTTTGCCACTCTTCAAATTGCATACGGCAAGATAATCCTTCCTTTTATGACGATATGTGAATGTAAGGTAATTCTTTGTAAGATTTATATTTCGAATATAGCGACCTTCTGATTTTGCTCTATTAATCAAAGCCTTCTCTTCGGCTACTGTGGAAAATTCATCATAGAACATTCCGTCAAAACCTATTTTAAGTGCATTTGTCACCTTGAACCTTGAATCTATATTATATATATAGCCAAATTGCTCCAAATTGGCACTATTACCAAAAGTAAAATAAAAACATGTACCCCACAAAGAGGTCTTGATCACATCTTCTCCAACATACTCCACAAACTTGAAATTCTTATCATAACGGGCAAGTATGGGCAGAAATTCATCTTCATTATCAGTAATAGTTGCCAATTGTGCAAGATAGCCATCACCGAGAGGATCTATATTCAAAAGAGAAGATTTTTCACTTGGTTTCTTAATCTCATACTCGGCTACAAACTTTCCTTCGGGAGTGAATTTCAAAATCCTGAGTCTAGAATCCAAGACATAGATATAACCATCTTTAACCCAAACATTACGATGAGTACCACCAGAAAGCTCATACTGGGCATTACCCGTTTGGGTAATGGTATTTACATATTCGCCCTTGCGATTATAAACCATAATTTTATTAAGTCCAGCCTGTGCAAGATATGAACCGATAAGGAATTTATCTCCAAACGGATATGGAGGTGTAGGCATATACCCCACCAGATTTTTCATATCTTCACCCGGATCGAATTTAATCTTCGGGAGATTGTCAATATTCAAAATCTCGATATTGTCGGTTTTAATATCAATCGTCATTAATTTGTCTGACTTTGCTTGGGCATATACGTCTGAAATCGCACAAATCATCATTCCAGCAAAGATTGTGGTTGTAAGCAAAAATAGTCTTTTCATAATTACAGGTTTTAAGTTTGTCATTACATTAGTATTCAAAGGGGATAACACTAATTCTCACCGAATTACCCCCCCCCGCTCTTTCATATGACAAAGTTAATATTGTTGTACGAAATTTCCAAATATTTTATCAGAAAATTTTAGCATTTTTTTTTGATGCGTACAACGGGAGCCTATAAACGAATAAAAAAGATGGGAGTGTCTAACAAGTTTTTTAGACACTCCCTTTTTGTTAGGAGTTGTATAACATGAGGGATTTCAAGACTTGCGTAGCCCGAAAAAGCGCAGTTTACTCGGTGTAAATGAGCATTTTGAGGGCAAGTGTAACGTAGAAATCACCTTGTTAGACAACTTCAATTCTCGTAAAATCTCCAACTGATGGAGGTCATATAATGTAGGCTATTTTGGGGCTGCTCGAAGGCAAGAGAATCCGCAGCATACCAACGTATGTGAGGATTCGAGAACAAGGCAGACGCCAAAAGAGCCACATTAGATGAATTTTTATCGGTTAGCGTCAATAGCCGCACATATACGCTCAAACACCTCGTCCATAGTACCCACTCCATCAATAGCAACATACTTACCTTGCTTTGAATAGTGGTCAGCTACGATGGCTGTCTGCTCGCGATAAACAGAGATACGGTTGCGGATAACATCTTCCGATGCATCGTCGGCACGACCCGAATCCTTACCACGCAACAAGATACGCTTCACCAACTCCTCCTCTGGTACGTCCATATAGACCATCACGTTCACGCTCTCGCCACTCTCGGCCAAGATGCGGTCGAACTCCTCGGCCTGAGCTGTTGTACGGGGGAAACCATCGAAGATATTACCAGCAGTATCTTTATGCTCGGCCATATAGTTGCGAATCATTCCGATTACGATTGAATCGGGAGCCAACTTACCAGCCTCGATATACTCCTGCATACTCTTACCAAGCTCCGTACCGCGTGAAATCTCACCACGAATTACCTCGCCCGTAGAGATGTGATTGATGTTATACTTCTCCTTGATGCGCACAGCCTGAGTACCCTTACCGCAGCCGGGTGCGCCAAACAAAATAATATTAAGCATAATTATTGTGTTTATTATTTAACCTAACCAATGCCAAAATTACAAAATCTTACTTGAAAATAACTCTTTTCCAGCAACATTTTTTCAAGTATTCTGCCACAAAGGTAGCATTTTCGCCACATAAGGCTCAATAGCCACAACTTTTTGCTAACTTTGCATCAAACAAAAGAGATTTTCTATGAGACAACATATATTTTTCGCCGCCACACTTTTGCTTTTGCTATGCCCATCGTGCAATAGAGAACTCCCCACGCAGAGCGTTGCAGGATATATCGTAAGAGCTGACTTGGAGCAAGCGATTGTGGTCGAGGTGACCGACTCGGCCTCGGTGAAATTACCCTCGCCCCGCAAGATGAATTTTGCGATTGACGACAACACAATCTACGAGAGCAATGGCGTTATCGAAGGCAACATCGTAGAAGTGGTATATCAACCCGCACACCAGCAGACAACATTCACGGCACTCGAAATCACCACCGACGACACCTTTCCGCGAGCATTGGGTCGTTGGAGCAACGGTGAACACAACAGATTCAAAATCGACATCGAGCTACTGCCAAACGGCAAGATAGCCCAGCATCTACCCTCACAGACCGTAGAGTTCAAGCAATGGCAACTCTCGGAGCGAGAGGATACCATCACAATATCGGGCGAGGTATCGTTGCCACCCATCATCGAAGAGCGTTCCAAAAAGACGGCATCGAAACCCGACAGCAAAAACGCCGACGAGCAGGAGTCTCTGCCCCCTGCCCGACGCAAAATGGAATTTACAACAACGGCCGCCATTGGAATTGATGGCGACCGCAGAACCCTTACCATTCTGACCGACAAAAAAGGTCAATCGGTATTATATCGCAACGAGTAGAGCTCGGCACTCGGCAATAGGCAATAGGCAATAGGCACTCGGCACCCTGTACCCTGCACCCAGCACTAACGGCCTTACTCCGCATTGCCAAAGTTTGGATTTAATCCTTAAATCCTTGCGCGCGAAGTTTGATGTCGCTACCATCGGGAGTAACCAAATAGGCTCCCGTTGATTCGCGTGTGATGTGACCCACAACATCAACCACACCCAAACGCATCACCTGCTCCTGCATTGCAAGCGGCACGGTGAACATCAACTCGTAATCCTCGCCACCATTCAAAGCCGCCACCACAGGGTCTATATGCATCTCCTCGGCAAGCTGGGTTGTCTGCTTGGCAATGGGTATGCGGTCAAGGTAGATTCTCGCACCACATTTAGAAGCCTTACAAATCTGCAATACCTCGCTGGCCAAGCCGTCCGAGAGGTCAATCATCGAGGTCGGCACAATCTTCTCCTCGGCCAACAAATCTATGATATCCTTGCGGGCACGGGGTTTCAGATAGCTCTGCAACAGATATTCATACCCCTTGAACTGCGGCTCGGGATTCTCAACATTCGATAGCACGCGCTTCTCGCGCTCCAAGAGTTGCAGGCCCATATACGCAGCACCCAAATTGCCCGTAATACAAATCAAGTCGTTGAACTGCGCACCGCTGCGATAGCTTATCTGCTTACGCTTGGCGCGACCTATGGCCGTAATGTTAATCACAAGGCCCGTCATCGATGCCGACGTATCGCCACCCACCAAATCTACACCCAGCTCCTTGCAGGCAAAGGCCATACCCTCGTACAAATCCTCCAACGCCTCAACGGGTATCTTCGACGATACGCCGAGCGAAAGGATAATCTGTTCAGGGCGGGCGTTCATTGCCAATATATCGCTCACGCCGACCGTCGCGGCCTTATATCCGAGGTGCTTCAACGGAAAGTAGGTTAAATCGAAATCGATTCCCTCCAACAACGAATCGGTCGAGATAACTATTCCATCATCACGACCTGCGGCCACCACAGCGGCATCGTCGCCCACACCTCGGAGGGTGGTTTTGTTTGCAGGTGAAAAATCCTTTGTAAGATGGTCAATCAATCCGAACTCTCCCAGCTCGGCAATCTCGGTACGCTTTCTCTGGCTCATAGAATAGAAATTATTTTACGCAAAGATACAGATTAATTCAAAAATCAAAATTCAAAATTCAAAATTGTTGCCCTTATTCTCACGATTTCAGCCATAGCGATATCGAAAAGTCTATTTTTCAAAAAAATCTGCACCCGATTTCGTCTTTTTTGCTAATTTCACGTCATATAGTCAAACGCAGCGTTTGAAATATAAACATTTACATTATGAAACTTAACTCAAACAACAATATCGAACAACTTGCCGAGTGGATAGATGAGTGGCAGGAGCAGCTATTTCGCTACGCCTTCTATCGCGTGGGTAATCGTAGCGATGCCGAAGATGTTGTACAAGATGCCCTTCTGAAAATAGCATCTACCACAACACCCATCAGCAATCCAAAGGCATATCTTTTCCGCATAGTCGCGAATGGTTGTGTGGATTCTCTGCGACAAAAATCTCTATTGCAACCTCTGCAAGAGAGAATCCCTGCCACTTCATATAGCGAAGAGATGGAGGCCCAAGAGGAGTTCAAGCGCATCGAGCGACTGCTATCCCGCCTACCCGAGCAACAAAGCGAGGTAATCCGCCTGCACATACACGCAGGATTAAAGTTTACCGAGATTGCCGAGACGTTGGAGCAACCCGTAACAACTATCAAAAGCCGATTTGCGAGCGGCATAGAGAAATTAAAACAACAATTTATCAATTAAACCCCAAAACACGCGCCTTATGAAAAAGCAAGAATATTCAACCTCAGATGAGCAGATTATCCAGATGCTCACACCGAAAGTAGAAGTAACTCCGTCGGCAGACCTGCGCGAGAGAATTCTCAATGCGGCACAAGCCGCTGGCCAGCAGACATCTGCGCCACAAAAGCGACACACAAGACCTCGCATTAGCTATTGGTTGGGAGCTATCGGCTCGGTCGCAGCAGTTGTTGCAGTAGCGATAACAATGACGCTGAACACCCCAGCTTACGCAGCACGCAAGTATTTTTCAAATGCCTTAATCGCAGTACAAGATGCAAAGACAATGGTAATGAAATTAAAGGTGCGCACCGAGTCCGACGAGCCAATAGATTACATCAATCCCTCGCTCGGCTTCACCCCCGCAACTGTCAAAGTAATATACGGTGAGCCAATGCTGTGGTGCATCGAAAAAGAGAATGGCCGCACATTACTATATAAAGGAGCCGACAAGGCTGGCGATTATGTATATCAATGGATAGGAGGCAAAGATGGGAATATGGGTTGGAAACAAAATCCCGAAGGATATGTTAACGGAGATTTGGCAATTATGCTTGACCCTCGTCTGCTGCTTAACGCCGAGAGCCGCCTTGCAGAAGATCGCAAAGGAACAAAATACGAGATTCTCGACAATGGAGAGTTGGTTATCGTCAGAGCCTCGACAACAGCACAAGGCAACTACTCTCAGAGCGATTATATGATGAACACATCTTTGGCCGAGGCCAACACGATTAGAGTATATTCGTTTGCAAAGAGAACAGGAGAGCTTGTGCAGATGCGAATCGACTTTGTGGTTGACGACAAGCCTATCACGGTTATCGAAACCCAAAGCATCGCCTACGATGAACCGCTGACTCCCAATGATTTGTCGAACAAAGACCTCAGCACGATTTCGTTCCAGCAGTTAGATATTGCTAAATCTGCTTCGTCACCACTTGCAGGCATCACCGCCGATGAGGCTGCCAAGATAATTTTGCAGGCAATGAAGAGTTGGGACAAAGAGATTTTAGGAACTGCAATGGCCTACTACGGGGATTATATACCTAAATTGGAATCTATCTATAAAGGATTAGAGGTAAAATCGATAGGAAAGTCATTCTCATCGGGATTGTACCCGGGCAAATTCGTAAAGTGTAAGGTTATCTTGGCCGATGGTCGCAAAGAGACCTTGACACTCGCACTCCGCAACGACAATAAGAATAAGGTATGGCTTCTTGACGGAGGTCTATAATAGAAGTTACATAACAACAAAGTAGGGCAAGCAGACAACTTGCCCTATATTTTATGCAGAAATAACCACACACAAAAAAAAGCAAGACCCCTGTAAAGGAATCTTGCTCTAAACATATTTTGCTTGTATTAAAGTGGCTTTTCAAGGCTTGCGAAGATTTCAAAAGCGGAGTTTACTCGTCGTAAATGAGCATTTTGAAATTGAGCGTAACGCCGAAAAGACCTTTAAGACAACAAAATTACTCTGCTACTACTGACAACGCAACAGTAGCCTTAACCTCGCGGTGAAGCTTAACAGTTGCAGTGTACTCGCCAACAGTCTTGATAGGGTCAACTGTGATAGCCTTGCGGTCAACTGTGACCTCCTTAGCTGCCAAAGCCTCAGCAACGTCAGCTGATGTTACAGAACCGAAGATCTTACCCTCCTCAGCCTTAACTGTGATAACCAAAGGCAAGTTAGCAATCTTCTCAGCCAATGCCTGAGCGTCAGCCAAAATCTTAGCGTCCTTGTGAGCACGCTGGCGCAAGTTCTCAGCCAATACCTTCTTAGCAGAAGCTGTTGCAGCCTTAGCGAAACCCTGAGGAATCAAGTAATTGTTTGCGTAACCGGGCTTTACATTAACGATGTCGTTAGCATAACCCAAGTTCTCTACGTCTTTGATAAGAATAACTTCCATATTGCTCTCCTCCTCTTTATTATTTCATACAATCGGTTACGAATGGCAGAATAGCAAGGTGACGCGCACGCTTAACAGCCTGAGCTACCTTCTTCTGGAACTTCTGAGAAGTACCTGTGAGGCGACGAGGCAAAATCTTACCCTGCTCGTTGAGGAACTTCTTCAAGAACTCACCGTCCTTATAATCTACGTACTTGATGCCGAGCTTCTTGAAACGGCAGTACTTCTTCTTCTTTACATCTACTGATACGGGATTCAAATAGCGAATCTCACCGCCCTTTACATTCTCCTGTGCCATAGTTTACTCCTCCTGTGATTTGTTAGCAAGCTTGGCGCGACGCTTTGCAGAGTACTCCACAGCGAACTTGTCCTGCTTGAAAGTTAAGAAACGAATGATGCGCTCGTCACGACGATAATTAGTTTCGAGCTTCTCGATGAGCTGACCCTCAGCCTCGAACTCTACAAGGAAGTAGAAACCGGTAGTCTTCTTCTGAATAGGATAAGCAAGCTTCTTCAAGCCCCAATTCTCCACATTCACGATCTGACCGCCGTTCTCGGTGATGATGCCCTGGAATTTGTCAGCAACCTCCTTTACCTGTGCGTCTGAAAGGACAGGAGTGACAATGAAAACGGTTTCGTAATTGTTCATAATTGTTTTAATTAAATGTTTTTATGCTATTTAGCGGTGCAAAGGTACAACTTTTTCGTGGAAAACAAAATTTTTCCCAACTTTTTCACCATTTCACTCCCCACAACCACCGCCAACCGCTACATTTAACGGCCAAAACCCATTCTTCGCCACAAAAAAACCGCCACCCCAGCGGGGCGGCGGCTAAAATCTAAATTCGCTAAATTATTCCGTTTCAGAATCGTTAGGCAAATTAGCAATCATCTCATCGAGGATTTGCTGCGTTCCGACACTTAATGGATAGACATCAATTATCGCGCCCTCCTTGACTTGACTTCTGTCACGCACAAAGCCAAGAACACCACCATCAAAGCCCAAAAAACAAGTTATTGACCACTCGATTTTCTGACGCCCATAACTTGTCGGAAAGGTTGGTCGCATATAGTAGTAATCACAATCGACCTCATTGAATTTGAATGTACTACGACCAACACCTCCGAGGGGAACATCACCCTTGTTTACGATAATAACTTTACCATTCTCAACGCGTCCAATGTGAGCATCTCCAACCCAACAAGGCTCCTTAATCAAAGTTTCCTCGAAGTTATCGGGCAACTGCGCATCAAAACTCCATTCTTTCCAATTAGTAGATACCGGTGGCTCAGGTGTTGGCACTGAGTCATCTTTTGTGCAAGCCACTAAAAGCATCGCGGCTACAAGATAATAAAAAATTTTCTTCATAGTCGTATGTTTTAAGGTTAAACAAAATACTTCTCAATTGCAAGTTACAAATTTTTCTCACCCTCCCAAAATATTTTCGCAAAAAAACAAAAGTCATTCCTCATTTCTTTATTTATGAGGGTCGAAGATATGGAATGACGATAGATATTAACCATAAAAAGGTTTTCAAAACCTAATTTTTAATTTTGAATTTTGAATTTTGAATTACAATTTGCCTATCTTTGCAGAGTGTTTAATTAATTTAAGGTAGTTATGCTCCGCAGAATTCTCTTTGTCGTAGCCACATATATCACCTCAACGCTGCTTATGGCGTTGCAAAAACCACTCTTTCTTGTGTGGTACGCTTCGCGTGCAACCGAGGCAACACCCGCCGATATTTGGGGAGTGGTATGGCACGGCCTGCTGCTCGACTCCACTACGGCAGGATACATAAGCGTCATTCCCTGGCTTCTGACACTCTCTTCGGTGTGGATTACAATTCCCGAGCGCATTATGCGAGGCCTGCTCAAAGGCTACTTTGTGATAATCGCGCTTGTAGCATCGCTACTTGTTGCAGTTGATATGGGTCTTTTCCGCTATTGGGATTTTCGCCTCGACAGCACCATAATCCCCTATCTTCGCACTCCTAAGGAGGCTGCGGCAAGTGTAACGTGGGGTGATTTATGGCCTACGCTACTATTGTTTGCCGCATACGCTGCGCTGATGATTTACGCTTTGTGGCCCGCAACAAAAATCTATCGTGCCGTAAAGCTATCCATCACAACCCGCCTGATAGGCACGCTGGCCCTCCTCCTTACGGGAGGTCTGCTCTTCTTGGCTATCAGAGGAGGCGCAGGCACTGCCCCTGCCAATGTGAGCAAGGTCTATTTCAGCGACAATATGTTCCTGAATCACGCGGCCACCAATCCTATCTTCTCGTTCCTTTCGTCGGCATCACGCTCCGAGCTAAAAGAGAACGACTACAACTACTTCTCCGAGGCAGAGTGCAACGAGATAATCCAAAAGCTCTACCCCGAAAAGAACACCTCCGAGCAAACATCACTGCGGCTCACGACCACTCGCCCAAACGTCGTGCTGATTATTCTCGAAAGTTTCGGTCGCACCATCACCGACGAGCACATCGAGGGTAAGGCCGTAACGCCCTATCTCAATGCGATGAAGAGCGAGGGCATTTGGTTTGAGAATATAATCGCCAACTCATACCGTACCGACCGAGGCACTGTGGCTATTATGAGTGGTTACCCCACCCACCCGATTGTCTCGATAATGAAGTATCCGCAAAAAGCACAGTCGCTACCCTCAATAGCCCGCTCGCTCAAAGAGCAAGGCTACACCACCACATTTACCTATGGTGGCGATGCCAACTTCACCAACACAATATCATATCTCTACGGCACAGGCATTGAGCGGGTAACCGACCAGCGCAACCTCTCATTCGATGCTGCGCCAGCACAGTGGGGATACGACGACAGGCTTGTCTGCGACTACTTCGCCCGCGAGGTATTGGAGCTTGGACAGAGTGGCAAGCCATTCTTCTCTACCCTGCTGACACTCAGCTCACACGAGCCTTTTGAAGTTCCACATACGGCATTCGAGCATAAGATTCTCAATGCTGCATCGTTCACCGATGAGTGCGTCGGCAAGATGATAGAGAAGTGGAGAGCGAGCAAATTGTGGGACAATCTGCTTGTGGTGCTTATTGCCGACCACGGATTGGCCTATCCCGAAGAGTTACAGACGGGCGATTTGCCCCGCCAGCGAATACCTATGCTTTGGACGGGAGGTGCAGTAAAGCAACCTGCCATAATCGAACACTATGCCTCACAGAGCGATATGGCCGCCACGCTGCTTGCTCAGATGCAAATCGACGTGAGCGAGTTCCAATTCAGCCGCAATATCTTTGCCGAGGGGCAACCTCGCTTTGGATTTTGGAGCTACAACAACGGCTTCGGCTTAATTTCGGCAGGAGGAGAGTATTTACGTTATAATCTAACCAGCAACTCGATAACCGAAAGCAACGCAGACGATGAAGCCTCACATAGCGAAACCATACGCAATGGAAAGGCCATAGTTCAGGCTCTCCATCAAGATTTAATCAAGCGATAGAATGAGACAGCTGACAACACATATACTCCTGATATGCCTTGCAATAGGGTGCATAATCGGGTTTGCAATAGGGTGCGCACCAAGCAGCCAGCAATTTGATGCGAGCCTATTCGACAAGTCGCTCTACACGCCACAGTATGCCACAGGATTTGAAATCCGCCATAGCGACGAACTATCGGCTTCGATAATCACCATAAAAAATCCCTGGCAGGGAGCCGACGACGTGGAGCAGACGCTGCTTATCGACCCCGAAAATAGGTTTCGCAACCTCTCGGCCAATATCAGGCGTATCACTGGGCCCGCTCGACGCATCGTGTGTATGTCATCGAGCTATGTGGCTATGTTATCGGCTCTTGACTGCGAAGAGTGCATTGTGGGAGTGTCGGGAATAGATTTCATCTCCGACAAATACGTCAACGATAACCGCCAGAGGATTGGCGACGTGGGCTACGACAACAACATCAATTACGAACTCCTCGTTGCACTCAATCCCGACCTTGTGCTGCTTTATGGAGTAACGGGAGCAAGCTCTATGGAATCGAAGTTGCAGGAGTTGGGAATCCCATATATCTATTTGGGAGAATATGTCGAGTCATCGCCTTTGGGTAAGGCCGAGTGGCTAATGGTCATAGGTGAGATTGTGGGACAACGCGACAAGGCGCAGCAATGTTTTGCAGATATCGCCACCAACTATCTGCAAATCAAAGAGCGTAGCCAGCACGCCACAAAGAGACCTCGCGTGATGCTCAACACGCCATATCGTGATTCGTGGTTTATACCATCGCAACAGAGCTATATGGTGCAGCTAATCAACGATGCGGGAGCCGAGTGTTACACCTGCTCGGCCGAGGGCAACACCTCGCAACCAATCGATATGGAACAGGCTTACACTTGGGCCGCAGCTGCTGATTATTGGCTAAATGTCGGGCCCTGCAACTCGCTATCGGACCTCACCCGCCAAAATCCCAAATTTGCCAACATACAAGCTGTAACAAAGCAACGTGTATATAACAACAATGCACGTCAGACCGCCAAAGGCGGGTCGGATTTTTGGGAGTCGGGGGTTATCCGCCCCGACCTAATTCTGCGCGATTTGACAACCATATTCCACCCCGAATTACAAATCGGGCAAATCGGGCAAACCGAGCAAACCGAGCAAATCGGGCAAACCTCGCAGACCTCGCAACACGAACTTTACTACTACAAGCAACTGAAATAAATCCATTTACACCCGAACAAAAATGCGCCAAAACATACTATTCATACTACTTTCGCTACTCTGCGCCACTCTCTTCGCCGTTGATATGATGGTGGGGTCGGTAGGCATTGCCGCCAGCGATGTATGGGCTGCACTTACAGGAGGAGAGTGCGACCCCATAAAGGCAAAAATCATTATCGACATACGACTCATCAAGGCTCTGATGGCAATATTTGCAGGTGCCGCACTATCGGTGAGTGGATTGCAGATGCAGACTCTGTTCCGTAACCCATTGGCTGGCCCATATGTGCTGGGAGTGAGTTCGGGTGCAAGCTTGGGAGTTGCGCTCTTTATTTTGGGTGCGCCATTATTTGGGCTGTCGGGCTCTGGAATGCTCTCTACGTTGGGTATAGCAGGAGCAGCGTGGATTGGAGCAGCAGCTATCTTGGTGGTAGTGGCAAGCGTAAGCCGACGAATCAAGGATATTATGGTAATTCTGATTTTGGGTATGATGATAGGCTCGGCCGTAAGTGCCATCGTGCAGATTCTGCAATATATGAGCAACGAGGAGTCGTTAAAGAGTTTCGTGGTGTGGACTATGGGCTCGTTAGGCGACATAACGAAGGGGCAACTTTGGCTGGTCGCACCCGCCATCGTGGCAGGTTTAGCCATAGCGGTTGCCGTTATCAAACCTATGAATCTACTTCTGCTCGGTGAGCCGTATGCCCGCACAATGGGGCTTAACATCACCCGCACACGAGGGCTTATCCTTCTCTCGACCACCCTACTTGCGGGTACGATAACAGCCTTCTGCGGCCCAATCGGATTTGTAGGTTTGGCAATGCCTCACCTAAGCCGCATCTTATTGCGCGATGCCGACCACCGCAAACTGATGCCTGCGGCAGCTCTTACGGGAGCCGTATCGCTTCTATTGTGCGATATACTCTCGAAGATGCTCACCCTGCCCATCAACACCATAACTGCACTACTCGGAATCCCTATCGTTATATGGGTTGTAATCAGGAATAAGAATATTGCATAAGATGATACGTTTAGACAATATATCGCTCGGCTACTCCAACCGCACGCTTATCGAGAATCTCACCATCAATATCAAACGAGGTGAGCTCACAGCCCTTGTAGGACGAAACGGCACAGGCAAAAGCACATTGCTGCGCGCCATAGCTGGCTTGGGAACACCACTTGGTGGAGAAATTTTATTAGATGGCAAAAAGTTATCTTCGCTCACTTCGGCCGAGCTTGCAACGACCATATCATTCGTAACGACAGACAAAGTTCGCATCGCAAACCTTCGTTGCCGCGATGTTGTGGCACTCGGTCGCGCTCCCTATACCAATTGGATTGGCCGAATGCAGGAGGGCGACAAAGCGATTGTCGAAGAGTCGCTCGCAGCCGTTGGAATGAGCAGTTATGCCGACAAGACTATGGACAAAATGTCGGACGGTGAGTGCCAACGAATAATGATTGCTCGCGCACTTGCCCAACAGACGCCCATCATTCTACTCGACGAGCCTACCGCATTTCTCGATATGCCCAACCGCTACGAGTTATGCGACTTGCTCCGACAGCTCGCCCACAACGAGAATAAGTGCATACTCTTCTCAACGCACGAGTTGGATATTGCCGTATCGCTCTGCGACTCGATAGCACTTATCGCTCCTCCACAGCTCCACCTACTCCCCACCGAGGAGATGATTCGCAGTGGCTACATCGAAAAACTCTTTGCTGGCAGCCACGCCGAATCTCATTTCAATATCGAGAACTATCTGAAATTAGGGCAGAAATAACCTTTGCACAAACAACAATAATTCGGGCCTGATAGTATTGGTAATGGTAATGGCATCAAAACAATAGAGATGTGACTATTCCAAAACTCATTGGAAATCACATCTCTATAAAAAGTTGCATATAATATTATATACTCATTTTTCTATATTGCGCAGAATCACTATTAAGAAGCTTCATTACTTGCAATTAGCTCTGCCTTCTTCGCATCGACATCTTCGATAATCTCCCAAGTGCCATCGTGAATATAAAGACCCACTTTGAGGTGCTTATCGACATCATACCCCAACGCTATAATATAATCATATGAGGTGTCTATGCCTGTATATCCTGCAATAAGGCTCGTCATTGCCTCTCGCCACGCTGCCTCTGCTAC
The DNA here is from genome assembly GCA_017465605.1 of Alistipes sp. Lineage (GTDB taxonomy): Bacteria > Bacteroidota > Bacteroidia > Bacteroidales > Rikenellaceae > Alistipes. The sequence goes on from JAFTVW010000024.1 coordinate 22,171, forward strand.
ACTATTAAGCCCCTCCTCAGTAACCGACCGTATCTCGGCATTTGAATCAAAAGTTGCATAGTAGCTATTATCAAGCAACATTGTTTCGAGCTGCGCCCAACCAGTAGCCCCATCTGCTGCGCCTTGTGTATAAAGACAGATAGGATTGTAATCCTTAAAATAACGTGCTACGGCAGGCATCTGTTGCATAGGGAATCTATAATTATGGCTTACCAATTCCTGATAATGGTCGCCGCACTCCTTGTGAATTATGTTTTCACTTTCAATCTCAGCGCGTGCAAGTTCGTGATAGGTCTTGAAATTTACATTGTAATCTACATATACTGGCTCCTGACCCAATGACTTACTATTTCTTACGCCAAATGATACAGCCTGGTCGGTAAGACAATTACTGTATGTTACCTGCGGAGGAGTATTGAAATCAGGATTTTTACCCCAATGTACATCGTGCAATACCCAATCGGTCTGATACCTCCACTCGATAGCATTATGATTCGGAGTATAGTAGAGAGGCATCTCCTTTTGGGGAGTCGTTACACTTGTTGAAGGAAGTGTAAAGCTAAAACCAAAACTACCCGACAAACTACCCGACAATCCCGAAGAACTCAACGAAGCTCCACCAATAACACCACCATTGAACGACGTAGTTGCAGGGTTATGCGTAACGGTATAACTATCGGCCGTAGGAGTGGGGGCTGGCGCATAAATATCTGTATTATCGTAAAACGAGAAAGAGCTACCCTCGCCACCATCGATGCTTATATTTACGGTAGGGCCATAATAGTAACCACCTGAATATCGCCAGTTATAGGCAAGGTGCTCGTGAATAAGATAGTTAGCCAAGTGGGTGTTGGCGGCATTAAATTCCTGTGTTAAAACCAAGTCATAGATGTCAGAGTCTATCGTCTCACTATAACCTGCAATAGCATTGATACGCACCATAGCCTCTGTTGTGGACATAGGAGGTATCTCGTCCAAAGTACACCAATAATAGTCGTAACATAAACTGTGGCTTACCGTTATCGCGGTATATATAGTACGTACCACTCGATTGCCCGCAAAGGGGTCATCTGCATCGCTACGAAACATCACACTTTGTGCCGTTTCAGATGACGTAATATTAGCATTACACCACTCACTCGCGCGCTCGGCAATACGCCCCACCTCATAGTCTGATGGGACATATGAAATATCGCTCTCTCTATCAGATGAATAAACATCAGCCTCCGCACCCTCTTTATTTGAGGTTTTAACAATGGTTGAATGGTGCTTATGTTGTTTCGATATACGATTGTATATCATCTCATTACCATCTGCCTTTGTAATATATATATGAGCATTTGCAAAAGAGGCCGCAACGTCATCTGATAAAGCCTTGTATGTTTGTCCCGACATCGTAGCGCGAAGCTTTGCAATGAAATTCAAAGCATTTATACCTGGATTGACAAATGCAAATGCTTTGTTTTTATACCACAAAGAAGAGACAATATCCATCTTTGCAGAATCACTGGTAATCTTCGCTACGTTGCTTTCGTCCAAAATAATTACCTCTGCATTTGCTGCAAGTTCTTGGCTGGTATTAACAAATCGTTTATAAAGATATGACATTAACTCATTTGAGTCTGACAACACAATCACCCGTCCATTGTATTTACTCGCCACAACATCTACAACAATTGCAGGCTTGTTGGGAACAGGTGTATCTGTTTCGAGAATGTTATCGTCCTCCTTCGAGCAACCTATCAAAAGGAATAAGGACAATAATAAATACAATATACTATTCTTCATAATAGGTAATAAATAGGGCCTAAAATAAATTTAACCGCAAACAACCTAAGCCCAATTATCGCTATTCACGGTATTACAACAGCACTCTCTATCAAGGTTAAGCTCTAAAACAGTAACAGAAATGAGTACTACTACCGTTTAATATTTCACACCTCTACCATTATAGCTTCTCGCCAAATGCAAGGTCTCCCGCATCGCCAATACCCGGCACAATATAAGCACGCGAGGTAAGCTCCTCATCAACTGCTCCAACCCACAAGGTTGTACTTTTCGAGGGGAGATGCTTCATAGCATAGTCCACACCCTGCTCGCTCGCCACAACCGAAGCAATGTGGGTGTGTGATGGTTTTCCGCACTTCTCTAACAACGCCTCATAGGTTAGGCAGAGCGATTGTCCAGTAGCCAACATCGGGTCAACCAACAACAACACTTTACCCTCCAAATCGCAGCTCGACACATACTCCACCTTAACCTTGAAAGTACCATCTTTCGAGTTTTTACGATAAGCCGCGACAAAGGCACTCTGCGCATTATCAAAGTAGTTCAAGAAGCCCTGATGCAAGGGCAAACCCGCACGCAACACAGTTGCAATCACAATCTTATCGCTCACAAGCGACATCTGCGACTCACCAAGCGGGGTCTCAACCACACAAGTCGTATAACTAAGAGCTTTTGATATCTCATAGCTCATAATCTCGCCAATACGCTCCATATTACGACGAAAGCGCATCGAGTCTGTCTGCACCGATTTGTCACGCACCTGCGCCAAAAAGGTGTTAAAGATAGAATTCTGCTGACCTAAAATGTGAATCATAGCTCTAACGAATTGAAGGTTAATACAAAAAGTTATTGAACGGATAGCGGCCTGCGTGAATCTCGCGTACCATACCATAAAGGTCCGTACGCAATTTATCAATATTGATTCGCTCGGCAGCCGAAATAAATATGCAAGGGGTATTGGCTTTGGCAATCCAACTCTTCTTCAAATCCTCCAACGACATATTACGACGTGTGGCAGGGGTCAAGTCGTCCTCCTCCTTTTTAATATATGTATAGGCATCAATCTTGTTGAACACCAAATATACGGGTTTATCACCCGCCCCAATATCCTGCAAAGTCTGCTTCACAACTGCAATCTGCTCCTCAAAACCGGGGTGCGATATATCGACAACGTGTACCAATAAATCGGCCTCACGCACCTCGTCAAGCGTAGATTTGAACGACTCGATAAGCTCCGTAGGCAACTTGCGGATAAATCCTACCGTATCTGACAACAAGAACGGGAGGTTATCAAAGACCACCTTGCGTACCGTAGTATCAAGCGTAGCAAAGAGTTTATTCTCGGCAAACACCTCGCTCTTCGATACAAGGTTCATCAACGTTGACTTTCCCACATTGGTATATCCCACCAAAGCCACTCGCACCATCGAGCCTCGATTAGAGCGTTGAACGGCCATCTGGCGGTCAATCTTCGCAAGCTCCTCTTTGAGTTTCGAGATTCGGTTACGCACAATACGACGGTCGGTCTCAATCTCACGCTCACCCGCTCCGCCACGAGTACCCGTTCCACCACGCTGACGCTCCAAGTGGGTCCACATACCAGCCAAACGGGGCAACATATACTCATACTGCGCCAATTGCACCTGTGTCTTAGCATAGGCTGTGCGAGCGCGCGACATAAATATATCCAAAATCAAACGTGTACGGTCAAGCAGACGGCAAGGCATCACCTTCTCGATATTGCGAGTCTGCGACGGTGAAAGCTCATCGTCAAAAATCACAACATCAATCTCATTCTCAGCACAATATGCGGCAATCTCGTCCAACTTACCCGGTCCCACATATATTCGCGATGAGGGTTGTGGCAAACGCTGCGTAAAGCGGCGCACAGTCACAATATCAGCCGTCTCGGCCAAAAACTCCAACTCGGCCAAAAACTCTTCTGCCTGCTCAACACTCTGGCCATCGCGTATAACAGCCACCACAACGGCGCGTTCACGCAAATCCTGCTCTTCGGCCTGTTTTGTTTGATTCTCGCTATTCGGTTTTACCATTACTTATGGGTAAAAAAAAAGTATCCCGCTAATTATTGCAAAAAGCGGGACACTTTTATTTATTAGTATTAGTTTCTCAACTGGAAGTTTACGGGCAACTGGTAGCGCACGCGAACTGGCTGGTTACGCTGTGTACCAGGAGACCACTTCGGAGAGCTGCTCACTACACGGATAGCCTCCTCAGAGAGAGACTTATCAGGAGACTGCATCACCTGAATACCTGTAAGTGAACCGTCCTTCTCGATAACGAATGACAAAGTCACACGACCTGAGATACCGTTCTCCTGAGCAATCTTAGGATACTTCAACTTACCCTGTACCCAGTTACGGAATTTGTTAAGGTCACCGCCCTGGAATGAAGGCATCTTCTCGGCTTTGAGCAATGGAGCGTCCTCTTCGATCTCCTCCTCTTCTACCTCCATAACCTTTGTGGTAATCTCCAAGCCTGCCTCAAACTCCTCGAAAGAGAAATCGGTAGTTACCTTGGTGTCGTTTGTAACGATATCGAGGATATCATTATAAACCTTAATCTCGATCTTCTTGGGAGGCTCGGGTGGCTTCTGCTCGTTACGAGTAATCTCGGTAATCTCCTCCTCAACGGGACCATAGTTCATTTCGACTTGCTCAATACGATACTCCTTCGGTGCATAGAGGAATGCAGCGATTACGATAAGTAACGAAATAATCAAGCCAATCTCAAGGAACAGACCTTTTTTATTTTGAAGGTCTACCTTTGGTGATTTTTTAATTTCCATACTTCAGTTTATCAATTTAAATTTTATAGTTTCTCGGTTGATGCGACAGCCAACACCATCGCCTCTTTATTCAACGGCAACGACCAAAACCCCGTAACACTCTAAGTTACAGAGCAATCACCCCATTGCAGCACTTTGTGCGACCCAATCCCATAGGGATATATCCGCAGTTCTTTTGGCAAATATAATCATAAAATTCCAAAAAATAACGCTCCGCGAAGAAAAATCTGCATTTTTTTTTTACTTTTGTTGTCGAAGTAAAAAATCTCCTATGTCAGAAACTACCAAAAAGAGCCTATATGGAATGACTCTCGCTGAGCTTCAACAACTCTGCGACGAGATTCGTTTGCCACGTTTTACAGCCAAGCAGATTGCCCGATGGCTTTATGTTGCTCGTATCACCGACATATCGCAAATGACAAATCTCTCGCTTGCGGCACGCGAACTCCTCTCTCAGAACTACACCGCCAGCCACATCGAGCCAATCAAGGTCAGCACATCGGTTGATGGCACGAAAAAATACCTCTTTCCAACCCTGCAAGGCCAATACATCGAGTCGGCATATATTCCCGATGGCGATAGAGCTACGCTATGCGTTTCGTCGCAAGCAGGATGTCGTATGGGGTGTAAATTCTGCGCTACGGCCCGACAAGGTTTGCAACACTCACTCTCGGCTGCCGAGATAATAAACCAGATACTCTCTATTCCCGAAAGCGAGAAGCTCACCAATTTGGTATTTATGGGTATGGGAGAGCCGCTCGACAATATGGATAATGTATTGGCAGCCATAGAGATAATCACCTCGTCGTGGGGTATGGCTTGGTCGCCCACACGCATCACTCTCTCCACCGCAGGTGTAGCCCCGAATTTGGCTCGTCTGCTCGACTCCACAAAGGTACATTTGGCCGTCAGCCTGCACAATCCCTTCCACGAGGAGCGCGCCGAAATTATGCCTATCGAAAAGGCCTACCCGATAAAGGAAGTATGCGACATTTTGCGTCGCTACGACTTCACAGGTCAGCGTCGTGTATCATTTGAATATATCGTAATGGAGGGACTCAACGACTCGCCAGCTCACATAAAAGAGCTATGCCGACTACTCAACGGAATAAAGTGCCGAATGAATCTTATACGATTCCACAAGATTCCCGATTCGCCCTACTTCTCGCCCTCAAACGAGCGAATGATTGCCTTCCGAGATACCCTCACTGCAAAAGGTATTCAGACCACCATACGAGCCTCTCGTGGCGAGGATATTCAGGCGGCTTGCGGCTTGCTCTCAACAATCGAAAAGAACGCAAACATCAAGAATATAAGACATTAACAACCAAGCTTTTACACACCCCGAAAAAATGATAAGCATCATCGAAAAATACTTTCCCGATTTAAGCGAGCAACAGAAGCAGCAATACCGCGCTCTATACGATCTCTATGCCGATTGGAACTCAAAGATAAATGTCGTTTCGCGCAAGGATTTCGACCAGCTATACCTGCGCCACGTTCTTCACTCGTTGGCCATTGCCAAAGTGTGCAAGTTCGAGGCAGGAGCAAGGATTCTGGACGTAGGTTGCGGAGGGGGATTTCCGAGCGTTCCGCTTGCCATTATGTTCCCCGATGCAAAGTTTGTTTCGGCCGATTCTATTGGCAAAAAAATCACAGTTGTAAAGGGAGTATGCGAGGGCGCTGGTATCACCAACATTGATGCCCGCAATGTGCGCGTGGAGCAAATCAACGAGCAATTCGACTATGTGATTTCGCGAGCCGTTACCGAGATGCCAACCTTTGTTAAATGGATTTGGGGCAAGATTGAACGAGGCCAGCGAGGCACACTCCCCAACGGCATATTATATCTGAAAGGAGGTGATTTGAGCGAGGAACTTGCCGCTACCCGAATGAAGTGGCAACAATACAATATCTCCGACCACTTCGAGGAGGAGTTTTTCGAAACCAAAAAGGTGGTTTACACCGCAAAATAGATTATGCACAAACTCAGACTAACCTTCACGACCATCTTAACTATAATGCTATGCATCAACGCCATAGCACAACCCCGCATTGAGCAGGGGAAAACCCAGACGTGGTATGGCAGAGTTAATCGCTGGACTCTCTCAAAGCAGACGCTAAAAGATGAATTAAATCTAATGCAAGAGTGCGGCGTAAGCGGTTATATGATTGAAATGGCCAGCTGGGGACGTTACTCCGATTGCGAGCTGTGGAGCGAGGAGTGGATTAAGCAAATCGAAGAGAGTTATCGCTATCTTGTAAAGGAGTGCCGCCGACGTAAGTTGTGGCTCTTCGTCTCGGTTGTCAACGACAATATGGGCAAGGGTAAATATGGCGACAAAGGCCCAAAATTAGAAGCCGTTTACAATTCTGCCCTGCAACTTATCAAGATTATAAAAAAGTATGGCCATAAAGGAGTTATCATACAACCCGTTGCCGAAACACAAACATCGGCAGGCCAACGTTTCGAGCAGGATTGCCTACGAGAATTAAAGGATTTTTTGCTCGTCTATAACGGCAACGGTGGCCACCCCAGCCACACCCCCGATGGCTATCATTTCAGAGCCACCCACCCGTCACACATTGTATCGAGTGTGGACAACGACGCGTTGGTTATCTCCGACCACGGAATTATAATAAGAGAGTTATCCGTTGACGGAGGTTTGGAATCGAAGGGCGACCCCGAGAAGATTCAAATGTGGGTAAATCGTCTTCAAAAACAAGGCATTGCAGTTGTCGGATACTACGCCTTCAAATATGCGGATTTCGACCCTGAGGCAATTCGTGCTTTGGGCAAAAAATAGCTTCCTCAGAGAGTGAGAATGAGTGGAGTGACCCCAAAAGTTTTTTGTCCAAACTTTTGGGGTCACTCCATTTCCAACAAAGTCAACACAAAAAAAATTAACAAGCTATTCTTCATAAAAAGAATCAAAAACACAATAAATTACATTTCGCGCAGTTGAATTAAAAAATATATCCGCAGCTATTTTTTCGACAAAATCACATTTCCGCCATTAAATAATCATTTTAGGGTATCGCATTTCCGAATAAAATACCTATCTTTACACACCTAATATATGTAGCTATGTCGAACACCGTAAAAGTAATTTGCCAAAACACCTCGACAACATTAGATGTTGAGATGGGAACTTCGCTTCTCGAATTGCAAGAGCAACTCTCAATCGGAGGTGCTTATCCACTATTGGCGGCATACGTCAACAACCGCATCAAGGAGCTGAATTACAAAATCTACAAGCCTATTATGGTTCGATATATAGACATCACCCACTTCGAGGGTTATCGTGTCTATCAGCGTACCATATCATTCATTCTGCAAAAGGCTGCACACGACATCTTCCCTGAACGCAAGCTACATATCCGCCACTCGCTGGGTCGCGGATTATACGGAGAGTTTGCCGATGGTGACGAACTCTCGGTAGAGGATATTGAGGCATTGCGCCAAGCGATGCAGAGCATTATCGACAGCCGTCACACCATCACGCGCCAGCGTATGCTCTCGTCGGAAATCAATACCATATTCGAGAAATACGGTTTCGACGACAAGATTGCTCTGCTCAACTCTCGCAAACGCCTTTATAGCAATATCCACACGATGGACGACACGGTGGGCTATTTCTATGGGGCTTTAACCCCAAATACGGGCTACATACATCTGTTTGATATCCGCCGCTACTACAACGGATTCTACATCGCTTTGCCGCTGCGTTCCGACCCCAGCAAGCTCGATTTGAATGTACATCTCGACAAGATGTTCGATGTATTCCGCGAGTATAGTATGTGGGTAAACATTATGGGTGTTCCCACCGTAGGACACCTCAACGAGAAGGTGTTAGCGGGCGATGCAAGCGAGCTAATCAAGGTTGCCGAGGCTTTCCACGAGAAAAAGATTGCCCGAATAGCCGACCAAATCGAACAGGCCAACATATCGAAAGGCACTCGCGTAGTGCTTATCTCTGGCCCATCATCAAGCGGCAAGACCACTACGGCTAAACGTTTGGGTATTCAGCTGAGGATATTGGGACTCGACCCCGTTCTCATTTCGCTTGACGACTACTTTGTTGACCGCGAGCGCACTCCAAAAGATGAAAATGGCGACTACGACTATGAGGCATTGGAGGCTATTGACTTGAAGCTGCTCAACAGCGATTTGGAGCGATTGATAGCAGGTGAGAGTGTCGATGTGCCTCGCTACGACTTCATTACAGGTTCTCGTCAATGGCACGAGACCCCGCTCAAACTCAACGAGCGTTCAATACTTATTATGGAGGGTATTCACGGCCTTAACCCCAAACTCACGCCAAGCATTCCGCGCGACCAGAAGTTCTGCATCTACGTTTCGTGCCTTACGTCGGTTGCGATGGATAATCTTTCACGCATTCCCACCTCCGACAACCGTATGTTGCGCCGCATAACTCGCGACTATGCCACACGAGGCAGCAATGCACTTGCCACTCTGCAACGCTGGCCGAGTGTCCGCCGAGGCGAAGAGAAACACATCTTCCCCTATCAGGAGAATGCCGATGTGATGTTCAACTCATCGCTATTCTACGAGATTTCTGTGCTGCGCCAAAAGGTAGAGCCTATCTTGCGTGAGGTAAACGACACCGAGCCCGAATATGGCGAAGTACGCCGTCTGCTTAAATTCTTGGATAATTTTATCCCTATCTCGCCCGACGAAATTCCTCCGACATCGGTTTTGCGCGAATTCATCGGTGGCAGCAGTTTTAAGTATTGATTAGTATTTGTTTTATGAATAATACTCTATTCTCAAAGAGACAACGCTTTGCTCTTGAAAACTTTGCTAATTGTAGTGATTTGCTACTTTCGTATGGGGTTATTTCCACAGACAGTTTTACGGGGGAAATAGGAGAATATATTGCGTGCCAATACTTTAATTTACAAAAGGCGCATAGAGTTCAGAAAGATTTTGATGCAACCGATAGCTGCGGACGAAAATATCAAGTAAAGTCAAAAGTCTTGAAAGATTCTCAAAGAGAAAATTTTAATTATAACATAACCGGATTACATCCAAAAGAATTTCAATATTTAATAGTCGTGTATTTTGATACACACTATAAACCAATAAGAATTCTTAAAATACCATCTAGCAGAATCACCAACAATTCTTATGCAATAAAGAGTTGTGACAACTGCAGTTATGCATGCGACTTAAAAAAATTAAAAATAAAAAAAGAGATAAAAATTGCAATTAATGAATTTGCCAAAGCGTATATAGAGTTAGAAGAACTAAACATAATCAGAAGTCGCCGAATTGTAGGAGACATTGGAGAATATTATGCGAGTAAACACCTATCTTTAACTTTGAGCAATAGTAATATTGAAAAAGGATGGGATGCAAAAGATAAAAACGGGATTAAGTTTGAAATCAAGACGAGAAGAGTTTACGAAAGCTATCGCCGTATTGGAAAGAGCAGACGATTAAATAATTTGAAAGGTAAAGATGCAAAATATTTAATTGTAGTTACTTTGGATAGAAATTTTCTATGCTCCGGTATGTGGATTATTCCAATGGCAAACATCACTAATCCTAAATCGGCTCATTTAGGAATTGTTAATACCCTAGATGGCGTTAGAAGCATAATCCCTAGCAATGTATCGTGGTTGTTAGATAGAGAACCATTTGTATCACTATAACAAAAATAATTACAAAAATAGCAACAAATAAATTAGAGAAAATGTTTGACAAATTTATGAATCGCCACATCGGCGTAACTAACTCAAACGACCTCGCCGAGATGTTGAAAGTCATCGGCGTTGAGTCGGTTGAAGAGCTTATTTCGCAGGTTATTCCTGCTTCAATCCGCTTGAAGAAACCTCTCGCATTGCCCGCAGGTATGAGCGAGTATGAGTTTACGGCACACGTTGCAGCACTCGCAGCAAAGAATCGCCAGTTCCGCTCATTTATTGGAATGGGTTACTACCCCACAGCCGTTCCCGCAGTTGTGAGCCGCAATGTGTTTGAGAATCCTGCTTGGTACACCTCATACACTCCCTATCAGGCCGAGATTTCACAAGGTCGTTTGGAGGCATTGCTAAACTATCAGACCGCCATCACCTCGCTTACAGGTATGCAGATTGCCAACTGCTCACTTCTTGACGAGGCAACTGCCGCAGCCGAGGCTATGCTTATGATGTTTGCCTTGCGTTCACGCGATGCAGTTAAGCAGGGTCGCAATCAACTCTTCGTTGACCGTCAGATTTTCCCTCAGACTCTCGACGTACTGTTGACTCGTAGCGAGCCATTTGGAATTGAGCTTATCATCGACGACTACGATGGCTATGAGTTCACAGGCAAGGAGTTTGGCGCAATCGTGCAATATCCAGCCCTCTCAGGTGAGATACGCGACTACTCAGCCTTCGCTGCTAAGGCTCACGAGGCAGGAGCGTTGGTAGCTGCCGTTGCCGACATCTTGTCGCTGGCACTCTTGACACCTCCCGCAGAGTGGGGTGCCGACATTGCCGTAGGTTCTACTCAGCGTTTGGGTTGCCCAATGGGCTTTGGTGGTCCAAGTGCAGGTTATATGGCTTGTCGCGAGGCTTACAAGCGTAACATTCCGGGCCGTATCATCGGTGTATCGGTTGACCGCTTGGGCAATAAGGCTTTGCGTATGTCGTTGCAGATGCGTGAGCAGCACATAAAGCGCGAGAAGGCCACATCGAACATCTGTACTGCATCGGCTTTGATGGCATCGATGGCTGGTTTCTACTGTATCTACAATGGCCCAGAGGGTCTGCGCCGTGCCGCTATGACAGCCCACACTTCGGCTGTTGCTGCGGCCGAGGCTTTGAAGGCTTTGGGTTACAAACTCGCAACAAATAACATCTTCGACACTTTGGAGGTCGAGGCTGAGGCTGCCGTTATTCAAGATATAGCATTGGAGGCTGGCTTCAACTTCTTCTATCCTTCGGAGGGTTGCGTACGCCTCTCATTCGACGAGGTTACAACTCCTGCCGAGGTTGAGGCAGTTGTGGCTATCTTCGCCGAGGCTAAGGTCAAGAAGGCTAAGGCCGTAAAGATTGCCCCCGAGCCCGCAATCGCCGAGTCGATGTTGCGCAAGTCGCCCATTTTGGCAGAGCCTATATTCAACCGCTACCACTCGGAGAGCGATATGATGCGCTATATCAAGCAGTTGGAGTTGCGCGACATCTCACTTGCCAACTCTATGATTTCACTCGGCTCTTGCACAATGAAACTCAACGCTGCGGCTATTATGCAACCATTGTCACTGAGCGGTTTCCAAAATATGCACCCCTTCGCTCCTGCCGATCAGACCGAGGGCTACACTCAGCTTATCTCAGAGTTGGAGCAGGATTTGGCCACTATTACAGGCTTCGCAGGTTGCTCATTGCAGCCCAACTCAGGTGCTGCGGGCGAGTACACAGGCTTGATGGTTATCCGCGCATATCACCAAAGTCGCAATCAGGGCTATCGCAACATTATCCTCATTCCCGCATCAGCTCACGGTACAAATCCCGCATCGGCTGCGATGGCAGGTATGAAGATTGTAACGGTTGCTTGCGACCAAAACGGAAATATCGACGTTGAGGATTTGAAGCAGAAGGCCGAGGAGCACTCATCAGAGTTGTGTGGCTTGATGGTTACATACCCATCGACACACGGTGTGTTCGAGAGCCGTATTCGCGAGATTGTAGATGCCGTTCACGATGCAGGTGGTCAGGTATATATGGACGGTGCGAATATGAACGCTCAGGTTGGTCTTACCAATCCGGGATACATCGGCGCCGACGTATGCCATTTGAACCTCCACAAGACCTTCGCAATGCCTCACGGTGGCGGTGGTCCGGGCGTTGGCCCTATCTGCGTAGCAGAGCACTTGAAGCCATTCCTTCCTTCGCACTCGATTATGACAACAGGTGGCGAGGACGGCATCACCGCTGTCGCATCATCGCCTTGGGGCTCGGCAATGCTTTTGCCTATCACCTACGGCTATATCAAGATGTTGGGCGAGGAGGGCTTGCGTCACTCAACCGAGATGGCTATCGTAAATGCCAACTATATGTCATCAGCCTTGAAGAATGAGTACCGCACTTACTACTCAGGCGAGACTGGCCGCGTAGGTCACGAGATGATTCTCGACCTCACCCACTTCAAACACGACTTCGGCATCGACTGTGGCGATATCGCTCACCGTCTGATGGATTACGGTTTCCACGCCCCCACGCTCTCGTTCCCCGTTCACGAGACTTTGATGGTCGAGCCTACCGAGTCGGAGCCTAAGGCCGAGATGGATCGCTTTATGGAGGCTTTGATTCAGATTAAGCGCGAGTGCGAGGCTGCCGCAGCATCGGGCGAGAAGGATAACGTTGTGGTAAACGCTCCTCACACAGCCGTTGAGCTTGCGGGCGAGTGGTCACACCCCTACTCTCGCATGGAGGCTGCATTCCCACTCGATTGGGTACGCGCATCGAAGTTCTTCCCCTACGTCACCAAGATTGACAACGGCTACGGCGACCGCAATTTGGTCTGCTGCAATGTGGATTAAAAATTCACATAACACATATAAACAAAAAAATCCGCAAATTCAATTTTGCGGATTTTTTGTTACATTGTACAATTCCTACTTTCGTTTAAAATGTACCTCTTCCTCATATCCATCATCATAAGACAATACCAAATCCTTTTGAGTAAGTTTCTTCACTTTGTATACTTCTTCATAATCATCATCATTTGGCCACATCAGATACAATTTTGAGCCTTTAAGCTCCCACTCAAAACGTTCCTCATCAAAATCATTTCCCCACGTAGAACCTGTTCCATTACTCTTAAAACGAATTGTAGATTCACCATCATCTGCATATTCAGTCTCGTCATCATCAACATTGTAATATTTGTACGCCTCCCACGTTCCTACTATAAGACTTTCATTATCCGAGTTTGAGCCATTTTCAATTTCATTTTCCTTATCCTTGTCATCGTTATTTTCACTACAACCAACAAGAGCAACACAAAAAGTTGCAACAAACAATAGATAAAATAATTTTTTCATAATAATCAATATATTAAAGTTTATCCATTAGAAATTAATACCAACAGTTAGTGTTACTGCGCCCATTTTACCCACATTATCATCATCATTATTATCTATAAATTTCGAGAAGTCAGACAAATATCCAACACCAAGATAGATAGCTTTATAGCTCAATCCTACACCAAAATTAATACCTGCCTGAAAACGTTTTGCAGCATTATCGCCAGCCTCCTTGTCTGAATCATCAAAGATATTTGTATCTTCGTCATCATAAGTCAATGTTCCTGCCGCATTAACTCGGAAATTCACACCTAAATAAGGAGTTAACGACACATCGTTAAACTGTGCTTTGAACGCCAAACTGATAGGAACGTTTACAGAATACATGTTTACAGTGAGATCATCGCCATCATTACTCTCTTTACCAAAACTATACTGGAAATTTGCACCATATTCGAGAAAAAGAGGTACACTACTTGAAAGACTTGAAGCGTGCAAATAACCTGCTGTTAAGCTTTGAGTAAGAGGGAAACCTTCTTCATTATCCTCTTGGTCATCTTCCCAATTAATCTTTGTTGGGTTATAGCCAACATAAAAACGGTTGTAATCATCGGTACTCATTGAACTGAGTGAAGTACCCGACTTTGCTGCAACATTTGCATTACCCGAATTCACAAATTGCGCAGATGCTGTTGAAGCAACAACACACGCGATCACTAAAAAGAACAATTTTTTCATAATAAATTTGTGTTTAGTTAATAATTTATTTCAGACGTATATCTGTCTCTAATAATATTGGAATGTTACTCGCCAAATATTTGCAGTAGCTTCGGCATTACCTCGTTGCGAAATAAAATATATATAACGGCCATCGCGACTCCACGTTGGACTCAAATCATCGGCCGCGTGATAAGTAATCTGCATCATATTAGAGCCATCGCGCTTGCATACATAAATATCTGTATTACGATACGACACTTTTCCTCCATTTATAATTGACTCCCCAACAAAAAGGACCCACTCACCATCAGGTGATATTACCGGTGTTGTGAAACTGCGCTCTGGATCTGACACAATACACTCTTCAACTCCCGTTGAATAATTAATTCGCCATATTTCACTACGATTATTACTTCCTACGCGAGTACACAAAAAGCTATCTTTACTTGCAGGACAAGGATTCATTCCAGAAGCATAACTTGATATATAATTATTGCTTGTGTTGTAACTCCAAATGCTTGTCCCATTGTTCTCCACACGAGTAAACAATATCTGTTGCATATCTATTGAATAGATAGGAGAATAATCAGAATTTGCCGAAGTTATTTGGCGACATACATAACCAGCGTTAGCATCAGTTATAAATATTTGCTGGTTTGTTCCGCGATTTTCAGAAAAACATATATGTTTTCCATCAGGAGAATAGGAAAAGTCCAAAACTCCCTGCCGATTCGTTCGCTGGGTTGCTCCACCTTGTTTTCCCAATTCTTTAATAAATATATTGCTTTTGTCGTTGCGATATGATAAATAAGCAATGTATTTACCATCAATAGAAACATCAATAATCTTATTCGCAAACCAATTTAATGTATTGGACTGACGCTGCACAATTGGCATACACACATAATCATTTACTGATGTTACCTGTGTAATATCAAGCCCACTCTCCTCAGGTACAGACACAACAGAATAATCTACTGTTTGAGAATATGCAGTCATAGCACTCCCAACAATAGCAATTGTCAAGAAAAGACCTCTTATGTTCATAAGAAACTGTTAACACTGCCACGACCCCATTAGCAGATTATAAAAAAGAAAGTGTGAGGTCGATTAGTTTATTCTTTTGGAGGTTCTGGAATACCTTGGCACAAATAAACAATACCCCACACCCGTATTGGGGTATGGGGCAAGAATGCCGCCATAGATATACCAATACAAGGTGACGAGTGTGTTGCTTTTCTTGTACCATAGAAATTTTCCAGATTTCCAAAAAGAAAAAAGCTAATACACTTTCACTTAATATGTAAATATGTTCGCTATCACAACGAACAGCATCACAAAGGTAACACAAATTGCCCGAAAAAACAAATTTTTCTTTTTGAAATTTGGTAACTCTCTGCGAAGTGTGTATCTTTGTATGCTTCAAACGAAAAAGAATAATAACTAACAATTAGCAATAATGAAAGTAGAAAATAGCAAAATGGTGTCGGTGAATTACACACTGACAGTTGATGGAGTAGTTGCCGACCAGTCACGCGAGGGTCAGCCTTTGCAGTTTATCTGCGGTACGGGTATGCTTCTCCCCAAGTTCGAGGGTGCAATCATGGGCAAGGAGCCCGGCGAGAAGGTATCGTTCACATTGGAGCCAAAGGACGGCTACGGCGAGATTGTCGAGGAGGCTGTTGTTGACCTCCCAAAGAATATCTTTATGGTTGATGGCAAGTTGGCCGAGGATATCCTCTTCGTTGGTAGCCAAGTACCTATGAGCGATGCTCAGGGCAATCGTATGTTGGGCGTTATCAAGGAGATTGGCGAGGAGACCGTTAAGATGGACTTCAACCACCCTATGGCTGGCAAGACTTTGAACTTCGATGTCGAGGTTGTTGAGGTACGCGACGTAACTCCTGAGGATTTGGCTGCACAGGGTGGCTGCAACTGCGGTTGTCACGGTGACTGCGAGAGCGGTTGCGATGGTGGCTGCGAGGGCGGTTGCCACTAATCGTAGAATTCACTTATAGCAAAGGTTGCCCGCCCCGAGCGAGCAACCTTTCCTTTATATATAGTATGACCTCAATTGCCAACATAGTCGATGCCATCAGAAATCCGTTTTGCGTCTGGCGCACACTTCGCGGTGTGGAGCCCGTACTCTCAAACGGAGAGCCTCGCTATGTGGTTGGCAATGCGGCCGTCACATTTTTCGTGCACCACAATCAAGAGCCAAAAATCTTGAAGTGCTACACTCGCACTCATAAAAACCTGATTGCAATTTACGGCCGCGATTTCCACGAGCGGGAGTTATGCGTTGCCGACCTTACGGGTCGCAAACTTTGGGTTGACTGCCTGCTGATGCCACTCATCGAAGGGCAGACATTAGACAACTTGTTACGTCAAAATATCACGTCGCAAACAATGGCAACGGTAGCTGCGGCATTCGACAATATGGCTCGCGAGCTGCTCTCCTCGCCACGCGCTCACGGAGATTTGAAACCCGAAAATATAATCGTTTCTCCCGACCATCTCACAACCACTGCAATCGATTGGGACGCAGCCTATCTGCCACAATTTGCAGGCGAGAAATCAAATGAGATTGGCACTGCGGCTTATCAACACCCCGCCCGCACGATGGAGATGTTCGACAAGCACATCGACGACTACTCCATCGCCACCATCTCCACACTGCTACACGCAGCATCTATCGACACAAGCATTACGGAGCACTACCGCACTCACTTTGAGCCACCTTTCTCGCCCAAACAAATCCTGCGTGGAGATACTGCAACGCTTGACTCCATTATCGACTCCTTTGCACGCCGAGTAATGGCTCAGCAATACCACATCGCCAAGATGCTCACCTCACCCCTGCCGCGACTATTTCGATTGCAAACAATCCTGCAACACGAAACAAATAATCTCGGCCCTGCAACCGAAGCCGAATTAAGAAATGCACAACTTGACGTTTGCGAAGGTCTTTGGGGCTACCGCTCCGACTCACGATGGATTATTCCACCACTCTACGAGAGCGCATTCGAGCCTTCGGAGGGTACGATGTTGGTGAAATTAGGCCGCTACAAACACTTCATCACACTTGACTCACGCCTGCTTGCCACTTTCGACGAAAACACCATTGTAAAACCCTTCCACAATGGCAAAACCTCTATTCGCCAAGCCGACGGCTCTACCCTTACGCTATATTCAGAGCAGATTTTGCAAAATTCAGCGAAATAATGTATATTTGTAGATAATTTACAAGTCAATTTATCGCAAATGTATAGTCAGGAAATTACGCGACAACACCGCACTGCATTCGTCATCGCACTCGACCAATCGGGTTCGATGCAGGAGAGTGTGCGATTCGGCAAAAAGCTAATGAGCAAGGCCGAAGCTGTGGCCATCATTGCCAATGCGCTAATTACCGAACTTATCGACCGTTGCCGACGCACCGATTCGCTACGCAACTATTACGACATTGCTGTTGTAGGTTATGCCAACGATAGCGTGGAGATGCTACTTGGTCAAGATGGTATGCTCTCCATTGATGAGATCGCCAAAATGACCCCACAGCGCAGAGTTTTTTCCGAAGAGGAACAGTTCTCAGAGCAGAGTTCAGCCATATTCCAGCATACACTCAACGAGTGGTTCGCTCCTCGCGCCGAAGGTAATACGCCGATGTATGAAGCTCTCCTCCGAGTGCGCGATTTAGTGGCAGAGTGGTGCGCGCGAAGCGAGAATCACCAAAGTTTTCCACCCGTTGTAATCAATATCACCGATGGTGAGGCATCGGATTGTGACGACAACGAGCTTCGCGATATTTGCTCACAAATCAAGCGCATAACCACCGACGATGGCAACGTGTTGCTTATCAACATTCACATCAGCACCGACAGCCGTCTGCCTGCAATTATCTTCCCAATGCCTGATGAGCTTACAGGAGCAGGTCGTTATCTGCGCCTGCTGGCCGAGTGTTCGAGTATTATGCCTTCGGCCTTCGATGGGCCAATCCACGAATTGAAGGGGCAAGGAGCAACTCCCCCATTCTTCGGAGTGGGCTACAACGCCTCGATTATCGAACTACTATCGATTGTAAACATAGGTTCACGCAGTGTAACAAATATGCAATAGTATGGTTACCATCTCCAATCTACGCAATGCTTTGGCTACACCTGCCAAATCTTTCCGACGACTCAAAGAGTTCAAGTGGGACAATGCCCCTATCGTAAGATCCACCTATTTTGCAGAGACCCGCATTAGAATAGGCAACTGCCCATATCTGCTCTCTATGCCACTTTCATCGGTTGCAATACATCGCGTTGAGAGATTTTGCAATCTAAGATGCCACTTAAAGAGCGAGATTGCGCCACCACTACGCATTATGCGAGATGAGATGCTCTACATCGACCCAACACAGAGAGAATTATATTGCGACATACTACTCGAACCTTTGCCCAATGCCCTACCTTATTGCGATGCGGTGGCAAATGCGGCAGATGACAAGGTCGAGGCCGAGAATCTGCTTGCCGCGCTTAACGAATTGGAGGAGGAGTTAAAATTAATTGACATTTCGCTCAACAATCTACGAAAGGAGAATCTCCTAATCGACCAGAGAGGATTGTTACGCCCCATCAGGTGGTATCACGCAACAAAACGAGCGGGTGGCGATAAAATGGCTTTTGAGCAACTTCGTAGCGAGATTACTCTCGAACGAGAGGCATTGGAACTCCACGACTCACAACACGCATACTCCGCCCCACCAATCATAGAGGGTCACATCTCGACTGGCCCGATGATTGAAGGTCTGATTGCAGTCAAAGATGAGTCGGGGTGGGGATTTGTTGATGGCAACAATCACCCAATCATCGAGAGCAAATTTGGTTGGGTATCCGATTTTCGGGAGGGCCGAGCCGAAGTGGAGTTTGAGGGTTTAATGGGATTAATCGACAAGAGTGGCAACTACATCATCGACCCCATATACGACGTACTCAATTACGATGAGGTTAGCGGCCAAAGCCGAGCAAAACGAAATGGCGAATGGCACACATTCGATTACTTAGGCGCAGAAATTCAAGACGCACAACAATTAAACACTGAATATGAGGCCACAACCTCAACGCACAGGATTATAAACAAATAAAGACAAATACACTATGGAGCAGACTAAATGTCTAATTATCGGTAGCGGCCCAGCTGGATATACTGCGGCCATCTACACCTCACGAGCCAACCTCTCACCCATCGTTTACGAGGGGATAGAGCCCGGAGGCCAGCTCACAACAACCACCGAAATCGAGAACTTCCCGGGTTATCCCGAAGGAATCACAGGAACAGAGATGATGGGCGACTTGAAAAAGCAGGCTCAGCGATTTGGTGCTGATGTGCGCTTTGGCGTTGTGACCAATATCGACTTCGATGCTCGCCCATTTGTCGTCACAATCGATGGAGAGAAGCAAATCGAGGCCGAGACTATAATCGTAGCCACAGGTGCTTCGGCAAAATATCTTGGCTTGGAGTCTGAGTCGAAGTTCCGAGGTATGGGTGTGAGTGCTTGCGCCACTTGCGACGGATTCTTCTATCGCAAACAAGATGTAGCAGTTGTGGGAGGTGGCGACACTGCCTGCGAGGAGGCTACATACCTTGCATCAATCTGCAAGCAGGTATATCTGATTGTAAGAAAGCCATTCCTCCGCGCATCGAAGGCTATGCAGGAGAGAGTATTCAACACCCCCAATATCAAAGTGATGTTCGAGTATAACACGGTTGAAGTTTTGGGCGATGATGATGGCGTGACAGGTGCACTCCTTCGCCACTCATCAGGCGAGGAGACCACAATCGACATTTCGGGTTTCTTCCTTGCCATCGGACACCACCCCAACACCGAGCTCTTCAAAGGTAAGTTGGAGCTCGACGAGGAGGGCTACATCAAAGTCATTCCCGGCACATCAAAGACCAACATTGAGGGTGTCTTTGCAGCTGGTGACGTAAAAGACCCCCACTACCGTCAGGCCATCACCGCCGCAGGTTCGGGTTGTATTGCAGCCCTAGACTGCGAGCGTTACTTGCTCAACAAATAAGACCTATTAATGGCCATATCGGTAACCATACTCGGTAACGCTTCGGCCAAGCCTACTGCTACGGCACACCCATCGGCACAAGTTGTCAACATCAACGAACAGCTATTCCTTATGGACGCTGGCGAGGGAGTGCAAAGGCAGATGGCTCGGTGTGGAATTTCGCCTCTGAAACTAAAAGCTGTGTTTTTGTCGCACCTGCACGGAGACCACCTCTACGGATTATTCCCGTTGCTCTCGACATTGGGGCTTTACGGAAGGCGTACCCCTCTGCGCATATATGCTCCACGCCCATTTGGAGAGATGTTGGAGAGTTTCCTTACGCTCTTCGAGAGTGATTTGCCATACACCCCAGAGTGGATTGAGGTGGACACCACCAAGCATCAAATCATCTTCGAGAACGACACCACCGAGATATGGTCATTGCCTCTGCGCCATAGAGTTCCGACGGCTGGCTATCTGTTTCGACAAAAGCAGCCGCCACTCAACGTAAGCAAATATAGCATAGAGCGTTACGGATTATCTATTGCGCAAATAGTAGCAGCCAAACGAGGTGAAGATATAACTTTGGAATCGGGCGAAGTCATCGCCAATGCCCAAATCACATATCGCCCTTATGGGGCACTCTCGTATGCCTACTGCTCCGACACCAACTACTCGGCTCGATTGGCCAAAATGGTCGAGGGGGTGGATATGTTATACCACGAAGCCACCTATGCCGCAGCCGAAAAGAAGTTAGCCAAAGAGAGAGGTCACTCATCAACGGTCGATGCTGCCAAAGTAGCCGATATGGCTAAGGCTGGCCGACTGCTCATAGGACACTTTTCGTCGCGTTACAAAGATTTGGAGGCACTCCGTGAGGAGTGTCGCGAAATTTTCCCCGCAACAGAAATTGCTCGCGAGCGAGAGACCTACCACATTCAACCTAAAACTGTGAGATTATGACCAAAGCCGAAATACAATTTGTCCGCTCACTTGCCGACAAACGCGCTCGCGACGAACACCGATGTTTCATCGCCGAGGGTGATAAATTGATTGGTGAGATTTTAGACTCCGCGCTACGAGTCAAACACCTCTACGCCATCGAAGGACATTTCGCAGGTCGTGCCGAGCAAGTCTCACCAAAAGAGATGGAGCGCATTTCGCAACTCAAAACAGCATCTACATCGCTGGCAGTTGTCGAGCAACCACTCCACCCCACTTCGGCATCAGCACCATCAGACAAGCTGTCATTGGCTCTCGATGGAGTGCAGAATCCAGGTAATCTTGGCACCATAATCCGCTTGGCCGACTGGTTTGGAATCAGCGACATATACTGCTCACCCGATACGGCCGATTGCTACAATCCCAAAGTTGTGCAGGCCACAATGGGTGCTATTCTAAGAGTTCGGGTTCACTACCTACCGCTGGCCGATTTTCTCGCCAAAACAGCGGCTGAAAAGACTCCTGTTTACGGCACAATGCTCGATGGCGAGAACATTTATTCAACCACCCTCTCTACAAATGGGGTGATTGTAATGGGCAACGAAGGCAAGGGCGTGAGCGAAGAGTGCGCTCGCAGTTTCACCCATCGTCTGCTAATCCCATCATATCCGCCAGAGCGTCAAGGCTCCGAGTCACTCAACGTGGCAATGGCTACGGGTATTGTCTGCGCCGAATTTCGTCGCCGAATGCCTTAAAGCAGGGCGCAAGGCTATAAATTTCAGCATAAAACGGCCCGAAAAGGCCGTTTTTTCATTCCATCAGCATCAATTACCGCATTAACAGCCTAATAATTGAAAATTATTAGTATATTTGTCGATTGAAAACATTGAATTTATGTCAGATAATAGACCAAAGATAGGAATCACACAAGGCGACATCAACGGTGTAGGTTGGGAGGTTATTCTCCGTACTCTCGCCGACAGCCGAATGACGGAGCTTTTCACCCCCGTTGTTTATGGCTCATTGCAAGCCGCCAAAACATATATGCCACTGCTCGACAGCGAGGAGAACGAGAAGGTGGAATTCAATACCATCGCATCAGCTCGCGAAGCGCGTCGTGGCAAAGTAAACCTCGTGGAGTGCGGCAACATAGCCCCACAACCCGGAGTTGCCTCAGCTGAGGCAGGTAAAGCAGCCGTAGAAGCACTCAACAAGGCGATGGCCGATTTGAACGATGGCGAGTTAGACGCTATGGTGACTGCTCCCATCAACAAAGAGACAGCCCAAAGCGAGGAGTTCCCCTACACGGGTCACACCGAGTTCGTAGCAGCCCACGCCGATGGAGAGCCAATGATGATTATGTGTAGCGACCGTCTCAGAGTGGGACTTGTTACAATTCATATCCCCGTAGCAGAGGTTAGCCGCAACATCTCGAAAGAGAAGATTATGCAGTCGCTCACTACTCTACGCCAAACCTTGAAGGCCGATTTTGGTATCGTCGAGCCTCGTATTGCAGTGCTTGCCCTCAACCCCCACGCTGGCGAGGGTGGAATGCTCGGCTCGGAGGAGCAGGAGATTATCAAGCCCGCCATCGAGGAGTCATTCGAGCAAGGAGTATTGGCTTTTGGACCATTCCCCGCTGATGGTCTGTTTGCATCGGGAGCCTACGCTAAATACGACGCAGTGCTTGCGATGTACCACGATCAGGGACTCACTCCATTCAAGACACTTTCGCCCGATGGAGTAAACTTTACGGCAGGATTGTCTCTTGTGCGTACCTCACCCGACCACGGTACAGCCTACGATATTGCAGGCAAGGGAGTAGCCGATGCACAGTCGATGCGTAACGCCATCTACACTGCAATCGACATTGTCCGTAACCGTGACGAGTGGGACGAGTGGACAGCCAATCCATTGCAACGTTTTGAAAGAGAGAAGGGGCGCGACGTATCGGTGAAGGATTTGAAGCTGCCCGAACAGGAAGAAGAGTAGCAGAGGGGGGGGCGAAAAAAAAATTC